>CAVPCM010000007.1:0-245987 GCA_963702405.1 uncultured Actinomycetota bacterium
GCGGTGAGCCACATGGAGGCGATCCTCCAGGCGCTCACCTACGAGGAGATCGGAACCATCGTCTCCACCGAAGCCAACTTCGGCGGACCGACCTTCGATCCCACGATCGCCGAGAACGACATCCGGTTCCTGATCAACCGAGGGGTCGACCTCATCGTCGGCTACCCCGACATCGGGGTCGGGCTCAGAGAGGAAGTCCTCGAGGCCGAGGAGGCGGGCATCCACTACATCCCGTTCTCGGCAGGCTACGTCGGACTTCCCGGTCAGGAAGGTGCCCTGATCCCCGGTGAGGACTACCTGACGGTGGTCGGCGAGGATCTGTGTGCACTCGGGACGAGCTTCGCCGACGTCCTGAACACGGGTGTCGGTGACGGCGAGGTGGCGCTCCTCGGCGGGACACCGAACAACGCCCTGTCCCTCGGCTGGCAGCAATGCGCGGTCACGGAGTTCGCGGACGGGCTCGATCTGGTCAATCCGCCTGCCAACGAGAACACGACGACCGGAGACACCTTCTGGTCCCCTCCGGCGATCCCCGGCGTGTTTCAGGGGTTGCTGACGACCAACCCAGAGATCAAGGGCTGGGCGTACGAGTACGCCGACGGGATGAACATCGGGCTGCAGACGTATGCGGATCTAGGCATCCCGGTGAAGAACCTCACGGTCGCGTTGCGCACCGATGAGCAGGACCTCTTCTGCGACTGGGCAGACCGCAACGAGCCCACGTACCACATCTTCTACTCGGCAGGTGGCAACTTCCAGTCACGGATCGGGGTCACCGCGGGGATGCTGTCGATCGCGGGTGCCGAGATCCCGGCTGAGGTGGTCGTGCCACACGTGATGCGGGAGGTGACGGCGGCCGACTGCGATCCCGACCGTGTCGCTCCGGCGGTTTCCGGGACGTCGCTGGTGCCGGACGAGGTTCTGCAGCTGATGTTCGCGAGCTGATGACGGAAGGAGGTCCAGGAGGAGGGTCGGGCCCCGGCGACCGGGTCCTCGAGCTGCGCGGTGTCTCACGGCAGTTCGGGGCGGTTCGAGCGCTGACCGACGTCAGCTTCGACTGCCGTGCCGGCGAGGTCCACGCCGTCGTCGGCGAGAACGGCTCCGGGAAGTCGACCCTCCTCGGGATCGCCAGTGGGTTCGTCGACCCCGATCTGGGCTCTGTCCAGATCGGGGGCGAACCCCTCCGCCGGGACTCTCCGGCACAGTCAAGGGAGCTCGGCCTTGCGATGGCCTACCAGGACACCTCGCTGATCCTGGCCGAACCCGTGAAGAACAACCTGTTCCTGGCGGCACCCGAAGCCAAGCGACCGCGGTACCGGCGGAGGAAGAAGTGGGCGAGGAAGCTCCTGGCCGAGTTCGACCTCGACCTCGAGCTGTTCCCGGACGCTCCGGCGGGGTTCCTCAGCCTGGCCGACCGCCAGCTCTTCGAGGTTGCCAAGGCGCTCGTCACCGACCCGAAGGTGCTGCTGCTCGACGAGCCCACGACGGCGCTGGGACCGGACGAGGTGGCGGCCTTGCACCGGACCGTCGTCGCCTGCCGGGATCGCGGCGTCGGTGTGGTGTACGTGAGTCATCGCCTGCCGGAGGTGCTCGAGGTCGCCGATCGCATCACGGTCCTTCGCGACGGGCGGAACCAGGGCACGTTCGACGCGAAGTCCACGACCGAGGCGGAGCTCGTCGAGCTCATCGTCGGCCGCCCCTTCGACGCCGCCTTCCCGCCACCCGCCCCCGAGGTGGATGAGCATCGCGAGGTGCTCGTGGTCGACGGCCTGCAAGGGCAGGCGTTCGGGCCGGTCAGCTTCACGCTCGAGTCCGGCGAGATCGTGGGGATCGCCGGCGCCGAAGGCAACGGTCAGCCGCAGCTCTTCGACTGTCTCGCGGGACGCCAGCCGCCCAAGGCCGGCCTGGTCGTCTGCGACGGCACGGAGCTGTCGCTGATCTCGACCCACGAGGCGGTGGGGGCCGGGATCATGCTGCTGCCCGGTGATCGCACCCACGAAGCGCTGATGCCGCTGCTCGGCGCCAAGGTGAACATGACCATCCAATCGTTGCGCCGGTTCTCCTTCCTTGGCCTCCTGAGGAAGCGGGCGGAGCGCCGCGCCGCCACCGACCTCGTCGAACGGCTGGAGATCCGGACGCCGTCCCTCGAGCAACCGGTCGGGTTCCTCTCCGGGGGCAACCAGCAGAAGGTCTCGGTGTCCCGAAGCTTCCTCAAGGAGCCGTCGGTGATCCTCGCCTACGAGCCGACACAGGGCGTCGACGTCGGCTCCCGGTTCGACGTCTACAAGGCCCTGCGCACCCGCACCAACAGCGGGACGGCGATGCTCGTGAAGTCGAGCGACCCCATCGAGCTCGCCGGGCTGTGCGATCGGGTGCTCGTGATGTCCCGGGGCCAGATCATCGAGGAGATCCCGGGCGACGAGCTCGACGAGCTGCGCATCGTCGAGGCGATGGTGCGAGGACCCGGGCTGTCCAAGGCGGGGCGGTCGCCCCTCGGGGTCGCGATGCCGAAGGCACCCTCGGCGAACGGGGGGCCATGAGCGAGCGGACCGAAGCGGTACGGCGGGCCGTCCGGAAGGTCATCCGCGACGCTCGCGACAAGAACAAGTGGCGCAAGATCGTCCGGTTCCGCCTGTGGATGCCGGTGGCGCTGCAGATCCTGCTGATCGCGATCGTGCTGGGGTACACGAACTCGCGGTTCCCCGGCTTCATCAACGAGACCACCGTCTCCCAGATCCTGATCCTTGCGCTGCCCCTGATCGTCGCGGCCGCGGCGCAGAACCATGCGCTCCTCGTCGGGTACCTCGATCTGTCCGTCGGCGGGATGATCAGCCTCGGGGTGGTCGTCGCCTCCTTCCTGATCGGCGCCGATGCCTCCGCCTCCCAGATCGCGATCGGCGTCGGGGTCATCCTGCTCTGCGGCGTCGCTCTCGGTCTCGTCAACGCGGGCCTGATCCGAGGACTCAAGGTGCCGTCGATCATCGCCACCCTGGCCACGCTCAGCATCCTGGACGGGATCTCGCTGACGTTGCGACCCACCGCCCAGGGGGTCATCAGCCCCGACCTGGCAACGGCGCTCACGACGAAGATCGGACCGATCCCCGTGGCGTTCATCGTCGTCGTCGCCGGGGCGATCCTGGCCGACGTGTGGCTCCATGCGTCCGGGTCGGGACTCGCGCTGCGGGCGGTTGGGTTCGACGAGCGGTCGGCGAAACGTGGGGGGGTCAGGACCAACTGGATCCGGGTCCGCGCCCTCCTCTTCTCGGCGGTGCTTGCCGCGGTGGCCTCGTTCTTCGTCATGGCCCGATCCCCGATCGGCAACCCACAGGTCGGCTCCGCGTTCGCGCTCAACAGCATCACCGCTGCCGTCCTTGGGGGCGCGTCCCTGGCAGGGGGCAGGACCACGTTCTTCGGCGGGACGGTGGCGGCGATCCTCCTGGCGCTCATCCTCACCGTCTTGCCCTACCTCGGCCTGTCACCGAACGACGGGCCGATGATCATCGGCATCCTGGTCCTGATCGGGATCGTCCTCTTCCAGCTCGGGGACATCAAAGAGCTGGTGAAGAGGAACTACAAGCGGGCCAGGCGTGTGATCGTCGGCAGCCGTCCGCCGAAGGCCGCCAGCCTTCCCGCGTTCTATCCCGCCGGGAACGACTTCGGCGTCGCGCCGTCCGGGAAGACCCTGATCACGGGCGGGACCGTCCTCAGTCTGGATCCCGCGCTCGGCGATCTCACCCGGGGGACGTGCTGATCGAGGGAGACACGATCCTCGCCGTCGGCCCCGACCTGACCAACGGTGAGGTCGAGACGATCGACGCGTCGGGCATGATCGTGATCCCCGGGTTCGTCGATTCGCACCGGCACATCTGGGAGGGGCTCCTCCGGAACATCGGGACCGACGTCCCCCTGGAGGGACGGTCCAGCTACATCTCGTTCGTCCTCCACAAGCTGGCGCCCGCCTTCCGGCCGGAGGACGCCTACATCGGCGACCTGATCTCGGCGCTGGGGGCGATCGACGCCGGCGTCACGACCCTGCTCGACTGGTCGCACATCCAGGGCTCGCCCGCGCACACCGACGCGGTGATCCAGGCGCTGAAGGACTCGGGACTGCGCGCCGTCTTCGCCTACGGGTTCCCCTGGTGGGGGAAGTGGGAGGAGCGCCAGCCCAGCTGGTTCGTGCGCGCGGCGACGGAGCATTTCTCGACGAAGGACCAGATGCTGACGCTCGCCCTCGCGGCGCCGGGGCCTGAGTTCACCGACTTCGAGGTGTCGCGGGATCACTGGAAGCTCGCCCGCGAGACCGACGCCAGGATCACGACCCACGTCGGCGTCGGGAGCTACGGGCAGGACGCCAAGGTCCAGGAGATGGGCGAGGCGGGGCTGCTCGGCCCGGACACGACGTACATCCACTGCACCACGCTGAACGACACCGAGATCCAGATGATCGTGGACACCGGCGGCACGGTGTCCCTGGCCTCGCCGGTCGAGATGATGATGGGCCACGGGATGCCTCCGATCCAGAAGTTCCTCGACCGGGGGCTCCGCCCGAGCTTGAGCGTCGACGTCGAGACGAACGTCCCGGCCGACATGTTCAACCAGATGCGCTCCGTGCTCGGGCTGCAACGGACGCTCGCCGCCGCCGCGGACAAGCCGGCGCTCTCCCCTTCCGACGTCCTCGCCTGCGCCACGATCGAGGGGGCCCGCGCGAACGGCCTCGAGGCGAAGGTCGGGTCCCTCACCCCCGGCAAGAAGGCGGACATCGTCCTCCTGCGCACGGACCGGATGAACGTGACGCCGTTGAACGACCCGGCGACCGCGGTCGTCGCCGGCATGGACACCGGCAACGTGGACACCGTCGTGATCGCCGGCCGCGTGATGAAACGACACGGCGAGCTCCTGCACGTCGACTGGCCGGCGGTGCGACGGATGGCCGCTGAGTCTCGGGACCACGTGATCGAGAAGTCGGGCTTCAAGCTCCCGGGGATCTGATGAGGAGGCGGGCGCGGGGGAGACGGAGTCAAGCGTCACTGGACAGTGTGGGCACGCTTCGGCGCTTCGCGCTCGACCTCGATGTCCAGCCAAGATTGAGTTCACCTATCATGCAGCCCGCGACGCCAAGTGAGGCTCTACGACGGCCGGGCCGCTCCGAGCATCCGAGGAGATGAGGAACATGCCGACGACGGACGGATTCCCGGTCGCGACGACCCCCGCGCCCGGCATCGCTGGGGTCGACTGGGAGGTTCGCGTCGACTTCGAGCGCCTCCGCACCTATCGGCTCGCCCGCGCCAAGGAGGCGCTGGAGGCCTCCGAGCTCGGCGCCCTGCTGCTGTTCGAGACGAGCAACATCCGCTACGTCACCGGCGACCCAGATCGGCTACTGGGCGTTCAACAAGGGCGAGCGCTACGCCCTCCTCACGCGCACCGGGCGGCCCCGGATCTTCGACTTCGGCTCGGCGGCCAAGGCGCATCGGCTCCAGCTCCCCCACCTGTACGACGAGACGAACTCGGTCGGAGGGAACACAGGGCTCCAGGGCGCGATCCATCCGCGCGTGGGCTTGCAGGCGCGTGCCGTGCAGGAGATCAAGTCGATCATGTCCGAGGAAGGCGTGGGCGACATGCCGCTCGGCGTCGACGTCGCGGAGACGTCGATCTTCCTCGAGCTCGCGAGCGCCGGGATCGAGGTCCGCGACGGCCAGCAGGTGATGGCCGACGCGCGCGAGATCAAGAGCCCCGACGAGCTGATGCTTCTGACCCAGGCGTGCGCGATGGTCGACGGCGTGTACCAGGACATCTTCGAGGCGTTGAAGCCGGGGGTCCGCGAGAGCGACATCGTCGCCCTGGCGCACGCGCGGCTCTTCGAGATGGGCTCGGAGTTCGTCGAGGCGATCAACTCGATCGCGGGCGAACGGTGCAGCCCGCACCCGCACGTCTTCTCCGACCGTCTGATCCGGCCCGGCGATCAGGCGTACTTCGACATCATCCACGTCTTCAACGGCTACCGAACGTGCTACTACCGCACGTTCGTCGTCGGCCGGGCGACGCAGGCGCAGCGCGACGCGTTCGCCCGCTCCCGCGAGTGGATGGATGCCGCGATCGACCTCGTGAAGCCCGGCGTCTCCACCGACCAGATCGCTGCGGTGTGGCCGAAGGCCGAGGAGTTCGGGTTCTCGACGAGATGGACGCGTTCGGGTTGCAGTTCGGCCACGGCGTCGGCGTGAGCCTGCACGAGCGGCCGATCATCACGAGGCTGAACTCGTTCGTGGATCCCCTCGAGATCAAGGAGGGGATGCTCTTCGCGCTCGAGACCTACTGCCCCGCCGCGGACGGCCGATCGGCCGCGCGCATCGAGGAGGAGGTCATCGTCACCGCCGACGGCTGCCGGGTGATCACGTTGTTCCCGTGCGACGAGCTCATGGTCGCGAACGAGTACTGAGGCGAGGACTGTTCATGGAGAACACGCGAGAGGCCGAGAGGAAGGACGTCTCGGAGGTCGCGGACCTCGAGACCAGGCTCTCGATCTACCGGATGATGCAGGAGGGCCGGCTCTTCGAGGAGCGAGCGAGGGATCTGTTCCTCGCAGGGGTTGGTGAAGGGGACCTCCCACCTCGGGATCGGCCAGGAAGCGGTCGCCGCCGGCTTCGCGGCGGCGCTCGAGCCGGATGACCTCGTGTTCTGCACGTACCGCGGGCACGTCCACACGTTGCTCCGAGGAGCGCCGATGGCGCGCGCTGATGGCGGAGCTCCTCGGGCGCGCCACGGGCATCTGCGGCGGCAAGGGCGGTTCGATGCACCTCACGGACGTCTCGCACGGCGCGATGGGCTCCTACGCGATCGTCGGAGCGCACATGCCGATCGCCGCAGGCGCCGCGTGGGCGGCGAAGGCTCGCGGGACGGGCCAGGTGGCCGTGTGCTTCTTCGGTGACGGGACGACGAACATCGGCACGTTCCACGAGGCGCTCAACCTGGCCGCGGTCTGGGAGCTCCCCGTCGTCTTCGTCTGCGAGAACAACCTCTATATGGAGTACACGGCGATCGGCGACGTCACCGCCGTGGAGCACCCGGCCGCGGATCGCGCATCGGCCTACGGCCTGGAGCCGATCCTGATCGACGGGAACGACGCCGACGTCGTCCACGCCACGGCGGTGCGCACCGTCGCCCGGGCCCGCTCCGGCGACGGCCCGTCGCTCGTCGAGGCCGTGACGTACCGCCACGGTGGGCACTCGCGCGCCGACCCGGGGAAGTACCGGCCCGACGAGGAGGTCGCGGAGTGGATGCGTCGCGACCCGATCCCGTCCTACCGCGAGCGGTTGCTCGCGGCGGGAGCCGACGAGGGGACGCTGGACGACATCGACCGCGACGCGCTCGCAGCCGTCGACCGTGCCACCGAGGAGGCGCGTGAGGCGCCGTTCCCCGATCCGGACACGCTCGAGACCGAGCTCTGGGCCGACGGAGGCTCCGCGTGGCGGAACTGACCTACCGCGAGGCCGTCGCCCGGGGGATCGCCCAGGAGATGGAGCGCGATCCTTCGGTCTTCTTCATCGGGGAGGACGTCGCGGCCGCCGGCGGCGTCTTCAAGACGACGGAGGGACTCTTCGAGCGCTTCGGGCCCGAGCGGGTCCGAGACACGCCGATCAGCGAGCAGGCGATCATCGGCGCCGCGATGGGGGCGGCGATGAACGGCCTCCGACCGATCGCCGAGCTGATGTTCAGCGACTTCTTCGCCGTGTGCTGGGACATGGTGGCGAACCAGATCGCGAAGGCCCGGTACATGACGAACGGGCAGGTGGCGCTGCCGATCGTGATCCGCACGGCGAACGGTGGCGGCGCACGCTTCGGCGCCCAGCACTCGCAGAGCGTCGAGACGTGGATGATGGCGATCCCCGGGTTGAAGGTCGTCGTCCCGTCGACGCCGCTCGACATGATCGGGCTCTTCGCCGCCGCGGTGCGCGACCCCGACCCGGTCGTGGTGGTGGAACCGAAAGTGCTGTACGCGTCGAAGGGTGACGTGCCGGACGGCGAGATCGTCGACGAGCTCGGCGTCGCACGCACCGTCCGAGAGGGTGGGGACGTCACGATCTGCGCGCTCGGCGCGATGGTCCCCAAGGCGCTCGAGGCCGCGGGGCGGCTCGCCGACGACGGCATCGACGCCGACGTGCTCGACGTCCGCTCCCTGGTCCCGCTGGACGTCCGCGCGATCGCGGACTCGGTGGAGCGGACCGGTCACCTCGTCACGGTCGAGGAGAACCCGCGGCTGTGCGGCTGGGGAGCAGAGATCGCGTCGATCGTGGCCGACGAGAAGTTCTATGCCCTGGACGGTCCGATCGTCCGGGTCACGACCCCGCACCTGCCGCTGCCGTCCGCCGACGTCCTGGAGGACGCCGCGATCCCGTCGGTCGATCGGATCGTCGACGGCGTGCGGCGCTCGCTGGGATGAGGAGCGCCTCATGACCTCTCGCCACCTCGTCCGGAAAGGGAACGAGCTCGAGCTCACGGCTCCGCCGGGATCGTGGGCGGGGGATCTCCGACGGTGGTCGGTCGTCGACGAGCACGTTCCGGGTGCCGTGCATACCGGGTTCGCGATCGTCGAGCTCGCGGGCGGCGGTCGCATCCCCTGGCACGTCCACAGCTACGAGGACAGCGTCTACGTGCTCGAGGGGGAGCTCGTGATCGACACCGGCGAGGCAGCGAACCTGCTTCGACCCGGCGACTACGGCGTCACGCCGGTCGGGGCACCGCACGCGCTCCGCAACGTCTCCGAGACGCCCGTGCGATGGGCGGCGATGTGGGCACCGCAGCCGCGGTCGCGCGTGCAGGGCGACACCTATGCGGTCCCCGGGTTGCCGGAGCGCGAGCCCGCTCTCATCGACGTGCGCGATCCGCGCACGCGCTCGTTCGGACACATCGACCCGGCGAACATGGAGGTCGACAAGCAGACGCAGGACATGCTGGCGGTATCGGCGAGCATGCGGACGGCGCTCCTCGTCTACAGCGGCATCACGGTGAAGATGATGGTGGACGCCGACCTCGGCGCGCAGCTCCTCACGATGTTCATGGTCCAATACGAGCCGCGCGGGCTCGCCGGCCGCCACGACCATCCCTACGAGGAGACGTACCTGATCCTGGACGGCGAGGTCGACGCGGAGTTCGACGGGGAGCGCTACCACCTCGTCCCAGGCGACATCGCGTGGGCCGGAGTGGGGTGCGTGCATGCGTTCACGAACCCGGGACCGGGGATCGTGCGGTGGCTCGAGACGCAGGCGCCTCAGCCGCCCCACCGCCACTCCTACCGGTTCGCCCGGGACTGGGAGTACCTGACCGACGCCCTCTCGACGGAAGGGACGGATGCGGATGGATGAGCACACGGTGCTGGTCGTCGGGGGGACGCACGGTCTCGGGCGAGATCTCGCACGTCACTACGCCGAGCCGGGACGCCACGTCGTGGTGACGGGGCGGGACATCGAGCGCGCCACCCTCGCGGCGAAGGAGTTGGGCGGCTCGGTCGACGGGCTGGCCTTCGATCTCTCGCAGCCGGACACGATCGCCCCGGCCCTGGCGGACCTCGGATCGATCGATCGGCTGGCACTCGCGGCGCTCGACCGCGACCTGAACACGGTCAAGGACTACGACATCGAGGCCGCGATACGGCTCGTCACGCTGAAGCTCGTCGGCTACACGGAGGTCGTCCACGCCGTCCTCCCGCGGCTCACGCCCGACGCCTCGGTCCTGCTCTTCGGGGGCCTCGCGAAGCTCCGGCCCTACCCCGGCTCCACGACGATCACGACGATCAACCACGGCGTCGACGGGCTCGTCCGGACGATGGCCGCGGAGCTCGCGCCGATCCGCGTGAATGCCCTGCACCCGGGGATCGTGGCCGACAGTCCGTTCTGGGCACCGAAGACCGAGGCCCTCGAGGCCACGAAGGCGAAGACCCCCACCGGGCGCCTCGTGGTGATGCGCGACGTGACCGACGCGGCCGTGTTCCTTCTCGAGAACCCCTCGATGCACGGGACCGAGCTCCGGATCGACGGAGGCTGGTCCCTCACATGACGACCCGCGTCGCCGTCCTCGGCGCGGGGAACATGGCCGGAGCGATGGTCGGAACGCTCCGGCGGGCCGGTTCCGACGTCACCCTGTGGAACCGGACCCGCGAGCGGGCCGAAACCGTCGCGGAGGCCCACGGAGCGAAGACGGCAGCGACCACGGCGGAGGCCGTCGCCGGGGCCGACGTCGTGCTGAGCAGCCTCGCCGACGACGAGGCGGTGCTCGCGACCTACCTCGGCGAGATGGGAGCCGCGAGCGCGTTCGGTCCCGATCACGTCGTGCTCGAGATGAGCACGATCGCGCCGGATACCGCCCGGCGTGTCGGCGAAGCCGTTGCGAGGACCGGGGCCGCGTTCCTCGACGCGCCCGTCTCCGGAAGCGTGCCCACGGTCGAGAAGGGCGAGCTCACGATCATGGTCGGCGGGGATGCCGCAGCGCTCGAGCGAGCCAGGCCCGTCCTCGACGCACTCGCCGCCAAGGTCTTCCACGTCGGGACGCTCGGCGCCGGCGCCACGATGAAGCTCGCGGTGAACGCCCTCGTCCACGCGATCGACGTGGGTCTGTCCGAAGCCCTGGTGCTGGCGGAGAAGGCCGGCGTCGACCGGAGCGCCGCCTACGACGTCTTCGCGGCCGGAGCTGCCGCAGCGCCGTTCGTGCTGTACAAGCGCCCGGCATTCGAAGATCCGGACAATGCGCAACTCACGTTCACGCTGGACCTCATGGCCAAGGATCTGGACCTGATCCTTTCGCTCGCCGGCACGGTGGGCGCTCCCATGGAACAGGCCGAGCGCAACAGCGAACTCGTCGAGCGCGCGATCGCCAACGGATTCTCCGGCCGCGACCTGAGCGCGATCGCCGAGTACTTCCGCCTATCCTCCTGAGGGGTCTGTCGTCACAACCGACGCCGGGCCCTCCTGAAGACCGTGCCCACAGCCGACGTTGGAGAACGCTGGTGGAACGTCCCCCACGCACAAACTCTCATGATCCACCTCGGTACCATCCGATGCCATCGCAGCGATCCTGCCGGCCGTTCCCTCGTCTACGAAGATCGCGAAGTATCGAGCCCCGATGCCTGAGGGGGCGTCGAAGAGCCTGAGCTCGGAGGTCGTACCATCGGCGAGCCGGAGCTCGACGGTTGCGACCTGCGGACCGACAAGGCCCGCGTAGCCCAGGACCGGACCGGCCTTGGGGTCCGAGTTGTTCCCGAACCCCGCGAGAGCGAACTGAGTGTGGGAGTGGGTCTCCCCCGTGTGGAGGCAGAAGGAGATGCCCCCGTACTCGCCCAAGTCGCCGACGAAGAGGTCGCCGCACGGACCCCCCAGGTACCCCGCGGCCGCCCGCGTCTCGTAGGCCGCCAAACTCCACTCGATCCCGCTCACGTGGCCGTGCGCAACGACATGCTTCTGCGTCGTGAGATAGAGCTCCTGTCCCTCGACCTGATCCGTGTAGGGCAGCCCGCTCTGCACGGAGGTCGCTGTCGTGTCCTCGCCGGTAGTACCCGATGAAGGAGGATCGGCGATCGAGTCGTTGATGCCATCCGCTGATCCCTGAGGGCTCGGAAGCTCGCCTTCGGTCGGCGGAGCCACCGACTGCCACGCTCCAGGTTCGTGCGAGGCTCGGGGGCCGGCGGAAAGGATACGGACACCTCCGAACACGATCACCGCGACCAGACCGACGGTCACCAGGGAGGTGAACGTCTGACGGATCCGCACGCTCGCGAGCGTCCCTCCCGGCATCGTGCGTGCGAACGTCGGGGCTTCGCGTGAGAGCGCCTCCGCGATCCGTCGTTCGAGGTTGTTCATCGTTCGCTCCTTCCGATCCCACGTCGCAGCGTTTCCATCGCCCTGGACAGCAGGGCGTTCACGGCTCGTGGCGACGTTCGCAAGATGTCGGCGATCTGCGCCTCGCCCATGTCGTCCCAATACCGAAGGACGACTGCGACCCGCTGCCGGTATGGCAACGCCTTGATGAGGGGAAGGAGCTCGTCTCGGTCGTCCACGGTCGTGTCGGGATCGATCATGCGCAGCCTCGAGGCTCGTTCGAGGAACGTCCGCTCCAGGCGCGCCCGACGAGCCCTGGCACGACATGCGTTCACCACGGTCCTGCGCAGGTAGGCCCCGAACGCTTGTGGTTCCCGGAGGTGCCTGAAGCGACCGGCCGCGCGAAGGAAGGCGTCGTGCGCGATGTCTTCCGCCACGTGCCTATCTCCCGTCAGCAGCGTCGCGAGTGCCGTCGCCCGACCGACGTGCTCCTCGTACAGGGCTGCAAGGTGGGAGCCGGCGACGGACACCGCTTCTCCAAGAGCCCTCGCCTCACCTACAGGCATCCTCGCCTCCCACACGAACCTACTGATGGATGCCTGGGCTCTGGCCTTCGCTTCGGTGATGAGCGAACCTTTCCTCGGACACCCATCTGCAGGTGATCTGGGCGCGACCCCGGAGACCCAGTCGGTCCGGCTAGATCCCCCAGCCTGTGAAGGGCTCGCGGAATCCCGGGGCGAAGTTCCAGTACTCCCGCAGATCGCTGCATCGCCCGTCGGCCTCGAACCGGAGCACGAGGCATCCCGGGAGGGTGACGTCCTCACCCTCGGAGACCATCCTCGTCCACCACTCGACCGCGACGCGGTCACCGTCCACGAACGGCCTGCCCATCGACACGCGGGCGTCGCGCTGCTGGCTCGTCACGCCGTCCCAGTACGCGCGGATCCCGTCGTGTCCGATGTGCGGCTCCTCGAACGGGTTCGAACGGTAGCTGGCGTCCTCGGTGAAGAGGGTGAGGACGAGGTCCGTGTCGGCTGTTTCCCACGCCGTCCGGTAGGCCTCCGCCCACGCCGTGACGTCCATCGCCCGAGCGTATCGGGTGTGTCGCCATGACCGGCGCCGGTCGCGACCGGACCACAAGAGGCGACTATGGTTCGGACATGGACGCGGCAGGCGTGACGGTCGTCGTGGAGATCCCGGGTGGATCCCGGAACAAGTACGAGATGGACCACGCGACCGGATCCATCTACCTCGACCGGATGCTCTTCACGGCGACCCGATACCCGGCCGACTACGGATTCATCGAGGGGACGCTGGGAGAGGATGGCGATCCTCTCGATGCCCTCGTTCTCGTCGGAGAGCCCACGTTCCCTGGATGCCGGATCCTCGCGCGACCGGTGGGAGTCTTCGGGATGAGGGATGAGAAGGGGCAGGATGACAAGATCTTGTGCGTTCCCCTCCGCGACCCAGCGTCGTCTCATCTCCTGGACCTCGACGACCTCCGCCCCTCCCTGCTCGCCGAGATCGAACACTTCTTCGCCGTCTACAAGGACCTGGAGGACAAGAAGGTGGAGACGCAGGGCTTCCAGGATCTCGGAGCCGCGCTGGTGATCATCGGCGAGGCTCGGCAGAGAGCAGCGGAGACGGCTCATCCGTGAGGGATGTGGTCGGGAGCCAGGTGGCTCGATCACCTATCCCCCGATGGGGGGACACCTCCAGACGAACGGCCACGGAGCGTCGGCCTATCCGCCTAGGCAGGTGCGGCGACTTGTCCGTCGCCCATCGCTGCGCGAACCTTGACTCGAACATCCCGATCCCACCCGGAGGGGGCGTGCTTCGCGACCGATGACGCGCTGGATCCGTTTCGCGACCAATGGGGCCTCAGCAGCGGCATCCGGCGTGCGTTCCGCGCTGGCCGACGTGGTGTGGGCTCCGCCGCCACCGGCCCCCGATAGATCCGACATCGGCTTGATCGTGTTCGATCGGGTCTCCGAAGACGTTCTGGATCTCGTACGGGGATCCAGCCGAGGTGGGGTCCGCATCCTCGCCGTCGGGACATCCCCTGAGGCGGTCGACGACATCGGGCCCTGGCCGCTCCTGGACGCCGGGGCCTCGGATGTCGTGGTTCGGATGGACGACGCAGGTCTCGCCGACGAGGTCTCGGCGCGCCTGACTCGCTGGTCGGAGGTGGATGGACTCGTCCACTCTACTGAGGTGCAGGACGCGCTTGCGGGACGGACACTCGCGTGGACCTCCCTCCTGCGGGAGATCGTCGAGGTCGCCCGCTTCAGCGACGCCTCCGTCCTTCTGATCGGCGAGAGCGGGACCGGCAAGGACGTCGTCGCGCGGTTGATCCACGAACTCGATCCTCGTCCGTTCAAGGATGAGTTCGTAACGATCGACTGCAGGACCTTCGGAGGGACGAACGACGGAGAAGAACTCGCCGGACACCAAGCGGGCACGTCCGAGGAAGCGGATGCCCCCCTCTTCGGCGAGATCGGTCTCGAGACGCTTGGTGTTCGAGATGCCGGGACCATCTTCCTGGACGAGGTCGGGGAACTCCCCTCCTCGCTCCGTGGGTCATTGCTCCGGAACATCGAACAACGGAATCGGCGACCCGTCGGGGGAACGGGCACACCGATGTCCAACCTCCGACTGATCTGCTCGACGAGTGAGGAGCCGCCGGGACCGGGCTCCGAGACGACCGACGACTTCTGGGAGCGGATCACCACCCGGTTCCGCCTCCCTCCGCTCCGCGAGCACCGAGACGACATCCCGACGATCGCCGAACACCTCCTTCGCCGGCTGCGACCCAACGGAGAAGAGATCCAGCTCGACCCTGCGCTCGGCGCATTCCTGGAGGGCAGGGACTATCCGGCGAACGTGCACGACCTCCTCACGCTCATCAGGGGCATCAGTGCCCGCCACGCCGGACCCGGCGTCGTCACGGTCGGATCGATCCCGCAGGATGAGCGATTCGAACTGGGGACGGTCAACCAGAGCTGGCAGCGCCATGACCTCGAACGCGCGGTCCGCCTCGCCCTCGACGACGGCGCATCCCTCAAGACCATCGGTGAGGCCGCGCGAGATGCGGCCGTTCGGCTCGCGCTGTCGGACGAGGGAGGAGATGTCGCGCGCGCCGCCAAGCGGCTTCGCGCGACGACCCGAACGATCGCATCACGGACGGGCGCCGATCAAGCGGAGGCGGACACCGTCCGGAGCACCAGCGATCCCCCCTCGATCGTCGAGGTTCCCGAGGCGGCGTTACTCGTCGCAGGCGCTCCTGACGAGGAACACGATCCAAAATCGTAGACCCGGGAGGCGCCCGCTCCGGCGGCCGCGCCTCGCCGTGGCCGTTACGGCAGGAACTGAGCGAGGAACGCCCTCGAATGCGCAGTGTCGGCCCGTTGGTAGCTACCGGTGCCGTTGCACGTGAGCGAGTTCACGTAGGAGGCGTCTCCCAACACGTAGCCGTTCAGGAAGACGGGGCCACCGGAGTCACCGAAGCACGAACCACCACCGGCCTTCGAGTCGTTCGCGTTGATCTGGAACACCACGACCTCGTCCTGGATGTTCTTGAGGAACGAGGTCGTGAAGCGTCGCTCCTGGACGACGATCTGCTGCTTCTTGTCGCCGATGTCGACGCCGTAGCCCACCAAGGTGAACGTGGCGTCCTTGAACGCTCCGTTGTTCGCCTGGTCGAGGTACCCGAGGGGCGGAAGCGGGGCCGGGCGGAGGCTGGGCCACTTGATCGACGCGCGCTCGCTGAGGACGACCACGCCCTGGTCGTGCTGCTTGGCGAGGGTCAGCTTCCCGTCCCACGCCGGGTCGGGATGAGCCGTGCCCGTCACGTAGTGCGACATCCGAGCACGCCGCTCGGCGTCGCTGATCCCAGCAGCCAGTGGGTCCGGGATCAGCTTGTCGTCGAACGAGACCAAGACGTTGGTCGCCGGTCCCTCGGTGCAGTGGCCGGCGGTGAGCACGACCTTCGGAGCGATCAGGGTGCCGGAGCAACGGAACCTGCCCGCCGACGTGGTGAAACGGACGACGCCGACATTCGTATGGACGGTGTCGATCTCGCCGGGACCGGTGATCGCCAGGGCCGGGACCGTCGTCAGCCCGGGTGCCAGTGCGACCGTCAGCAACGCGAGGAGCAAGGACTTCCGAGTCACGGGGGGACTCCTTCCTCGATCGGGCCTCGATCGGGCCCGAAACCATAGCGGCTTGGCTTGCGAGCCACACCCGGCGCCGTCGGACCTATCCCGTCACGCCAGCGCGTCGCAGAGCGGTTCCACGTGGCCCCGAACGGCGACGACCAGGCCGTTGGCGTCGAACGTGATCAGCCCGTTGGCGTGGATCCACGTCCCGTCCTGCAGCTGGATCCCGCTCCAGGCGCCGGTGCCCATGATCAGCGCCCCGGATCCATCGAAGAAGCTCGGGCCCGAGATGCTGCGGAACACGGTCTTGCCCGTGATCCTATTGGTCTCCCAGGCGTGGATGCGGCCCGTGGTGATGCCGCGTGTGGGAACGCCGTTCGCATCGACGAATGTCTTGGTCCTGGTCTTCATCTCCAGGTGCACATCGACAGGGAACGCACAGACCGCTCCCGCGGGGAAGCTCAGGTCGATCTCGACCTCGTCGCCACCCTCCATCAACGGCGGCGTTGCGCTCGCAGCTGCGGCACCCAACCCCATGAGACCCACGACGATCGCCAACAACAGGCTCGCTCTCCGCATCGATGCTCCCCTCGTTCGGCTACCGCGCGGACCGTACGCTCCCGGTGTGCCGAACCGCAACCCTCTTGGCGGGTAGCTTTCCTCCGCCCGTGACTTCCGCGGGGGGCTGTACGCCTCTCGGTCTCTTGACCTGTCCAAGCGGTGGACCGCGAGGCGGCAACCATTCACTCCTGGCGGACGAGGAAGCCGTCTCTGCAGGCAGGCCGCGGGAGGTCGCCTCGCCTCGTTTCATCCTGAGCGGATGATGCCTTCCGTGCCTCGCATGGGTTGAGTCGATCCCAACCCATCGATCTGGTCCGACTCCTGTCCGGGCCACCGATAGAGGAGTGTTGGGAATGGATCGTGAGGCGCCCGACGGTGCCGGGCTCATCCTCGGCGCCCTGATCCTGGTCGCGGCGGTCGCCAACCTCAACCTGTCGGTCGCGAACGTGGCGCTCCCGGCGATCGGCGAGGCGTTCGACTCGTCCCAAACCACCCTGAACCTGATCGCCGTCGGCTATTCGCTCGGGCTCGCGGCGTCGGTCTTGTACCTCGGTGCGGTCGGGGACCGGCATGGGCGCAAGTTGCTGCTCGTGCTCGGTATGGCGCTGTCGCTCCCCGCAAGTGTGCTCGCGGCCTACGCGCCGACCGACATCGTGCTGTTCGTCGCCCGGGTGCTGGGTGGCCTGTCAGCCGGGATGGCCTTCCCGACGACGCTCGCTCTGATCACCGCCTTGTGGTCCGGCCCCGCGCGGACCCGCTCGATCGCCCTGTGGTCGGCGATCGGTGGCGCCATCGCCTCCCTCGGCCCGCTCGCCGCGGGCTTCCTGCTGCAGTCCTTCTGGTGGGGATCGGTCTTCCTGATGACGTTGCCCCTCGCGCTGCTCGCGCTCGTGATGGCGGTCAGGCTCGTGCCCGCGCACGTCAACGAGACGACGGACCCCGTCGACAACCTCGGGGGCATCTTGTCGGTGGTCCTGGTCGCCGCGCTGATCCTGGCGATCAACTTCGCTCCCATCCCGAACGAGACGTCGCTGGTGCTCGGCCTCTCGCGCGATCGCGCTGGCGGCCGGGGTGGCGTTCGTCATCCGCCAGCGGCGAGCCCGCAACCCGCTGTACGACCTGAGGGTCGCCGGCCGCCGGGTGTTCTGGGTCGCGGCCTGCGCGGGGATCATCGTCTTCGGGACGCTGATGGGTGCGGCGTTCATCGGGCAGCAGTTCCTCCAGAACATCCTCGGGTACTCCACGCTCGCGGCCGGGGCGTCGATCCTCCCGGCCGCGGCCCTGATGGTGGTCATCGCTCCGAGGTCCGCGAAGCTCGTCGAGTCCCGGGGTGCCCGGATCACGCTCCTGCTCGGCTACCTCTTCTGCCTGCTCGGCTTCCTGACGATGCTCTTCCTCTGGAAGGAGGGGAGTTCGTACCTGGAGGTCGGCCTCGCGTACGCCTTCATCGGGGTCGGCGTCGGCTTCGCCGGCACCCCCGCATCGCATTCCCTCACCGGCTCGGTCCCGGTGGACCGAGCCGGGATGGCGTCGGGAACGGCCGACCTCCAACGCGACCTGGGCGGTGCCCTGATGACCTCGATCCTGGGAGCCCTCCTGGCGTCCGGGTACGCCTCGGCGATGGCGGCGTCGATCGGCGCAAGCCCCGAGGCATCCACGATCACCGCGGCGACCCAGAGCCATCTCCAGATGTCCTTCGCAGGCGCGGCCTCGGTCGCCAAGCAGTACCCGAAGTACGCCGACCAGATCACCGCTGCCGCGGAAACGGCCTTCCTCGAGGGGGATGAGCTGGCCTACATCGCCGGGATCATCGCGATCTTGATCGGCGCCGCGCTGGTCTTCTTCATGTTCCCGAGGCATGACGAGGAGGAGCGCCTGCTCGCGGCGTATCACGCGGAGGATGCGGGGAACTAGGCGGGTCGTCAGTCCGGCGTCGACACGCGCTCGGGCTCGAGTCGACGCCGGAGCAGCCGCTGGACGAGGAGAGCGAGCGTCCCGCCGGCGAGGAGCATCAGGACGTTCACGCCGAGCATCTCGAGTCCCTCGATCGGCTCGCCGTGCGTGCCCACGACGATCGCCACACCTGTGTAGGCGGCCGCGGGAATCGTCGTCACGGAGAATCGCGACCCCGACGGCCATGCTCGCCTTGGTCTCGGTCGCGAGCATGCCCGCGATCCCCGCGACGAATGCGACGATGACCGTCGAGAGGTTGATGCCCGTCGGGAGGATGAGCTCCGTCCCTGCGGGGAGAGCGATCGTCCCGAGATAGCCGACGGCGTCGAGGAGGAGCGTGATCAGGAACGCGGTGAAGACCGAGACGGTGAGTCCGAGCGCAAGCGTGCCCAGCGACCGACCGACGAGCCGCGGCCGCCGACCGACGATCCCCACGCACGCCGCTGTGACCGGCAGCAGGTCGGGGCTTACGGCCATGGCGCCCACGAGCAGAACCGAGTTCTTCAGCACGACCGCGAAGGCGGCGAGCACACCGGCGACCGCCATGTAGACCACGTACCGGACCGGCAGGCGGGCGTTCTCGCGGGCTCCCTCGACCACCTCGGCCCAGACCATCGCGTCCTCGCGGTGGGCCAGCCAGCGTCCCCGTCGCTGCTCGACGGGACCGATCAGGTTGGCTCGCTCGACGCCGATGGACGAAGCGGGCAAGCCCAGCTCCAGGAGCGCCCCGATCGCCGGGTCCACCGTCACGGCAGGCAACTCCGCCGTGACCAATTCCTCGGTGCGGTCCGCGGTCGGCTGTCGGAGGACGTGGAGCACCCCCGGGACGGCGTGGAGCGCACGGACCGCCTCCGATGCCTGCGCCTGCGAGCTGTACGCCCGCAGATAGAGCATCTGCCTCACCTCGCTTCGACCGGCCGAGGGTCGCTATCGTCCCATGGACGGGACCGAGGAGGGGACCACGTGGGAGACATCAGCGCAGCCCGGCCGCCGTCGGGCGAACAGTTCGAGATCGAGGCCGGCTCCCAACGGGCCGTCGTCACCGAGGTGGGCGCCTCGCTGCGCAGCTACACCGTCGACGGGACGGACGTCCTGGACGGATTCGCTGAACACGAGCCTTCCACGGCCGGCCGTGGCCAGATCCTCGCCCCGTGGCCGAACCGGCTCGAGGACGGTCGCTACGCGTTCGAGGGCGTCGAAGGCGGAGTGGCGCTCGACGAGCCCGACCGGGGCAACGCGATCCACGGGCTCGTGCGATGGCTGCGGTGGGCACCGACGGCACACACCCGAAGTTCGGTGACCCTCGCGTGCCTTCTCTCGCCGCAACCGGCCTACCTCTGGTGGCTGGAGCTCTCGATCAAGTACGCGCTCGGTGAGGACGGCCTCACCATTTCGGTCGACTCGTCCAACCGCTCCGAGACGCCCGCTCCCTTCGGCATCGGCTTCCATCCGTACGTCACCGTCGGCACGCCGTCGATCGACCACGCTCGGGTCAGGACCCCGGCGCGACGGCGCCTCGTGGTCGACGACCGGGGCCTTCCGACCGGCGAGGTCGACGTGGCGGAGACGGACTTCGATCTTCGCTCGGCCCGCGTCCTGGGAGATTCCGAGCTCGACACCTGCTTCACGGACCTGGAGCGGACGGACGACGATCGCATCTCCGTGGACCTGTCCGCACCGTCCGGGTCACGGATGGTGTCGGTCTGGGCCGATCGCGCGTTCGGGTACCTCATGATCTACACGGGGCACACGCTCGACCCCGCGGAGCGCCGACGCCAGGGCCTCGCGATCGAGCCGATGACCTGTCCGCCGAACGCCTTCCGATCGGGACGAGACGTCGTACGACTCGATCCGGATCCCCGGTGGACGGGGAAGCTGGGGCATCAAGGCTCACTCCTGAACCGGTCCGTCATCCGTTGCTGACGTCGGCGCCCGCCGGTCCTTGCGAGCCAGCGGCCTTTTCATCCATACCGGATGATGAGCCTGGTCGCCTCCCGTCCTACCGTGACATCGCCGACCGCGGAATCCGACGCGTGGGTGCGTTCGCTCCGGATCTGCGCGAGAAGAGGAGCATCCAGTGGCCAGCAAGGACTCCAAGGCTTCCGTTCTGATCCTCGGCGGCGGGTTCGCCGGGATCGGCGCGGCGCAGGGCATGAAGGATGCCGACGTGGAGGTCGTCCTGGTCGACGGGCACGACTACCACACCTTCCAGCCGCTCATCTACCAGGTGGCGACGGACCTGCTCGCACCGACCGTCGTCGGGCATCCGATCCGAGACCTCTTCCACGAGCAACCGAACGTTACGGTGCATCAGGCGACCGCCGAGAAGCTGGATCTCGAAGGCCGACAGGTTCAGTTCGCGGAGATGGAGCCGATCACGTACGACCACCTCGTGCTCGCACTGGGCGCTCGGGTCAACTTCTTCGGCGTCGAAGGTGCGCAGGAGCACGCCTTCCCGATGTACACGCTGCCCGACGCGATGCGCATCCGAGAGCACATCCTGCAGAAGTGGCAGGCTGCGGATCGGGATCCGCCCTGATCGACGACGGCGCGCTGAACGTCGTGATCGTCGGAGGCGGGCCGACAGGCGTCGAGAGCGCCGGGGCGCTCGCCGAGCTCTATCGCAGCAACTTCGCGAAGGATTATCCGGGCATCCCCCAGGAGAAGGCCGTGCTCACCCTCGTCGAGGGGGGCCCAACGCTGTTCTCGATGTTCCAGCCCAAACTCCAGCGCTATGCGAAGGATGCCCTCGAGAAGCGGGGCGTCGACGTCGTCCTCGGAGAGGTGGTCGCCTCCGTGGAGCCGACCCGCGTCACTCTAGATCGGGCACCGAGCTGAAGGCACACACCCTCGTGTGGGGTGCCGGGCTGCAAGCGCATCCCCTCGCCACCTCTCTCGGTCTCGATCTCCAGAAGGGAGACCGGATTACGGTCGGCCCCGACCTCAGCGTGGCCGGCCACCCCGAGGTGTTCGCCGTGGGTGACATCGCCTGGATCACCGACACGGGAACGGATGAGGTCCTCCCGCAGCTGGGGTCGGTCGCCCTCCAGTCCGGAGAGCACGCCGGGGCCAATATCGCGCGGACGGTCGGAGGCAAGAAGGCGAAGCCCTTCGTTATAAGGACAAGGGGACGATGGCGACGATCGGCCGCGGCGCGGCCGTCGTCCAGTTCCACAAGGGACGGACGATGACGGGCAAGAAGGCATCGCTCGCGTGGGGTGCCGTGCACCTCGCGCTGCTCTCCAAGGGCGAGGATCGAGCGAAGGCGGTCGTCGAGCGGACGTGGGCAGGCTTCACCCATGACCGATCGGGCCGGATCACGGTGCGAACCGACGAGGAGTGAACGATATGGCGAGAGATGAGCGGCCCGATACAACGGGCGTGCCGGCGGACGTGTTCGTCGTTTTGGTATCACCGGCGACCTGGCGAAGGTGATGACCTTCCGATCGCTGTACCGGCTCGAGCGACGGGGGCTGCTGACGTGCCCGATCGTGGGTGTTGCCGTGGACGACTGGACGGTCGACGACCTGAAGCAGCGTGCCCGCGAATCAATCGTGGGAACGGGAGAGCCGCTGGACGAGGACGTGTTCGCGCGTCTCGTGGCGAGGTTCTCCTACGTCGCGGGCGACTTCGCCGACGCGGCAACGTACGAGCGCGTGGCTCTGAAGATCAAGGGCTTCGGCACGCCGGTCTTCTATCTCGAAATCCCCCCGTTCCTCTTCGGACGAGTGGTCAAGGGTCTCTCCGACGCGGGTCTGACGGAGTCGGCCCGCGTCGTCGTCGAGAAGCCATTCGGGCACGATCGCGAGTCCGCCCGGGCGCTGGCCGAGGAGCTCCACGGCAACCTCCACGAGTCGCAGATCTACCGGATCGACCACTACCTCGGGAAGATGGGCATCGAGGAGATCCTCTACCTCCGGTTCGCGAACGCGATGCTCAAGCCGATCTGGAACCGGAACACGATCGAGTCGGTGCAGATCACGATGGCCGAGAGCTTCGGCGTGGAGGATCGGGGCCACTTCTACGACCCCGTCGGCGCCTTTCGCGATGTGGTGGTCAACCACCTGATGCAGGTCGTCTCCGCGGCCGCGATGGAATCACCCGCCGGACGCGACCCCACAACGATCAAGGACGCTCAGACCGCCGTGTTCAAGGCCGTCGCCGACGCCGATCCGTCGCACTACGTGCGTGGCCAGTACGCCGGCTACCTGGAAACGGACGGCGTGGCTGCCGATTCGACGACGGAGACGTTCACCGCGCTCCGCCTGGACATCGACAGCTGGCGGTGGTCGGGCGTTCCGTTCTTCATCCGGGCGGGGAAGCATCTGGCGGCGACGCAGACCGAGCTTCGGTTGGTCTGCAAGCATCCGCCGCGTCTGGGGTTCGCCTTCGAGAAGGACGAGCGGCCCGACGAATCATTCCGTCGTGAAGCTCGACCCGTCCACCGGGATTAGGTTCCAGCTCGATGCCCGGCGACGCCGAGAAGACCGACAACCCGAGGAGATCACCCTCGACATGGAGTTCGCCGAGGAGGGCGGAGAGGGCGCGACGCCGTACGAGGTGCTGCTCCACGCGGCGATGATGGGCGACGCCGCGCGCTTCACCCGACAGGACGGCGTCGAGGAGACGTGGCGGTTGATGCAGCCGTTGTTGGACGCGCCTCCGCCCGTCCACACGTACGAGCAAGGGTGGTGGAGGCCCGGCCGCGAACACCCTGGTCGCCGGACACGGGAAGTGGTTCGACCGTGGGTGACCGCATGAGCGGCGCGGAGAACGGCGCGGCCCCGGCGCGGAGCGCCGCCGCGCCGTCGCCCTTCCCGCCGATCGCCGACTACGCATTCCTCTCGGACTGCCACACGGGCGCTCTGATCGCACCGGACGGCGCGGTGGATTGGCTGTGCGTCCCGGCCTTCGAATTCCCCAGCGTGTTCGGCACCCTTCTCGACCGTGGTGCCGGGACATTCCGGTGCGGCCGTTAGGGATCAACGTGCCGACGGCGCGCGTCTACGTCCCCGGCACGAACGTCGTCGAAACGACGTGGAAGACCCCCAACGGCTGGATCGTGGTACGGGACGCGCTGACGGTGGGTCCGCCCCAACGGGACGACCTCGTCACCCCGCACACGCGACCGCCGGCCGACAGCGACGCCGACCACCTGTTGGTCCGGACCGTTGAGTGTCTCGAGGGGCGCGTCGAAGTCGAGCTCGTGTGCGAGCCGGCGTTCGACTACGGACGGACGCCGGCCGAGTGGACGCTCGTGGAGGGTGGACGGCACGCGGCGGACGCGACCGGCGCCGGTCAGACGATCCGGCTGCACACCGACATGGCCCTCGGGATCGAGGCGAACCAGGTTCGCGCTCGGCACCACCTCGATCGGGGCGACCGGCTCTTCTGCGCCCTGTCCTGCGGACACAACCTGATCGGGCCGACCGACGTCGACGACGCCGTCGGCCGGGTCGAAACCACGGTCCGCACCTGGCGGGACTGGCTCGGACAGGCCCGGCTCCCCGACCATCGCTGGCGGGACCCGATCCAGCGATTCGCTCTGCGATCAAGGGCCTCACGTTCGCACCGACGGGCGCGACGGTCGCCGCCCTCACGACGTCGCTGCCGGAGACCCCCGGCGGCGAGCGCAACTGGGATTACCGCTACAGCTGGATGCGCGACTCGACGTTCACACTCCAAGCGCTGCACTGGCTCAACCTGGACTGGGAGGCCGAGGAGTTCATCGAGTTTATCGCCGACCTCGAACCGAACGACGACGGTGGGATGCAGATCATGTACGGCATCGACGGCCGGCGCGACCTCACCGAATCGACGCGCGACGACCTCTCCGGCTACGACGGCGCACGCCCGGTGAAGGATGGGAACGGCGCGTTCGATCAGCGGCAGAACGACGTCTTCGGCGCCGTGTTGGATTCAATCCTGCTGCACACCCGCCGGAGCCAGCGACTGTCACGCCGAGCCTGGCCGATCGTCCAGGCCCAGGCGGAGTGCGCGACGAAGGTGTGGCAGGAGCCCGATGACGGGAACTGGGAGGCCCGTGGGGCACCGCAGCACTACGTCTCCTCGAAGCTGATGTGCTGGGTGGCGATGGACCGAGCGGCCAAATTGGCCGGCATCCGTGGCGACCCCTCGTTGGAGGCGGGGTGGCAGAAGACGGCCGACGAGATGAAGGCCGACATCCTCGAGCATGGCGTCCGAGCGGACGGGGCGCTGCGGCAACACTACGACACCGAAGGCCTCGACGCATCGGGCCTGCTTGCGCGCGATCTTCGGCTTCCTTCCGGCGGAGGACGACCGCCTCCACGCGACCGTCAACGCGATAGCGGAGGAGCTCACAGAGGACGGCTTCGTCCTCCGCTACCGGACCGACGAGACCGACGACGGCCTTTCCGGGAAGGAAGGCAGTTTCCTGATCTGCTCGTTCTGGCTGGTCTCCGGGCTGGCGGTCGTCGGGGAGCGACAGCGAGCCCGCGACCTGATGGAGCGTCTCCTGCGGGTCGCATCCCCGCTCGGGCTCTACGCGGAGGAGTTCGACACGGGCACGGCGCGGTTCCTCGGCAACTTCCCGCAGGCATTCTCCCACCTCGCGCTGATCGAGGCCGCCGGCCTGATGATCCTCGCTGAACGGACGGAGGAGCTGTCATGACGGATACCTACGACGTCATCATCATCGGCACCGGCGCGGGCGGTGGGACACTCGCCCGGCACCTGGCCCCTTCCGGCAAGCAGATCCTGTTGCTGGAACGGGGCGACTGGCTCCCGCGCGAACCGCAGAACTGGTCCACGTCGGACGTGTTCATCGACAACCGCTACATCTCGGAAGACACCTGGTACGACGCCGACGCGAAGGAGTTCCAGCCGCAGATCCACTACTTCGTCGGTGGCGCCACGAAGCTCTACGGGGCCGCGCTCTACCGCCTGCGGACCGAGGACTTCGGCGAGCTGAAGCATCACGACGGGGTCTCGCCCGCATGGCCGATCGGCTACGACGAGATGGAGCCCTACTACATGCTCGCCGAGCAGCGCTACCAGGTGCACGGCGCGAGGGGCGAGGATTCCATCGAACCACCGTCGAGTGGTCCGTACCCGTTCCCGGCGCTGTCGCACGAGCCACGCATCCAGCAGCTGTCCGATGACCTCGCGGCTGCCGGCTACCACCCGTTCCACGCCCCCTGCGGCGTGATGCTGAACGAAGCGGACATGGCGTTCAGCACATGCATCCGATGCGGCACCTGCGACGGCTTCCCCTGTCTCGTGCACGCCAAGTCAGATGCCGAGGTGTCGGCGTCCGGCTGGCACTCGAGGAGTCGAACGTCACCTTGATGACGAACGCCCGCGCCGTACGCCTCGAGACCGACGCCGCCGGCGGGGCGGTCACCGGCGTGGTGGTCGAACGCGACGGCGAGACGGAGACGCTCGCCTCGCATCGTCGTCGTCTCGGCGGAGCGGCGAACTCTGCGAAGCTGTTGCTGGCATCGGCGAACGACCGTCACCCGAACGGTCTGGCCAACGGATCCGACCAGGTCGGGCGCAACTACATGTTCCACAACAGCCAGGCGGTCCTCGCCCTGTCGAAAGAGCCGAACCCGACCGTCTTCCAGAAGACCCTGGGCCTGAACGACTTCTATCTCATGGGCCCGGACGTCGACTACCCGCTGGGGAACATCCAGATGATCGGGAAGTCGGCCGCCGACATGTTCAAGGGCGAGAAGCCGATGGAGACGAAGCTCGCGCCCGGTTTCGCCCTGCGTGACGTCGCGAGCCACGCGGTCGACTTCTGGCTCTCGACGGAGACTCTGCCGAACCCGGAGAACCGTGTCACGCTCGCCGACGACGGGAACGTCCGACTGGCGTACTCGCCGAGCAACGATACGGCGGCCAAGGCCCTGTTCCACCAGCTGAAGTCGATGCTGGGTCACCTGGGGATGCATCCCGATAATCTCTTCCCACGGCACGCCTACCTGAAGACGACATCACTTTGGCCGGGGTCGCGCACCAAGCGGGGACTTGCCGTTTCGGCACGGACCCGGCAACCTCCGTGCTGGACACGAACTGTCGCGCGCACGAGGTGGACAACCTCTACGTCGTCGACACGAGCTGCTTCCCGAGCATCGGCGCCGTGAACCCCGCGCTGACCGCGATGGCCAACGCGCTCCGCGTCGAGGATCATCCTCAAGGATCGGCTCGGTGTCCACGACACCGTGGCGGTGCCGGACGTCGCTCCGGCCGGCGAGGACCGCACCCGAACGTGACGAAGCTGGACCTCGCTCGTCTGCAGTTCGCGATGACGAGCATCTATCATTTCCTGTTCGTCCCGGTCACGATCGGGTTGAGCTTCCTCGTCGCGATGCTGCAGACCGCGTGGTACCGGAGCGGGAACGAAGCGCATCTCCGGCTCACCCGGTTCTTCGGGACGCTGCTCGTCATCAACATCGCGGTCGGCGTCGTGACCGGACTCGTGCAGGAGTTCCAGTTCGGCATGGACTGGTCCGCCTACTCGCGCTACGTCGGCGACGTGTTCGGGGCGCCGCTCGCGATCGAGGGACTCGCGGCGTTCTTCCTCGAGTCGACGTTCCTCGGCCTCTGGCTTTTCGGCTGGGGGCGACTCTCCAAGCGGGTCCACCTGGCCACGATCTGGGTAGTGGCCCTCGGCGCCGCGCTGTCGGCCGCCTTCATCATGGCGGCGAACTCGTGGATGCAGAACCCGGTCGGCTACAGACGAGCAAGGGACGGCAGGGCGGAGCTGAACAACATCTGGGCGGTACTCACGAACCCGGTGTTCCTCTGGGGCTACCTCCACGTGCTGCTGGCGGCGCTGGTCACCGGCGCCTCGTGATGCTCGCCGTCTCGGCCTGGCACCTGCGTCGCGACTCTCAGCCGGACCTGTTCCGCCGGACCGCGGGGCTCTCGCTAATCGTGCTCCTCCCCGTGTCGATCTTCCAGCTGATGGTCGGAAGCCACCTCGGCGTCGTGGAGACGACGTACCAGCCGATGAAGATCGCTGCGGCCGAGGCGCAGTGGGAGACATGTCAGCCGTGCTCCTTCTCGCTGTTCCAGATCGGCGGCGGCACAGCAACGACGAGACCCCCACGAAGATCATCGAGATCCCGCACCTGCTCTCGCTGCTGGCGACGGACACGTGGAACGGGAAGGTCGTCGGGCTGAACGAGCTGAACCGCGCAGTACCAGCAGCAGTACGGGCCCGGCGACTACGTGCCGAACGTGTTCATCCAGTACTGGGCGATGCGGGTGATGGCCTACCTCGGGCACGCTCGTCGTCCTGATCGCCCTGTGGGGCGCATGGCTGCTCCGCACGCAAGGATCGCTCGCTCGACGTCGCACGTGTTCCTGCGGCTGGCGGCCTGGGCGGTCGTGCTCCCGTTCCTGATGAACACGGCTGGCTGGGTGCTCACGGAGAACGGGCGGCAGCCGTGGATCGTCCAGGGGCTGATGCAGACATCCGACGGGGTGTCACCGTCGGTCAGCACGACGACGATGTGGATCAGCCTGCTCATGTTCACGCTCCTGTACGGGGTCCTCGATGTGGTCGCCTGGGTCCTGATGGCACGCCACGCTCGGAAAGCGATCGCTCCCGCGCCCGGACTCGACGAACGCGGTGCGCCACAGACGGCGATGACCTACTGAGGAGCGGCCATGGGATTCCAGATCTTCTGGTTCGTCGTGATCGCCATGTTGTGGACCGGGTTCTTCGTCCTCGAGGGGTTCGATTTCGGCGTCGGCATCCTCCGCGACGTGGTCGGCAAGACCGACGTCGAGCGTCGGGTGGCGATCAACACGATCGGCCCGCTCTGGGACGGGAACGAGGTCTGGCTGATCGTCGCGGGCGCCGCGATGTTCGCCGCGTTCCCCGCCTGGTACGCCACGATGTTCTCCGGCTTCTACATCGCGCTGGTACTGCTGCTGGTCGCGCTGATCGTCCGCGGCGTCTCGTTCGAGTTCCGCGGCAAGCGGGACAGCGAGAGGTGGCGACGGAACTGGGACCGGCTCTCGACGGCGGGAAGCGTGCTCGCCCCGTTCCTGATCGGCGTCGCGCTCGGCCAACCTGCTCCGCGGCGTTCCGATCGACAAGGATCAGGAGTTCACGGGCTCGTTCGTCGACCTGCTGAACCCGTACTCCTGTTCGTCGGGCTCACGCTCGTCCTGCTCTGCGTCCTGCACGGCGCGACGTTCCTCGGCGCTGAGGACAGACGGGCGACGTGCGCGAGCGGGCGACACGGCGTGGCGCGCCGTGCCCCGTTCGCAGCCGGCATCGCGCTCCTGGTCTTCGCGATCTGGACGCAGCTGAGCTCCGACCGAGGCGCGATCCCCGACCTCGATCCAGGCCGGCTGCCGTGATCGCGTCTTCGCCGTCGCATGGCTCATCCGGGAGGGCCGCGAGGGCTGGGCGTTCGCGATGACCAGCCTTCGCGATCGCAGCGACCGTCGCGACGATCTTCATCGACCTGTACCCGCGCGTGATGGTCTCGAGCACCAACCGGCGAACAGCCTGACGGTGCAGAACACCTCGTCCTCGCCGTACACGCTGAAGGTGATGACGATCGTCGATGATCTATTCCTGCCGCTCGTGCTCCTGTACCAGGGCTGGACCTACTACGTGTTCCGGCGTCGGGTGACCACCGGCCGACCTCGGCGACTGAAGCGGTGCGCGTCCTCGATCCCCGGCTGCTCCGCCGGGCCCGGGGCGCACGGATCGCGCTTGGCGGTCGACGTGGTCCTCGGGGCTCCTCGTCGACGGTCGCGCTCCTCCTCCAGGCCGTCGTGTTCGCGGGAATCGTGGTGGATGCGTTCCGAGGCAAGCTCGCCGAGCGTGGGCACGATCGCCGCTTTGGCGGCGATCATGCTCGGTCGCGGCGTCCTCGTCGGCGGGTTCGAGACCGTTGGACGGCTGGCCGCCGTCGCGGGTCATGTCCGAGCTCCGACTCACGCTGGTGGAGCGACGCCTCAGCGAGACACCGCTTCGCCACGGACGGTGCGGAGGCGGCCGAGGTGGCCACGGCGGCCGTCCAGGGCGTCGACGCGCTCGAGGCCTATTTCGCTCGCTACCTCCCGCAGGTCGCGCTCGCCGGACTGGTCCCGATCGTCGTGCTCGGATGGACCGCGGCGATCGACATGACGTCCGCGCTGATCATGCTTATCACGCTGCCGATCATCCCGATCTTCATGATCCTGATCGGCCGAGCGACCGAGGCGAGAACGCGCGCTCGATGGAATGCGCTCTCGCGGCTGTCCACATATTTCCTCGACGTGGTCCGGGGTCTTCCCCACGCTGCGTGCGTTCAATCGCTCCGGGACGCAGGTCCGCGCGGATCGAAGCGAGCCGAGCGAGGAGTACCGCCGCACGACGATGGAGGTCCTTCGGATCTCCTTCCTGTCCGGGGCCGTCCTGGATCTGACGGCCACGATCGCGACCGCGCTGGTCGCCGTTACGCTCGGGGTCCGGCTGATCGGCGGCGGGATTCGGCCTCGGGCCGGCGCTCACGATCCTGCTGCTCACGCCCGAGCTGTACGCGCCACTCCGCGCGCTCGCGACCCAGTTCCACGCAAGCGCCGACGGCTTGGCTGCGGCCGATCGCATCTTCGACCGATCGACGCGACGACGGCCTCCGGCGCCTCACGGCGGCTCGGACCCCACCCCTGCCTGGGAGTCGGTTCGGCTCGAAGGGGTCCGGGCGAAGCATGCCGATCGCGGCGGCCCGGTGCTCGACGGCCTCGATCTGGAGTTCCGACGGGGCGAGATCGTTGCGCTGACCGGAGCAAGCGGAGCCGGGAAGAGCACCATCGCCGCCCTGCTCCTCGGTCTCCGGTCGCCGGACGCGGGATCGGTGGTGATCGACGACGCGCGATCTCGCCTCGCTCGACCTCGCTGCCTGGAGACGGCAGCGTCTCCTGGGTGCCGCAGCGGCCGACGATGTTCCGCGGGAGCGTTCGAGACAACATCGCGATCGCTGACGCCACGCGCCTCGCGGGACTCGATCGCAGCGCTCGGCACGCTCGGCTGCGGTCGATCGGTTCGCTCGCGATTCTCCTGCGCGGGTTCGATACCGTGATCGGCGACGGCGCTCGGAGACTGTTCGGCCGGCGAGATGACCCGGCTGGCAGTGGCGAGGGCGATGCTGCGCTCCTCGCACCTTTTGATCCTGGACGAGCCGACATCTGGCCTCGATGACCGCACCGCCACGCACGTCCTCTCGGCGATCCGGCGGGACGCGGGCGATCGAGCCGTCCTGTTGATCGAGCACCGTCGGGACCGCGCTGCTATCGGCGGACCGGATCGTTCGCGTCTCCGCCGGACGCGCGGCGGAGCTCATGGGGGCGATGGCATGAAGACCCTGATCGCGTTGTTCCGTTTCGGCCGACCACCCGCATCGAGGATCGCGCTGGTCGTCGGGCTCGGCTCGATCGCGGTGCTCTCCGGCGTCGGCCTCATGGGGATCGCCGGATATCTGATCAGCCGAGCGGCCGAGCACCCACCGATCCTGTCGCTCACGGTTGCCATCGTGGCCGTACGGGCCTGCGGACTCGCCAAGCCGATCGCCCGATACTTCGAGCGTCTCGAAGCGCACGATCTCGCCTTCCGCACCCTGGCGGGGATGCGCGGAGCGTTCTTCCGGAGGCTCGAACCGCTCGGCCCCGCCGACGTGCAGGGCTACCGGCATGGAGACCTGTTGGCCCGGATGGTCGGCGACGTGGACGCGATGCAGAACCTGTTCCTCCGAGGGATCGGACCCGCACTCATCGCGCTGGTCGCCGGGGTGACGTCCGTCGCGATCGTCGCATCATTCGAGCCGACGGCCGGCGCGATCCTCGCACTCGGGCTGCTCGTCGGCGGCTTCCTTCTGCCGGTGGCCGCGGCCGGCGCGGCGGGACGCGCGAGCGAGCGTTCCGCGATCGTGCGTGCGGAGCTCACGGCGGAGCTGGTCGACGTCTTCCGCGGCGCTCCCGAGCTGATCGTGATGGGAGCCGAGGATTTGGTCCTCGAGCGCATCCGGAACCTCGACGGGGAGCTGGGTGACCCGACGCGCCGCGACGCGGTCCTCCGCGGTCTCAGCGAGGGCGGCGGCCTCCTAGTCGCGGGCCTCTCGGTGGTCGGCGTGCTCGTCGTCGCCACGCTGTCGACGGTCTCTGGGGACCTCGACCGGACCCTCGTCGCCGCTCTCGCGCTCGGCGCGCTCGCCTCGTTCGAGGCCACCGCGCCGCTCCCGACCGCCGCTCTCGCGCTCCGCTCGACCGTCGCCTCAGGACGCCGTCTCCTGGAGATCGCAGGACGCGACCCCGCCGTGATCGATCCGCGGCGACCGACCGCTGCACCCACGTCGACCGCGGTTGACATCGAGAACGCCTCGTTCGATCACGGCGACGGGCAGGCGTGGGGCCTGCGCGACATCGACCTCGTGCTCCCGCCCGGGCGGCGGGTCGCACTCGTCGGGGAGTCGGGGGCGGGCAAGAGCACCGTGGCCGAGTTGCTCGTGCGCTTCGTCGATCCGGACGCCGGTCGGGTCCGGCTCGGCGACGACGATGTCCGCGACCTCCGGCAACGGGACGTGCGATCGGCGATCTACCTGGATGCGCAGGATGCCTACCTCTTCTCCTCGACGATCGTGGAGAACGTGCGACTCGCCCGACCCGACGCCACCGACGCTGAGATCCGGCTGGCGCTCCGCCGCGCTCGCCTGGAGGGGTGGGTCGACTCACTCCCCGCCGGGTGGGACACGTTCGTCGGTGAGGCCGGAGCGTCGGTCTCGGGGGGCGAGCGGCGGCGCATCGCGCTCGCGCGAACGTTCCTGGCCGACTCGAAGGTGATCGTGCTCGACGAGCCGACCGCCCACCTGGACGCTGCCGACGCCGAGGCGGTCGTCGCCGACGCACTCGCCGAGTCGGACGGGCGTTCCATCGTCTTGATCACGCACGGCACCGAGGGTCTCGAGGCGGTCGACGAGATCATCACGCTCCACCGCGGCCGGGTCGTGCCACCCGGCGAGGATGTCACCACGCAGGCCGACGACAGGAGGCGGACATGAGGTGCACGACGTGAAGCGCCGAGCAGCGATCCCGTGGCCGATCCGGGGCGTCCTCGCCGGAGCGGTGGGGACGGCGGCGATGACCCTGGCCTACAAGGCGGAGCACGCCGCCCGCCCCGACGTCAGGGGCTCGCTCGACTACGACGACAGCCTGGTCCCCGGACAGATCGTCGCCTCCGTACTCCATCTGCCATCTGTGACGGAGCGCGGTGATCAAGAGCTCGGCACGGCGCTTCGCTGGGGGTACGGCTCCGCGTTCGGCATGATGCACGGGTTGCTCCGTCGCCGACTCGGGGAGCCGAGGGCGAGCCTCGTCTTCGGCGGCATGCTGATGAGCGCCACCTTCTCTCTGTTCCCACTCCTCGGGCGGACGCCGCCGCCGTGGAAGTGGCCAACGGACGTTCTCGCGACCAGCCTGGGGACCCACGTCGCATACGTCACCGGAGTGGCGTTGACGGATGCGGTGCTGGCTTCGGACGAAGAGCCATAGCGCCGGGACCGCCTTCGTCCGAGCACGCGACCATCTGCAAGATGACGAACCGGCCGTGAGAAACGAAGGTCCACTCCTTCATGCCCGCAGTATCGACGGTTGGCGGAGGAAGACTCGGGAACGCTTCATTCTGGGATCCGCGGAGCAGCCGAACTGAGATCTCGGGGGGCGCATGAGCGCTGTGCGATGGCGACCCGTACTTGCTTTGACGGCGCACAACCACCTCTGCCTGCGGAAGCGCGCCGGGAGGGAGTCGAACCCCCAACCTTCTGATCCGTAGTCAGATGCTCTGTCCATTGAGCTACCGGCGCCGGGACAACGGATTCTAGCAGTGCACGTAAACTGGGCTCCCCGGCCAGAGCTCCTGGCTGACGGGCAAACCCCCAGGGCCATCATCTATTGGGCGAGAGGTGCGGAGTGCTGAACGGGCGTCGCCGAAACATCGACGGATGAAGGCTTGCTGAGCAGGTGGCGACATCGCCTGCAGCGGCTCCGACTCCGGTTCAGCGACCCGGCCCTCGAGTCCGCCTTCCAGGCCGACAACTTCCGTCACCATCTCGCCAACATCCGATTCGCCTTCCTCGCCGGCGTGGGGCTCTGGGTCGTGTGGGGCCTGCTCCTGCGGCCCTACATGTTCGTCATAGCCGACCTGAGACTCGACGAGGTCATGCGGTTCGGGGTGTTCATCCCCATGCTGGTCGTCGGTTTCGCGCTCACATTCGCGCGATCCTTCGAGCGGATCTGGGAGTGGGTGTCGGTCGGGATCGCAACAGGAACGCTCCTGCTCTGGGTCTACTACGTCGCCAATGTGCAGGCGCTGCCCGTGGAGTATGGATACGTCGGCGTCATCCTGATCACCGCGTTCAGCTACACGTTGCTGCGACTGCGGTTCGTCATGGTGATGCTGATCACGGCGATCGGCATCGTCTCGTACCTGACGTTCGCGTTCACGGCGCCGGCCATCTATCGCGTCAGCAAGACATTGGCCGTGCTCTACCTGGTCTCGTTCGGCTTCCTGGGCGTGCTGGCTGCCTATCGGATGGAACGGTTCACGCGCCAGCTGTTCCTCCGCGAACGCCAGCTCGACCGGGAACGCTCGCGGTCCGATGGTCTCCTCCTTAACACGTTCCCCGAAGCCATCGTCGAACAGCTCAAGACCGCGTCCGGCGGCCGGATCGCCCAGCGCTTCGACGAAGTCAGCGTGATGTTCGTCGATGCGGTCGGATCGACCCAGCAAGCCGCGCGTGCGACACCTGAGGCGTTCACGGATGCGCTCGACGACCTGTTCCGCCGATTCGACCAGCTCGTCGAGCGGCATGGCCTGGAGAAGATCAAGACGATCGGCGACGCGTACGTGGCCGTCGCCGGGGCACCGATCCCGGTCGCGGATCACGCCCAGGCCTCCGTCGCGATGGCGCTCGACGTCCTCGACGAAGCGCGGAAGGCCAGGTGGCCGTCCGGCGACCCGATCGCCGTCCGCGTCGGGATCGCGACCGGGCCCGCGGTGGCCGGCGTGATCGGGGACCTCCGGTTCGCGTACGACCTGTGGGGTGACACGGTGAACCTCGCGAACAGGCTCGAGGAGAACGCACCGCCCGGCCGCATCCTGGTTTCCGGTTCGACGGCGGCGGCACTGACCGATCGGTTCGAGTTCGGCCCAGCCGAGACCCTCGACCTGAAGGGGAAGGGGCCCACGCCTGTCCATGTCCTCCTCGGTCACAGCGCGCACGTTCCACTCGCGTCGATGCCGCGTGTCGCCGAGGTCGAGCGACCGACCCAGGGGGGCTCGCCGTGAACCCGCTGGGCGGATCGATCGGGCGCCTCCGGCATCGGGTCCTGTGCGCGGTGACCGTCCTGGTGCCGTGTGTCTTCCTTGCCGCGTGCACCAGCCCCGAGGCGGATCGAACAGCGCGGCCCGCCGGGTCGAACGCGATCGTCGTCGGCGTGTCCGGCGCCTTCGCCGAGAACCAGATCGTCGCGGAGATGTATGCACAGGTCTTGGAGCACGCCGGCTACAAGGTCGAGCGACAGCTGGACCTGAGGTCGCGAGAGACGTCGCAAAGTGCCTTGGAGGCGGGCCAGATCGACGTGAAGCCCGAGTACCTGTCGTCGCTCCTCTTGTTCCTCGACCCGGACGCCGAGGCGTCCGCCGACGCCGTCGATATGGCCCGCCTCAATGCCCGACTGCTCCGTCCACGGGGGATCACCCTGCTCGCACCGTCGCCGGCCGAAGACACCAACCAGTTCGTCGTGAATGCGGAGACGGCCGAACGGTTCGACCTGACCACGATGAGCTCGCTGATCCCGGTTGCCGATCAACTGACGCTCGGCGGACCTCCGGAATGCCCCGTACGGCCGTTCTGCCTCCCCGGGTTGAGCCGCGTCTATGGGCTCGTCTTCAACGACTTCACTCCGCTCGACGCCGGTGGGCCGCTGACCGTCGACTGCGCTTCGCAGCGACGACGTGCAGGTCGGATTGCTGTTCTCGACGGACCCGCGGATCGAAGAGAACGGGTTCGTCCCACTCCTCGACGATCGTCGTCTCCAGGATGCGGAGAACATCACACCGGTGATCCGTACCGAGAAGCTGAACCCCGAGGTTCGACGGTTGCTCGACGCCGTGAGCGCGCGACTCACGTCGGCTGAGATGACCGACCTCGTGGGGCTCGTGGTGATCGACGGGCAGGATGTGGCCACCGTCGCCACTAGATTCCTCACCCGGAACGGTCTCCTATGACTTCGTTTCGGGTCGAAGCATCTTCGGGATGAATCGCCGCGGAGACGGGAGGATTCGAACCTCCGAGGGAGTGTTACCCCCCTAACCGCTTAGCAGGCGGCTGCTTTCGGCCACTCAGCCACGTCTCCGCGGCCGAGTCTATCGAGGACCCGGTTCCCGGATGGACGGGGGTAGGCTCCTCGCGGCATGCCGGACGTCGTCGTCGTGGGCGGGGGGATCGTCGGTGCGGCGTGCGCGTACGAGCTGGCGCGCGCCGGCGCGTCGGTCACGCTCCTCGAGCGGGAGGAGCTGGCCGCGGGCGCCTCGGGCCGCAACAACGGCCTGTGGGTCACGCCCACCGACCCACAGCTGCTCCCGATGGCCCGGGCGAGCCTCGGGCGCTACCTCGAGCTCGTCGACGACAGCCCGGTCCCGTACCGGCTCGACCGAGATCCGATCGGGCTGCTCGCGGTCGCCCTCGACGAGGACGAGATGGCCCTTGGAGCGCGCGCCCACGATCCCTACCGCGCGGCGGCCGTGGAGGTCGAGGAGCTCGGAGCGGAGGACGCCCTCCGCCTCGAACCCGCGCTCTCACCCGAGGTCCTCGGCGGCTGGCTCGTCCATCACGGCCACCGGCTCGCCCCGGCGGCCCTCACCGTCGCCCTCGCGCTGATGGCGGTCGACCGAGGAGCGGCGGTCCGACATCACCTTCCGGCTCGGGCTCTCATCGAGCGCGGGGGGCGCGTGGTCGGCGTCGTCACGGACGAAGGCCGGATCGACGCCGACGAGGTGGTCGTCGCCACCGGCCCGTGGACACACGCGTTGCTGGATCCCGTCGGTCATCGGTTACCGATCGCGGGAGCCCGCGGCTGGCTCGTCCGGCTCGATCCGGGCCCGGACCCGCTGCACCGCCTCGTGGCCTCGGCGGGGTGGGAGCTGGCCACCGGGCGATGGGAAGACGGCGCCGTGCGTGCGGGCGCCCTGGATGACGTGTCCGCGGCGACCTCGACGCTCCTGCATCCAGCGACCGACGGATCCCTGATCGCGGGTTCGTCGCGGCAGCCGGTGCTCACACCCGAGGCCGAGGAGCCCGGCGTTCCCGCGAAGATCGTCCGTGGCGCGATCCGGCTGGTGCCGTCGCTCGCCGAAGCGCGGGTGCGGTCGGGCTGGTGGGGGATCAGGCCGATGACCCCCGACGAGCGTCCGTTCGTCGGCAGGCTCGCCGACGGTCTGTCCGTCGCCGCCGGGCACGGCTCGGAGGGCGTGATCCTCGGCGCCGGCACGGGGCAGCTGATCGCGTCCATCCTGCTCGGGCACGACGTCCCGTTCGACCCGGAGCCGTTCGACCCCGGTCGTCTCGGGACCGTCGCTGGGTAGGATTCCTCGGTCATGGCCGTCCTCGCCCTCGGGATCTCGTTCCGGCGCGCGCCGATCGATCTGCTCGAGCGGCTCGCCTTCGCCGAGGACGACCTGGTGAAGGTGTACCGGCGCGTCCAGGACGTGGACGACGTGGAGGAGGCCGTGGTCCTTTCCACGTGCAACCGCGTCGAGATGTACGCGGTGGTCCCCAGCTACCACGCGGGTTTCCTGACGCTGAAGCGACTGCTCGCGGAGACGCGAGGGGTCGCGGATGCGGACATCGCGGACGGCCTCTACGCGCATTGGGAACGTGACGCCGTCGAGCACCTGTTCTCGGTCGCCGGAGGACTCGATTCGATGGTGCTCGGCGAGACGCAGATCCAGAGCCAGGTCCGGGAGGCGTTGCGCAACGCCGAGGGCGAAGGCGCGGCGGGTTCCCGGATGCAAGCCCTGTTCCACGCGGCCTCGCGGGCGGGGCGACGCATCCGTCAGGAGACGTCGCTCGGGGCCGCTCCCGACGCGTTCGTCGCGCGCGCCGCCGCGCTCGCGGAGGAGGCGCTCGGCGACCTGTCCGGGCGATCGGTCGTGGTGATCGGCGCCGGCACGATGGCCTCCCTCGGCGTGAAGCACCTGCGCAGGCGCGGGGTGGGGCAGATCCGCATCCTCAACCGCTCACTCCCGCATGCTCGCGCGCTCGCGGAGCGGAGTCAGGCGGAGCCGGGCGATCTCGCCTCGCTCCCCGACGCGTTGCGAGGGGCGGACCTCGTTGTCTCGGCCACGGGAGCGACCGGCGTGGTGGTCCACGTGGAACAGGTCCGCGGGGCTCGGTCGAGTGATGCGTCCCCGCTCGTGCTGCTCGACCTGGCCGTGCCGCGCGACGTCGAGTCCGAGGCCGGCGCACTCCCGAACGTGACGCTCTTCGACGTCGACGCGCTGCGCGACCGTGGTTCCGCGGAGGAGGACGAGGCGGTCGAGCGTGCGCGCGACATCGTCGCCGAGGAGGCGCGCCGGTTCGTGGTGCGTCGCCGCGGCGATGAGCTCTCCCCCGTGATCCGCGCGATCCGTCGCCGTGGCGACGCGGTTCTGGAGAGCGAGCTCGCGCGGCACGCGAGCCGCCTCGCCGACCTCACCCCTGACGAGATCGCGGCGGTCGAAGCCCTCGCGCGTGGCATCGTCGCGAAGCTCCTCCACGACCCGATCGTGGCCCTGAAGGAACGGTCCGAACCGGGCTCGGAGCGAACGCACGCGGCCCTGCTCGTCGATCTCCTCGGCCTCGACCCTTCCCTCCTCGACGGGGAGTGACCACCCTCCGGATCGCGACGCGGCGCTCCGCCCTGGCGCTGGCTCAGGCGGAAGAGGTGGCCGCGCTGTTGTCCGCGAACGCCTTCCGATCGGAGATCGTCCCGATGTCGACGTCGGGCGACGAAGGGGTGGCATCAACCGAGTCGCCGTCCGGGATGAAGGGTCTCTGGGTCGACCGGATCCTGGAGGCGCTCCGCACGGGCGAGGTGGACGTCGCGGTCCATTCCGCGAAGGACCTCCCTGCCGAGAACGATGACGACATCGTGATCGCCGCCGTCCCGAAGCGCGCCGACCCGCTCGACGTCCTCATCGGCCGCGAGGCGACCCTCCCGCCTGGGCTCGTGGTGGGCACCTCCAGCGTCCGGCGTCGCGCCCAGCTGCTCGCCGGTTTCCCCGGCATGGGCGTCACCGAGATCCGCGGGAACGTCGACACCCGGCTCCGGAAGCTCGCCGACGGCGAGGTGGACGGACTCGTGCTCGCGGCGGCGGGGCTCGCGCGCCTCGGGATCGACCCGCCGCACTCCCGGCGTCTCCGTGTGGACGAGATGGTGCCGGCACCGGGCCAAGGGAGCCTCGCCGTCCAGGTACGTGCCGAGGACCGGAGCACGAGGGCCGTCGTCTCCGTGCTCGATCACCTGCCCTCGCGCCGCGCGCTGGAGGCGGAACGGGCCCTCGTCCAGCTCCTCGGCGGAGGCTGCGACCTCCCGCTCGGGGCGCTCGCCGCGGTGAAGGGGGACCGGATCCGCATGGTGGCGCTCGTCGCGACGACCGATGGCGCGAAAGTGGTGAGGACGGCGTCCGAGAGCACCGATGCGAGCGGCGTCGCGTCGACCCTCGCGCAGCGCCTGCGGGCCGACGGCGCCGACCGGATCCTCGCGGAGGTGCAGGGGACGCCGGAGTGAAGCGCACCCTCGCCGGGCGGACGATCGTCGTCACGCGCCCGGCCGAGCAGGCAGAGCCGCTGGTGCGAGCACTCCAGCGGCGCGGGGCGCGCGTCCTGGTCGCACCGACGATCGGGATCGTCCCCGCGCGCTCCGCGGCGCTCACCTCGGCGTTGAAGGAGCTCGCCTCCGGTGGATTCGACTGGATCACGCTCACGAGCCGGGCGACCGTCGACGTGCTGCGCGCTCGGTTCGTCTCCCCGCGCGACGTCCGCGCGAAGGTCGCGGTGATCGGCGACGGCACCGCAGAGGCGTTCCGTCGCTGGACACGTCGTGATCCCGACCTGCAGCCGTCGACGTTCACGACCTCGGCGCTCGCGCGGGCGTTCCCCCGCGGTCGAGGACGCGTGCTCTGCGCTCGCGCCGACATCGCCCCGGCGGGACTGGAGGCGGCGCTGGCGGCGAAGGGCTGGGAGACCGAACGGATCGACGCCTACCGGACGGTCTTCGCCACGTCCCTCCCGCGCGAGGCGCGCGACGCGTTCCGCCGCGGGGAAGTCGACGCCGTGACGTTCACGAGCGCATCGACCGTTCGAGGCTTCGTCACCGCGCGCGGCGCTGAGGCGACCAGGGGACCGAATGGCCGGCCGCCGAGAGTCGTGTGCATCGGTCCGGTCACCGCGGCGGCTGCCCGCGACGCCGGACTGCGGCCGAAGGCCATCGCCAGGCCGCACAGCCTCGACGGGCTGGTCGACGCCGTCGAGCGAGCGCTCGCGTCCAGCGGGCCGCGCTAGACCCAGACCTCGCGAAGTGCCCTCAGCGCGTTGCTCCCCACGACCTTCGCGATCTGCTCGTCGGTGTAGTCGTGGCCGACGAGCCACCGGATCACGTTCGGGAACTCCGACGGGTTCTCCATCCCCTCGACGTACTCGACCGGCTCGTAGTCACCGACCTCCCCGGTGTCGAGGTTGCCCGCGTACAGGACGTGGAGCCCCACGTGATCGCCGAAGAACGTGTCGGGACCGAACCCGACGTGGTCGATCCCCATCACGTCGACGCAGTACTCGAAGTGGTCCATCACCCCTTCGAGCGAATGCCGCGGGTGCGCCGGCGAGATCGTCGTGTGCGGGGAACCCTCGATCCCGATCACACCGCCGGTCTCCGCGACCGCCTTCAACAGGTCGTCCTCCTTCAGCTTGCGTTCGGAGAACAGCGCCCGTGCGCCCGAGTGCGACAGGAAGACCGGTCGCTCGCTCACCTCGCAGGTTTGCATAGCCGTCACGTCACCGGTGTGCGAGACGTCGATCGCCATGCCCAGCCGGTTCATCCGCCGCACCGCGTCGAGGCCGAACCGGGTGAGCCCGCCGTCGCCGGGATCCTTCACACCGCCTCCGAGCTGGTTCGACTCGCTGTACGCGACACCGCACATCCGGACGCCCAGGCCGAAGAGCACGTCGAGGCGGTCGAGTTCGTTCTCGATCATCGCGGCGCCCTCCATGCAGGGCACCATCGCGATGCGGCCGGTCCGGTGCGCCTCCTCGATGTCGTCGACGGTGCCGCCGACGAACACCGTCGACTGGTGCGCGACGTCTGCCAGGTGCATCCCGAGGTCGTGGATCACGTCGGTCCACTTCCAGCCGCCCTTCGACGTGATCGTCGCGGTCCCGTCGAGGAAGTTCTCGAAGACGGCGTCCAGACCGGAGGCGGCCAGTCCCTCGTAGCCGTACCACTCCCTGCCCTCGCGGACGTACTCGTCGTTCTGCTTCATGTCGGCGGGCGTGATGCCGCAATGGTCGTGCAAGGAGATGCACACGCTCTCGCGGAGCAGCCGTTCCGCGCGTTCGTCCTGCTCGACGGTGAGCGGGTACACGAACGGCTCCACCCGACCGAGCTGCGGGGAAAGCTCGAACTCCTCGTAGTCGACACCCGGCTCCAGGTACGAGAACGACACGTAGCCGTCCCAGCGCTTCTTCGGCTCCATCGGCATCCTTTCGCGATCTCCGTCGAGGTACGCTCTGGCTCGTGAGCTTCCCGCAATCTCGCCCACGTCGCATGCGCCGCACGCCTGCGCTCCGTTCGCTGATCCGCGAGACCGACGTGCGGCCGGGCGACCTGATCGCCCCGCTGTTCGTGAAGCAGGAGCTCACCGAACCCGCCCCGATCGGGTCGATGCCGGGCCAGTCGCAGCACACGCTCGAGTCGCTCCGCAAGGAGGCCGTCGAGATCGCGGAGCGCGGCGTCCGGGCGTTCATCCTCTTCGCCGTCCCGGAGAGCAAGGACGCGGAGGGCTCGGAAGCCTGGAACCCTGAGGGGATCGGTCAGCAGGCGATCGCGGCGCTCCGAACGGAGTTCGGCGACGACGCGGTCATGATCGCCGACCTCTGCCTCGACGAGTACACCGACCACGGACATTGCGGCGTGCTGAACGAGCTGGGGGAGGTCGACAACGACGCCACCGTCGAGCGGTACCAGCGGATCGCGATCGCACAGGCGGAGGCGGGGGCTCACCTCGTCGGCCCCAGCGGGATGATGGACGGCCAGGTCGCAGCGATCCGTGACGCGATGGACGCGGCCGGTCATCAGGACATCGGCATCCTCGCCTACGCCGCGAAGTTCGCGTCGGCCCTGTACGGCCCGTTCCGCGAGGCAGCCGAGGGCGCGCCCCGATTCGGAGACCGGACGGGCTACCAGGAGGATCCCGCGAACCTGGAGGAGGCGCTCCGGGAGATCCGCACGGACATCGACGAGGGCGCCGACATCGTGATGGTGAAGCCGGCGCTGCCCTACCTGGATGTGATCCGTCGCGCGAAGGACGAGACGAGGTTCCCGATGGCCGCGTATCACGTGAGCGGCGAATACGCGATGGTGAAAGCGGCAGCCGCGAACGGGTGGCTCGATGAGCGGCGCGTGGTGCTCGAGCTGCTGACGTCGATCAGGCGAGCCGGCGCCGACCTGATCCTCACGTACCACGCGAAGGACGCCGCGGACTGGCTCGGCGGCTGAGCAGCCCTCATGCCTCGCTATGTCGCGCTGCTCCGCGGGATCAACGTCGGAGGGAAGAACCCGGTCCCGATGCCAGCGTTGAAGGCGTGCTTCGAGGACGCGGGCTTCGAGGATGTCGGGACGTACATCCAGAGTGGCAACGTCGTTTTCACCGGTCCGTCCTCGAGCCAGGCCGCGCTGACCGACCGGGTCGAGCGGACGATCCGGAGAGCGTTCGCTCACTACGAGGCGAGCGTCGTCGTGAAGAGCCGGAGCCAGATGCGCGCGGTCGTCGACAAGGCGCCGAAGGGCTTCGGCCGAGAGCCGGCGAAGTACCGCTATGACGTGTGTTTCCTGAAGCCGTCCGTCACGGCGAAGCAGGTGGTGGCGAGCCTCCCGACGAAGGAGGGCGTGGACCGGATCTGGGCCGGCAGCGGCGTCGTCTACTTCTCGAGGCTCACGAGCCGAGCGACGTCGAGCCGCATGAACCGGGTGGCGTCGCTGCCCGTCTACAAGCAGATGACGATCCGGAACTGGAACACGACCACGAAGCTTCGCGAGCTCCTCGACGCGGAGGCTCGCTGACCCGGGAACCGACATCGACCCCAGGGTGTATCCAGATCGATGCGGAAGATCCTGCTCATGATGGTGCTCTCGCTGGCCCTGACGCCCGTGATCGCCTCCGCGAAGCTGCCCTTCTTCGGCCTCGACGTCGACCCGACCGCCCCCGATGTGGGGGAGCCGATCACACTCACGATGACGTGCTACGACGACCAGGATCACACGCAACCGACGTCAGGGTGCATGGGGACCGGAGGGTGGGGCAGGATGGCGTGGGTGCATCCGCTCGACAAGGAGGGCCGTCTCGATCGGGACGACTGGATCAGGGTCGAGGGCCATGCGAACTCGAGTGGGGCAACACGTGGTCAGATCACCCTCGACGAGGCGGGCACCTACGACGTCTTGCCCCTGTTGCGAACGTGGGGCCCTGAGGCGGGCGACGGGTTCCCGGGTGTGATCCGCATCGAGGTCGGTCGGCGCGGACGAACCGTCCCGATCGCCCTCGCGTCGGTCGGTGTCGTTGCGTTCGGCCTGGTCGTCATGTCGCGGAGGCGTCGCGAGGCGCCCGAGACCGTCACCCCGTGACGGTGGACGGATCGCAGTTCCCGCCGGAGAGCACGACGCACACGCGCTCGCCGGGCGAGACGTCGAACGCACCCGATCGCAGAGCCGCGAACGCCGCCGCCCCGCCGGGCTCGACGATCAAGCGGGCGTCCTCCCAGAGCGCCCGCTGCGCCTCCCTGATCTGATCCTCCGTCACGAGGGCCATCCGGTCGACGCGATCGCGCACGATCGGGAAGACGTGGTCACCCACCCGTGCGGCGCCGAGCGAATCCGCACCGAGGCCGCCGACCTCCACCACGACCGGTTCGCCGGCTGCGAGCGCAGCCGTCATGGACGCGCAGCCCTCCGGCTCCACGCCGATCACACGAACCCGGTCGCCGCACCACGCCGCGATCCCGGCGAGCAGTCCGCCGCCGCCCACGCCCATCAGGACGGTGTCGACGTCGGGCACCTGCTCCTCGATCTCGATCCCGAGCGTCCCTTGACCGGCGATCACCTCAGGCTGATCGAACGGGTGCATCAGGAGCGACCCTGTGTCCGCGGCGCGAGCGCTCGCTGCGTCCTGCGCCTCGGCCCAGTAGCCGTCGACGATCGTGACGTTCGCGCCGTGGGCGCGGACGCGCCCCACCTTCGTCGTCGGCGAGGTCGAGGGGATGAACACCTCGGCCGGGACGCCGGTCTCGCGCGCGGTGTAAGCGACGGCGAGGCCGAAGTTGCCGCCGGAGGCGGCGATCACGCCGGCAGGCGGCACCTCACTCGAAAGCAGCTTGTTGAACGCCCCTCGCGGCTTGAACGACCCGGTGTGCTGCAAGAGCTCGACCTTGGCCACGACCGACGCGCCGCGCAGCTCACCGAGCTCGAGCACGGGCGTTCGACGGATCCGACCGGCGATCCGCTCGGCGGCCGCGCGCACGTCATCGCTCCCGACGGTCATGGGGTCGCATCCAACCACAGCCATAGACTCTCCGGCCGATGGACGGATCCGACGAGCTGTTCGCGCGGGCGCTGCTTGCGATCCCCGGAGGCGTGAACTCACCGGTGCGCGCCTTCGGCGCCGTGGGCGGCGTGCCGCGGTTCGCCGTTCGAGGCGAGGGCGCGTACCTGGAGGACGCCGACGGCGCGCGGTACGTCGATCTCTGCCAGTCGTGGGGCGCCTCGATCTTCGGCCACGCGCGGAAGGAGATCGTGGACGCCGCCGCGGAGGCGGCTTCCCGAGGCACCTCGTTCGGCATCCCTACCGAAGGGGAGGTCGTCCTCGCCGAGCGGATCGTGTCGATGGTGCCCTCGATCGAACAGGTGCGACTGGTCTCGTCCGGGACCGAGGCGGCGATGTCGGCGATCCGTTTGGCCCGCGGCGCCACCGGGAGGGACGCGCTGATCAAGCTCGATGGCTGTTACCACGGTCATTCCGACGCCCTGCTCGCGCACGGCGGGGGCAGCGGCCTCGCGACGTTCGGGATCCCGAGCACGCCCGGCGTCACCGCCGGCGCCACGCGCGACACCCTCGTCGCGCCCTTCAACGACCTCGATGCGGTCGCGGCGCTCCTCGACGCGAACGAAGAGAGCATCGCCGCGCTCATCGTCGAGCCCGTTCCCGCGAACATGGGCGTGGTGCCACCCGACGACGGGTACCTCGAGGGGCTCCGTCTGCTCTGCGACGAGCACGGTGCGCTCCTGATCTTCGACGAGGTGATCACCGGGTTCCGGATCGCCCGGGGCGGCGCACAGGAGCGCTTCGGGGTCACCCCCGACCTCACCGTCCTCGGCAAGGTGATGGGGGGCGGGTTCCCGTGCGCCGCGTTCGGCGGCCGGCGCGACGTGATGGAGCAGCTCGCGCCGGTGGGCCACGTGTACCAGGCGGGGACGCTGAGCGGGAACCCGGTCGCGGTGGCGGCCGGCCTGGCGGCCCTCGATCTCATCGACGCCGAGGAGCCCTACCCGGTGCTCGAGACCACCGCGGAGGACCTCCAGGCCGGCCTCGCCGCGGCCTTCGAGGCGAGCGGGATCGGCGCCACGATCAACCGAGCAGGGTCGCTGTTCAGCGTCTTCTTCTCGGCGGGGCCGATCAGGAACTTCGATGACGCGAAGGCCGCGGACCACGATCGGTTCGCGCGGTTCTTCCACCACATGCTGGACGAGGGGGTGTACCTCCCGCCATCGGGCTACGAGCTGTGGACGCTCTGCTCGGCGTTCGGCGAGACGGAACGAGAAGCGGTGCTCGGGGCGGCCGGCCGCTTCCGCGACTGACCGCCCCGACGCTCACACCAGCGTGAGGGTTGTGTCCTGCACCGTCTCCAGCTCGTCGCCGTCGGACGCCGGCTCGGTGGCGATGCAGAACGTCCCCACGATGTGCTCGCCCGCGTCGTGCGTCGGCGCGACGCGGCACCACATGCGCCCCTCGATCCCCGGGAGGCTGAACGTGACCGTTTGCCCCGTCAGCGCGGCCGCGTGGGCCTCGAGGATCGGGAGGCTCTCCCCTTCCATCCCGAACGCTTCCAGGAGCTCACGGCCGTCGAGGAAGCGAGGATGGATCCCCAGGTGTTGGGAAGCCACCCACGAGACCCCACGGAGGCGGAGCGAGCCGTCCGTCGTCCACAGGACCGCCGGGAAGTGATCCCCGTCGTCGTCCGATGGGACCGGATCACGGCGAGGTGGGGACCAGTCCACCGTGTCGGTGATCCCGATGAGCTCCCACTGTCGCATGTGCCTCTCCTCCTCGGTGCGACTCCCCTTCTCTACCCGATATCGGGTAGCAACCTCCCAGGGAGTATCGGCGAAGAGGACCATTTCGGCCTTCCCCGAGGGGACTAGGGCTTCCGGAGGAGGAGCGCGCTCCCTGCAACGGATGCACCCACCGCTGGCACTATGGAGGCGAGAGTCATCGACGAGAGAGGAACCGACATGCCAACCGAGATCGCGACCTTCGGCGCCGGCTGCTTCTGGGGCGTGGAGCACTTGTTCCGAAGGGTCCCCGGAGTCACCGAAGCCATCTCCGGCTACAGCGGGGGCTTCGTCGAGAACCCCTCCTACCAGCTCGTCTGCACGGACACGACGGGCCACGCGGAGGTCGTCCAGGTGACGTTCGATACCGAGGTCGTCTCCTACGACCAGCTCCTCGAGGTCTTCTGGGCGATGCACGATCCGACCCAGGTGAACCGGCAGGGGCCCGACCGCGGCTCGCAGTACCGGAGCATCGTCCTCACCCACTCGGACGAGCAGCGGGCGGCGGCGGAAGCGTCCCGGGACCGGGCCCAGCCTCGGTACGAACGCTCCATCGCGACGGAGATCCAGCCGTTCGTGGCCTTCTATCCGGCGGAGGACTACCACCAGCGGTACTACCTGAGGAACGGGCACGAGCCGTACTGCCACTCGATCCCGCCGGACCTGCTCGAGGACCTGGGGCTCATCCGCGCCTAGCGTCGGTGGGGCGAACCCTGCCAAGCTTCACGGCGTGACCGAGGCGTCGGCCCGACCCAACGATCTCCGGCCGTTCCTGGACCGGTTCGTCACGGCATGCGAGCAGGACGATCGGGTCGTGGCCGCGTTCCTCGGCGGCTCTCATGGCCGTGGCGAGGCGGACGCGTACTCGGACGTCGATCTCTGCGTGATCGCGAAGGACGACGCGTACGACGCGCTCGTCCGCGATCGAGCCGGGTTCGTGGGGCACCTCGGGACGCCGCTCTTCTTCGAGGACTTCGGGTTCTCGGGCCTCGTGTTCTTCGTCCTCACCGACGGGACCGAGGGCGAGCTCTTCTTCGGGAGCGAGGGACGGCTGGAGGAGCTCGAACCAGGTCCGACGTTCCGAACGCTGTTCGACCCGGGCGGGATCCTCGAGGGCGTCGCCTTCGCCGAGGAGCGGACGGATCCCGCGGAGCAGCACGAGGTGCTCCGGCAGGTTCTCGCGTGGTTCTGGCACGAGCTCTCGCACTTCATCACCGCGATCGGGCGGGACGAGCTCTGGTGGGCCGCCGGGCAACTCGAGTCGCTCCGCGGTCATTGCGTGAACCTCGTTCGGATCGAGCACGGGGCGTTCGCCGGCGAGGAGCCGTACGAGAAACTCGATCGCACGATCGATCCAGCTGCGCTGTCACCGATCGCGGAGACGTTCGTGCCCATCGAGCGTGGCGCGCTGTTGCGAGCCGCACGGGTGCTCGTCCGCTTCTACACGGAGAAGGCCCCGGGGGTCGCGGAGGCGAACGAGGCGACGTATCCGCGCGAGCTCGAAGAGCTGATGGTCAAGCGCCTTGACGACCTTGTCGGTTCGGGCTAGCCGTCGCGGAAGCCGACGAGCTTGTGCGAGCCGTCGCAGAACGGCTTGTTCTGTGAGTACCCGCACCGGCAGAGCGTCTGCCGGTTGCGGACCTCGTAGGCCTCGCCGTCGGCACCCACCACCTTGACGCCGCCACGCACGAACAACGGCCCGTTGCGGAACACGCCGATCTCGGGTTCGTACTCGGGCTCGTGGTCGGGCGCGTCGACCGAGTCCGCCCACGCGAGCCGGCCCGACGGGCAGAGCTGCACCATCCGGCCCATGCGTTCGCGAACGGCAGGATCCGTGTCACCCAGCATCTGCCAGACGCCGGTGAACCGGTCCTTGCAGTAGCCCGCCTTCGTGCAGATCGAGAGGTCGTCGCTGATGATCGCCCCATCGGGGCCCTGGAAGACGTCCGTCCTGTCGTCGCGAGGACCGTGATCCGCACGCTCCGTCACGTCGACGCGGGGTTCCTCGAGGTGACTGTCGTCGCAGAACGGCTTGTTCCCGCTCTTGCCACAGCGACACAGGCGGTAGGTCTCGTCCGCTTCCAACGGCTCGAAGGGTGCGTAGTCGACCGGTTCACCGAACTCCGTCTTGACCGTCCTCGTCCGCGCGATCGGCAGCGGGCCCTTGACCTCGTACGGGCCGTTCTCCTCGATCCGGATCTCTGCGTCCGACATGGGCGGCATCCTCCCACGTCGTACCATCCGCGTGAACCGGGGAGCTGAGGAGGGAGCCGTGGCGGCCGGCACGATCGACGAGTACGCGAAGGTCCTCGGCGACTGGCGCGGCGAGGTCGTCGGCGAGCTGGACGCCCTGATCCGTCGGGCCGCTCCGGAAGCGACCGGCTCGATCAAGTGGGCTCAGCCCGTCTACGAGCAGGACGGGCCCTTCGCCTACGTGAAGGCGTTCACCTCGGCCGTCAACCTCGGGTTCTGGCGAGGTGCCGACCTCACGGACACCGATGGCCGCCTGGAGGGAACCGGCGACCGGATGCGTCACGTGAAGATCCGGGGGCCCGGGGACGTCGACACGGCGAGGTTCACCGCCTGGGTCAAGGAGGCCGTCACGCTCAACGTCGAGAAGGGCGATCCCACGAAAGCCCGCTAGCGCGGAGGGTTCTCGATTCGATCCCTCCTCGGCACTATCCTTCGAACGCGTGTTCGAGGAACTGAACCCGGAGCAGGGAGCCGCCGTCCGTCACGGCGAGGGACCGCTCCTCGTTGTGGCCGGAGCCGGCAGCGGCAAGACGATGACGCTGGCGGCGCGGGTGGCTTCGCTGATCGAGCGAGGGACGAGGCCCGAGCGGATCCTCCTCCTCACGTTCAGCCGTCGCGGTGCGAGAGAGATGCTGTCGCGCGCCGAGCGGCTCACCGCGAACGACGACGCCGGCCGCGTGTGGGGCGGCACGTTCCACGCGGTGGGCAATCGGCTCCTCCGTCTGCACGGCCGGGCGCTCGGTCTCACGCCGGACTTCACCGTCCTCGACCAAGCAGACTGCGCCGACGTGATGAACCTCCTCCGCGACGAGCTCGGCTACTCGTCACGCGAGCGGCGATTCCCGCGCAAAGACACCCTGGCGGCGATCTACTCCCGGACGGTGAACGCTGGCGAGCGGCTCATCGAAGTCCTGAAGGGTCACTACCCGTGGTGCCTGGACGAAGCCGAAGGCATCGTCGACATCTTCCGCGCCTACACCGAACGCAAGCGCCGACAGCATGTTCTCGACTACGACGACCTCCTGCTGTTCTGGAAGGCCCTCGCGACCTCGCCGGCCACCGGGGCGCAGCTCGCCGCGATGTTCGACCACGTCCTGGTCGACGAGTACCAGGACACGAACGCGCTCCAGGCCGACATCCTCGAGGGCATGCGCCCGCCCGACGGCCCGCGGAACCTCACGGTCGTCGGAGACGACGCCCAGGCGATCTACGGGTTCCGCGCCGCCACCGTGAAGAACATCCTGGAGTTCCCCGAGCGCTTCCCTGGGACGACGGTGATCAAGCTCGAACGGAACTACCGGTCGACGCCCCCGATCCTCGCGGCGTCCAACGCGGTGATCGCCCTCAGCCCGCAACGGCACGAGAAGACGCTCTGGTCCTCACGCGAAAGCGAGTTCCGCCCGGTGCTCCGTGCGTGTCTCGACGAAGCCGAGCAGAGCGACGCCGTGTGCCGGGCCGTCCTCGGGCATCGCGAGGAAGGGGTTCCCTTGAAGGCGCAGGCGGTCCTGTTCCGCGCCGCCCATCACTCGGACCACCTCGAGGTCGAGCTCGCCCGGCGGAACATCCCGTTCGTGAAGTACGGCGGCCTGAAGTTCATGGAGGCGGCGCACGTGAAGGACACGCTCGCGTGCCTCCGGGTCCTCGAGAACCCTTTCGACGAGGTGAGCTGGTTCCGCGTCCTGCAGCTCCTCGAAGGGATGGGCCCCGCGTCGGCTCGCCGGCTGATGGACGATCTCGAGGTGCGTCGGACGGACGATGCCGACGCCGCGTCGCCCCTCGCACGGTTCCTGGCGGAGCCGCTCGCGGTCCCCAAGGGTGCGGCGCAGGGAATCCGAGACCTTCGCAGCGTCCTCGGCGACTGTCTGGAGGGCGAGACCCTCCCGCCGGCTGCCCAGATCGCGCGGCTCCGGACGTTCCTCGAGCCGGTGATCGCCCGGAAGTACGACGCGGCCGCCGCACGCACCCGCGACCTCGAACAGCTCGAGCTCCTGGCGTCCGGATGTGCTTCCCGCGGACAGTTCCTCGCCGACCTGACGCTCGACCCGCCCTCGTCCACCGGCGACCTGGCCGGCCCGCCGCATCTCGACGAGGACTACCTGGTCCTCTCGACGATCCACTCGGCGAAGGGCCTCGAGTGGGACGTGGTGCACGTGATCCACGCGGCCGATGGCATGATCCCGTCCGACATGTCGACGGGGGACGACGACGAGATCGAGGAAGAGCGACGCCTCCTCTACGTGGCGCTCACCCGTGCGCGCGACGCGCTCCACGTCACCTACCCCCAGCGGTATTACCGCAGGCCGCGGGGCCTGGAGGATCCCCATTCCTCTTCCCAGCGGTCGCGGTTCTTGCCGGACGAGGTCCTCCTCCACTTCGAGGTCGTCGGCCCGCAGGTCGTGTCGGTCGACGACGTCCCCGAGCCGGTGACCGCGGCAGCCGACGTGGACGCGTTCCTCGCCGGCCTCTGGACCGACTGAGCCCGACCTCTATCCTTGGGCCGTGGATGCCGTCCTGCTCGATCTGTACGACACCGTCGCGCGGACACGCTGGCGCGAGCTGTCCGATCGGATCTCCGGCGAGCTCGGCGTCGATGTCGCGGCGCTCTACCGTGCCTACGACCTCACGAGGGCGGAACGCAGCATCGGCGCCTTCGACGGGCCGGAGGGCGACATGGCGGCGATCGTCGAGGCGGCCGGGTTCGGATCGACGCCCGAGCTGATCGACTCGCTCGTCGCGATGGAGCGGCGGTTCACGGAAACCGGCGTCGAGCTCTGGGAGGACTCGCTGCCGGTCGTCTACGAGCTCCGGCAGCGGGGCATCAAGACGGCACTCGTCAGCAACTGCTCGCATTCGACCCGCGGGATCGTCGACCGGCTCGGCCTCGTCGAAGCCTTCGACGAGGTCATCCTGTCGTTCGAGGTCGGGCTCCGCAAGCCCGACCCTGCGATCTACCGCGAGGCGTTGCGACGAGTGGACGTCGAGCCGGACCGCGCCGTCTTCGTGGACGACCAGCAGGAGTACTGCGACGGTGCCGCGTCGATCGGGATCCCGACCTATCTGATCGACCGGACCGGCGACGCCACCCCCGACGAGAACGGGCACCGAGTGATCCGGGACCTGCGGGCGCTCCTAGCCGTAGGCGCCTGACTTCTCGCCGGCCGCCCCCGCATCGGACATCATCTTCGTGACGTCGGTGACCTCCGACGCTTTCGGAAGTTCCACGTCCACCGGCTCGCCGAACGCCGAGTAGTCGACCGTCATCTCCATCTCCGCGTCCCCGGTCCCCGGAACGAGGTCTCCGAAGTCCATCGTGATCCGCTGGCGGCGCGGCAGGCCTTCCTCGTCGATCCAGATCTGGAACGGGATCTTCCCCTCGATGCCGAGCGCCTCGAACTGCTCGACCGCGGCTTCGAGCTGTTCCGTCGTCTTCGCGTCGGCATCCTCACCCACGACGTCGGCGAAGCCCTCGAGCACCTTCTGGAGGTCGATCGTCCCGGTGTACCGCGTGGTGGCGATGCCGTCGATGTCCGCCTCGCCGGAGGCCTTCACGTCGAAGACGCCCGCGAACAGACCCGCGTAGGCCGATGGGTCGGTCGTCCCCGCTCCGAAGCCGCCGAACTGCGCGGCGGCGGCAGGATCCATCTTCGACGGGTCGAGGCTGACCCACGGCGTCGGCGCGCCCTCGAAGGCCGGCGAGCGCATGTAGATCACGCCGTCGTCCATGACCATCTCCATCTCGCCGCCCATCATCCCGAGGTCCATCGTCATCGCGGCCTGCTTGGTCGCGTTGTCGACGTCCGCCTCCGCCGTGATCGAGAAGGACTGCCCCTCGGCCGACATCGACATGCGAAGCTCCTGGTGGTAGCTCCCCGCCTCGTACACCGCGGTCATGGCATCGAGCACGGCGTCTCGCGGGCTGACGGGGGTCCCTCCTTCGGCGCACGAGGCAAGGACGGACAGGGCCGTGAGGGCGAGCAGGGATCTCTTCATGCCATCACTATCGGCACGAGTGGCGCCTCAGTCCACCCACGGCGGGAAGAACGTCAGCGGAGATCGTCGAGGACGTCGGCGATCGACTTGCGGATCCCGGTGAAGAAGGGCGTCTCGACCTTCGTGTAGAGGCGCGTCTTGGAGTCGCGGAGCCTGCGGATGCAATCGACGAGCGCGTCGAGCTCGTCGGTCTCGAACGCGAGGATCCATTCCCAGTCACCGAGCCCGAACGCGCTCGTCGTGTTCGCGAGGACCTGCGGGAACTCGCGACCCAGGACCCCGTGCTCCGCGAGGAGCTCCCCTCGTTCCTGCGGTGGGAGGAGGTACCACTCGGGCGAGCGGACGAACGGATAGACGCAGAGGTACGTGCGCGGGGCCTCCCCCCGGACGAACGCCGGTTGGTGGTCCGGCGTGAACTCGGCGGGCTTGACGAGACCCATCATCGAGACGACCGGGTCGAGGAAGATCGCCCGCCCGGGTCCTCCGGAACTCGACAAGGAATCGCTGGAGATCCTCGGCGCCCGCAGCGGTCAGCCACAGGACGAGATCGGCATCGGCGCGGAACCCTACGGTCGAATACGAGCCACGCACGTCCACCCGGCCCGCCCAGTCCTTGAAGAGGGTCTCGATCTCGTCACCGGCGTTCCGGACCGCCTCGTCCTCGAACAGGTCGGCGCGGAGCTCCTGGCTCGCGGCGAACACGGGGTACAGCGCGTAGATCGTCTCGGTCATGCCGGCTCCTTCCGCGTTCCTGGCCGTGGGGGCGGCCGCGTGCGCCAGCACCTGGTCCGCCGTCTCCTCGGCGGCGCGAGCCAGATCGGATACACCCACGCCGTCGAACGCGCTCCCGACGAGGAAGATACCGGGCGGGAGCCCCTCGCGGATCTCCTCGACGAGGGCGCCGTGCCCACGCTCGTACTGAGGCATCGCGGCCCACCATCGATGCACGCTGGTCTGCCACGGGTGTGGGGAGATCGAGCACGGCGCTCAGATGCCGCACGCACGCCCCGACGATGTCGTCGTCGAGCGCGTCGAGGACGTCCTCATCACCTGCGCCGCCCACGTAGCAGCGGACCACCGCTCGATCCCCGAACAACGGGTCCGGCCATTTCCGGGACACGAACGTGGCCGCGGTCATCGGGGCGGCCCCGCGGGGGACGACGAAGCCGGTCCCGTCGGGCAGGGCGGCCGCGGTTCCGCCCGGGTACACGAGGAACACGACGCCGGTGGAGACGGAGCCGATGGCCGAGAGCCCGGCGGGCGCGCTCGGCCCGAGCAGGGATGCCGCGGCCGGCGCGCCACAGGCGAGCACGACGGCGTCGACGTGCTCCGAGGAGCCGTCCGCGAGGTCGACCGTTCGGTCCGTGACACCGGTCACCTCGACGCCCGTCCGGAGTCGCTCCCCCACCGTCGCAGCGAGTGCGTCCACCAGTTCCCGCATCCCCGATCGAGGCCGAAGGAACAGGGGTCCCGGATCGGCGCGACCTGCGGCGCGCTGCGCGGCCTGGGCACCGCGGATCAGGCTTCCCTGGGACGCCTCCCACGCGACGAGCTCCGGGAAGGTGGCCGGCGCCGACAACCGATCGACATCTCCCGCGTGGAGTCCGGCAAGCAAAGGCGCGATCGCTCGCTCGGTGGCCTCGTCACCGAGCCGCCGGCGGAGCAGCTCGCCGAGCGTCTCCTCCGCACCATGCCGACGCGTCCGCTTGACGAGATCGGCGAGGGCACGAACGCGGCCGCGTGACGACACCCCCGGCCACCGCAGGACGTCCCCGACGTCGCCCGGGACCCCGAACGGCGCTCCGCGCAGGTACGGCACCAGACCGGACTCGGTCCACAGGAACGCTCCCGTCGCGCCCGGAGGGACCAGTGTCAGCCCGAGGTCCCTGCAGAGCGCCGACCCCCAGGGTTTCCTCGCCGCCAGCGAATCGGGGCCGGGCTCCAACGCGAGGTCGCCCACCGGAACGGGCGGCGCGATGAGCCCGCCGTAGGTGCTGGCCCGCTCCAGCACGACGGGCTCCACGCCGGATCGCAGCAATCGGAAGGCCGTGGCGAGCCCGGCGATGCCGCCGCCGACGACAGCGACCCGGGGATTCACGGAGCCGCCTTCACCAGGTGGTCTCGCACGACGTCCGCCAGGACCTCCAGGAACGCGGGGTCGTCGTTCGGCATCCGGGTGCGTTCGAACCGGATGCCCGCTCCTTCCGCGATCGCCTTCGCCTCGAGGTCGAGGTCGTACAGGGTCTCGAGATGGTCGGCCACGAAACCGGCCGAGCACACGACCACCGCCGGATGACCCATCGCCGCCGCTTGGAGGATCGACTCCTCCACCGGCGGGCCCCACCACGGGTCGGAGGTCCGGCCGGCGCTCTGCCACGCGATGCCGTAGCTCTCGAGGCCGAGCGCTCCGGCGACGAGGTCCGCCGTCTCCTGCAGGCCGGCACGATAGCGGCACGATCCGTCGCACGTGCACGTCTTGCAGCGCAGCGACCCATCCTCGACGACCCGCGTGGGAAGCGAGTGCGCCGTGAACAGGACCTGCGTGGCCGATCGCTCGGCTTGCGGCACGTCCTCGAGGGCGTCCGCGACGCGGGCGGTCAGGAACCGCACGAACGAGGGGTGCGCGCCGTACTCGCGGACGAAGGAGAACGCCGGCTCACCTCCCTGGTCGGCCACGGCCGCGAGCACCCGCTCGACGTAGCGTCTCCACGGACATCCCCGACCAGTGGGGAGCCATCACGATGCCGACGGCCCGCTCGACGCCCTCCTCGCGCATCTTCGCCACGGCGTCCGGGATGAACGGCGGCGAGTGCTTCATCCCGAGGAACGCGCGGAACGGGGCCCCGTCCTCGCTCAGTCGGGCGACCAGGCCCTCGGCCTGCACCCGGGTGGTGTCCGACAAGGGGAACACGTTGCCGATCGCTTCGTAGCGAGAGCGCAGGTCGGCCAGATGCTCCGGCGACGGCGCCCGGCCCCCGCGGATGTCCGTGTAGTAGCGCTCGATGTCCTCGGGTCCGCTCGCGGTCCCGTACGCCATGACGAGCACCCCTGTCGGGGCCGTCACGACGTCGGTCTCTCGGTCTCTGCGTGAACGAGATCGACGAGCCGCTGCAGGTGCTCGACGGGCGTGTCCGGCAGCACCCCGTGCCCGAGGTTGAACACGTGCCCGTCGCGGAGCGCCGCGCGCGCCAACACGTCTTCAGCCTTCCGCTCCACCGCGTCCCAGTGCCCGAGCAGGACCGCGGGATCGAGGTTCCCCTGGATCGCCCGGTCGTGCCCGATCGCAGCCCAGGCGTCGTCCAACGGCAGGCGATGGTCCACCCCGATCGCGTCACCACCTGCGTCCCGCATGAGGTCGAGGAGATGGCTCGTGCCGAACCCGAAGTGGATCGCCGGGACGCCCATGGCGGCGATCGCCTCGAACACCCTGGCCGTGTGCGGCATCACCATGCCGCGATAGTCGTCCCGATCGAGCATGCCTGCCCACGAGTCGAAGAGCTGCACCGCGTGCACGCCGGCGTCCACCTGTGCGCGGAGATGCGCCACGACGATCTCGGCGAGCATCCCGAGGAGCCGATCGAACAGAGCCGGCTCCGAGAAGAGCAGGGCCTTCGTTCGGGAGAAGGTGCGGCTCGGTCCGCCCTCGATCAGATAGCTCGCGAGCGTGAACGGAGCTCCTGCGAATCCGATCAGCGGGACCTCGAGCTCCTTCACGAGGAGCCGCACGGCCTCGGCCACGTACGGCTCGTCCGTCTCGGACTCCAACGGCCGGAGCCGCTCGATCCCCGACGCGTCCCGGAGCGGGGGCTCGATCACCGGCCCTCGCCCGGCCTCGATCCGGATCGGCGCGCCGATCGCGTGGAGGGGCACCATGATGTCGGAGAAGAGGATCGCCGCATCGAGCGGCATCCTGCGGAGCGGCTGGAGCGTGAGCTCCACGACCTGGTCCGGACGCCTGCACGTCTCGAGGATGTCCGCGTTCCCGCGAAGTGCTCGGTACTCCGGGAGCGAACGACCCGCCTGGCGCATGAACCAGACCGGCGTGCGGTCGACGGGGCGGCGTCGGAGCGCGCGGAGCAGCCGATCGTTGGGGAGGAGCCCGGTCACTCCCTCAGGATACGGAGCTGGATGGGACGGGCGGCGTGGGTGCCGCGGGGAGTCCGGCCGTGTCCAAGAGCGCGTCCTCCAGCATCGATCGCGTCGGCCGGGGGAACAGGATCCGGAACGCGGCGCCTCCGCCGGGCGCCTCCTCGATCCGTACGTCGCCACCCATCGCTTCCACGAGCCCCTGGACGACCGACAGCCCGAGACCGAGGCCGTGTCCGCTCATCGAGTCGAGCCGCTCGAAACGGTTGAAGACCTTCGCGCGATCCTCCGCTGCCACCCCTCGACCGGAGTCGAGGACGGCGAACCCGACGTGGCCTGAGTCTCCGGTGACCTGGATCCGCACGGGAGGCCGGCCGTACTTGAACGCGTTGTCGATCAGATTGTCGAGGATCCGCCGCAGGTACTCCCTGTCGCAGACGGCGACGGCCGGCCGCGGGGCGTCGACCTGGAGGTCGCGATCGAGGACGCTGTGGTCGGCGGCTGCCTCGCGGACGACCTGGGCGAGGTCCACGGGTTCGAGCCGGTTGACGGCCTCACCGCGCTCCAGCTCCGCGGCGGCGAGAAGGTCTTCGACCATGGTGCCGAGTCGAAGCGCGGCTCGCTCCACGATGTCCTCGAGCTCACCGCGATGCTCGTGGAGCTCAGGCTTCCGCGCGGACGACACCGCGCCGATGATCGACGCGATCGGCGTGCGCAGCTCGTGGCTCACCAGGGCGACGAACTCGCTCTTCATGCGGTTCAGGTGCGTCAGCTCCTCGACCTGCGCTCGCTCGGTCTCGTAGAGACGCGCGTTCGCGATCGCCGCGGCCGCTTGCTCCGCGAACAGGGAGACCGCGCGAAGGTCGAACTCCGAGAAGAGCCGGTCTCCCGTGGAGTTCACGTTCAGGACCCCGAGCAGTTCCTCACGGTGGATCAGCGGCGCGCTGATCGCACTCGATACCGGAAGCGCATGGGGCACCAGCCCCGGGAAGTCGCCCGGATCCGCTTTGCCCTGCACGAGGAGCGCTTCCCGCGTCGATGCCACGTGCCCGGCGATGCCCTCCCCGAGCTGCACCCTGCGGCCGTCCGCATGCTCGTTGCCGTGGGAACAGGCCACCACCAGATGCGCGCCTTCCAAGAGCATCACCGAGCCGCTGTCGCTGTCCAAGAGCTCCACCGCGCTGCGGAGCATCGTGTCCAGGACGACGGAGAGCTCGAGCACGTCGTTCATCGCCTTGCCGGCATCGAGCAGCAGCTCGACCTCGCGCAGGCGGTTCGACAAGGCGGTCGTCAGGACCCGCTCGTCGATCAGGAGTCGGGAGAGCTTGCGGAGGTGACGCTCCTTGTCGATCGCGTAGATGCAGAACGCGATGCTCAGCAGCACGACGGCGATCCGCATGACCGGGGTGGCGACGAACGCCCGCGTGGCGCTCGTCTGCCAGGTCGACACGAAGACGAGCCCAAGCGAGATCGAGACGAGGAGTGCCGCGGTCAGGATCCAGAGCTGCAGTCTGCGCTTCTCGACGGCCTCGAGCGACGGCGTCCGGAAGTCGCGCAGGCCGGCCACACGAGCCTCCTGCTTGATGTGCTCGGTCACCGCTTCATCGGCAGTCATGCATCAAGCTCCTGATGCAGCATCGGACGTCCCGGCAGGCGGGTTGAGCAGCAAGAAGTACGGATCCCGCGCGGGAACCAGCACAGACCCCTTGCCGGATGGCGGTGCCTCGAGGCGTGACGACGCCGACCTGAGAGCGTGAGACTGGAAGATCGGAGGAAGGAGCGCTACCACGAGCACCGGCATCCCGATCGCGACCCACGAACCGGCGTGAGCTCAGGTCCGATGGTGACCGTCGACAAGGTCCGATCGTTCGCGCTCACGTTGCCGCGCACCACCGAGGCGCTCGTTCGGGATCGGATCAAGTTCCGGGTGGGCCGCATCGTCTACCTCGCGTTCTCTCGCGACGAGACGACGATGGGGTTCGCGTTCCCGAAGGAGGAACGTGAAGCGCTCGTGCGTTCGGAGCCCGAGCGGTTCTTGATGCCGGAGCCGTCCGACCTCCGCTACCACTGGGTCGTCGTTCGGCTCTATGCGATCGACGTCGCCGAGATGCGCGAGATCGTCCTCGACGCGTGGCGGATGGTGGTGCCCAGGCGTGTCGCCGCCGCATACGAGGACTCCGTGGGATGAGACCCCATCTGGACATCGCAGCGCACGGAACAGACTCATGTTCCGCCTGCTGAATGCAATGACGTAGTTGCCGGTGACGCTGAGCCGTCGCCCCTTCCCGAGCAACGGGCCGGCCCAGCGGTAGGACCCCTGCGGGCGCACGTACAGCCAGTCAGGGATGTCCTCTCCGAGAACCGTAGCCCCACTACACCGACCGAGCGTAGGCAATCTCACCTACCACATCCGAATGAGATATCCACCCTCCGGGTATGCGAACGAAGGCAACAGACGTCGGCTGAGGGAGGAATCACATGTCTCGACGGTGGACCGGGCGAGGGAGCGGCCTCGCGATCTGGTGTCTCGTTTCCGCGATCGCGTTGCTCGGGTATTCGGCCCCAACAGCCTTCGCCGATACGCCTCCGATCAACGCCGTCCCCACCACCGCCGACGCAACGACCGCCGATGCGATCGCCGTCGTGGACGAAGTGGTGACCTCCGACATCACCGACCCGGTCCAAGAGACGTCAGCGGATGCCATCGAAGCCACGGCGGATCCCGCGGCTCAAACCTCCGATACGACAAGCACAAACACGTCCGCCACGGAACCGCCCGTCGTGGCTCCCGACGTCATCTCCGAAGGCGTCGGAACCGACGCCGTTTCTGACGAGATATCCGAAGCTTCGGTCGGTGCAACGGATACCGCCTCCGGAGAGGTCCGAAGGGCCTCAAGAAGCGCCCCAAGCGGTCGAGGCGACGTCCGCTGACGTGGTGACCTCGGCCGGTGCGGCAACCGATGCGGATGCTGCGATCGACTCCATCGCGGCCACCCTCGACGGCGCGGCCGAAACGACATCTGACACGGTCGCCGTCAGCTCGGATGCCGCGGCCGATGCGACAGCGGCCACGATCTCGGCGGGCGGATCGGCCGAGCAGTCGTTCTCAGCCGCGACCGTCGCGGCATCCGCGATCACCACCGACGTTGCTGCGATGGTCGCGGATACGTCGAGCGAAGCGATCTCCGATACGACGTCGGAGGTCGCTGCAGCGGTCGGCGACGCGACGGTGGAGGCGGTGTCGATGGTCGAGAACCTGACCACGGTCGCCGACTCGGCGGCCGGTCCAGCCGCCGACTTGACAGCTGAGATCTCCACCCACGTCGCAGTCGCCGGTGAGATGGGGTCGGACACGGCAGCAGCCATCGCGGAGACGATCGCTGAAACCGCGGGGATGATGACCGACCTAGCGGCAGAGGCGACGACGAGCGCGCTGGCGACTACCCAGACCGCGGTCAGGGAAGCATCCGCAATCGCTGACGCTGAAGCGACATGGGCGACGTTCGAGACCGTGGCAACGGAGGCTGCGGCCACGGGATCCAACGTGACATCCCTGGAAGCGGTGACTGGCGCAACGTCAACCATCGCCGACGCCACCAAAACGGTCTCCGATGCATCGTGGGAAGTCATAACAGCGGTCGAAGAGGAATTGGTATCCGCCGACCTGACCGCTCACACCGTCGTTGACTCCATCACGACGACCGTCGATGCGACGACCGATGTCACCGCACTCCTCGGTGAGACAGCAACCCAGGCGACGGTGACCCTCGCCGGAACCACTGCTGACACGATCTCCGAGGCCGCGGTGATGACGATCGACGCCATGACCGAGGTCGTCGGCACAGCTGACCAGGTCGTCGGGGTGGCATCGGAGACCACGACCGACATCGTGGGAGCCGGACCTGGCGGAACTTCCGACGCCGCGACGACCCTTTCGGAGGCGGCATCCGCCGTGATCGCGGCGGTCGCCGGTGATGGCGCATCCGCCGATCCGCCTACCGCCCTGAACGAGGCGACGGAGACCGTCGTGACCGAATCTCGACGCGGCGAGCCTACGGAGGTTCCAGGGAGGCAGTTCGCCGATGCGGGACCAACGGTTCCTCCTCAGCGTGAACCGAGGCCAGACCGAGGGCGAGAGGTTCCAAGGAAACGAACCTGTGGCCGCCTGCGAGGATGCTTCAGGTCTGAACTGCGCGTTGACGGGGAGTGCCGATGGGATCGACTCTCTCGTCGAGTCGGTCGCCTCGATCATCAGGATCCTGGCGCTCACCGGTCTCACGCTCCTGCCGTGGGTCGTAGCCGCTGGGATGCTGGCCTCCCTGGGCGGACTCGCGCTCGCGGCGTCGAGACGACGACGCGCAGCCGGCTCGCTCCCAGAAGAAGCCCTCCCGCGCGGGAGCCATGTGAAGGACGCCTGGGCGTACTCGTAGTTGGTCGAACAAAGGCGAGGGGGAAGACCTTACCGGCGTTGGCGCGTGCGCCTGTCCTACTGCCCGGAGGGGTGAGACACAGATGACCTTGGCGGGAGGAGTGGGATTCGAACCCACGAGCGAGTTGCCCCGCTAACGGTTTTCAAGACCGTCGCCTTCGTCCGCTCGGCCATCCTCCCAGGCGCATGCTACCTGCGGAAACGATCCCGACCGTCTCTCGCGACGTGCCTCATTGCCGCCAAACGGCCGCCAGGGTTCCCACCCGCAGGTCCCGGCGGCTCCTCGGCCGCCGACCCACCGAACACCTCCTCGATCGCGTCAGCCGCCGTCCGGCTCATGCTCTCCTGCACACGCGAGTACGGATCCAGCATGACTCGCAGCTGGTATGCCCGAGCGCTTCGCTGACGACCTTCCCGTGACAGGAGGTCGAGAAGGACATCCCCAGCGGGGAGTGCCAGCAAGGTGTCGCGCATGTTCGGGAGGTGCCCGCCAGCCATCGAGTTCGGCTCGACCCGCTTGACCAGTCGACCTCGCGTCACTTGCCGCCGTGCGAGAATCGGGACACGATCGACCCTCTTCTCCTCCGGGCCATCTTGAGAGTCCGGGACGGCGCGGGCGGGGATTACCGCTTGGTGGAGTACGCGTGTGATGCCACCTGACAGGTTACGTACTATGCCGCGGACAGCGTCGGGTGATGAGGGAACCTGCCAGGGGATCTGTCGTTTCGCGGTGAGTCGTCCCGCGTAATCGCGAGCGCACGGAAAAGGAGGCTCCACATGGGGACGGAGGGTCAGGACGCAGAGCCCCCGGACGAGATGGGCGGCGACGAAATGGGAGGCGGCCAAGAGGGCGGGCGGTCAGGACGGTGGCCAAGAGGGCGGTCAGGGCGGCAGCTCAGGAGGCGGTCAGGGCGGCGGCGATCAGGGTGGCACCCAGGGCAACCGGGAGCGCGAAGGCCAGAGGGCGGCGCCCAAGGTGTTGGTATGGGCGGCGGCGCCTGACAATGGCCTTCTCGGGCCCTCGAAGCGCAGCGAGGGGCGTTCTTCGGCATGCTCCTCGCTTCTTTCTGGCGGCGACCGTCGTCACCCTCGGTGTGGGCTGCGTCGTCGCAGAACTAGAGCGTGGGACTTCGGACGGGAACAGAGATCCAATCACTGACAAGACGAGGCATATCAATCCCCTCCTCGAAACCCTCCAAGACGACTTCAACGACGCGAGTATCGACGCGGCGAAGTGGTCGGACAACTTCTCGGTCACCGAGAGCGGGGGGACCTTCAAGTTCAACCTCGACTCGAATTCGTCGGAGATATATAGCAGGAACAGCTACGACCTCCGTGGGTCGAGCTTCGTCCTGAAGGTGACCTTTGACCGTCTACAGAACAGCGTCGATTCACTGTTCTCGGTGCGGCACCACACCCCCGTGGAACGCCAGATCTACTTCTCGATATTCAACTTCGGCGATGGCAACCGCATCTCCTTCGGGCACTACAACGGGTCCTTCAACGCGCTCGGGGAAATCGCTTACAACGCCACGGCCCATCGCTGGCTCCGTCTGCGGGAGTCAGCGGGAACTGTGTTCTGGGACACCTCACCGGATGGCGTGGTCTGGACGAACCGGCACTCCGAACCCGTAACGACGTTCTCCACTATGGACCTTGGCGCGGTCCGCGCGTACCTCCTGGGTGCGGACTGGATATCCGACCCGAACGGCTTCAAACTACGAATCGACGATTACAACTTCGCACCATCCCCGTGAAGTCAGGCGCCGCCGACGGGCGCGCACCACGCAGGCGGCGTGGCGCCTCGGGATCACCGTGCAGGAGTACCGGGAGCTCGAGGCCGGCGCCCGCTATCCGAACTGGGAGACCTTCGACCGGATCTGCAAGCTCCACGGCTGGCCGCAGACGTTCGCCACCCCCACCAGACACTGAGCCAAACCCTACGCCGCGAAGGTCTTGTAGGACGCGATAATCTTCCGGATCGCGGGCAATGCCTCAAGCGGATCCGAGTGCGCAGAGAAGCGAACTGTGATCGCTTGGTTCTCGTCTGTGCCTTGGATGGTGATGGCGAGGAACCGGACGGGCGCGCCGGTCGCGTGGATCGCCTTCCCTCCAACCATGAGGAATCGGATTCCCCCTGACGTCCGTTCGATCCCGCCGGTAACGAGCTTCGCGTTCCGATAGGTGTCGGTAAGACTTTCCACAACTCGAACCGAGGCCTCCTCGAGGGGACCCGGCGGTGCAACGCCGAACACCATCACGACGTCGCCATCTGGACTGACGAGCCGAGCAGTCTCTTCGGATCGCGAGAGTTCCCAGCTGTCCGGGAAGGAGAACCTGTACCCGGCCTGAGCGTTCACATAGACCTCGAGCCCTGAACGTCCATTCCCGGAGTCCAATACCTCTTGTCCCGCTGGTGCGGCGATGGCGGGAGGGGCAGCCTCGGTAGGGCCAGTGGAGGCGGCCTTCGTTGGGGCACGTTGGGTACCTCCCGCGGCTTGGATCACGGAAACCACGGCCACGACGAGCATGACCGAGAATGCCGCCAACAGAGTCCGGGTTCCCGACACAAGGCCGTGGCCGATTCGTCTGTCGGATCGGTGGGCCAACTTAGCCCGTTCGCGCGGGATCCTGTCGGTGAATCGGTACCACCGCACCCGGAAGGGATCGGTCGAACCGCGTCGTTCAGCGCGGAGACGTCCCGTCGGTGAATCGGTACCACCGCACCCGGAAGGGATCGGCCGAACCGCGTCGTCCGCGCGGGATGCGGATCCCGTCGGTGAATCGGTACCACCGCTCCCGGAAGCGATCAGAGAACTCGGCCTGACGGTCGACGATGTGAGCCAGCCGTCCCTCGGGCCTCACGATGACTCCCGTCGCTTCGCGGGACGACGCACCTCAGACAATCCTCATCCCGCTCTCGCATCCTCATCGGGCGAATCGGTGCTCGACCGGCGCCTCCCGGCACGGATCGCGAGTGTTCCGGAGACCGCCAGGATGACGCAGATCTGAGCAAGGGTAAGCGCCTCCAAACCGGTCAAGGCGAGTGCGCCGACGATCGAAGTCAGCGACTGGATCAACGGGCCTCCGATGGCGTGAGAGGTGGATTCGCACGCGGATGACTCCGATCCAGGGCAGAGGGACGTTCCTTCCGCCTCTCTGGCCGCTGCGGCCCCTGCGTCTCCGCATCTACCAGCACGACGCCTGAAACGATCTGGCTCTTTCCGCTGATGGACCCTCCCAGCCCTCCGTCCTGCAGCTTCAGAGGCAGACCATCGGAGCCGGAACCGGAAGCCTCCCCAGGACCGATGAGCCCTGTGGATGCCGTCACGACAGGGACCTCAGTCGCGGGGCCGGGGCCTCGGGTGCGGGGTCGGGGGTTGGCTCAGGCGTCGGGTCGGGGGTTGGCTCGGGAGTCGGGTCGGGCGGTCGGGTCGGTGCGTCGGGTCGGGGGTTGGCTCAGGCTCCGGGTCGGGGTCGGCTCAGGCGTCGGGTCGGGGGTCGGCTCAGGCGTCGGCTCTGGCGTCGGGTCGGTTTGATCGGATGCCTGGACCGAAGCGTTCAGGGACGGCCGAACCTCCTCCGCGAACGCCGCAGGCGCGAAAAATCCAAGCGTCAAGACTGCTGCCAAGGCCAATGCAAGGCTGACCAAGGAACCGCGTCCCCTCCAACGCCGCATGCCTACTCCCAGTCCCATGGACCCGTTTGGTTCCGGCTTGATCGGGCAATCCTAGTAACTCCCTGGCACCCCCGGTGCGTCCCTCGTCGTGCTTACAGCGGCGCTGGCAGTTCGCCTCCCACGCATTTTGTGATTTCGTCCCGTGGCAGCGTTACCCGGGAATGCTTCAGAACGACCGAATCGTAACACTGTGCCTGATCGACGCCCTCCGGCGCGAGGTTGGGCCAGCCGTTACCGAGACCGGCGCGGGTGCTCCGCACTCAATGCCGCCAAAGTGCCGCCATGGGGTCAGCGGCAGGTTGCGTCTGACTGAGCGGACATCGTCGATGTCATGCGGCTGCAGGACCCTGCGCCCTACCCGTGATGGCAGACGACTTCCGTACCCGTTGCGCTCCTCACGACGTCATGTTCCTCTCTGAGCTTCAGCTCGACTCCAATCACGATGAGAACCACGCTGAGGAGACCCGCGCCGCTCAGGAGGATGACCTTGGTTCGGGTTCGCGACCTCTCGCCGCCCACGAAGTAGGCGATCACGGCGATACCGGCGAGTGCGAGCCCCGCAGCTCCGATGTACACACCGGGCGAGCACGCAGCGCCCACGTCATCCCTCCCGCGGGGGAGCCTACGTCAGCCCTGGAGTGGGGGATACCGGTCGGGGTACGCTGACTCGATGCCGGGCCACCCACATTCCCAGGCCTCCGAGCGTCTCGATCCGTTCGCGTCCGGAATCCCGTGTCCGCGAGCTCGTCGAGCAACTCCCCGTCGTCGTCTACGTGGACACCGACGACCAGCGTCCGTCGACGACCTACATCAGCCCCAATGTCGAACAACTCCTGGGGTTCCCTCCGCAGCGGTTCCTGGAGGATCCGGGTCTCTGGATCCGCTGCATGCACCCGGACGACCGGGAGCGGATCCAGGCGCTCCGTGACGAGGTCTGGTCGAGCGGCGCGCGCTACCGCTCGGAGTACCGGATGTTCCGCCGCGACGGCGAGGAGGTCTGGCTCCGGGACTCGAGCGTGCTCGTCCTCAGCGATGAGGGCCAGCGTCTCGCGTGGCAGGGCGTGATCGAGGACATCACGACGGAGCGGCGAGCCGAGCAGGAGATCCGCGCATCCGAGGCTCGCTATCGAGCTCTCGTCGAGCGCGTGCCGGCGGTCGTCTACGAGATGGGCCCCGACGACGAACGCCAGACGCTGTTCGTGAGCCCGCACGTCGAACAGGTTCTCGGGTACTCGCGCGAGGAATGGCTCGACCAGCCGGACATCTGGATCGAGCTCCTCCACGCGGATGACCGCGAGGTCGTCCTCGCGAAGCACGACCGCCACAACGAGACGGGTGAGCCGTGGGACCTGGAGTACCGGTTGATCGCGAGCGACGGGAGGGTCGTCTGGGTCCACGACCGCGCGAGCTTGATCCGCGGTCTCGAGCGCGGCGCGGCCGCGTGGCACGGCGTGATGATCGACATCACCGCGGAGCACGATGCGACGGAGATGCTCCTCCTCCACAAGGAGGACCTGGAGCGGCGCGTCGCGGAGCGCACTACCGAGCTGCAGGAAGCCAACGAGCTGATGGCGCTCGAGATCGGCGAGCGCCGGCGGATGGAGGCCGAGCTCCGTGACGTCGAGGAACGGTACCGCCGGCTGGTCGAGCACATGCCCGGCATCGCGTACGTCTGGGACGTCCGTCCCGGCGCCGAGGCCCGAACCTTCGCGTACGTGAGCCCTCGGATCGAAGACATCCTCGGATTCTCACCCGAGGAGTGGCACGCGTCGGCCCGGGTCCACCCGCACGATCAAGCGCGCGTCTCCGAGGCCGTCGACCGGAGCGTGCGGACCGGCGAGGCCTTCGTCATGGAGTACCGATACCTCGCGAAGGACGGGAGCGTCGTCTGGGTCCTGGACCACGCCTCGCTGATCGCGCGATCCGACACCGGAGACCCGGCTTCCTTCCAAGGCATGATGCTGGATGTCACGAGTCGCATGGACGCCGAATCCAAGGCGGCGGCCGCGGAGGATCGTTACCGGACGCTCACGGAACGCGGCCCGGTCGTGGCGTACTCCTACGAGCTGTCCTACGCCGAGGGGTCCGAACCCTCCGTCCATGTCTCGTACGTCAGCCCGCAGGCCGCGGAGCTCGTCCACTTACCCGATCGAGCGTTGGCTCCATGAGCCAGAGGTCTGGTTCGGGATGATCCATCCGGACGATCGTGAACGCGTCGCCCAGACGACCACGCAGACATGGCGAACCGGCGAGCCTTGGATGGTCCGCTACCGCATGATCCGCTCCGACGGAACGCTGATCTGGCTCCTCGACGCCGGCCAGCTCCTCGATCGGGACGCGCAGGGGAGACCCTGGACCTTCCAGGGCATCCTCCTCGACGTGACCACCGATGAAGGAGCGAGAGCCCAGGTCGAGGCGACCGCGGGAGCTCAGCGCGAGGCGCTCGAGGGAGCGCTCGCGATCCCGTGGTCCGAGACGATCCATCCCGAGACGGGGTTCGAGCGGTACACGTACATCGGGTCTCAGGCCTTCGACATCCTCGGATACACGCCCGAGGAGCTCATGGACGAACCGAAGCACTTCCCCCGGATGGTGCACCCGGACGATCGTTCCCGGGTCGATCAGTCGGTTCAGCGCTCCGATGAGACGGGCGTCTGGGACGACACGTATCGGATCCTGCGGCGCGACGGCGAGATCCGGTGGCTCCACTCGTTCGGACGGCGCACCTCGGCTCCCGGCGTGATCCCCGAGCTCTGGCACGGCGTCGCGATCGACGTGACCGCGTACCGAGCGGAGGCCGGAGCGGGCGAGGGAGTCGCGGCGGGCGACGCCGTGGTCGACCGAGCTCCGTAGGGCCAGCCGGGTCCTGGGGTCAGGACCGAGGAGCCAGCACGCGTGCGCGCTCCGGCAGGTACGGATGCAGCTTCGCGGGGATCTCCACGCTGCCATCGGGGCGCTGGTGGTTCTCCATGATCGCGATCAACGTGCGGCCGATCGCCGTGGCGGTGCCGTTCAAGGTGTGGACGACCTCGACGTCCCCGCCCGCCCGACGGAGCCGCGTCTGCATCCGGCGCGCCTGATAGTCGGTGGTGTTCGAGCACGAGGTGAGCTCGCGGTAGCGCTGCTGTGCCGGCAGCCAGCCCTCGATGTCGTACTTCTTGGCCGCGGACCCACCGAGATCGCCTGCCGCGACGTTCACCACGCGGTAGGGGATCTCCAGGTTCCCGAGGATCTCCTCCTCGATCGCGAGGATGCGCTCGTGCTCGTCCCACGACGTCTCGGGCGTGCAGAACGCGAACATCTCGACCTTGTCGAACTGGTGGACGCGGAACATGCCGCCCAGGTCCTTGCCGTACGAACCCGCCTCGCGCCGGAAACAGCTCGAGTAGCCGGCGTAGCGGATCGGGAGGTCGGCCTCGTCGAGGATCTCGCCGAGGTGGAACGCCGCCAGGGGCACCTCCGACGTGCCCGCGAGGTAGAGCTCGTCCTCGCGCGTCACGTAGATGTTCACGGCGTCGGTCGGCAGGAATCCGGTGCCGTACATCGCCTCCTCGCGGACGAGGACCGGCGGGATCATCGGCGAGAACCCCTTCTCGACGACGATGTCCATCGCGTGGCGCATCAGCGCGAACTGCACGAAGACGAGATCTCCCATCAGGTAGACGAAGCGGGACCCGGACGTCCGCGCGCCGCGCTCGGTGTCGAGCACGCCGAGCATCGCGCCGAGCTCCGCGTGATCGCGAGGCTCGAACCCGAGGACCGGCGGTTCCTGGTGGTTGCGGCTGACCTCGACCGCGTCCTCGTCCGTGAACCCGTCGGGGGCGCTCTCGTGCGGAAGGTTGGGGGTCTCCGCCAAGAGAGAACGGAGGTCCTCCTCGGCCACGGCGAGCGCCGGCTCGCAGTTCCTTGAGCTCTGCGGAGACCTTCGCGACCTCGTCGATCAGCTGCTGCTTCTCGTCACCCTGGGCGGCGCCGATCGCTTTCGACGCACGGTTCTGCGCCGCTCGCAGCTCCTCGACACGTGACGTGAGCGCTCGGCGCCGCTCGTCCGCCTCGAGCAGCCGATCTACGGCGTCGCCGAGGTTCCGCCTCGCGAGGGCGGCCCGGAACGGATCAGGATCCTCCCTGATCCGCCTGATGTCGAGCAACTACGGGACCTTCACTTCCGGTTCGTCCCGCTCCTCCTGCGCGTTCTCTGGCGCGTTCTCTGGCGCGTTCTCTGTGTTCTCGGACTTCGCCGTTGCACCCTGCCGACGAGCGGCCTCGGTGGGAGCCGAGCCGTCCATGATGCTCTGCCCGTGGAACACGCCGCCCTCCTCGACCACGAGCGTCTTGGAAGTGATGTTGCCGTCGATGCGGCCCCCGCGGGCCAGGTGGGCCTTGCCGTTCACCTGGATCGAGCCCTTGAACCGCCCGGCGATGCTCACGTTCTGGGCGCGGATGTCCGCCTCGACCTGACTCTGCGGCGAAAGCGCCACGTCGCCCTCCGCGTTGATCTGCCCCTTCACCTGCCCGTCGATCCTCAGGTTCCCGGCCGACACGACGTTGCCCTCCAGCCTGGCCCCCGCGCCGACGATCGTGACCTCTCCGTTCTCTGCAGCCATGTCTGCCTCCGTTCCATCGGGGACCGGACCACCGCCGGGGCCCGGACCTTCCACGTCGTCCCGTCGCCGGATCATCCGGTCTCGACGGTGGCTTGCCGTCCCCCCATCGCACGCCGGATCGCTTCTTCCTCTTCCAGGGACAGATTGTGCGAGCTCGTGCCCTGGGTGACCTGTTTCGCGTAGACACGCGTCTCCTGCCGGCCGTTGATCGACGTGAGGACGACCCCGTCACCATGGTCGTCGAGCAGCGCGCAGGAGAACGAGAGGCGGCCGCCGACGTCCTCGAACGCGTCGTAGCGGAGCAGGGCCACCTTCCGGACGGACCCCTCGATCTCCGCCTGCTGCTTCTTGCCGGTGGCATGGAGCGCGCGGATCGCGCGTTCGAGCCGCTGCATCTGCTCCCCTTGCCCCTGGAGGATGCCGCGGAGCGTCTCGTCGAGTCGGACACGACCGCCGACGGAACCCCCGGCTTTCCCCGCGTTCGCGATGGAATACAGCACCGCCACGATGGCGAGCCCGATGGCCACGAGCGCGACCAGCGTCAGGGTGGAGGGCGAGAGCACCAGGGCGGCCATGGATGGGGAGAGCGTCATCTACGTGGGGTTTCGCGGGAAGCCCCGAGTATACGCCGCTCGGTCGGCCGGACCGACGAGACGGTCAGTGACCGAACCCGAACAACCCTTCGGTATCGATCCCGTGCCACGGTGGAGCCTCGACCGTCCGCGATCCCGGCCGCCCTCGGAGGATCACCTCGCGCAGCTCGACGTCGTTCGTCGGATCGCCGTCGAAGAGTCGACCGCCAGGATTGGCACGCACCTCGATCCAGTAGGTCCCGTTCGGCAGATCCGTGATATCGAACGACTGCCCCGGCACTCCTTGGAAGTACGTGTCGCCCCATCCCGTCGGGAGGATCTCCCGGATCCAGGTGGACGTGGCGGAGCCGCACTGGCTGAAGCCCATGTGCTCCGGCCGCCAGACCGCGCCGTCGACGGTGAGATCGATCGGATCCGTGGGTGCCAGACAGAACGCCTGCTTCCTGCTTCGGATCGCGGCGTCTGCGGCGTCGAGGAGACGGTAGCGAGCGAACTGCGTGAAGTGCCAGTGCTGGTGCTGGTCTCGATGATCGAAATGGAACGAGCCGACGGGGGCCTGCCCCACGATGACGCCGTCCTCCGCGAAGTACTGGTACGCATCCATCCGATCCTCATCCGGCGCGCGGAAGCCCTCCACCAACAACGAGGCCGGTCCTCGATTCCACACGTCGGCGCCGAACTGGAGGTAGTCGCGACCGCGCTCATGGCTCGTGCCGATCCCGTAGGCGGGAAGGGCCACGAGGTCGGGCACCGTCGCGGGGTCCGGTGCCGCTGTGATCGGGGCCGGCGTCAGGGCTCGCCGGAACGCGGTCCCCTCAGGCGCGGCGGCAGCGCCGCAGAAATCGCAGCCGGACCGCCTGCGGATCCGGATCGCGATCCGCACGGCGGCATCCTCCGGGGCGATACCGAAGAGCGTCCGGTAGCGGGACGTGACGGACACCTTCGCGATGTAGCGACCGTTGGGCAGGCGGACGTTCGCGTTCCAGAGCAGTGGCTGGCTGCTCCACCCCTCGTCGATCCCCCAGACCGCCCCGAGCGTCAGCGGGTTGAACCCGCAGCCCGTGGGATAGGTGGGGTCGAATGGGCCGGAGCCATCGACTCGCTCCGTCTGATAGCCACCCGGGCAGGCGTCGGACAGGCGGCTCCGGACGAGCGTGCCGTCCTGATACAGGTCGATGCGGAGGAACCGGTCCAGACCGATCCAGCCCTCGAGGATGTCGGACGGTAGCTCTGCGAGCTGGATACCGCCGGGCCGATGGAACGCCTGCCAGACCCTGATCGGGTCGTCGTAGGTGGCCCGTCGGACCTGGAGCTCGAACGGTGCGTCGAGCGCCGCGAGCGAGACGCCGAGGTCGAGCCAGACCGGCCCGGGACCGTACCGCGGGATCTCCAGGCGGGACGCGGCAGCGCGCAGCTCAAGACGAGGGGTACCGGCCGGTGCCGCCGGAGCCGGAGGAGCGCTCGAAAGGAAAAAGAGGCCCACGAGACAGAGCAGGATCGGAGACCGGCGACGCGACACGGTGGCACCCCCTCGCCCGCGGTCGGCCGCGGAGATGGGTTGGACGATAATCCCCGCCCCTCGGTTCCGCCAGAGGGAAACTCTGTGAGAGCTGGTGGGCGAGGGGGGAGTTGAACCCCCACCCGGGTTACCGGACACGGACCTGAACCGTGCGCGTCTGCCAATTCCGCCACTCGCCCGAGCGTCCGGCCATCGTAGCAGTGGCCCTCGGGCGGCCGGCCGTAGGCCGGCCGCCCGAGGACCACGGGGGGACCCGGACCACGTGACTTGCGACCGCCGACCTATCCAGTTCTCGACGGTTCCGCGTCGATACCTCTTCCGGGATGAGCACGAAGGCGAGAGTCGATTTCGACGGATTGATGCGCCATCTGATGGTGGTCGGCTTCGTGGCCCTGACCGCGTGGGTGGCCGCATCGGCAACAGGCATGGCGCTCGGCGTCTTGCAGATCTCTCCGGGCGCGACCCTCCGGTTCCTGCTGGCGGTCCTCGTCCTCGTCTTCGCGCGCCGGACCTACTGGGAGATCCAGGAATGGCGGTGGCGGCGGCTCCCCCCGGACGAGCGGTACGGGTTCGCGAGCCCGATCTGGGAGCACCCGCGCTCGGCCGAGCTGGAGACGAGCCGGATCGGTGCCGACGGAGGCGCCGAAGGGGAACCGGAACCCCGGCGGTAGGATAGGCGCGGAGCGCGTTCCACCCCACGCGCTCACCGGAACATCGTGCCGATCCTCCGCGACTTCGAACGACGCCTCGGTGGACTCGTCGAAGGTCTGTTCTCCAAGGCCTTCCGCAGCGGCGTGCAACCCGTCGAGATCGCGAAGCTGATCATGCGGGAGATGGAGGCCGGCCGGAGCGTCGGCGTCTCGGAGGTCTGGGCCCCGAACCACTTCGAGCTCTCCCTGTCCCCCGAGGACGCGACGCGCTACGAGCAGGCCGAGGACGCGATCGCCTCCGAGCTACGCCGGGTCGTCCGCGAGTCGGCCGCCGAGCACGGCTGGGGACTCGTCGGGCCGCCCGAGGTGTCCTTCCTCGTGGACGAGAAGCTGAAGCGCGGCGACATGACGTGCGTGGCGGCGCTGGTGGAAGGCGAGGAGGGAGGCGGTGCCGGGGGAGGGCATGCATCCGTGATCGTCCGCGAGGACGGCGGCGAGCGGATGGTCGCGCTCTCATCCGACACCGTGACGATCGGAAGGCTCGCCGATTGCGACGTCGTGCTCAAGGACAAGGGCGCATCCCGCAAGCACGCCCAGTTGAAGCGGCGCGACGGCGCGTGGACGCTCACGGACCTGGGATCGACGAACGGGACCCGCCTGAACGGCCAGACGGTCCAGTCCCGGGAGCTCTCCGACGGCGACACGATCACGATCGGCACGACCGTGATCGAGTTCCGGAGGGACTGACGTGTCACCCGCCGTCGGCATGCTGGCCGACACGATCACGCCGTTCGCGCTGTCGGCGCTGAAGTACGGGCTGTTCGCGCTCCTGTTCCTGTTCATCTGGCGCTCGATGCGCTGGGTCGTGCGCGGATTGTCGGTCGCGGAGGCGGCGCCCGCCGCGGACCGGGGTGGCCGGCGGGCGCGCGAGCCGGGACCCACCCTGCCGCCGGGCTCGTCGACGTTGCTGGTGAAGGGCCAGTCCGACGCGAAGACACGCACCGTGCGGCTCTCGGCAAGCATGACGATCGGTCGTGCCCCGGAGTGCGAGCTTCGCGTCGACGACACCTATGCGTCCCAGCAGCACGCCCGGCTCTTCGCGAAGAACAACTCGTGGTTCGTGGAGGATCTCGGGTCCACGAACGGAACCTTCGTGAACGACCAGAAGCTGGCCGCGCCGGCGATGTTGCAGCCGGGAGACAAGGTGCGCGTCGGCCAGACGATCATGGAGCTGCGCCGATGAGCCGCGCGTGCCATCCATCGCGATGCCCGTCCTCCGTCGGCACCAGGAACGGGTCGCCTCCGTGAGGATCGACGTGGGGTCCGCGTTGGACATCGGCCGTGTCCGCGAGAAGAACGATGACTCGATACTGATCGACCCTCCTCTGTACATCGTGGCCGACGGCATGGGCGGACACCGGGGTGGAGACATCGCCTCTCGACTCGCGCTCGAGACGATCGAGGAGCTCGCCGCCAGCGGCCGGGGCACGCTCCCGGACCATGTCCGGAGCGCGAATCGCACGGTCTGGGACCGCTCGGTCGAGGACGAGCGTCTCTCCGGCATGGGCACGACGCTCACGGCGGCGTTGGTCGACGGCGCGAGCGCCTTGATCGCCCACGTCGGGGACTCGCGCGCCTACCTGCTCCGCGAGGGGAAGCTCCGCCAGCTCACGACCGATCACACGCTCGTGGCGCGGATGGTGAAGTCCGGCGAGATCACCGAAGCGGAAGCCGACGTTCACCCGCACAAGAACGTCCTCACGCGCGCGCTCGGGACCGACGAAGAGGTCGAGGTCGACGAGGACACGGTCGCGTTGCTCGACGGCGACCAACTGCTGCTCTGCAGCGACGGACTCACGGGGATGGTGACCGAGGATCAGATCCAGGCGATCTTGGAGAACAGCGAGCAACCACAGCAGGCCGCGGACCGGCTCGTGAAAGCGGCGAACCGGGCCGGCGGGATCGACAACATCTCGGTCGTCGTGCTGGCGGCGACCGGCGAAGGCGACGAGGCTCCCGTTCGGCCCGGCCGGCGGGTCGCCGCACCCTCGCCGAGCACGGTTCGGCGCTGGGGTCTCCGCGCCGGCCTCACCCTCTTGATCGCGCTGGTCGTGCTCTTCGGCATCCGATGGTGGGCGGACCGGCAGTGGTACGTCGGTCCTGCCGACGGAAGCGTCGCGGTGTTCCAGGGGATCCCCCTCACGGTCCTCGGCTACGACCTCGGTCACGCCGTCGAGGTCCACGAGGATGTCCGAGCCGACCAGGTCCGGGACCTCGGGACCTACGAGGGCTTCGACGACGGCATCCCGGTGGAGGACCGTGCCGAGGGTGTCGATTTGATCGCATCGATGGCGGATGACCTGCAGAAGGCCCAACAGACCGAGCGCGACGCGCAACAGGGATCAGGGGGAGGGCGGGACCCCGTGAGCACCCTCCCCGCACCGGCGTCGCGCCCGAAGACCGGCCTTCTGCTGCTGCTCGTCTCCCTCGTGGCGTCGATCGCTGCCTACGGCATGGTCGGGCTCGGGCTGCGAGGTCGTGTCCCGAGCGACATCGTCGTCTACGGGCTCACCCTCGGTGGGGCATACCTCCTGGCGTGGGGTGTCGTGCGATGGGTGGCACCGCGGGCAGATCCCGTGTTGCTCCCGATCGCGGGGATGCTGGGAGGGCTCGGGCTCGCGATGATCTACCGGCTGCTCCCCGCCGACATCGCTGACGAGCAGGCCCTCTGGCTCCTGATCGGGCTGGCCGCGTTCGTGCTCACCCTCTTGGTCGTACGCGACGACCGCGTCCTCGACGGCTACACGTACACGATCGGGCTCCTCGGCCTGATGCTGCTGCTGCTCCCCGTGGTACCGGGGATCGGATTGACGATCAACGGGGCACGCCTGTGGGCGCAGCTGGGTCCGTTCACGTTCCAGCCCGCGGAGTTCGGGAAGATCCTGATCGTCATCTTCCTCGCGTCGTACCTCTCCGCGAAGAGGGAGCTCCTCGAGGCGGGCGTCGGACCGCTCGGACTCCCTCGAGCCAAGGACCTTGGCCCCTTGCTGCTCGCGTGGGCCGCCTCCCTCGCGGTTCTCTTCCTGGAACGCGACCTCGGAGCCTCGATGCTCTTCTTCGGGATCTTCGTCGTCATGCTGTGGGTCGCGAGCGGGCGGGTCGGGTACCTCCTCGCCGGCGGGATCCTGTTCGCGGCCGGCGGCGCGATCGGGTACGTGGCGCTCCCCCACGTGCAGAACCGCGTGGCGTACTGGCTGCACGCGCTCGAACCCGCCACGGTGCACGACGTCGGCTACGGCCAGCTCGCGCAGAGCTGGTTCGCGCTCGCGAGCGGCGGTCTGGTCGGCACGGGGCTCGGGCGGGGATCGCCCGACCTGATCCCGTTCCCCGCCAGCGACTTCATCCTGTCGGCGTTCGGGGAGGAGCTCGGGATGCTCGGGACGGCTGCGATCCTCCTGCTCTTCGTCGGGCTGATCGGGCGGGGACTCCGCATCGCGTTGGATCGGGTGGACGCCTTCGGGCGCCTCCTCGCGACCGGGCTCACCGTGACGATCGCGCTGCAGACGTTCACGATCGCGGCGGGAGTGACGCGACTGATCCCTCTCACGGGGGTGCCGCTCCCGCTCGTCTCGTACGGGGGGACCAGCCGCGTGGCGACGTTCATCATGATCGCCCTGCTCGTGCGGATCTCCGCGGGCCCGTGGCAGCCGGCGCGCAGGAGCCCCGCCTAGATGGAACGGCGCATCCGTCGCCTCGGGATCGCGCTCGTGGTCCTGTTCACCCTCGTCTTCGGACAGCTCGCGTACGTGCAGGTCTTCGCGGCCGACGACATCAGGGCCAACCCCGCCAACTTCAGCCGTCAGCTGATCGCGGAGTACAACGTCGAGCGGGGCAAGATCATCACGACCGGCGGCTTGGTCATCGCGGAGAGCGTCCCGGCACCGGGGGGTTCGCGATACCGCTACGAGCGTCGCTACCCGCAGGGCGACCTCTACGGCTACATCACCGGCTACTACTCGAGGATCTACGGTCGTTCCGCGCTCGAGGAGTCGATGAACACCTACCTCTCGGGCGAGGCGCCCGAACTCGCGATCTCCACGTTCACCGATCTGCTCCTCGGCAACGAGAAGCGAGGCGCGAACGTCTTCGTGACGATCGATCCGACCCTCCAGGAAACGGCGCGCACCGCGCTCGGGAGCAACGAGGGGGCCGTGGTGGCGATGGATCCCGTCACCGGCGACATCCTGGCGCTGTACTCGACCCCTGGGTTCGATCCGAGCGAGCTCTCGAGCGGGAGCGACGACGAGATGCGCCGCGCCTGGAAACAGCTGAACGCCGATCCGGAGAAGCCGCTCCTCGCCCTGTCGCACCAGGAACTCTTCCTGCCCGGCTCGAGTTTCAAGATCGTGACGGCGTCGGCTGCCCTCGAGAACCGCTTCGGACCGGACAGCATGTGGCCGAACCCCCACCGGCTGACGCTCCCGCTCACGAACGAGCAGCTCCAGAACTTCGGCGACGTCCACTGCAACGGGGGGTCCTCGCAGATCTCAATGATCGAGGCGTTCGAGGAGTCGTGCAACGTGACGTTCGCCGAGATCGCGCTGGAGCTCGGTCCCGAGCGGCTCGCCGAGCAAGCCCGCGCGTACGGCCTGTGCGGGACGCTCCCGCCCGATCGGACCACGTGCGAAGAGCAGCTCGTCCGGTTCGAGCTCCCGTTCGAGAACGGCCGGTTCCCGGAGCCGGAGTACTTCGAGCAGAACGATCCGCTCCTCGCGTTCTCGGGGATCGGGCTGGACAACGACCTGGTCAATCCCGCTGCAGATGGCGCTGATCGCCTCCACCGTGGCGAACGACGGAGTGATGCCGCAGCCCAGGCTCGTGACCGAGGTCCGCGACGCGCAGGGACGGGTGGCGCGGGAGTTCGGTTCCAGGAGCGTGGGAACGGCGATCAGCGGCGTGTCCGCCGCGGCGCTCACCCAGATGATGATCTCGGTGGTGAACGAGGGCAGCGGGTTCCTGGCGCAGATCCCCGGGATCCAGGTCGCGGGGAAGACGGGCACCGCCACGAACGGAGAGGGGCGGCCGCCCAACGCGTGGTTCACGGCGTTCGCTCCTGCGGGAGGACCACGTCCTCCCCGGATCGCCGTCTCGGTTATCGTCCTCGACGGCGGTGACCTGGGCAGTGAGGCCACCGGAGGACAGGTCGCGGCACCCATCGTTCGCGCGGTGATCGAGGCGTACCTCCGGTAGGCGGCCCGCTGACGTAGACCAGGGCGTAGAAAGGAGCACATGGAGCGGATCTTCGGGGATCGATACGAGGTAGAGGCGCCGCTCGGCACCGGCGGTATGGCCGAGGTGTGGCGCGGCCACGACCGGGTCCTCAACCGGACCGTCGCGATCAAGACGCTCCTGCCGCAGTTCGCGCGGGACGCGAGCTTCGTCGAACGCTTCCGCCGTGAGGCGCAGGCGGCTGCCCGACTGAACCATCCGGGGATCGTCTCGGTCTACGACTCCGGCACCGACGGCGACACGCCCTACATCGTGATGGAGTACATCGAAGGTCGGACGCTCGCCGACTTCCTCGGATCCGGCAAGACGCTCCCCCCGAAGCAGGCGGCGACGATCGCGCAGGAGATCGCGGAATCGCTCGGCGCCGCGCATGCCCAGGGCGTGATCCACCGCGACATCAAGCCGGCGAACGTGATGATCACGCGCGAGGGCAAGGTCCTCGTGATGGACTTCGGGATCGCGCGGCTGATCAGCGGCCCGGAGACGGCTCCGCAGACGTCCGCCGTCCTCGGTACGGCGTCCTACCTCTCCCCCGAACAGGCGCAGGGGCACTCCGTGGATGCGCGGAGCGACATCTACGCACTGGGCGTCGTCCTCTACGAGATGCTGACCGGGCGACCGCCGTTCACGGGCGACTCGCCGATGGCGATCGCCTACAAGCAGGTGAACGCGACCCCTCCGGCCCCGTCGTCCGCCAACCCGGATGTGCCCCCCGAGCTGGATGCCGTCGTGATGCGCGCGCTCTCGAAGAACCCCGCGAACCGCTATCAGACCGGACAGGAGTTCGCGGATGACCTCGAGCGGGCGCGAACGGGCGGCCAGGTCTTGGCCACGCCGCTGCTCCCCGCAGGCGGCGAGGCCACCCAGGTGATCTCGCGCCCGCAACCGACGTCGGTCCTGCCGCCGCAGGAGCGGGATGGGGATACGCCGCGGAAGCCGTGGGTGGCCGCGCTCCTCGCCGTCCTGATCATGGCGCTGCTCGCGGCCGGGGCGTACCTCGCGGTCACGATGCTCACCGACGACGGCGGTGGCGAGATGGTCGCGGTCCCCGATGTACTCGGGCTCACGCGGCTCCAGGCGCAACAGCAGCTCGACGAAGCAGGCTTGATCATGGGCGCGAGGACGCGACGTGCTTCGGACGACGTACCGGCCGGTCGAGTGATCGAACAGGATCCTCCGGCCGACCGCCAGATCGAGGCGGGCAGTGCCGTCGACCTGGTGTTCTCCTCCGGCCCGAAGACCGTCGAGGTTCCCTCCGTGACGGGTCTGAGCGTCGCCGATGCCGAAGCCGCACTGGAGACCGCCGGGCTCGTCCTCGGCGAGCAGACCGAAGCAGAACGACGAGACCGTTCCCGAGGGCCAGATCATCGGTCAGGACCCACCGGCCGGCGAGGAGGTGCCGGAGGAAACGCCGGTGAACGTCGTCGTCTCCGGAGGTCCCTCGGTCGTGATCGTCCCCGACCTGATCTGCCGGAGCTACGCGGGCGCGAAAGCCGAGCTGGAGGGACTCGGCCTCCGGGTCGAGTTGGGCGATCCCGTGCTGCCGCGCCCGGAGTGCCCGAGCCCCATCAGGGTGGCGCAGCAGGACACGCCGTCCGGGTCTGCGGTGCCGCCGGACACCCTGATCGTGCTGCACCAGAGCCTGACATCCTCGCCGTCGCCGTCACCGTCGCCCTCCCCATCGCCGTGAGCCTCTGGTTCGCGACCGAAGGGTTCACCGAGGATCAGCGCGCGATCCTCTCCCGGTTCTTCACGAACCTCGACGGTCCGGTGTTCGCGCTCGTGAACCTGCCGGAGGTCGTGAAGGGAGCCCTGTTCGCCCGCTATTCGCGCACCACGAAGTCGCTCCGGCGCCTCTTCCTCGACGAGTTCGCCGAGGACCTCGACGAAGGCGGCGAGATGACGAGCGTCGGCGTCGAGCGAGCCGAGAAGCTGTACGACCGGGTGTTCGTGGAGTTCGGGGACGACTCCGTCGCCCAGCTCGGCGGCGTCCACCTCGCGTGCGAGCAGGCGTCGCAGCCGCTCGCGAAGGCGTTGGAGTGGGGTCGCCTCGCCGCCTACCTCGAGCAGTCGACGCGGTACATGCGCTACGACGACCAGCCCGGCGGGCGCTGGCGCGCGACCGTGCCGCCCGAGATCGAGGACACCGAGCTGGAGCACCGCTACAAGGCCTATCTCGACGAGGTCTTCGGTCTCTACGGCGCGATGTTCCCGTCGATGTACGAGTGGTACGAGCGGCGGTTCCCGCAGGCGCCGAGCGACTCGGATTTCGTCTACCGCTCGACGATCACCGCGAAGACGTGCGACACGCTCCGGGTGTGCCTGCCGGCCGCCACCCGTTCCAACGTGGGGATCTTCGCGACCGCGCAGTCCTACGAGCAGCTGCTGATGCGCCTCTCGGTGCACCCGCTCGCCGAGATGCGCGACTACGGCGCGCTGATGCTCGAGGAGCTCCGGAGGGTGATCCCGGCGTTCCTGAAACGGGTGGATGTCGAGGACCGAGGGGTCGCCTGGGCTCGGTACTGGCGGGGAACCCACGAGGGTGTCGGGGAGCTCGCCGCCAAGCTGGCGGGCGACGTCCAGGCCGAGCCACGGGAGGAGGTCACCCTCGTGGACTTCGATCCAGAGGGTGAAGCGAAGGTCGCGGCCGGCGTCCTGTATGCGAGCACCGGTCTGCCCGACGACCAGCTCCTCGGGCTCGTCCGAGCGATGTCGCCCGACGAGCGCGAGGAGCTGTTGCGGGCCAGCGTGGGCGACCGGTCGAACCGACGCCACAAGCCCGGTCGCGCGTGGGAGCGCACCGGTTACCGCTTCGACGTGTTGTGCGACTACGGGGCGTTCCGCGACCTGCAGCGACACCGTCCGCTCACGATCGAGTGGCAGCGGCTGACGAGCGGGCACGGCCACGCGACGCCGAACGAGATCGACGAGGCCGGGCTCCGCGATCGATGGGATCGCGTGATGGATGCCGGCCGGGCGATGGAGGGCGCGCTCGCGGAGGCCGGTTTCGACGACGTGGCCCAATACGCGGTGCCCATGGCGTTCCGCATCCGCTTCGTGATGCAGATGACGGCCCGGGAAGCGATGCACCTGACGGAGCTCCGGTCGCAGCCGCAGGGGCACCCGACGTATCGACGTGTCGCGCAAGCGATGCACCGGTTGATCACGGAGGTCCACCCGTCGATCGGGGCATCGTTCAACTACATGAGCTACGAGGACGTGGATCTGGAACGACTCGAAGCCGAGCGCCGTACCGAGGCGAAACGGGGCGCCGGCGGAACAGTCTGAGTCGGTCGCCAAGCGGTCGAAAGGGTTGCGCGTTCCAGTACCCTTCCGGCTCTCATGGACCGGGAAACCGCGTTGCTCGTCGCGCTCGGGATGCTGATCGCAAGCTCGCTCGCGATCGGCATCAGCGGGTGGGTGATCCTGATCCGGGACCGCCGCCCGGCCGGGGCGATCCATCAGCGCGCCGACGCGACCGAAGGTCCCTGACGTGCTCGACCTCCTGGACCTGCGAGAGCGGGGGGAGCGCCTCGAGGCCGTCAGGCCCGAGATCGATCCCACCGTCTCCGAGACCGTGCAACGCATCCTGCAGCGCGTCTTCGTCGAGGGCGACGAGGTGCTGATCGAGCTCGCGCAGCGCTTCGACGAGGCCGACCTGTCCGAGAGCGGCCTGATGGTGCGCCGCGACGAGTTCGCCGTGGCCGATTACGAGACCCCCGGCGATCTCAAACGGGCTCTCGACGCGTTGATCGAACGGTTGCGCGATCTCCACGCCCGCCAGCTCCCCACCGGATGGTGGCAGGAGTCCGACGGGGTCCGCTACGGCGAGATCGTCCGACCGATCCGAGCCGTCGGCTGCTACGTCCCCGGCGGGCGCGCCCGGTACCCCTCCTCCGTCTGCATGACGGTGGTGCCCGCGGTCGTCGCGGGCGTACCCGAGATCGTGCTCTGCACGCCGCCGCGCGCCGACGGAACGATCCACCCCGCGGTCCTCTACGCGGCGAAGCGCGCCGGCGCGACATACGTCGCGAAGACCGGTGGGGCGCAGGCGATCGCCGCGATGGCGTACGGGACGGAGACGATCCCTCAGGTCGATCGGATCGTGGGCCCAGGCAACGCCTACGTGACCGAGGCGAAGCGGCAGCTCTGCGGGACCGTCGGGATCGACGCACTCGCGGGACCCAGTGAGCTCGCGATCGTCACGGACGGCGACGTCGACCCCGAGCTCGTGGCCCTCGACCTGATCGCGCAAGCGGAGCACGACCCGCTCGCGCGGACGTACCTGATCACCACCGACGAGCCCGTGATCGCGAAGGTCGGGTCCGCGCTCGAGCAGCTCGTCGCGGAAGCGGGACGGCGCGAGATCGTCGACGCCGCGCTCGCCGCGTCGCGCGGCGTCCTCGTCCGGGACCTGGAACAGGCAGCGGCCGTCGTCGACGATCTCGCTCCGGAACACCTGCTGATCCTCCTCCCCGACGCCGAGGCGTTCCTGGAGACCGTGTCGGTCGCGGGGGCGATCTTCCTCGGGGAATGGAGCGCGGTCCCGTTCGGCGACTACGGCGTGGCCTCGAACCACGTCCTGCCGACGTCGGGAACGGCCCGCTTCTCGTCCGGCCTGCGAGCCTCCGACTACGTCACGGTCCGATCGGTCGTCCGGATGTCGCGCACCGCCGCCGCGCAGCACGCGCCCGCCGCCGCGGTGATCGCGAACGCGGAAGGGCTGGTCGGCCACGCGAAGGCGGTGGAGGCTCGGAGGGGTCGCGCGTGAGCACATCACCATCCCCCCGGCCCGGCCTCCGCGAGGTCGGGCCCTACGATTCTCCGCAGCTGGATGTCGCCGTGCGGTTGAACGCGAACGAGTGCCCCGTGCCCCTGCCCGCGGCCTTCTCGGAAGACCTCGCCGTAGCCGTACGCGACCTGGCCCTCAACCGCTATCCGGACGGGGAGATGGCGGCCCTCCGCGACGCGCTCGCCGCCCGGACCGGCCACCCCGCCGAAGGTATCTGGCCGGCGAACGGCTCGAACGAGGTGCTCACGCAGCTCCTCCAGGCCTACGGGGGTCCCGGCCGGAGCGCAGCCGTGTTCGAGCCGACGTACGTGCTGCACCGTCGCTTGTGCTGGCTCACACAGACCGAGCTCGCCGAACGGCGCCTCGACCAGCCGTTCCGGATCGGGGACGAGGACATCGCGTGGGCGCACGACGCGGGCGTCGACATCGTCTTCGTGTGCTCTCCCAACAACCCCACCGGAACCGCCCAGACGCTCGACAGGATCGTCGGGCTGGCGGCGGCCACGGACGCCCTCGTGATCGTCGACGAGGCCTACGCGGACTTCGGGGGCGAGAGCGCCCTGTCGCTCGTCACCGATCACGCCAACGTCGCGGTCGTGCGCACCTTCTCCAAGGCGTTCGCTCTCGCCGGTGCGCGGATCGGCTACGTGCTCGCTTCCCCCATCCTCGTGGAGGATCTCCGTCGCGTGCGGCTCCCGTATCACTTGAGCGCGCTCACGCAGGCCGCAGGCGTCACGGCCCTCCGCCACGCGGACGAGGCGGCCGCGAGCATCGACGCGATCCGAGAACAGCGGGACCGGCTCGCCGAGGCGCTCTCGCGGATCGACGGCGCCACGGTCTTCCCGTCCCAGGCGAACTTCGTCCTGTTCCAGCCGCCGGGTGACGCGAAGGTGACCTGGCAGGCGCTGCTCGACCGGGGCGTGCTGATCCGCGATCTCGGCGGCGTGGTCCCGAACGCGCTGCGCGTGACGGCCGGTACGGCGCACGAGGTCGATCTGTTCCTGAAGTCGCTCGAGGAGGTGCTGGCCTGATGGGTCGCGTCGGCACCGTCGCTCGGACCACGAAGGAGACGAACGTCACCGTCGAGCTCGCGCTCGATGGCACGGGCGCCACCGAGATCGCGACCGGCCTGCCGTTCTTCGATCACATGCTGCAGCAGCTCGGGAAGCACGCGAGCTGGGACCTCTCGGTGACGTGCACGGGAGATCTCGAGGTCGACGGGCATCACACCGTCGAGGACGTCGGGCTCGCGATCGGACAGGCGCTCGCGGAGGCGCTCGGCGACAAGGCCGGGATCCGTCGGTTCGCGTCGATCGTGGTCCCGCTGGACGAGGCCGCCGTGGAGGTGGCGCTGGATCTATCCGGCCGGAACTTCGTCGTCCACGAGGTGGACGTCCCGGCCGAGACGATCGGCACGTTCGACACCGGCCTCGTCGAGGACTTCGTGCGTGCGTTGGCGCAGGCCGCCGACCTCACCGTGCACGTCCGGCTTCGATCCGGCCGTTCGCCGCATCACGTGGTGGAGGCGGAGTTCAAGGCGCTGGCGAAGGCCCTCGGTGACGCGTGCGCCCTGACCGGCCTCGGCGACGTCCCGAGCACGAAGGGAACGCTCTAGGGACCGTGGCCGAGATCGCCGTGCTCGACTACGGCAGCGGGAACCTCCACTCGGTGTCCCGCGCGCTGGCGCACGCCGGCGGGGAGCCGATGGTGACGCGGGACCCCGCGAGGATCTCCGGCGCCGACGCCCTGGTGATCCCGGGGGTCGGGCACTTCGGGCACTGCGTCCGGGCGATCAGGTCGCTCGGGCTCGACACCGCGGTGCTCGACGCGATCGGCCGCGGCACGCCGATCTTCGGCGTCTGTGTCGGGATGCAGGTGCTGCTCGAGCGCAGCGAGGAGGACCCCGAGGCGGGACTGGGCGTCCTCGCCGGAGGATCCCGCCGACTTCCGCCCGAGGTCAAGGTGCCGCACATCGGATGGAACGAGGTCACGTGGACGCGCCCCCACCCGTACGTCGAGGGGATCGCCGACGGGACGAGGTTCTATTTCGTCCATTCGTACGCGCCCGAGGAGAACGAGGACGCCGTCGGCCTGACCGAGCACGGGAGGCGGTTCGCAGCCGCCGCGACTCGTGACCACGTCTTCGCGACCCAGTTCCACCCGGAGAAGTCGGGTGAGGCGGGCCTCGCGATCTACGCGAACTTCGTGAAGTCGGTCTCGCGATGATCGTGATCCCGGCGATCGACCTCCGCGGAGGACGGGCCGTGCGCCTGCGGCGGGGCGACCCGAGCGACGAGACCGCGTACGCCGACCGGCCGGTCGAGGTGGCGGAGCGGTTCCAGGAGGAAGGTGCGCGCCGCCTGCACGTGATCGATCTCGACGCCGCACTCGGGGAGGGCGACAACCGCGAGGCGATCCGGGACATCTGCCGCGCGGTCGTCGTGCCCGTCCAGGTCGGCGGGGGCATCCGCTCGCTCGATGCGGCCGGAGCGGTGCTCGAGGACGGCGCGGCCAGGGCGATCCTGGGGACGGCGGCAGCCGCGGACGTCACGTTCGTAGGCCGGGCGGTCGAGGAGTTCGCCGAACGCGTCGTGGTGGCGCTCGACGTCCGCGCGGGCCACCTGATGATCGACGGCTGGCGCGAGGAGGGCCCGGAGCTCGAGCCCGCGCTCTCGGGACTGAACGACGCCGGTGCCCCCCGCTATCTGGTGACCGCGATCGCGCGGGACGGCACGCTCGAGGGCCCCGACCTCACCCTCTACAAGCACGTGCTGAAGCTGACCGACCGGCCGGTGATCGCGTCCGGCGGCGTCCGCAACGCCGACGACGTGTGGGCGCTCCGCGAGGTCGGCTGCGAGGCCACGGTCGCGGGGAAGGCGCTGTACGAGAAGACGTTGAAGCTGTCGCAGGTGACGAGGGGATGACCGGATGCTCGCGAAGCGCGTGATCCCCTGCCTCGACGTCGATGCCGGACGGGTCGTCAAGGGCGTGCGGTTCCAGGACCTGCGCGACGCGGGCGACCCGGTCCAGCTGGCGGCGCATTACGACCGGGCGGGCGCCGACGAGCTCGTCTTCCTCGACATCACCGCGACGCTGGAGGACCGGAAGGCCACCCTCGACGTCGTCTCCCGCACGGCCGAGGAGGTGTTCATCCCACTCACCGTGGGCGGCGGCGTCCGCACGGACGACGACGTGGACGCGCTCCTGCGTGCGGGGGCCGACAAGGTCAGCGTGAACACGGCGGCCGTGCGCGACCCGTCGCTCTTGTCACGGTGCGCCGACCGGTTCGGCACCCAGTGCATGGTCGTCGCGATCGATGCGAAGCGCCGAGGCGACGGGTGGGACGTCTTCATCGATGCCGGACACACGCCCGCGGGACGAGATGCGGTGGAGTGGGCGGCCGAGGCGACCGCACAGCATGGCGCCGGCGAAGTGCTGCTCACGTCGATGGACCGCGACGGCACGGGCGACGGCTACGACCTCGATCTGCTCCGCACGATCGCCGATGCGGTCGCGGTGCCGCTGGTGGCCTCGGGCGGGGCCGGGACCCCCGAGCACTTCGCCGACGCGCTCACGAGCGGGCGGGCCGACGCCGTCCTCGCCGCTTCACGCTGGCACGATGGCGACCTCACGATCCGGGAGGTCAAGGAGCACCTCGCGTCTCGCGGGATCCCGGTAAGGCTCTGAGGCTATGAGCCCTGAAGAAGCAGGTTGACCTCGACGATCTGCTCTTCGACGACGAGGGGTTGATCCCGGTGATCGTGCAGGACGCGGACAACGGCGACGTCCTGATGTTCGCGTGGTCGAATCGCGACGCACTGGACCGGACGATCGCGGAGGGGCGGATGGTCTACTGGAGCCGGTCACGCCGGGAGCTCTGGCGGAAAGGCGACAGCTCCGGTCACACCCAGCACTGGGAGGAGCTCCGCGCCGATTGCGACGGCGACGTGCTGCTCGCCCGCGTCCACCAGGAGGGTGCCGCCTGCCACACGGGCGAGCGGTCGTGCTTCCACCGCTCGATCAGCTGACGAACGTCCCCGCGGGCACCTGCTGGGTGATGCAGTGCGGTCCGCCGCCGCCATGAGAGATCATCGCGCCCGGCACACCGACGATCTCGCGATCCGGGTAGGCCTTCGCCAGGAGGTCGAGCGCCGGCTCGTCCTCGGACCCGCCGCCGACCGGAACGATCACGGCGCCGTTCGCGAGGTAGTGGTTCATGTACGGGATCACGACGGGGCCGACGCCTTCGATCGTCGCCCACGAGTTCACAGGACCGTCGAGCACCTCGTAGGAGCGGCCCACCGCGTCCCTCGCAGACTCGAGGGTCGCTCGATCCTCCGCGAACCGAGGGGCGTTCGGGTCGTCGTCGCCGGCGGCGACCGCGAGCATCACCACACCTGGCCGGACGAGCTGCGCGAGCCCGTCGATGTGCCCGTCGGTGTCGCGATCCTCGACGAGCCCGTGCGGGAGCCAGATCACGGTGTCGACGCCGAGGAACGAACGGAGCCCATCCTCGATCTCCTCACGCGCCATCGAGGGGTTCCGATTCGGATGCAGCAGGCATTGCTCCGTGGTCAGCAGCGTGCCCTCGCCGTCGACGAAGTACGAGCCCCCTTCGAGGACGAACGGCGCTCGGTACCGACGGATGCCGAAGTGCGATGCCAGCAGCTCGGGGAGCCGCGCGTCCTTGTCATACGGCAGGTACTTCTCCCCCCACGAGTTGAAGCCGAAGTGGACGAGCGCGACCTCACCCTGCTCGTTCCGCACGAAGATCGGGCCATTGTCGCGGAGCCACGAATCGTCGATCGGTAGCTCGAGCGGTTCCACACCCTCGCCGCAGCGCCGCCGGACGTCGCTCTCTTCACCGTCGATACAGACCATCACGACGGGTTCGAAGGCGGCGACGGCGCGAGCCGTAGCGGCCCACTCGTCTCTGGCGGTGTCGAGGTGGCCGTCCCACAGCGACCGGTTGGTCGGCCACGACATCCAGGTGGCCTGGTGGACGTCGAACTCGGCGGGCATCGCGAACCCGTCGGCCCGCGGCGTAGACGTGTCCACCATCGCGCGGAACAGTAGCCGGTTCGCACCGGTCCGCGCCCCGCCCGGCGCCCACGCCCGCTCCACGTACACTCCGAGCGCATCCGGACGGTGAGGTCGACGTGCTGAAGCTGGTCGTCCCCAAGGGCTCGCTCGAGGAGCAGACGCTGCGGCTGTTCGAGGCCGCCGACCTCCGCGTGCGTCGAGGCTCCGACCGCGACTATCACGGCACCGTGGACGACGATCGGATCGAACGGGTCTCGATCCTGCGGCCGCAGGAGATCCCGCTCTACGTCCAGGACGGACTGTTCGACCTCGGCATCACGGGGCAGGACTGGATCGCGGAAACGGAGGCCGACGTCGAGATCGTGACGACGCTGTCCTACGCGCGTTCCGGAACGGGACACGGCACGCAGGTGGTACTCGCCGTGCCGAACGAGCACTCCGCGAACAGCGCGAAGGAGATCCCACCGGGCACCCGGATCTCCACGGAGTTCCTGAAGCTCACCGAGCGGTACTTCGACGAACTGGGGATCAGCGTGAAGGTCGTGTGGTCCTACGGCGCGACCGAGGCGAAGGTCCCCGAGATCGTCGATGCGATCGTCGATGTCACGGAGACAGGCAACACGCTCCGCGCGCACGGGATGAAGATCATCGAGACGCTGCTCACTTCGGAACCGGTCCTGATCGCGAACCGTTCAGCGCTCCAGGAGGAGGCGAAGCGCGCGGCGATCGACGACATCCAAACGCTGCTGCTCGGGGCGCTTCGAGCCGAAGGGCGGGTGCTGATCAAGCTCAACGTCGGCGAGGACCGGCTGTCGCAGGTGCTCGCCGTCGTGCCGTCGATGAAGGCGCCCACCGTCTCCCCGCTCTCGGAAGGGGGGTTCGCGATCGAGACAGTCGTCGACAAGCGCGGCGTGAACACGCTGATCCCCGACCTGAAAGCCGCGGGGGCCACCGACATCCTGGAGCTCCCCATCTCGAAGATCGTGCCCTGACCGAGCGGGCGTTCGGTAGATTCGTCCGAGCGATGTTCGAAGCACACCCGGTAACGAAGGAGCGCTGGTCCGACCTCGTCGAGTTGTTCGACCGGCCCGTGGTGCGAACGTGCTTCTGCATGTTCTACAGGAAGACGGGGACCGACACCGGTGTCGGGGCCGAGAACCGGCGGGCGATGAAGGCGCTCGTCGACGGAGGGAGCGTGCCCGGGCTCATCGGATACGAGGAGGGCGTCCCGGTCGCCTGGGTCTCGCTGGGTCCTCGAGAGGACTACCCGAAGCTCCGCCGCTCTCCCGTCATGAAGCCCGTCGACGATCGGCCGGTGTGGTCGATCGTGTGCTTCTTCGTCGACCGGAGTGTCCGGGGCAAGGGGTTGGCCCAGCGGATGCTCCGGGCGGCCGTGGACCACGCACGCGCCCACGGTGCCCGGCTCGTGGAGGCCTACCCGGTGGACGCCCAGGAACAGAAACATCCGGACGAGATGTTCTTCGGCGCGAAGTCCATGTACGACCGCGCCGGGTTCCGGGAGGTAGCGCGGAGGAGACCCACTCGACCGGTCGTCCGCAGGTCGCTTCGTCCCGGACGTGCAGGGTCCTGAACTCGATAGCTCGTGCCGGTCGGGTGGAGCTGCTCGCCGGGTGGCGTCGGACTTCCGTTGCAGCGCAATAAGGGTTGACTCCATCAGAGCGGTATGGAACCATCTGAAATGATGTTTGAACGGCCGTTCAATCTTGACCTCGCCTTCCTTTCGCGAGTATCTGGGCCTTGAGGCGTTCCGCTTTCGGCGGGCGCCCTTCCGACCTCTCCGCTGGAGAGGTCGTTCGCGTTTCCGAGGCAACGGTTCTCAGGAGCTTCCGAAGCTCCGTTCGGAAAGGGTGAGATGAGATGGGGAAGATGGGAACGGCGATCGCTCGCGAGGCCCAAACACTCGAGTGGCGGTGGGCTAGGGAGCCGCGCTGGGCCGGCGTGAGGCGAGCGTACTCCGCCGAAGATGTGATCCGACTCCGCGGATCGACCTTCCCGGAGCACACCCTCGCCCGCCGAGGAGCGGAGCGACTCTGGGAGCTGCTGCGGACGGAGGACGTCGTGGCGGCGCTCGGGTGCATGACCGGCGGCCAGGCGGTGGAGTGCGTGAAGGCCGGACTCCCGGCGATCTACCTCTCCGGATGGCAGGTGGCGGCGGACGCGAACCTGGCCGGCCAGACGTACCCCGATCAGTCCCTCTATCCGGTGAGCTCGGTCCCCACCGTCGTCCGACGGATCAACAACGCGCTGCGCCGGGCGGACCAGATCGCCTGGTCGTCCGGCACGCTGGACCGGGACTGGTTCGCGCCGATCGTCGCCGACGCCGAGGCCGGCTTCGGCGGAACGCTCAACGCGTTCGAGCTGATGGGCTCGATGATCGAGGCCGGCGCCGCGGGCGTGCACTTCGAGGATCAGCTGGCGTCCGAGAAGAAGTGCGGCCACCTCGGGGGCAAGGTGCTCGTGCCCACCGAGCAGTTCGAGCGGACCCTCACGGCCGCCCGGCTCGCCGCCGACGTCGCCGATACACCCACCGTGCTGATCGCGAGGACCGACGCGCTGTCGGCCGCGCTGCTCACGTCTGACGTCGACGAGCGCGACCGACGCTTCCTCACGGGCGAGCGCACGGCGGAGGGGTTCTTCCGCGTGCGAGACGGCATCGACGCAGCCATCGCGCGCGGGCTCGCGTATGCGCCGCTCGCCGACCTGCTCTGGTGCGAAACGTCCACGCCGGACCTCGACGAGGCGCGCGTCTTCGCGGAGGCGATCCTCGACGAGTTCCCTGACCGCATCCTGGCGTACAACTGCAGCCCTTCGTTCAACTGGAAGCGACACCTCGGCGACGACGAGATCGCGCGGTTCCGCAAGGAGCTGGCCTCGATGGGGTACCGGTTCCAGTTCGTGACCCTCGCGGGCTTCCACGCGCTCAACGCGTCGATGTTCGAGCTCGCCCACGGGTACGCGGAGGAAGGCATGTCCGCGTACGTCCGACTGCAGGAACGGGAGCTCGCCCTCGAGGCCGATGGGTACACCGCCACCCGGCACCAGCGTGAGGTCGGGACGGGCTACTTCGATCTCGTGGCCGACGTGATCTCGGGCGGACGCGCCTCCACGTCGGCCCTCGACGGCTCCACCGAGCGCGCGCAGTTCTGAGCGGCCCGGCCGCGCCCGGCAGCGCCCCCGCCTATCATCGACGGCCTGACCAGGAGGTGGGCGGTCGATGGATCCAGCGCTCGATGTGATCGTCGTCGGTGGCGGCCTCGCCGGCCTCACGGCGGCGCGAGAGCTCGGCCACCGCGGCCGGCGCGTCCTCATCCTCGAAGCGCGGGAACGGCTCGGCGGACGGACCTGGGTCTCCTCCTTCGCCGGGGTCGACGTGGAGTTCGGCGGGGCGTTCGTCCATTGGAGCCAGCCGCACCTGTGGGCGGAGATCACCCGCTACGGCCTGGGTATCGTCGAGCTCCCGGACGCCGATCGCGCCTTCCTGCGGAGGGACGACGGGATCGAGGAGCTCGACGAGAACGTCTCGGCCCAGCTCAACGACGCGTTCGGGCTGCTCTGCGCGGGAACCGAGGCGTACCTCGCGGAACCGATGACGATCCCGCGGGGCCCAACCGCCGAGGAGGCGGATCTCGCCTCGACCGCCGAGCGGATCGCCGCCCTCGACCTCGATCCGCGGAGCCGGGACCTGCTCGACGCGCTGTGTGCCGGTCTGAGCTCGGCACCGAACGACCGCGTGGGCTTCCTGACGATCGCTCGGTCGTTCGCCCTCGCCGGCTTCGTCGGGCAGATGGTCTTCGATACGAACGGCCGATGGGAGCTCGACGGAGGAACCGCCACCCTGGTCGATGCGATGCGCCGCGACGTGCGCGCGGACGTTCGTCTCGGGACGCGGGTCGAGGCGATCGCGCAGGACGAGACGGGCGTCACCGTCCGTACGACGGACGGTGAGCACGCAGCCTCGGCGGCGATCGTCGCCCTTCCCGTGAACGCCCTCGAAGCGGTCCGGTTCGACCCGCCGCTCGCGGATCGCAAACGCGAGGCCGCCGAAGAGGGGCTCGTCGGCCTCGGCCTCAAGGTGTGGGCCAAGCTCGCCCCAGGCTCACCCTCGATGTTCGCGGCCGCGCCGGATCGTTTCCCGTTGTCGTTCGTCCAGACGGTCGCGCCCACCCCGGACGGCGGAACGGTCGTGGTCGGGTTCGGGCCCTCGGCGGCAGCGCTTTCCCCCGACGACCCCGAGCCCGTTGCCCGGGCGATCGAGGACCTGCTCCCCGGTGCTCGGGTGGAAGAGGTCGGTGGCCACGACTGGGTGCGCGATCCGCTCGCCGGTGAGACCTGGGCGTCGTACGGCCCCGGTCGCTCGCTCCGGTGGCTCCCGGAGCTCGAGCGACAGGAGGGCAGAGTCGCGTTCGCCGGGGGCGACTTCGCACGGGGCTGGGGCTCGTACATGGACGGCGCGATCGAGACCGGCCTCCGAGCCGGCCGTGAGATCGAGGCGATCCTGTCTTGAACCCGGCGCGCGATGCACTGCTTCTCGCCGCGAGGAACCGATGGCTGAGCGAGCACCTCCCACGCTTCCGCTTCGTCCGCGCGACGGTGAAGCGGTTCATGCCCGGAGAGCGGATCGAGGACGCCCTCGACGCGGCGGCACGCCTCGCGGAGGACGGGATCCCCGCCACGTTCACCTATCTCGGGGAGAACGTCCGGACCGCGGCCGACGCCGACGCCGTGGTCCAGCATTACCTTCGGCTCTTCGAGCTGATCGAGGAGCGAGGGCTCGACGCCGAGATCTCGGTGAAGCCGACGCACCTGGGTCTCGACCTCGATCCGGAGGCGACGGTCGAGCGGCTGCGACTGCTCGTCGAGAGGTCCGCCGCCATGGGGAGGCACCTGTTCCTGGACATGGAGTCCGCTCCGTACGTGGAGCCGACGCTCGCGATCTACCGCTCGCTCCGCGAAGGGTCCGAGCGCGTCGGCGTGTGCATCCAGGCCTACCTCCACCGGACGCCGCAGGACGTCGCTGACCTGCTCGCGGCCGGCGGCTCGATCCGGTTCGTGAAGGGCGCCTACCACGAGCCGCGCGATGTCGCGATCCATGATGCGCGCCGGATCCGGGAGGCGTTCCAGAAGCTCGCCCTCGGGTTCCTCCGATGGGGTGGCGGCGGCCGCCTGGCGCTCGGGACGCACGACGTCCAGCTGCTCGCGGAGATCGAGCGAGCGGCGTCCGCCGCCGGTTCCGGGCGTGACGACTACGAGATCCAGATGCTCTACGGCATCCGCGTTGCCGATCAGCGACGCCTGGCGCGGGAAGGATTCCGGGTCCGCGTGCTGATCAGCTACGGCACGCACTGGTACCCGTGGTTCATGCGCCGCGTGGCCGAGCATCCCGGACGCAACATCTGGCTCGCGATCCGGAACCTGTTCGCACGGCGCTGATCCGGCACCGCTCGATCAGACGTCGACCGTCTCCCGATGCGAGATGACGTGGTGGACCGGCAGGTCGAAGGAGGTCTGGACCCGGTGCACGAGATCGAGCCGCAACCACTTCGATAGCCGAGGCGGCAGCGTCGAGAGCACGATCGCGTCGAACGTGTCCCGCGAGAGCACGTCATCGATCGCTTGCAGCGGCCGGCCGTCTCCGACCTCGCCGGTCGCCTCGATCCCGACCGCGCGGAACCGCTCGAGAGCGGTATCGAGGCGCTTACGGGCGATCACGATGGCCTCGGCCTCGGTCCAGAGGTGATCGACGGGAGGGCTGGCGGGGACGAGGACATGGAACGTCGACGGCTCCTCGGCGAGCTCCCGAAGGAGGGTCAGTAGGTGACCTCCGCCAAGGGTCTGGTTCGCGACCACCAGGTAGCGACGCATGGGCGTTCACCTCCGAACGCATCTCTGGGTTCGCATCTCCATGGTACGCCGCGAGTAGCATCGCGACGATGCAAGGGCTCCACGGAGCGATCGCGGCGGCGGTTACGCCGCTCACGGAGGGCGGTCGCTCGCTCGACGCCGATTCCTTCGCACCGCTCGTGCGGTTCCTCGCGACGGGTGGCGTCGACGGCGTCCTCGTGTGCGGCACCACCGGAGAGGGTGTCCTGCTCACCTCGGACGAACGGCGGCACGTCGCCGAAGGCTTCCTGGCGGTCCGGCCCGAGGGCTTCCAGGTAGCCGTTCACGCCGGAGCACAGACCACACGCGAAACGGTGGCGCTCGCAGCGCATGCGCTGGAGGTGGGCGCCGATGCCGTGGCCGTCATCGCGCCCCCCTACTTCCCGCTCGACCCGCGAGCCCTCTTCGAGCACTTCCGGTCCGCGGCCGACGCCTGCGACCCGCTCCCGTTCTACATCTACGAGTTCGCGGAGCGCAGCGGCTACGCGATCCCTTTGGACGTCGTCGGCCAGCTCCACCGCGAGCAGGGCAACGTCGTCGGGATGAAGGTGAGCGACACGCCCTTCGACGCGATCGAGCCCTATCTCGTCGAGGGCATGGACGTGTTCGTCGGGTCCGAGCCGTTGGTCCGTGCGGCGATGGAGCGCGGCGCGGTGGGAGCGGTGTCGGGACTCGCATCCGCATGGCCGGACGTCGTCGCCTCGCTCGTGCACGAGCACAGCCCCGAGGCGCACCTTCGCGTCACCGAGCTGCGCGAACGGCTGGCGGGGATCCCATTCCACGCCGCCTTGAAGCAGGTCCTGACGGATCGTAGGGTGCTGCTCCACGGCGACGTCCGGGCGCCGCTGCGCGCCCTCACGCTGGAGGAGCGCACGGTCGTCTCGTCCCTCTCCGTCCCGGCTTGACGCTGGCGATCCGCCCTCGGTAGGTTTTGCACCTGCAATTCCGACCTCAGGGATGGGATTCGACCCGATGATCCGGACGCGAACGGCTGGGCAGGTAGCGGCGATGATCCCCGACCGCCTCTGCGGCTGTCGCGAGGGCTCGAGCGAGGCCCTCGACGGCCTCGCTACACCTCGCCCGGCCGTAACGCCCGTCGATCCGAAGCATCCACCGGCCGCCGCGAGGCGGCTTTTCCCTTTCTCGATTTCTCGATCCTGGAAGGCACCCGATGGCACGCACCGAAAAGAGGTCCCCCCGCCCCCGAGGTCAGGGTCAGTGGGCGCTCGGCTACCACGAGCCGCTGAACGGCGCCGAGCAGATCAAGAAGGAGGCCGAGCCGCTCGACGTGCGCGAGCGGATCGAGCGCGTCTTCGCGGCCGGCGGCTTCCGCTCGATCGGCAAGCAGGACCTTCGCAACCGGATGCGCTGGTGGGGTCTCTACACCCAGCGGAGGCAAGGGGTGCCCGGGGAGCGGACCGGAAGCGCGGAGCCGGAGGAGCTCGAGGACGAGTTCTTCATGCTGCGGATCCGGATCGACGGGGGGCGTCTCACCGCCGACCAGGTCCGCGCGATCGCGTGGGCGAGCGAGACGTATGGGCGCGACATCGCCGACGTGACGGATCGGCAGAACGTGCAGCTCCACTGGATCCGGATCGAGGACGTCCCCGCGATCTGGGGGCGACTCGAGGCCACCGGCCTCACGACCGCCGAGGCGTGCGGCGACACGCCACGCGTGATCCTCGGGTGCCCTCTGGCGGGGATCGACGCGGAGCAGATCCTCGATGCCTCCGGTGTGATCGCCGACATCCGCGACCGGTTCATCGGGACGACGGAGTTCTCGAACCTGCCGCGCAAGTACAAGACGTCGATCAGCGGATGCGCCGTGTTGTGCACCGACCCCGAGATCAACGACATCTCGCTCGTCGGCGTGGAGCACCCGGATCTCGGCGCGGGCTTCGACCTGTGGGTCGGCGGCGGCCTTTCCACGAATCCGATGTTCGCGCAGCGCCTCGGGGCGTTCGTCCCCCCGGAGCGCGCCGCGGAGGCATGGTCCGCGGTGACGTCGCTGTTCCGCGAGTACGGCTACCGTCGGTCGCGCAACCAGTCGCGGTTGAAGTTCCTGGTCAAAGACTGGGGGACGGAGGAGTTCCGCCGTGTCCTCGAGAAGGAGTTCCTCGACTCGCCGCTCCCCGACGGACCGGCTCCGCCGCTCGTGCCCACCGTGGCGCGCGACCATATCGGCGTCCGTCCTCAGTTGGACGGCCACGCCTCCGTGGGCTTCGCCCCACGCGCTGGGCGCGTGAGCGGTCACCAGCTCCGGCTGGTCGCCGATCTCGCCGACCGGTTCGGCAGCGGGCGGATCCGCACGACTTCCCGTCAGGCGTTGGTCATCGTCGACGTCGCGAGGGACGACACCGCCGAGCTGACGGCGCGCCTGGACGAGCTGGACCTGCCCGCGACGCCGAGCCCGTTCCGCAAGGGCGTGATGGCCTGCACCGGCATCGAGTTCTGCAAGCTGGCGATCGGGGAGACGAAGGGCCGGGCCAGGTGGCTCGCCGAGGAGCTGGACCGCCGGTTGCCCGGGTTCGGCGAGGAGATCCGGGTGCACGTGAACGGCTGCCCGAACTCCTGCGCCCGGTTCCAGGTGGCCGACATCGGGCTGATGTCGGCGCTCGCGAAGCGACCCGACGGAACCCGATCGGACGCGTTCCTGGTGCATCTGGGCGGCGGGTTCGGGACGGAGACGAACGGTGGGAACGCCGGCGCCTTCGGGAGAAAGGTGAAGGGCGTCCGCGTCCTCGCCGAGGATGCGGCCGACTACGTCGAAACCCTGGTCCGCCGGTACCGGACGCGGCGCGGAGCTGACGAGCCGACCTTCGGGGAGTTCATCCGGGGCCTGGACGACGACGCGCTCACCGCCTTCGCCACCCCGGAGGGAGGCCGGTGAGCTCCGCGACCCCCCGTGCCGTGCCGTTCTACTGCCCGTTCTGCGGCGAGCAGGAGCTGCGGCCCGGCGACCCCTCGGGCTGGCGGTGCGAGGTGTGCGAGCGCAGCTTCGAGCTCCGGATCACGGCGATCGGAGGTGGGGGTTGATGGCCGATCGCGATCCCGTCCAGCCGCTCCACCAGCCTGTCCTCCCGGTCTTCGACGAGGAGGAGGTCTGGGTGCAACACGCCGCCGAGCGGTTCGAGGACGCCGCGGCGGAGGATCTCCTGGCGTGGGCGCTCGAACGCTTCCATCCCCGGATGGCGATCAGCGCGGCCGGCGGGGTCGACGGGATGGTGCTCGTGGACATGGCGTGGCGACTCAACCCCGACGTCCGCGTCTTCACGCTCGACACGGGCCGGCTGCCCGCGGAGACGTACGACCTCTTCGAGAAGGTCCGCGAGCGCTACGGGATCGCCGTCGAGTTCGAGTACCCGGAGACGGATGCCGTCTCGGCGATGGTGACCGACCACGGGCCGAACCTGATGTACGGGAGCGTCGACCTCCGACTGCGGTGCTGCGAGATCCGCAAGGTGGAGCCGCTGAAGCGCAAGCTCGCGACGCTCGATGCGTGGGTCGCGGGCCTCCGCCGGGAGCAGTGGCGGAGTCGCAAGAACATCGCGAAGGTCGAGCTGGATCGCGATCACGGCGGGATCGTGAAGCTCAACCCGGTGGCCGACTGGACGCTCGACCAGGTCTGGGACTACATCAGGGAGCACGACGTCCCCTACCACGCCCTGTTCGACCAGGGCTACACGTCGATCGGGTGCGCGCCGTGCACCCGCGCGGTGATTCCGGGTGAGTCCGAGCGCGCCGGCCGCTGGTGGTGGGAGCAGGAGACCGACAAGGAATGCGGCATCCACTGCTCCGTCGGATTGCTCGGATCCGCGTCCGACCGCGAGCGAGCTGCCGGTGAGGGATGGCAGGCGGGAGATGAGCCAGCGCGGGAGGGGGAACCGCGATGACATTCGGGTACCCCGTGATGCTGGAGCTCTCGGGGAGGCGCTGCGTGGTGATCGGGGCCCAGGCGATCCGGGAGGGCAAGGTCGAGGGACTCCTCGCCGCCGGCGCGGACGACGTACTCGTCGTGGAGCCGAGCGTCGACGATCGATTCGACGGTGTGGTGGGCGTCCGGGTCGAGCGGCGGGCGTGGCGCCCCGGTGACCTGGACGGAGCCTTCCTCGCGGTTGCCTCGTCCGACGACGGCGCCACGCGCGCCGCGATCGCCCGGGTGGCGCGAGCGCGGGGCATACTCGTCAATGTAATTGACGATACCCCCCACTGCGACTGGGCCGCGCCTGCCGTTGTCCGTCGAGGCGACCTGGTCCTCGCGATCGGCACCGGCGGGGTCTCGCCTGCGGTTGCACGCCTCGTGCGCGAACGGCTCCAGGCCGAGTTCGGCGCGGAGTGGGTCGAGGTGCTTCGTGTCGTCGGCGAGGTGCGACGCGACACGCTCCCCTCGCTCCCCGATCTCCGGGCACGCGCCGGGCGGTGGCAGAAGGCCCTCGACCTCGACGAGGCGGCCGGCTTGGTACGGGGCGGACGCACTGAAGAGCTCCGGACCCTCCTCCGGGAGCGGCTGCTGGACGGGGTGGCAGCCTCGTGACGGGACGCGTCGTCCTCGTCGGCGCCGGCCCCGGCGACCCGGAGCTGATCACGCTCCGCGGTGCCCGAGTGCTGGCCGAGGCGGACGTCATCGTCTACGACCGGTTGGTCGCGCCTGCACTCCTCGACCTGGCATCTCCCGGCGCCGAACGGATCTACGTCGGCAAGGAGCCCGGCCGCGCTCCCGTGCCGCAGCCCGAGATCGAGCGCCTACTGGTCGACCGAGCCCTCGACGGCGCGATCGTCGTCCGTCTGAAGGGCGGCGACCCGTTCGTGTTCGGCCGCGGGGGCGAGGAGTTGGCGGCGTGCGCGGCCGCTGGGGTCCCGTGCGAGGTCGTGCCGGGCGTGTCGGCCGCGGTCGCAGCCCCGGCGGCAGCCGGGATCCCGGTCACGCACCGCGGCATGGCGCGGTCGTTCGCGGTCGTCACCGGTTCGACGACCCATGACGACGAGGTGGATCTCTCGAAGGTCGCGGGCGCCGACACGGTCGTGGTGCTCATGGCGGCCGGCCGCCTCGCCCAGACGTGCGAGGACCTCATCGCGGCCGGTCGCCCCGCTCAGGAGCCGGCGGCCATCGTCCAATGGGCGTGGACCCCGGATCAGCGCTCGGTGGCCGGAACGCTGGAGGACCTGTCGGTCCTCGCCGAGGCGGCGAACATCGGCCCGCCTGCGACCCTCGTGGTCGGCTCGGTGGCGGCTTCGGGGGTCTCGCCCGGTCTCGAGGGGATCCCGCTCGCCGGCGTCGTCAGTCGCGGCCGGCTTCCTGCCACGCGCCGTAGCCGCCCCTGAGGTTCACGACCGGTCCCACGCCGGCCCGCTCCAGCAGCGATGCGGCCGTCGTCGAGCGGAGCCCGGACGCGCAGTAGACCAACAGGGGCCGCCCGGTCGGCAAGGTGCTCGCCGCCTGCGGCAGATCCGCGAGAGGCACGGACACCGCGCCCGCGACCGTGCCACGCTCCAGCTCGTCCGGCTCGCGAACATCCAGGGGCTGGGCACCCATCTGCAGCCACGGCACCGTGTCCTCCGCACCGATCGAGGGGAGCGAGCGGACGGACAGACCGGCCTCGCGCCACGCCTCGATCCCCCCGTCCAGGTATCCGGCGAAGCGCTCGAACCCGACGAGGGCGCACGCGTCGACGACGTCGTCCAACGGGTCGTTGCCGAGCACGAGCAGCAGCCGAGCGTCGGCGGGAACCAGCCACCCCAGCCACGTGGGGAAGCTGTCGCGGAACGGGATCGCGAGGGCACCCTCACCGTGAGCCTCCGCGTAGGACCCCGGGTGCCGAACGTCCACGACGATCGAACCGGGTTCCGATGCCGCGTCGGCGAACGCCTTCGGCGCGAGCGGGCGAGGAATCTCGATGTCGGTCCGGAGCCGGGGGCCCGCCCAGTTCACCTCGCGCATCCTCGAGAAATAGGCGGGCGTGCGAGGGAACGTCGCGGGCCACGACTCCATGAACGTGTGGTCGCTCATCGAGAGGAGAGGGTTGGTGGCCCGTTCCTCGCCGAGGGTGGAGGTGTGCTCCCTCCCGCTTCCCGTGGAGCAGAACGATCCGCTCCCGTGCGTCGGCATCAACGGCGTCTCGCCGGGAAGGTCGGCGAAGGCATGCTGCAGGGTCTCGTAGGCATGCCGCGTCAGATGCTCGGTGAGCTCGGGGCCCGAAAGGTCCGTGCGCGCCGCGCCGCCGACGATCAACGCGCCACCGCTGAACAGCACCGGGGCCGCATCGCCAGGGTGACGGAACACGTAGGCGAGGTGCTCCGGCGCATGTCCGGGCGTCGCCAGTGCCTCGACTTCCACCCCTCCGAGATCGAGACGCTCGCTCGGCTCGACCGGGCGGTGGGGGAACGACACGCCCGCCTCCGCCGGCTCGAACACCTCGGCGCCGGTCGCCGCACGGATCTCCAGGGCGCCCGACACGAAGTCCGCGTGGAGGTGGGTCTCGAGGACCGCGACGATCTCCAGGCTCCGGTCCTCGGCCGCGGCGAGGTACCGCCGGGTCCGCCGGTCCGGGTCGACGAGGACGGCCCGGCCATCGGCGACCCGAACCAGATAGGAGCCGTTGCCCAAGCCGCGGTCCCGGAACAGCCGCACGTCCATCGTCACGAGGCTACCGGGGCGGAGGGCTACTGGCCGGGCCGATCGCTCGACGGCGGAGCGTGCTCGCGGTCGAACCGGACGAACGAGAACTTCCCGTCCGGCTCCAGGACGCCGAATCGCACATCGGTGACGTCGCCGATCCCTTGCTCCCTCGCCGCGGAAACGACCTCGTCCTCGGTCAGGCGTTCGAGCCGCATCGACTCCGTCACCATCCGTCCGTCCGACACGATGACCACGGGGACACCCTCCACCACGCGCTCGGCTCGTCTCCACCGGAAGCTCACGTAGGACATCGACACGACGAGGAGCGCGATCGTCCCGGTGGCGAGGATCGCGCCCGTGACCGACATGTCCTCCTGGGTGACGCCTTGCTGCACGAGATCGCCGATCACCACGAGCAGCACGAGCTCGAACGCCGAGATCTCCGCCAGCTCCTTCTTGCCGATGATCCGCGTCAGGAACCAGAGGAAGACGAACACCGCTGCCGATCGCAGCACGATCTCCATCAGGGCATCACCATCGTGGTGTAGTCGACGTGCGCGATCTCCCGGCCCCCCACCTCGAGGCCGGTCGACCCACGTGCGAGAGCGAAGACGAACGTGGGACTCGCCCGTCCATCGAAGGCGACCCGGAGCACGTCTCCCTCGATCGCCTCGAACACGTACAGGACCTCCTCACCCCTCGGCACGACCGAGGCGGGTTCGGGGTAGTGCTGGTTGAAGTCGAACCGGTCGAAGTACGTGGCGTCCGTAACGAGCGTGACCGGCTCGTCGAACCCACCCTCCCGGCGTACCTCCACGATCCATTCCGATGCGAGCCCCGGACGCGTCACCGCCTCGTACTTCACCGAGAGGTGATAGCCGGCGACTGCCACCGACACCGTTCCGGTTCGCACGCCGAGGAGGTTGCACAACCCAGCAAGGACGAACAGCGCGAGGGCGCCGATGCCCAGCCGCCGGAAGCCGCGGGCTCGCCGGAGCTCGTCAGGGGATACGTCGTCCGGGCGCGTACTTCGACCGACAGCCGAGGTTCCCTGCCTCGTTTGCATTCCCGGGGTCACTACCCGTCGGTCGGCGAGGCGAAACTACGCGCTCGCGGCAGCCGACTTCTTCCGCTCCTCTTCCTGGAGCACGCGTCGCAGCACCTTGCCGATCAACGTCTCTGGGAGCTCGTCGCGGAACTCCCACTCCTTCGGCACCCGATAGCCTGTGAGTCCTTGGGCCGGATCGCGTGCCCACGCCTCGAGCTCCTCGCCGGTGACGGTCGCACCTTCCTTCGGCACGATGTAGGCCTTGACGCGCTCCCCGGTCCGGTCGTCGGGCAAGCCCACCACGCACGCCTTCGACACCTTCGGATGCCGGTAGAGCACCGCTTCGACCTCGGTCGGGTACACGTTGAACCCCGAGACGATGATCATGTCCTTCATCCGGTCGACGATCCGGAAGAACCCTTCGTCGTCCATGATCGCGATGTCGCCGGTGTGCAACCAGCCGCCTCGGATCATCTCCGCGGTCGCCTCTGTCTTGTTGTAGTACCCCAACATCACCTGGGGCCCCTTGATGCAGAGCTCGCCTCGCTCGCCGGTCGGCACCTCGCTGTCGGGGTCCTCGAGCGAGACGATGCGGCAATCCGTGTCGGGGATCGGGAGCCCGATCGTGCCGTGCTTCGGCTCGTCGAACGGGTTCACGTGGGTGACCGGCGACGTCTCCGTGAGCCCGTAGCCCTCCACGAGGTGCGCGCCGCCCGTGACCTCCCGGAACTTCTCGGCCACCGCTCGGGGGAGCGGCGCCGCACCCGAGATGCACGCCTTCACGGATTTCAGGTCGTACTTGGGCGTTTCGGGAGCCTCGTTCAGCGCCACGAACAGACGCGGAACGCCTGGGAAGAACGACGGCTTTTCTTTGTCGAGCTGCTTCAGGGCCATGTGCACCTCGAACCGTGGCAGCAGGACGAGCTTGCCCGCCTGTCCGATGCCGAAGTTCATCGCAACGAGACCGAACGAATGGAAGAAGGGGAGGATGCACATGACGCCGTCCTTCCCGCGCTCGAAGAACGTGATGCAGGGCGCGACCTGTCGCACGTTGGAGGACAGGTTGTAGTGCGACAGCATGGCGCCCTTCGAGAGCCCCGTCGTCCCGCCCGTGTAGACGAGGGTCGCGACGTCGTTCTCAGCGTCCACCTCGGCCACCGGGGGTGGCGATCCGGCGGACCCCACCGCGTCCTTCCACCACCGGACGGGCGCGTCGGGCGGGACCGGGGGCCAGGGTTTCCCCTCGTGCTTCGCGTCCTTCTTGAACTTGATGGGGGCGAGGAGGTTCAGCGGGAACCGCATGTAGTCGGTGAGCTCCGTAACGATCACCTCGCGCACCGGCACCTCGTGGGCCACCGCGGCCCACGCCGGGTAGAGCTGGTCGAGGACGACCATGACGCTCGGCGAGAAGTCCTTGATCTGATGAGCGAGCTCTCGCTGGGTGTAGAGGGGGTTGTTCCCCACCGCGACCGCGCCGAGACGTTGGCACGCGTACCACGCGATCACGTACTGCGGGGAGTTCGGAAGGAGCAGCCCCACCCGATCGCCCCGCTGGACACCGAGCCCGGCGAGGACGGCGCTGAACCGTTCCACCTCGTGGAGCAGCTCCCGGTAGGACAGGTGCTTGCCGAGGAACGCGATCGCCGTGGACTCGGGGAATCCGGCCGCGGAATCGGCGAGGAGGTGGAAGACGCTCTGGCGTGGGAACGGGGCGACGGTCTTCGGCACGCCCGTGCGCCAGACCTGGAACCAAGGGCGGTGGTCGGTCATCCGCGCATCATAGGGTGATGGCCGTGAGCACGCAGACGACCTCGGCGCAGGAGGCAGACGAGGGGCCGCCCGCAGAGGCACCGCCCGAGGGACTCTTCGGGCGCGGCCTCCGCCTGATCTGGTCCTACGTCCGCATGCACCCGGGGCCGTTCCTCATATCAGTCGCGGGGTCGGTCCTGTTCGCGTTCGCCTCGATCGCCCTCACCACCACCCTCGGCCGGGCCACCGACGAGGTGTTGCAGCCGGCGTTCGAAGGCGGTGTCGAACCCCGGAAGATCTGGCTCGCGGTCGTCGCGTTGATGACGTTCGGCTGCCTCCGGGCCCTGGGAATCATGCTTCGGCGGTTCTTCAGCGGCGTGTCCGGCGAGCGCGTGATGGCCACGCTCCGCACGAGGATCGCCGACCGGTACCGGCGGCTCGCGCTGGCGTACCACCGGGAGACCCCCACCGGCGAGCTCCTGGCCCACATGGAGGCGGACGTCAAGGCGGCGGTGGACGTCTTCTGGCCGGTCCCGTTCGCCACCGGCGTGATCGTGCTGATCGTCCTAGCGATGATCCAGCTGATCGCCGCGGACATCTTCCTCGCGATGATCGCGGCGGTCCTCTTCCCGGCCCTCGCGGTGATGAACCGCAACTTCGCCGTGCGGATGCAGGGCCCCGCCCGTCGGGCGCAGGAGCGGATCGGCGAGGTCTCGGCCGTAGCGCACGAGTCGATCGACGGCGCGCTCGTGGTGAAGACCCTCGGACGCGAGGTGGCCGAGACCGAGCGGCTCGCGATAAAGGCTCGGGCGCTCCGGGACGAACGGGTCGAGGCGGGGTACCTGCGGGCCACGTTCGAAGCGGCCCTAGACGCCGTCCCCGCCCTCGTCGCGACGATCCTGCTCGTGGTCGGGTCGTGGCGCGTCGCCGCCGGCGGGCTCACGCTGGGTCGCCTGATCGGGTTCATCGCGCTCTTCGATCTCCTCGCGTGGCCGATGCGCTTCATCGGATGGATCCTCGCCGAGCTCCCGCGCGCGGTCGTGGGCTACGCCCGGATCGAGCAGGTGTTCGGCGAGCCGGTCACCGTGCTGCCCGCCGTGGATCCCGTCGCGCTGCCGGACGGCCCACTCGGGATCGAGACCGAGGACCTCCACCACAGCCTGGACGGCACGCGGATCCTCGACGGAGTGTCCCTGCGGATCGGCCCGCAGGAGTCCGTGGCGATCGTTGGCGAGACCGGGGGCGGGAAGTCGACGCTCGCCCAGCTGCTCGTCCGGCTCGCCGACCCGGATGCGGGCACGATCCGCGTCGGCGGCGTCGACCTCCGGCACGCGCACCCGGCGTCGCTCCGAGGCGGCGTCTCGATCGTGTTCCAGGAGAGCTTCCTGTTCTCCACGACGATCGGTGAGAACATCGCGCTCGACTCGGGGGCGGACGCCGATGCGGTCGAACGCGCCGCCCGGATCGCGGCGGTCGACCGGTTCGTCGGCGCGCTGCCCGCCGGGTTCCACACGGTCGTCGGCGAGCGCGGCTACACGTTGTCGGGTGGCGAGCGCCAGCGCGTCGCGCTGGCGCGCGCGATCGTCCGGGAACCTCGGGTGCTGATCCTCGACGACGCGACGTCGTCGGTGGACGCCTCGGTAGAGGCGCAGATCCTCGCGGCGCTCCGCGAGGAGCTGCACACGACACTCGTGGTGATCGCGTACCGCCTCTCGACGATCCGGCTGGCGGACCGCGTGATCTACTTGGAGCGAGGGCGGGTGGCGGGAACGGGGTCCCACGACGAGCTGATGGCGTCCTCTCCCGGGTACGCGGCCATCATCCAGGCCTATGCACGGGGCGAACGATGACCACGACCGACGCGGTCGTCCACGACGAGGACGGTCTCGAGATCCCCGAGGAGCTCCGCAGCTCCTTCGCCGTCCTGCGTCGCGGGATCCGGGAAAGCCCCGAGCTTCGCGCCGGCCTCGGGTTCACGGTGATCATCTCTCTCGGCGTCGTGATCGCGCACCTTACGACCCCGATCCTGATCCAGCTTGTCTTCGACAACGGGTTCGACGGCGGGTTCCGGCCGGTCTACGTCGGCACGGTCTGCGCGACGGCGTTCGGGCTGGTGGCGCTGACGTACGTGACCTCGCGGGTCGCCGGGAAGCGCCTGGTCCGGGCCGCGGAAGGCGCGATGATGGGTCTGCGGATCCGGACGTTCGCGCACATCCACAGCCTCTCGATCGCCGAGCAGTCCGATGAGAAGCGCGGCGTGTTCGTCGCTCGTGTGACCGCCGACATCGATGCGATGCAGCAGTTCATGGAGTGGGGCGGCATCGCCTGGATCTGGGCAGCGGTGCAGGTGGCCGGATCGCTTGTCCTGATGCTGGTGTTCTCGTGGCAGCTCACGCTCGCGATCGTCGGCCTCGTGATCCCGCTGATCCTGATCGTGTGGTCGCTGCAGGCCCGGCTCTCGGCCGCCTTCGACGCCGCACGGACGCGCGTGGGCGAGATGCTCTCCGAAGTCTCCGAGTCCGTGATGGGTGCGGCGGTCGTGCGGGCGTACGGACTCGACGAGCAGACGTTCGGCCGGGTCCGCGGCGCGATCGACCGCCGGTACCAGGCGGAGGTCGTCGCGCACTTCCGCGCGGCCACGCTCTTCCCGCTCTCGACCGTCTTCTACGCGTTGGCCGTCTCGATCGTCGTGGCGCTCGGCGCGGGGTTCGGGCCCGAGTGGGGCCTCACGTTCGGCAAGGTGACGGCCTTCCTGTTCCTGGCGGACACGTTCCTCCACGTGTTCACCGATCTCCCGGAGATCTACAGCGAGACGCAGACCGCGATCGCCGGATGGCGGAAGGTCCTGGCGGTCCTCGACCTCCCCGTGGAGATCGTCGAGCCGGTCCCCGGCGTCGAGCTGCCGGCCGGCGCGCTCTCGGTCCGCGCCGAGGACGTCGAGTACCGGTACCGCGAAGGCGGGCGTGTCCTGCACGGGATCTCGCTCGACATCGACGCCGGCGAGCACGTCGCGATCGTGGGCGAGACCGGCTGCGGGAAGACCACGTTCGTGAAGCTCGTCTCCCGGCTCGCGGACCCGAAGGCGGGGCGGATCGAGGTCGGCGGGATCGATCTCCGCGAGATCGCGGCAGAGTCGCGCCATCGCTCGCTCCGGATGGTGCCGCAAGACGGATTCCTGTTCGACGCCACCGTCCGTGAGAACGTCCGGGCCGGCTGGGACGGCGCCTCCGACCGTGACGTGGAGACGGCGTTCGAGGAACTGGGCCTCGGCGGATGGGTGGCGGCGCTGCCGCGGGGGCTCGACACACCGGTCGGCGAGCGCGGGGAAGCGCTCTCGGTCGGCGAACGCCAGCTCGTGGCGCTCGCTCGAGCCCACATCGCCGACCCGGGACTCCTGATCCTGGACGAGGCCACGTCCGCGGTGGACCCGGCGACCGAGCGGCGGACCTCCGAGGCGCTTCGCCGCGTGTCCGAGGGCCGCACGACGATCACGGTGGCGCACCGGCTGTCCACAGCGGAAGGCGCCGACCGGGTGTTCGTCTTCGATGCCGGCAGGTTGGTCGAGACGGGGACTCACGAGCAGCTCGTCACAGCCAGTGGGACGTACGCAGCACTGTTCGAGAGCTGGCTCGGCAACGTCCGGGCGGGGTAGATGGCCAACTTCCTCGACGGGCTCCGGGCGGCGGCGGGAGCCGCGCTGTTCCCCCTCACCGGTGAGCTCCGCGTCGCCGGCCTCCGGGCGCCGGTCGAGGTCCTCCGCGACCGTTACGGCGTCGCGTATGTCTCGGCGGGCTCGCTCGACGACCTGTGGTTCGCGCAGGGTTTCGTCTCCGCAGGCGAACGCCTCTTCCAGATGGACCTCGCCTTGAAGCAGGCGAACGGACGCCTCTCGGAGCTCTTCGGCGAGCTCACCCTGGACGACGACCGCTTCACACGCACGGTGGGGATCAACCGGGCGGGCGCGGCGATCGCCGCAGGGTGGGACGAGACATCCCGATCGATGATCGACCGCTTCCGCGAGGGCGCATCCGCATGGATCGAGGCGATGCCCGCGCCGCCGGTGGAGTACGTGCTCCTCGACGCGCAGCCCGATCTCCCCTCCGACGATGCCTCGTGGGCCGCCTGCTGGGCGATGTTCTCCTGGGCGCTCTCGGGGAACTGGGACATGGAGCTCCTGCGCACCCACCTCGCCGCCGAGCTCGGCGACGAGGCGGCCGGCCGCCTCCTCCCTCCGCTCGTCGGCCATCCCACCGCGCCGGCGGCCGGCCGTCTCGCGGGCGAGCTGCTCCACGAGCTCCCCCGCCCGCCGCGCGGCCAGGGCTCCAACGAGTGGGCGATCGCCGGATCACGGACAGCATCGGGTCTGCCGCTGCTCGCGAACGATCCTCACCTGCTCGTCCAGCAGCCGGGTGCCTGGATCGAGCTCCACCTGCGCGCGCCCGGGTACGAGGCGCGCGGCGTCGCGGCGCCGTTCGCTCCCGGCATCGTGCTCGGCACGACCGCCCATCACGCGTGGGGCGCCACCAACGTCTGTGGAGACGTGCAGGACCTCTACCTCGAGCACTTGAACGACGAGGGCACGGCGGCACGCTACGAGGACGCCTGGGAACCGCTCACGATCCACCGAGAGGAGATCCGCGTGCGCGGGAGCGACGAGCCGCTCATGCACGAGGTCCGCGCCACCCGGCACGGACCGCTCCTCGACTCCTACCTCACCGGCCGGCTCCGCCCCACGAAGCAGCCGCTCGACGGAGCCTTCGCGCTGCGATGGGTCGGAGCCGAGCACAGCATCCGTCCGTCCGCGCTGATCGACGTCGCGAACGTCAGCACGTTCGGGGGTTTCCGGGAGGCTGCACGTGCCCTCGAGTGTCCCGGTCAGAACCTCGTCTACGCAGACGTCGACGGCACCATCGGCTACCAGTGCACGGGGCTCCATCCGATCCGCAGGAGCGGGGACGGCACGGTTCCCGTCCCCGGTTGGACCGCCGAGCACGAGTGGGAGGGCTTCATCCCGTTCGAGGACCTCCCCACCGCGGTCGACCCCGAGCGCGGGTACCTCGTGACGGCGAACGACCGGATCCACGACGAGCACTACCCGCATCTGATCGGCCACGACTTCCACGCGCCCGACCGCGCGACCCGGATCACGGAGCTGCTGGAAGAGCGGAGCGACCACACGGTCGAGACCTCCCGCCGGATCCAGGCCGACACGGTGTCCCTCTCGGCGCGGTCGCTCGTGCCACGGATCGCGATCGCGCACGACCGCGCCCGCGGGATCCTCGGTGGCTGGGACCACGACCTCGCCGCGGGATCGGCCGCCGCGGCGCTCTGGGAGGTCTTCCTCGACGAGCTCGCTCGGCGCGCGCTCGGCGGCCGCGAACCCCTGATCGAGGAGTACCTGACGGATCGCGAGCTGTTCCGCTGCCGCGCGCTGCCGGCGATGATCGACGAGGGCGTCCTCACGGCGGACGATCGCGACGACGCGCTCGCCGCGGCGTGGGATCGGTGCATCGCGGACATGGGCCCCGAGCCCGGGGACTGGCGCTGGGGCGACATCCATCGAGCCCGGTTCGCGCATCCGCTCGGCCGGATGCCGGGACTCGAGCCGCTGTTCGTGGCCGCCGACCATGCCCTCGGAGGGAACGAGCAGACCGTGAACAACGCCGGGTTCGAGGGCGAGGGACCGTTCCGCGTCTACGTCGTCCCGTCGTGGCGAGTCGTCTACGACCTCTCGGACCTCGACGCGAGCGCCGGGATCCTCCCGACCGGCCAGTCGGGCAACCCCGCCTCCCCCCACTGGAACGACCAGACCGAGCTGTGGGCGGCCGGCACGCTGCGACCGCTCCCGTTCTCACGCACCGCCGTCGAAGCGGCCGCGACGGAGCGACTCGCCCTTCTGCCGGGCTGATCCGAGCCCCGGGGTACCATCTGACGATGCCGGAGTCCCGTTCCCGCAAGAAGCGGCGCCCCCAGCGCTACCAGATGGAGCCACAGCGGAAGAAGCGGACGACGCACAGTCCTCGCTGGTACGGGCCACTCGTCCTCGGCCTGATCGGACTGGGCGTCGCGGTCGTGATCTGGAACTACCTCCGGGGCGACTTCGCGACCAACGGCGTCCTCTGGACCGGCCTCGGGATCATCGGCGTAGGGTTCATCGGCCTCACGTTCTGGAAGTAGGTCGACTGGCCGAATCACAGGCGTGTGATCTTCCACATCGCTTTCCACACCGGGGATAAGGGACGTCATGGCGGTGCGATCTTCACGCATCCTTCACGCCGCTGTGGACAACTCCGTGGAAACGAGTGGGAAGTCGTGTGGGGATCGGTGGAAAACGCGCCTCAGGCGCGTTCCGGACGCCGGATGACCTGCATCTTCTCGCCGCAGTGCCGTGGGATCTGCAACTCTCCCAAACGCGAGACCTTGAGCTCGGTCCCGCACTCCCCGCACACCAGGTAGACGTCGAGATCATCGACGTCCTCGGGCTCCTTGGGGGCGGGCTCGTCGGAGGCCGACGTCGGTGAGGACAGCGTCAGGGACCGCAACATCGCGATGCCGACGCGCCAGATCACGAACGCGCCGAGCAGCGCCGTGAGCACGACGATCCACATGGGCACGGAGCCCACGATAGCGACTCAGTCCGTTGGGACCGCCACGCCGGACACGTGCTCGGAGAGGAAACCGAGGATCGTCCGCTGCTGACGGATCTCCTCCTCGATGTCGAAGGAGCCGTGCCCGGTGGCGAAGAGATACACCTCGTGCGGATGGTCCCGTGCCCGCAGCCGGTCCACGTAGGCCATCGCTTGCCGGTAGGGGCAGCGGGAATCGTGCTCGCCGATCAGGAACAGGACGGGCGCTTCCACGTCGTTCGCGGAGTTGATCGGGTTCCGATCGGCCATGAGCTCGGGCACCTCGTCCGGCCGTCCGCCCAGCAGCGCGCGGTCGTACGCCTGGAGCAGGGGCGACATGTCTTCGTAGGAGAGCTCGTAGTCCCCGACCGGCACGCCGGCGATGCCGCAGCGCCAGTTCCGTTCGGGATGCTTCCCCAGCATCATCAGCGTGAGGTAGCCGCCCCACGACCAACCGCCGACGGCCGCGCGGTCCGGATCCGCGATCCCGGCCGCGACCAGATGATCGAGCGCGTCGTTGAGGTCCTCGAGCTCGGGTCCGCCGACGTCGCCCACGAGGGTGTCACGCCACTCCGCGCCCCGACCGGTCGAGCCCCGGTAGTTGACGAGCACGACGGCGAGTCCGGCGTCGACGTAGGACTGGACCTCGGGATGCCACTTGTCCTCGTCGAGCCAGGTCGGCCCCCCGTGCGGACGGACCAGGATCGGCCACGGTCCGCTCCCCGCCGGGGTCACGAGGAATCCCTGCACGGACTGACCGTGTCGATTGTCGAATCGCAGCGGCTCGAACGGCCTGCCGGCAGGTGCCGGCTCGCCCCGGAGCGGGAGCACCTCGCCGCCGGCCTCGTCTAGGATCCGTGGGGCTGAGGCGCCGCTCGAGTGACGGCACCAGACGGCGCCGTCCGGCCGCACCTGCGCCCACTCGACCTGACCCTCGGGATGCTCGATCCTCGTCCACGTCCCCGTGGCGAGCTCGAACCGGTGGAGCCGGTGCCGTCCGTCCACGAGCTGCGAGAGCAGGAGCGCGGTCGCGTCCGGCCACCAGTCCGCGATCGAGACCTCCCCCTCGAGCTCGGTCACGATCTCCGTCCACTCCCCGGTCACGGGATCCCACAGCGCGGGCTGCGGGATCCCGAGCCGCTCGTGGACGACGGCGAGACGACGGTCGCCGACAACGGGCGACCATGCGGAGGACAGGAGCTGCTTGCCGTCGTCGACCAGCTCGGCGACCGTCGCTCCCGTCCGTGGGTCGATCACCCGAAGTGCCTCGTGCATCTCGTCGCCGTGCTCCGCGTGCTGCAGGCAGAGCAGGGACCCGTCTGCCGAGAGCCCGCCTCGGTTGTAGCCGCCCTGTCGGCCGGCGACGCGCATGTGCTCGGTGCTGCGCGCGACCTCCTTGACCGTGGCACCACCGTCCTCGCTGACGTACACCGCGAAGCCGTCGTGAGCGCTGATCGAGGCAGCGAGGATCCCGGGGACCCACGCGATCCCCTCGTTCCAGCCGCGGTCGAGCTCTGGGAACAGGAGCCGGGGATCGCCACCCTCGAACGGTTGCGTGTGCCAGCGTCCGGACTCGTCACCCGTCTCGTCCTGCCACCAGCAGATGTCGGCTCCGTCCGGCGACCAGGCACCGGAGATCACGCCCACCGGGTGGTCGGTGACCCGCCGGCGGACGCCCGCGTCGAGATCGGCCACGTGCAACTGCCAGACCCCGCTCTCCGTGGACTCGTACGCGAGCCGGGACGGAGTTGCGGGGGGCCAGTCGGGGTACGTGATGAGGGGCGCGCGGAATCGCCGTTCCCAGCGTGGCGTCATCGGCGCAACGGTAGCAGCGCGCGGATCAGTCGAGGACCGCGATCAACCGGACGAAGAGGGCGGTCCCTCCGGCCATCGCACCGATCAGCCCTGCCCGTGCGACGAGGAGCGCCCCCCATCGCTCCGGGTGGATCCGGAGCGTGGACGCGGTACAGATCGCCGCCGCCGTCGCCAGCGCGATCCCCCATGCGATGCCGGTCCACATCCGGATCGGCCCGAGGATCTCGTACGACCGGAGGAGGACGGAATTCAGCGTGAATATGTCCAATCCCGACATCACGAGCGCCATGAAACCCAACGCTGGCTCCGCGCCGCTCGAGAGCCGCCGCTGCCGCACCGAGCTCAGGCCCAGCCAGATCGCGGCCGGGACCGTGATGCCGAAAGACGGGACGCCGAGGACGGCGAGGAAGAACGCGAGACGAGCCCGCCGGTCGGTGATGGGCATGACGGTCGCCACGCGAAGACGATATCGGCAGTCGATGGTTCGGCGCCAGACAGGCACGCTCGCGAATATCGATTCCTTGCCATCAGCCATCGTGCACATCCTGTAGTGCCAGCCACACGCGTTCCGGCGTGAGCGGGAGATCGATGTGCCGCACGCCGAGGTGGGAGAGCGCATCCACCACGGCGTTCTGCACCGCGGGCGTCGACCCGATCGTCGCCGACTCGCCGATCCCTTTCGCCCCCAAAGGGTTCAGGTCGGTCGGCGTCTCCGTGTTCGACGCCTCGAACGCAGGAAGGTCCGCGGCGCTCGGCATCTGGTACGTCGCGAGTGTGGACGTCACCGGGTTGCCGCTCTCGTCGTACCGCACCTCCTCGAACAACGCCTGCGCGATCCCCTGCCCGAGCCCGCCGTGCTGCTGCCCTCGGACGAGCACCGGATTGAGGATGCGGCCGCAGTCGTCCACGGCGACGTGGCGGAGCAACCGCACGGCCCCGGTCGCGGTGTCCACCTCCACGACCGCCACGTGCGCGCCGAACGGGAACGTCGATCCGCGCTGCCGGAAGCGCCCCTCAGCGTGGATCGCCCCGTCATCGGTCGCGACGACGACCTCGCTCCAGCTGACGCTCCGATCGGGGGCTCCGGCGACGGCGAATCCGCCCTCGACCCGTTCCACGTCCTCCGCGTCCACCTCGAGCATCGCGGCCGCCGTCCGCCGACCGGTCTCCACGACGGCTTCAGCCTGCTCGTAGACGGACGAGCCGCCGATCTGCAAGGAACGCGACCCCCAGGTCCCTTCCCCGCGCGCGACGAGCCGCGTATCGGAGTGCACGACCGTGACGTCCTCGAACGGAACCCCGAGTGACGTTGACGCGAGCTGGGCCAACGAGGTCTCGTGGCCGTGACCGGCCGGCGTGGTCCCGACGGCGACCGTGACGCGCGCATCGGGACCGATCTCCACCGCCGCGAACTCCCTTCCGCCGAACGCGGTGATCTCGACGTACATCGCCACGCCGATGCCGAGGCAGACCTCGTCGCCGCGCGCCCGCCACGCGGCCTGTTCCGCGCGCAGGTCGTCGTACGCGACCGATCGGAGCGCCTCGTCGAGCGGCCTCTCGTAGTCACCGGTGTCGTACGTGACGCCGGTGACCGTCGTGAACGGGAACTCGTCGGGTCGGATCAGGTTCCTCCGTCGGAGGTCGACGGGATCGATCCCGAGCTCGACGGCGAGCAGGTCCATCGCGCGTTCGACGAGCGCCGTTGCCTCGGGTCGGCCCGCCCCTCGGTACGGAGCCACCGGGGTCGTGTTCGTCACCACGCTCCTCCCGCTGCTCGCGATCCGGGGGATCCGGTAGACGCCGCTCAACATCTCCTGCGTCGTTCCCGGCATGAAGGCGCCGATCGGGTAGGCCCCCATGTCGGCCAGGAGCTCCGCGCGGAGCCCGACGAGCGTTCCGTCTCGCGTGGCGCCGAGCTCCACGGTCTGGATCTGGGCGCGGCCGTGCGTGAGCGAGACCATCGACTCCGAACGCGTCTCCTGCCACCGGACGGGCCGGCCCAGGCGCGCGGCGATCGCCGCCACGGCGTGGTACTCCGCGTACACCTGCAGCTTGGCGCCGAATGCCCCGCCCACATCGGGCGCGATCGCCCGCACGCGATCGCGCCCGACCCCCAGGGTCTCGGCGAGATCGTCGCGCACGTCGAACGGGATCTGCGTCGACACCCACACCGTGAACGAGCCGTCCCCCTCGGGCACGACCGCGATCCCGTTCGTCTCCAGTGGCGCCGGCGCCACCCGCTGGTTCACGAACCGGCCGCGAACCACGACATCGGCGCCGGCGAGCGGATCGGCGGGACCGGTGGCTCCGAACGCGTGCGCGACGTTGGTGCCGAACTCCGGCCAGAGCAACGGCGCACCGTCCGCGATCGCCGCCTCCGGGTCCAACACGATCGCGAGGGGCTCGTACTCCACGGCGGCGAGCTCCGCGGCGTCGATGGCCTCGCCGACGGTCTCCGCGACCACGACGGCCAGGATCTCCCCGACGAAGCGCACGACGTCGTGCGCGATGGGCTCCCGGCTGAACAGCCCTTCGAGCTCGCCGTCCGCGGCACCCTCGACGGTGCCGGAGGGCGGCAAGGGAGGCAGCTCCAGATCCCGTGCGGTGTAGGCACCCACGACCCCCGGGGACGCCAGACAGCCGGTCACGTCGAGGCCATGGACGCGCGCGTGCGGCATGATGGAACGGACGAAGACGGCGTTCAGGGCGCCGGGGATCTCGACGTTGTCGAGGTATCGGCCCTCGCCTCGGAGGAACCGGGGATCCTCCGACCGGAGAGCCGGCACGCCGAACATGGAGGGAGGCGCCGTCGCCACGGCGCCGATACTGGCATCGGAAGGAGCGCTCGACATGCGGAAGATGGGGATCCTGGCAGCTTCGGTGGCTCTGTCGCTGGCCATCTCGATCGCGGGCCTCAGAGGGCACGGGACCGGGCCCGCCCTCGCGGGCGGCTTCAGGGCGGTCCGCGTCGCATCCGGGCTGGCGAGCCCCGTCGGCTTCACGTTCACGCCCGGAGGCCGCCTCGTCTACCTGGAGCGGCACACGGGATGGCTCCGCTTCCGCAACCTCCAGACCGACGCGGACGTGCGCGTGCACCGTGTCCTCAGCGTCAACTCTGACGGGGAGCGGGGCGCGCTCGGGGTTGCGGTCCATCCGTCATGGCCTGTGAAGCCGTTCGTGTACGTCTTCGTGACCCGGAACACCGCCAACGGTCTCCGGAATGAGGTCCTGCGGATCAAGGTGGAGAACGACGACGGGGTCGGGGTGAAGCGGCTCTTGTCCGTGGCCGCCGGTCCGGCGAGCAACCACAACGGCGGACGGATCGCGTTCGGGCCCGACGGCAAGCTCTACGTCGTGATCGGCGACAACGCCCAGCCGTCGAACTCGCAGGATCGAACCGGCAACCTGCGCGGGAAGATCCTCCGCGTGGACCCTGACGGATCGATCCCGCCCACGAACCCGTCCGGCTCGAGGATCTGGGCCTACGGGATCCGGAACTCGATCGGCTTCGCGTTCGACCCACGGAACGGTCGCCTCTGGGAGTCGGAGAACGGTCCGGGCTGCAACGACGAGGTGAATCGCATCGGGCGGGGGGGCAACCACGGGTGGGGACCGAGCGAATCGTGCCCCGATACGAACAACAGCGGACCGACCCCTCGGATCAAGCCCAAGCACACGTTCGTCCAGACGGTGGGATTGACGGGGCTCGCCTTCTGCGACAGATGCGGACTCGGTGCGGCGTTCCATGGGGACCTCGTGGTCGGCGCCGTGAACGACGGCCGGATCCGACGGTTCGATCTGAACGCGAACCGAACGGGTTTCGATGCGGGGCCGGTGCTCGTCCTCGACCGTCCGAGGCCGGTGCTCTCGATCGAGGTGGCACCCAACGGCCGGCTCTTCTTCAGCGACTTCGACTCGATCTACCGCCTCGCTCCAGCCTGAGGAACACACACACCCTCGCGCGTGAACCCCTCCTCGGGGTACGCTCCAGGGGAACGATGGCGGAGGTCGAGGGCGGCGGCCCCCGTCGAGGACGGCCCGAGAGGCTCGACGTGGATATCGGCCTTCCCAAGCGCGTGATCGAGATCGAGCCGGCATCGCTGCCGGTGCCCGAGCCCGCGCCCATCCTGGAGCCGTCCGTCGAGCCCCTGCCGGAACCGAGTCCGGCGCCGGTCCCGGAGCCTGCACCCGAGGGCGTTCCGGATGCGAGCCCGGCGAGGACCACGACGACGACCGACCGCCGATGAGGACCGCGACCTCCGTCGTCCGAGGTCTCCCGATCGAGGTCGAGCTGGAACCCATCCTCGCGTGGCGTTCGTGGACGCTCACCGGGCGACGGGATGGGGAAGGCCTCCTGCTCCGACCCGTCACGGCCGGGTCGAGGGCGTGGCGCCCCCGTGAAGTGGCCCAAGCCACGTGCCGGCTCGCCTGGTCGCACGAGGCGCCGAACGCCGATTGCAGCTGCGGCCTGCACGCGACCCGGGACCTGGAGTATCTGCGGCGGACGCGTTGTCCCGCCGTGCTCGGTCGTGTCGCGCTCTGGGGGCGGGTGATCGAGCACGAGCACGGCTTCCGAGCTCGATTCGCGTACCCGCAGCGCGTGCGCCTGATCTGCCAGTTCTGCTTCTGGCAGGAGAGCGCCGCCGCCTCCACGCCCGACGTCGTTTCCTGGTACGCGAGGGACCTGCTCGTTCCGATGTGCGTGCACCACCTGGGCGTGGCGGAGGCGAACGGCATGCGACCCCGGCGGATCCTGCCGGCCGCGCTCGTCGACCTTCGTCTGCGCGAGACCTACGCGGTGGATCCGCTGGCCATCGAGAGCTGACCGAGGGCTAAGTCTCGACCTTCGGGAAGACCACCACGAATGAGGGTCCGGCGACCGTGATCTCCGTACCCTGCAGCTCGGCGAGCCGCACGGCGAAGCTCATCTCAGCAGTGATCCTCGCGGCCTTCCGATTGTCGTCCTCGACGGCGACACGTGCTCCCGTCTCGACCTCACGCAGCCGGACCAAGATCATCGCGCCCGCCCTCGTTCGGTCGCGTGCGGCATCGAGCATCGCCTCGACGATCTGCCGGGCTCGGATCGGGTCCACGAACGCGCTGACGCGTTCCGCATCGAGGCGGACGAGGCGGTCCTCGAGATGCGTCGCATCCTCCAAGGTGGTCGTGAGGAGCGCTTCCATGTCGGTGCGTCGAGGCTTCAAACGGAGCGACCCGTTGATGATCCGATGCGCGTCGTGGAGGTCCGCGGCGAGCTGATCCAGTCGGCGGAGCGACGATGACAGCTGACGGAGCACGGACTTCCCTTCGCTCGATTGCGTGGTCGCCTGCAGGGAGAGCGTCAGTCCGGAGGCACGGGTAAGGGGGGAGCGGAGGCTCCGCGCGATCGCGGCTCGCACATCCATCTCGGTCTCGGACTCCACCGCCACGGGCCCGGCCCCGCTGAGCTTGCGGCTCGCACTGAGTCCCAGGCGGTGGCGGAAACGGCTCTCTCCCTCGGCGGTCTGATCCTCGAAGCCGCGCGTGCGCTCCTCGGCTTCGCGCGCCTGCGCCTCGGCCGCTTCGACACGGGCCTCGAGGTCCTGCAGGAGTCCCGCCAGTTCCGAGCCGTCGACCGGTCGTCCCTCCGCACGTGCGAGTCGTGCCTCCGCTTCCTGCGCGCGCGCGGTTGCCTGCGCGAGCCGTTGTCGGAGCTCGGCGATCCCCGCGTCATCCCACGCCGAGTCGCGCTTCCATCTCATGAGCCTGTCCCCGATCCTCCGGCCCCCGGATGCGTGGTGGCCTGCCCGCACGCCCCACGGGCGGACGGATCCGGCTCGGAGAGGGCGGCGAAGCTCTTCCGGCCGGTCGGGGGGATCCTTTTCGGCTGCATGAAGTTGCAATACTGCGCCCTCGGTCGATAGGGGGGCAACCCCTCTGGGCCGACCCTCTCAAGCGCCGCCGCCGCGGGGCCGATACGGGAACCCTGGAACGAGACCGGGGGTGGGATCGGCGTGCGGGGGATCGTGAGGTTCTGGTCGGTGGGCACCGCGGCGGCGGTCGTGACGGCGATGCTCTCCGGCACGGCACCCGTTGCGGCCTCCGAGGTGAGCGACGCTCTCCGAGCGAACAAGCGGGTCGACCGCAGGATCCACAAGATCACGCGGGAGGCGCGCACACGATCGCGCGCCCTCCATCGAGCGGTGACCACGACCCAGCGCGAGAACGACGCGCGTCCGGGACGGCAGACCCTCACGACCCTGCGTCAGGCCCGGAGGAACGAACGACGGTTCAACGCCTGGACCGACGACCGCCTCGGGGGCCTCACCGCGCGCCGCGACGACTTGCAGTCCTGGCTCGCCACCTGGGCGATCTTCAGGGTATGCCCGGTGGATGGCCCTCGCTTCATCCACGACGACTTCGGCGAGATCGTGAGCGTGGAAGGCGTCGAGCCCCACATCCACATGGGCAGTGACATCGAAGCTCCCACCTGGACGCCGATCCGCGCACCGTTCGACGGCTACGCATCCTCGTCGTCTTCGCCGTTGGGCGGGTATCAGGTGTACGTCCGGGGCGACCTCGGCTACGTCTTCAACGCCCACCTGATCGCCTACGGCGATCTCGGCTGGGTCCGCGCGGGCACGATCATCGGCTACGTCGGCGCTACCGGTGACTCGACCGCTCCACACGATCACTTCGAATGGCACCCGTGGCACGGGCGCGCGGTCGACCCGTACTACCTCCTCACCCTCGTCTGCGACTGAGGCCCCGCCTCACCGACCGTTCTGGGAGAAGTGCTGGTAGTCCTTCACGGACGTCCAATCGCCGCCCCACTCCCAGCCACGAGCGCGGAACGCCCACCAGACTGCGTCGCCGTGGACGATCATGCCGCGCCGTCGATGGCTCCGATCCACGTAGGGGGCGCCGTTCCACGGTGAGACCCCACCGCTCCACACGTACGGGTTCTCCACCGGGTTGATGTCGATCGCCCGGCCGTAGGCGTGCTGCGACCATACGCCCGGCTGACCGGCGCGCCAGCGGCAGTTGAAGGCCGAGGTGTTGTCGTGCTCCATCGACGTGCGATCGTCGGCTCCGTAGTAGTCCACGAGGCGCATCCTGCGGATCGGGTAGGAGACGCCGTAAAGCTTGCCGAAGACGCCGGCGATCCGCGTCGCCACCCGCGCGTGGACGACGAGCCGTCCCATGTGGGCCTGCCGATCGAATCCCCAGTATCGGAGCACGATCACGCGGAGCTTCCTGAGGGGCACGGGACAACCCGGGCGCCATGAGACCCCGTTCATCCACGCTCGGAGGCCGTCGGGCAGACGCGAGATGGTGGCGACGTACTCAGGCCGGGCGGGGGCGGCCGTCGGTGAGGAAGCTGCCGTCGGTGAGGGCGCGGCCGACCGGGCAGGAGCGCCCGGCGCCGTCGCGATCAGGATCGAGACGGCGAGGGTCGACAGGAGGAGCCTGCGCACGTCGTTCAGCGTACCCTCCGGCTCAACGCCATTGGTGGGTGTCGTCCTCGCCGGTGGCGCGTTTGCTTTCTACCGCGCGACTCAAGCGGGCCCGGAGGTTCACGCCTTCTTCATCGGGGTCGACCGCGAACCCGTTCGTGGGATCGTTCTCGTCGTCGACCGAGACGTCCACGCCCTTCTTGAGCAGGAGCACCTCGGCACTGAGCGCCGCGCTTCGCTCCTCAGCGGCCTGCACGCGTGCGAGCGCGGCCGCGAGCTCCGCGCGGAGCCGACCGTCGTCGGCAGGTACCGGCGCATCACCGCGGTCGCGTGCGAACCGCAGCTCCGCTTGCGCGTTCTCGGCCTCCGCGTACGCGTGTCGCGCTCGCAGCTCCGTCTGCTCGAGACGCTTCTCGAGCTCGCGGATCTCGGCATGGAGCGCAGGGACGCGGCCGTCGTCCGCCGCAACCGAGGTCGGCGTGTGCTCGGACGGAAGGGCATCGGCTCGCTCGGGGGCCAGCCGTGCGGCCTCCTCCGCACGCGCGAGCGCCTCCTTCGACTCCGTGACGGTCGCCTCGAGCTCCGCGGCGCGGCGGGTCGCCTCCTGCAGCTCCCCCTCGAGGGCCGCGATCCTCTCTGAGCCGTCGCTGCTCGCTGCGTCCCGGGCGGACAGATCCGCACGGGCGGCCTCGAGCTCTTCACGTCCTGCGCGCAGCTGCTCGTCGATCGCACGGATCTGCTCGTCCTTCTGCGCGGCCTCCTGCTGCTTCGCGGCGAGCTGCTCCTCGGTGGTACGTAGCGCCTCGCCTTGGCTCGAGCTCGCGGCTTCCAGGCGCGCCTCCAGGTCGGTCGCCCTCGATTCGGCGGTCGCCAAGCGGTCGCGGGCCTCTCGGAGCACGGTCGTGTGTTCGGCGAGCTCCGACTCCAGCGTGGCGACCCGCGAGGCGTCTTCGCTGCGGCGACGCTCGTTCTCCGCCTCGAGCTCCGCGATCAGCGTCCGGAGGGAATCGACTTCCTGCTGGTTCGCGTTCTCGCCAGCTTCCTTCCGATCGACCTCCTGCCGGAGCTCGGACAGCTCCCGCTGGAGGTGCGCGACGGTCGCCTCGCGCTCCGCGAGACGCTTTTCGGCGTCCGCGATCCTCGCTTGCGCCACCTCGGCTGTCGCCTGTACCTCCTTGGCGTGCGCTTGCGCTTCGGCCGCCCTCGTCTCGGCGTCTCGGAAGCGGGCGTTCGCGTCCTCGCTCCGGGCGTCGAGCTCGTTCCGCGCCGCGTCCAGCAGCTCGACGATGTCACGGAGCTCCTGATCCTTGGCCTCCAGCTCCTGCGCGCTCCGGGCACCGGCTGTGCGGAGCGCCTCCAGCTCCTCGGTCCCGGCGGAAACGAGCCGTTCGCGCTGGGACAGCTCCTGCCTGACGGTCCCAAGCTCCTGGCGGGCCGCCTCGAGCTCCTGGCGGACCCCGTGCAGCTCCTCTTCCGTACGCCGTGTCTCGGACTCGTGGCCGGCGACGGCGGTCTTCAGCGCCTCCAATTCCTCCGTGCTCGCGGACACCAGTCGTTCACGCTCCGACAGCTCGTCCCTGATGGTTCCGAGCTCCTGCCGCGCTGCTTCCAGGTCCTGCCGGGCCTGCCCCAGCTCCACGTCCTTGCGGCGCGTCTCCGCCTCATACTCCGCGACGCCGGCCTTCAGCGCCTCGAGCTCTTCGGCTACCACGGACGACGAGGCCTCCTTCAGGAGCATCTCGTCGCGAACCGCGGTCAGTTCGTCCTGCATCCTGGTGACGGCTTCGTCGCGCTCGGTCATACGGGCTTCGGCGCGCGCAGCCTGTTCGGTCGCGTCCGCGAGAGCGGAATTCAACTCTGTGATCTCGCCGGACTCCTCCAGGAGGCGGAGCTCCAGCTCGGCGGCGCGCTCCTCCGCACCCGTCAAGCGCGCGCGCGCTTCTTCCAGCACGCCGCGGTGCTCGACCAACCGCGACTCCAGCATCTCGACGGTCCGGTCCCGATCCTCCTTCTGTGCCCGCAGATCACGGGTCGCGGACTCCATCTCGGACAGCGTGGACCGCAGGTTCACGAGCTCGGTCTCCGCGGCGGTCGCCTTCGCCTCGGCCTCCGCACGAACAGCCGACTCGCGAGCCTCGGATTCCGCGACCGCGGCCGCGATCCGCGGCTCCACGTCGGCGAGGGCAGCGGTCACGCGAGCCTCGGCCTCCGCGCGGATCGTCGTCTCCCGCGACTCCACTTCCGCGGCGGCACGGGTCGCTTCCCGCTTCGCCTGCTCGAGGTGATCGCGGGTCTCCTCCAGCTCTCGACGCGCGTCGTCCAGGCTGGCGTGGGAGCGCGCGACCTCGCCGTCGGCCACCTCCAGCCGCTCGAGCAGTTCCGTCTCCCGGGCCTCTGCCGTCGAAGCCAGGACCCGCAGCTCCTTCGCCGAGGCCTCCGCCTCGGCCGCCCGCGCGAGCAGGCTGTTCCGTTCGCCGTCGGCCTCGGCCGCGCGCGTCTCCAGCTCGCTCAGCCTTTGCTTCAGGCCCTCGGCGGCGCTGCCAGCGTCCTTCGCCATCTCCTGGATCCGCGCCTCGAGCGATTGGGATCGGGCGTCCGCTTCCTTCGCCTTGGTGGTGGCTTCCTCGAAACGGGATTCCAGGCCCGCGGCGTGGGCGACGGCCTCATCGCGCTCCCTGACGGCCTCGGCGGAGCGATCCCGTGCCTCCACGAGGCCCCGCTCCAGCTCCGTGACCCGCGCCTCGGCCTGCACCAGACGTGCAGCCGCCTCGCCCTTGTCGCTCTCGACGTCACCGATCAGTCGTTGCCGTTCCTCCTCCAGGCCGGCGAGCCGCGCATCGGCGGACGCCAGCGCTGCGGTCGCTTCCCTCGCGATGGATTCGGATTCCGCACGCGCGCGCTCCGCTTCCACGAGGGCGGCCTTCGTTTCGTCGAGCGCCGGGCGGAGATCCTCAACGGTCGGACCATCAGCATGCGATGCGATCGTCGCCTGCAGCTCGTCCGTCGTCGCCTGGAGAGCCTGCGTGGTGGCTCGAAGGGCTTGGGCCTCCGCCGTCGCGCGATCGCGGTCTGCCGCGGTGCTCCGCAGCTGCTCCTCGAGGGTCCTGATCAGCTCGTCGGCCTGTTTCGTATCAGCTGTCGGGGCGTCCATGAGCTTCTCTCTGAGGGTCGTGACCTCGCTCTCGGCCCGCACCGCTCGGTCCAGGAGCTCCTGTGCCCGACGGTTCGCCTCCTGCGCGGCTTCCGCGGCTCCCGAGGCTGCAGAGACGTCCTCGGACCGGGCCTCGGCTTCGACCGCGCGAGCGGCAGTCTCACGAAGCTGCACCTCGAGCGCCCGGATGCGATCGACGGTCTCGTCCTCCTGCTCGCGGAGCTGCTCGCGGAGCTGCGCGATCTGGTCGTCGCGGGCCCCGATCGATCGACGGACCTTCTCGTCGTCCACACCGCCACCGTCGGAACGCGCGAAGCCCATGCCCTCACGCTTGCCGAACCGACCCGCTCGCTTCATCGCGAACGAGACGACGGTCATCAGGAGGGCGACCGCCGCGAGGCCCCCGGCAACTGGCTGCACGAGCCCCCACGGTTGACCGGCAGCTTCCACGATCGGCGCGTACGCCTGCACCAGCTCGACGGCCGCGACGGGCTGGCTGTCTGCAGCACCGAGACGGAGCGGCGTGTAGATGTCAAGGAGTCCGCCGTCGCTGGACGGCGCGATCCACGTCGTCTTCCCGTCGTCGGCCGCCAGCCCGATCGAGCGATCGTTCCCGCCCTGGGTTCCGGTTTGCTCCCCGGTCGAGGAGAAGACCAGCGTTCCATCCGCGGTCCAGATGCGCACCGTGCTCGTGCGATCGTCGAGGATCCGCGCCTGGACGACCTCCTGGAAGGCGTCGGATGCGTCCTCCGACATCGGCTCGCGGACGTCCGCGGCCGTCAGTTCCGGAGCGAGCTCCTTCTTGACGGCGGAGGCCGCGAGCTTGCCGGCAGCCTTCACGCCGTTCTCGAGGCCAGAGGACTTCAGGTACCAGGCACCCGCGGCGAGGGCAGTGGACAGCACGGTGATACCGATCCACATGACCGGCCGGCCGACGGAGAACTGCTTGTTGGACGCCACCACTCCTCCTCCGGGGAACGGCTGGAGGGACCGTTCCCTGTTCAACACCCCTTCCTTCGGCAGGGCCGGACGCCAACCTGAGGGCCCAACCAGGGGATGCCCTTCCCCCCGACCAGGGGATATCTCGTGCTCGAGGGGACGAGATGCGGTGGGACGGAGTGGGTTGGCGGGGTTGCGGCGGCTGCGCGCGATCTGGGACCGCGAGACGGAATCCGCCTTCGTCGAAGGGGCTGCTAAGGCACCTCATCCTCGGTTCGCTGTCCTGACTCGATCCCGTTCGCCATGGATAGCCTCAGGGGAGCCGGCTCCGCGGGGTGCGGACCCGAGGTTGGGAGGGATGGATGAAAGAAGCACTGATCCCGTTGCGTGACGTCCCGCAAGACGGGACCGTCACCGTCGATCTCAACGGACGAGAGGTGTTGGTGATGCTCCTGAATGGGAAGCCTCGCGCCTACGCCAACGTCTGCCTGCATCACGGCGGTCCGCTCACCTTGGAGGGCGACACGTTCGTATGCGATTGGCACGGCTCAGTGTTCGAGGCGCGGACGGGCAAGGCGGTCACGGGTCCTGTGCGGTCCGACGCGAGGCTGATGATGCTCCCCACCCGCGTCGAGGACGGGGTTCTGACCTACGTGTACGACGAGTGATCCGGCGATCCGCGTCCAGCGATGAACCGGATGCCACCCCCGCGACGTGGCTGACCGCGCGGCGGAGGCATCTGGCCCTTCAGTGGGGCGCCTGCGCGCCCGATGGACCTCTTATGGGGTCAAAGGTCACCGGCTACGTACTCGCATTCGTCGTCGCCGGAGCAACTGCCCTGACGTGGCCCGCACCCGCAGCGATCGGAGCCACGTCGACGCCTGGCGCGTCGTTGCACGTCGACGTGGCACACACGGGCAACGCGAGCGGAACGGGCTTCTCGTTGCCGGTCGAGCGAGCGTGGTCGCGCTCGTGGCACGGGATCGTCTCGTACCCCGTCATCGCCGATGGCAAGGTATTCGTCGCGGTGGGGAACCTGTTCGACACCGACAACCGGAAGGTGTTCGCGCTCGATGCGACGACGGGCCAGACGATCTGGAAGGTGCGCGCGAGCGGCGGCTACGAGTTCTTCGGGCTCGCCGTCGACGGAGCGCGACTGTACACATTGGACTCGGGCGGACTGCTGTCCGCCCTCGACGTCGAAACCGGGGACCTCGACTGGAGCGTCGCGCTGCCGGACCAATACTCGTTCACCTCGCCGCCGACGGCCGACGACGGGGTCGTCTACGTGGGCGGCTCCGGCTCGGGGGGGACGGTGTACGCCGTCGACGGCGTGACGGGCGACGTGTCGTGGACCGCAGACGTGGCGAACGGGGACCACAGCGCCCCGACGATCACCCCCTACGGGATCGTCGTGGGATACGCCTGCTTCCAGGTCTTCGCGCTGGCACCGGCGAACGGCGGCCTCGTCTGGCACCACGACACGAGCTGCTCAGGCGGGGGAGGCCGGACAGCCGCGTACTTCGACGACCGTGTCTACGCTCGTGATGGCGGCACCGGCGTCGTGTTGCATGCCGCTTCGGGCGGGAACGCGGGTTCGTTCACGTCGTCCGTGATGCCGGCGTTCTCGGGTTCGACCGGATACTTCCTGGAGCACGGGACGCTCCGAGCACGCGACCTCGGTACACGGGACGCGCGGTGGAGCTTCGCCGGTGACGGAACGTTGGTCTCCGCCCCGATCGTGATCAACAAGCGCATCTTCGTGGCCTCCTCGTCCGGGAAGCTGTACGTCCTTCAGACCGACACCGGGCGTCGGAGGAAGACCTTCGGTCTTGGCGCACCGTTCGTCACGCCCGACGAGCACAACGCGGTCGTGCTGACGGACATGAACGCGGGAGCCGGTCTGCTCGCGGTCCCCGCGAGCGGTCGCCTCGTCGTCTTCCGTTGAGAGAGCGACACTCGGTACACGATCCGGGGTTCCCGGGCAGACGGCTATCCGACAGGGTCGGTCCAGCCGGGCGAAAGCTGGAGCGAGTCAGCCATAGTGGCCATGGACGCTCAGGTCGGGAGGCGGTAGCGGAGGTACACGACACCGTTGCTGAGTCTGCGATCGTCCAGCAGCTCGAGCTCGGAGCGAGTGTGGCTGGGCAGCGCGGGCTTGCCTCCGCCGACGAGGATCGGACGGATGAATAGGTGGCACTCCTCGACCAGCCCGGCCTTGAGAGCGTGCGCCGCGAGGTGCGGGCCCCCCACGGTGAGATCACTGGTGGCCGAGACCTTCATGTCGCGTACCGAGGCGGGGTCGAAGTTGTGCTCGAGCCGGGTCTTGGCGGTTGATACGGCGTCCAAGGTCGTGGAGTAGACGACCTTGTCCGCTGCCTGCCAGACGTTGGCGAAGTCGGCCATGAGATCCGACTGGGCGGCCAGGGCGGGGTCGGTCTCCCAAGGGGCCATCGTGTCGTACATGCGCCGGCCATACAGGTAGGTGCCGACGGGCCGCACGAGGTCGGTGATGAACGCGAACAAGTCGTCGGCGGGCGCGGTCCAGTCGAAGCTGCCGTATTCGTCCTCGATGTAGCCGTCGAGGGACACGTTCGACACATAGATCAGCTTGGCCACGCCGCTACACCTCGTACCTCCGGGTTTTGGTGGAGACGAGCGGACTCGAACCGCCGACCCCCTGCTTGCAAAGCAGGTGCTCTACCAGCTGAGCTACGTCCCCGCGCTGACCTGCGGAAATGGGCTCGACCCTTGAGGCACACCGCTCGCAGAGCAGATAATTCGTGGCGTCATGAGCCGCGTCGCGCAGGTCACGGGCATCAGCGTACAGGACCTCTCGGCGTCGTTCCTGCGCTCGCTTCGAGCGGAAAACAAGTCCCCCCGGACGGTGGAGACGTACGTCGATGCGGTCAGCGCCTTCGCCCGGTTCCTAATGGATCGCGGGATGCCGACGACCGTGGATGCCGTGACACGGGAACACGTCGAGGCATGGATTCAGGACCTCCTGGCCCGTTGGAAGCCGGCCACCGCGGCGAACCGCTACCGCGCCCTTCAGCGGTTCTTCGGCTACGCCGCCGAGGAGGGCGAGATCCGAGCCAACCCGATGGCGAACATGAAGCCACCGAAGGTGCCGGAGAACCCGCCGGACGTCCTGGATCACGGCCAGCTGCGCGATCTCCTGAAGGCCTGCGAAGGTGGCGGCTTCGACGACCGGCGCGACGCCGCGATCCTCATGACCTTCATCGACACGGGCGCACGGTTGGCCGAGGTGGCCGGGCTCCGCGTCCCAGATGTAGACCTCGATCAGCTCACGTTGCTGCTCACCCAGACGAAGGGCAGGGCGCCGCGCCACGTCGGCATCGGCAACCGCACGGCAAGGGCGCTCGATCGGTACCTCCGGCTCCGTCGTGGTCACGCTCAGGCGTTCCTGGACGAGCTCTGGCTCGGCACGAAAGGACCGCTGACCGCCAGCGGCATCCGGCAGATCGCCCGACGGCGAGCGACTCAGGCGGGCCTCGAGCATCTGCACCCGCATCAGTTCCGGCACACATTCGCCCACCAGTGGCTCGCCGAAGGGGGCGCCGAAGGTGACCTGAAGCGACTCACCGGATGGCGTAGCCGCGAAATGGTCAACCGGTACGCGGCATCGACTGCGACGGCCCGCGCCCTAGCGGCGCACCGGCGGTTGTCGCCGGGAGATCGGCTTTGAAGCTCACTGTTCTGTGCGGCGTCAAGGACGGGGACGGCAAGACGTGCGCTCGCAAGCTCGGCGCGATCAACGTGCCTGGGTTCCCTGGTCCGAAGTGGTACCGCGGCGGCAACTACGAGGGGTTGCGGTGGGACGAACGGGATACCTACGCCGCGACGCGGGACGGATCGAGGTTGACGGTCCCCTCCGACACGACGTCGCCGAAGCCGACTTGCTGACGATCGTGAACACCGCGGCCCCGACGCCCACGAGCGTGTGCGTCCTCAGGCCAGCATTCTTCTGCCGCAGTTCGCGTTCGAGGCCGATCACAGAGGACAAGCCGAAGGCCGTCAGCAGCAACGTCAGCTGGTGTGTCCACTCCATTCCAGAGACCGTACACGCGCTACGCCACGGAGAGCGTGGGGTGACGACGTGCCCCCTGCGGCCTTCTACGCGGCGTTGCTGCTGGCCTTCGCGCCTCCGTAGCTAGCAGCCCAATTCAAGCCAAGGAGACCGTACGAGTCCTACCGCTGCTGCCAGATGACAGCCGCTGAGGCATGAGCCTAGGTTCGAGAGTCGGCCCGGAACCACCGAGCCCCCGTCGGAAGGAAGTGGTCCCGCATGAGGAGTTCCAGGCTGCTCGCCGTCGCCCTCGCGACCGTCCTGCTGGCGCCCGCCGCGGCCGTGGCGGCGCCCAAGAATGTCGTCTCGCAGCCGACGTGCACGCTGCCCGAATCGAACGCTGACAGCCTTGAGCTGCTGAGTACGTACTACCAGGGGTACTGGTGGGACCACGCCGACCTGACGATCGCCGTCCAGTCCCATCCCCGCGCCACCGAGGCTCAGCTTGATTCGGTCCACGATGCCATCCAGATCTGGTCCGACGTGCTGCTCGAGTGTTTCGACGGCGCCATCACGCTGACCGATGTCACTGGTACCGGAAGGAACAACCAGCAGGCCGCCGACATGGTGGTGCACTTCGTTCCACACTTCGGTGGCGCCGCGTTCGGCGGAATCGCGCTCTGCGGCCGGCAGGACTGCGGCAACATCATCGTCGGTTCCGTACCGCCGCCGGGTTCCGAATTCGAGGAGTACACGTCCCAGGAACTCACGTGGGTGGCCCTCCACGAGATCGGCCATGCGCTCGGCCTCGGACACGCCACGAACCTCGAGGAGAGCACCGACCTGATGGGCTACGGCTGGCCAGATCTCGGCGACCCGGTCCTCTCCGATTGCGACATCGACGCGCTGGCCGTGGTCTTCGCGTGGGTGCTCGAAGGGGGAGCGCCGCACCGGCCCGAAGCTGGCCCCTACGATTGCTCGTTGGACTGAGTCGGAAGCCGCACGCAGCGAGTTTGACAGGACGAGCGGCGGCGGCTAGCTTGCGCCTCGAGAAGCCGCTGGGGCCTTCGGGTTCCGGCGGTTTCTTACTTTTCTTGGAGATCGTCGAAAGGACGGAACATGGATCGCTATCTGGCGAGGGTGCTGATCGTGATCATGACGACGATCGCTACTCTGCCACTGGCGGCATCGAGTTCGCTCGCCGCCGAGTGCACCGAGGCAGGAACGAGTGGAAGCGACGTGATCGTTGGGACGCCGCAGGCGGACGTGCTTTGCGGACTGTCAGGCAATGACGTCATCCGCGGTGTGCGTGGGAATGACATCGTCAGGGGTGGCACGGGAGCCGATGATCTGGACGGAGGACCTGGCGCGGATCTCGTTCGTGGTGGCCGTGGAAGGGATTCATTGATCGGTGGGATTGGCGGCGACACGTTGTTGGGCCACCGGCACGTCGACTCGCTCAATTCGGTGGATGGGACGGCCGGGAATGACACAGTCGACGGCGGGCCCGGACCTGATTCCTGCCGCGTGGATGACGGAGACACGGTACTGAACTGCGAAAGCATCATCCGGGTGTAGCTGAACCGATCCTGCTCTCTCATTCCCAACTCGACGCCGGCGCTCGATTCTTCGAGCTTCGAGACGTGGAACCGGATGTGCAACCTGTTCGGCCACCCGCGTGGCGAGGCTCGGGGTCGGCGCGTGGGTACTCAGCGACGATCGCTGGAGGAGCTTCTGACATTCGGAGCCACAATCCTGGTTTGGCTCATGCGCCCTCTTCGACGCCGGGCCAAACGTGCGGCCTCGCAGTCGGGGCAGTAACCCTCGGCGTTCGTCGTGAGTGCCCCACATTGCGCGCACCCCGTGAACCAGGTCTTCATCGCGTCCTCGATTTCTCGTTTGCGCCGCGAATCAATCATGCGCGCAACGAATCGCTGCCTCATCCGTCTTTCGGGTCTAGCGACACACCGAACGTCGCCTTTCGCACCGCGGACGACCGAGCCCCAACGTCGCGCCATGAATTGGGTACCGCCCCACGACCAAGGGCTGCCACGTATTGCCACCGACACGAGACGAGCAACGAGGATTGCTGGGCTTCATTTGGAGCGATGTTCCGCAAGATGCTCGAGGACGATCAACGCCGAGCTGGTTGGTCGATGGGTCAGGCCGCGTGGCTGCGATCGCTGTCCGACGGGCTTGGACGCCTGCAAGGCGCAGAGGGCGGCTCGTAAGAGCTGCCCTGAGGCTGTTTCCGTACCCGCGATGTCGCCGACTGGCTCGCGGGGTTCTGACCGATGACCGAGCTGGTATACCGGTAACTAGGTAGGCGCGGAAGGAGGCAGGTATGGCCAACACCCCCGAGCCTTCCATCGAGCGCCGAAGGGGAAAGCTCATAGTCGAGGTCCCGCGCCTGCCGAGCCGCTCGACGCTTCGCGAGTGTCGTGCCCGGGCCAAGGTGATCGCGGCGAGGAGAGAAGGCGTCAGGAGCGAGCCGGATGTGACCGCATACGACGGTCGGCCGTCCGCGGTCGGGGGTCCGATGCGGGACCCGCAGGGATGGACCTTCACCTTCGACTTGAACGGCGATGGACCGAAGCAGGAAGCGTGGTCAACTACTGATGGCTGATCCGGGCTGCGATTGGCAAGAGAGCGAGGGTCACGTCGTACAACCCGGGACCTCCTCCCCGACTTGACAGGCAAGGACGCTCGCGGCGAGGTTCCGCGTCGAGAAGCCGCTGGGGCCTTCGGGTTCCGGCGGTTTCTCACTTCGCATCACTCAAGGACGCGCCGCCCCGTCATCCTGACCGCTCACCCACCTGGGCGATTGTTCGCGCCAGCGCTTCACTGGGCACCTCGTCTTCATGAACAGCTTTCCATTGGCCTTTCGTCCCTCCACCCAGCAGCCGAAACGGTGGCCGCGAGGGACCGATGAAGTCGCGAGTACTCACGCTATCTTCCCTGCCCTCAAGCCAGAGGAGTCGCCTAGCGGTCGCCTACGAGGTCTCACACCCACGGCCGTCGTCGTTGTCGTTCCCTTCGAACCGTGCGGATCGTGTCTGCGTCAAGGTCGTCTTCTTCGCGAGCCGGATCGGTTCGAGAGGCCGACCATCCTCAGGGTGCCGAGGAGGCCTGCTCAACCTCCCGTTCCCTGTGAATGTTCGCCGCCTCAGCGACAGGACGCCGACTTCCGCCGAAGCGCGGGAAGCTCGACGAATCGATAGGTGACCACTGACAGGAGCCCGGCGATGGCCCCCAGCGCTACCAGATTGGTCGCGAACCCGAAAGGACCATCCAGAGTCAGGCTATAGGACACGAGTCCGACGAAGACGATCGGACGGAACTCGAGGAAGCGGAGGAGCAGCGACTTTCTCAGAAGGTCGCCTCCTGGCAAGACCACGGAAGCAAGGAGCACACTGCAAGCCACAGCCATGAGCGTCGCGTACTTGTGGAACCCGATGAGACCCTCGGACAGGAGGATCGCCGTTCCGACGACGATGAGAGCACCCCCGGTCAGACTTCCCACCGAGAACCAGGATGGAGATCGGATCCTTCCGTCCTCCCACTCCACCCGGAGGACGGCCACGACCAGTCCGAAGGCGAACAGGTCTGCCTGAGCCCAGAAACTTCGTTCCAGCACGGAGTTCCAGTCGCCAACCCAGCCAACCCAGCCGGATCCGAACCCGGGCGGCACCAGATAGCTGGCGGCAGCCTTTCCCGAAAAGCCGACCAAGAGCAGGATGGCAGCGGGGATCAGCGCTGCCACCCTGCGGCCCGATCTGGTGACGGTATGGCGAGCCGCCGCCCAGGCGAGCAGAGCGAGCAGTGGCAGCGTCACGTAGAAGACGAGCTCGATCGCCAACGACCATGCGGGCCCGATGCCGGTGAAGTATGTATCCGGGTTGTAGTTCTGGACCAACAGCGCAGTCGCCGCAAGGGTGCCGGGCCGGCGAAGGAGGCTGCCCGTTCCAAGGTCGAACGGTGAGTATCTGATGTAGACGGTGCCGAGCGATCAGTGCGGAGACCAACAGGATCACCCAGTAGGCGGGGAAGATCCGAAGCGCCCTGTTGCGCAGGAACGCTGAGAGCGACGGTCGGACCTCGGCGCGGATCAACGCCGCCGCGAAAGGCCTGTACAGGAGGAACCCAGACAGCGCGAAGAACAATGTCACCCCGACGGGGAGGTGCGGGAAGACCGTTCGACCGAGCGCACCGAGGGAGGGTGTCCCGGACCGCGAGCCCAGGAGCCAACTGTGATAGACCACGATGCTGCATGCCGCGATCGCTCTGAGTCCTTCGATGCCGGCGAGGCGCGTGCCGCTAGTGGGCGCGATGCGCGCCGGGGACATGAGCGCACGGTACGTCTGCGATGCATACCCGTCAATGAAGGATGTTCACGCCGGGAGAAGTGATGCGGAACGCCGGCTTGTAGACGGGCTGCGTCGAACCCTAGAAACGTGATGGGTTGGCGTGCGCGACCCTTCGCTTCCGGTAGGCATCTGGGGACACTCTTGCACGCCGAGCTCCAATCACTCGGCGCGCCTCCGGCTCCGCACTATCCACAGCAGTGACGCGGCAGCGACGAGAAGACTGGTCAAGCCGACCAGGAACAGCGGAACATCAACCCAAAGCTGAGTCTCGAAGCCGACCCTGGCGAGGAACAGCTTGCGCGGCGGTTCTGGAGCACCCTGATCCAGGAGCTGAGTGGCTGAGACCATCCAGACAATCCCGACGCCCGCCAATACAGGCAGGACGATCAGCCTAGCTCTCATGGCTCATGAGCGAAGCGGAAGGTTCGACGGCGGGCAATAGTCGCGGCCGAATCAGCACAAGACCTGTGCACTCAAGGGACATTCGCAAACTCTCGCTTACCACGGCGTCTATTCCCGGTGAGTCAAGGATCTGGTCGCGGCTCCTCGACGGCCTCGCCTGGGTGAAGCATCGAGATCCGACCCTCGCGCTCTGCATGACGGTCGACGCTGAACCCGAGCTTCCCGTAGAGGCGTCGAGCACGAACGTTGTTGGTGAAGACGTGCAACCGGACCGCCCGACCCCGCCTCAGCAGGTCTCGGATAACAGCAGTTCCGATACCGCGACCCTGGGCTTCGGGCAGAATCTCGATCCGCCCCAGGTAGAGGTGGTCGCCTTTGTCACTCACATCCAGGACGCCGATCGCTCTGCCGTCGTCATCCTCGATGATCGAGAGGCGATCGGGCTCGAACCATCCGGCATGGTGGCTGCGCTGGTAGTCGGCATCCCAGCCGCCGTACATTGACTCGACGTACTCGCGCATCGTCGCATCATTCAGATGGAAACAGAACGCGTCGTCTGCGCTGGTTGCCTGACGGAGCCTCACCATCCGGATGTTAGAAGAGCTGAACCTCGGGAGCGGGTCTCTCCAGGTACATTCACCAACCCTCGGACACAGCAGCGTGCCCTTGCTCGACAAACTGACCGAGTTCCGTCGTGACGTCGTGGAGGGACTGCGTCAGCCGTTCGAGGACGGCCGCGTCGTGATCAACCCGGGTGGTGGGATCGGTGGAGTTCCCGGCGCCGCTCAGCCGGCGTGCCGCTTCAGCCACCCGATCTCCGAGCGATGCTCGGACTCGTGCTGCAGCAGGTGATGGATCACCCACACGGGCGACACGTCGCTGTCGGTCCTCTGCCTGGGCGTCGTGAACTCCTCGATCGACATCGGGCCCACTCGCTTGACGAGCGTCGCACGGACCCGCGCCAGCCGCTCGATGTGCTCGGCGAGGGGCACGCCGGCGACTCCGGTGAGGATCCCGTCCTCGTCGCGAGCGTCGAACGGAAAGAGCGGTGCGAGGGAAGTCGCGCCGAGGTCCTCGCCGAGCATGTCGTCGAACAGCCAGTCGGCCTCGATCAACGCCACGTGGTAGAGCGAGGTGCCGATCGTGTTCTCGCTCCCCGGCGGCCGGGCGTCGACCATGTCGTCGCGGACGCCGTCGAGTTCGGCGACGGTGTCACGACGCCCGTCCTCCAACGCGGCGAGCCATCGGCCGACCTCCGGGTCGTTCGCGTCCCCGGGGTCAAGGATGAGGTGTTCCCGCTCCGGCACCCGCGAAGGCTAACAACCGCGGCGTGGCGCATATCTGCGGGGACGCGGGATGTAGCCACCACCTTGATCGCGGACGGACGTCGTTGCGTCCTTTTGGGTCAGTTCATTGGCTCGCTGAATTCGAGCCGACGACACAACATAACTTCGGCGCCTCCGCTCCCCTGCGACGTGGCCTTCGCAGGCCAGCACACCGTCTAAGCCGGTCGGCTTGCAAAGCAGGTGCTCTACCAGCTGAGCTACGTCCCCGAGCCGACCTGGAGAGAACGCTCTTCACAGGTGACGGGACGAGTGTAGAGGACGAGCTCGCTTCTCCGATCGCCCTGCGCTGAGAAGGTCGGGGCTGACAAACGAGGGAGAAGCCCCTCCACCCTTCCGTAGATCGACGTACGTAACTCGTGTTCGCTCCCTCATCTTCGAGGTTAAGCCCGACGCCGGTGCCTCGAGGAACGCCGCAGGACGTCGGCCCTAGGGACGGACCACCCTCCGGGAGGGGAGACCATGGGCGAGACACTCCACCGACGGTCGGCTGAGGGTTCACCGACCGTGTGACGGACCTATCCGCCGAGACAGATCTCGAACGTCTCGACGCTCCGCCGAGCGTCTCCTGGATCGGCTTCGGCGGTGTCGTGACCCGGGCCACCCACCACGACGTCGTCGCCGTCGCCGTCCTCGGTGATCAAGCAGAAGTCGTTGCCGGGGCCGCCGCTGACGAAGTCCCCGGTGCCGGACTGGCCCCAGAGCTGGGGGTCGTTGCCGAGACCGCCGAAGATCCTGTCGGCCTTCGGTCCCCCGATGACGTAGTCCTGACCCCTGCCGCCGCGCGCCACGTCGCGGCCCCCGCCAGCGATGAGGAAGTCACCACCGCCCCCTCCTCGGAGCGTGTCCTTGCCTGCGCCGCCCCACACGGTGTCGCCTCCATCGCCGCCGATGAGGACGTCGTTCCCTCCCTTGCCCTGGATCGCGTCACTCCCCCCGAGGCCGCAGATCACGTCGGAGCCGTCGGTTCCGAAGAGGTGGTCGCGGTCCGGCGTTCCGATGATCGTGCAGCCGGCCGGGACGCCCGGAGAGGTGCCGGCCACGAGGATCGAGATGAGGAAACCGGCGGCGATGACGACACCGAACCTCCGACCTGTGCGCATCCTGGGCTCCCTTCTCTCGACCGCTGGAGCGGTTACCGCATGAGCTAACCACGACCGCCCGCCGGTCGAAGAACACAGTGCTCACCATTCAAGCGAAGAGATCAAGGGGAGGGGGACTCGCTCGGAGGCGGCGACGGTGATGGCGACATCCCCGGCCTCCACTGGAGGACGGGATCGCGGTTGGGAGCACGATCGTGGCACGTCCGCTTGCAGCGCTCGCCCGTGAAGAGCGTCTGCACCCACCATCGATAGAAGAGCCGGTGAGCTCCGAACGTGAGCCGAGACAGACCGACCCGCACCGTCGCGCTCACCCGCGAGAATCGCTGGACGGGCACCGAGCCGAGGTAGGAGTCCGGCCCGACGTTGCGGATCCGCCAGAGCGACCCCAGGAGGTCGGTCCCCGCGGACCGCACGAGAAGGTAGAACTCGGCGTCCTCTCGCCCCTGGGTGTCGAGCAAGACCATCAGGTAGCCGCGGTCCCAGATCTTGCCCGTTCGCCATTCGCCGAAGGTCACGATCGTCCACGCGGGCGGTCCCGACCTATGCGAGAGACGCACCTGTCGCACGTCGAGGCTGCCTCGCGTGTCGTTGGGATCGGTCAGGTCGGTGTCGTGTGCGCCGGCGATCGCGGTGACCAGCGCCACGGTGACGAGGGCAGCACCGAACGGTGCGAGCGTCGACAGTAGCCGCCGCGCGGTCACACGCTCCCCTTCCGCAGCCAGATCGCGGCACGCCATCCGGTGATCAGGGCGGCAGTGACCGCGCCCGCCAGGAGCAGGGCCGGCAGCGAGTCGCCGGCGCGCGGGAGCTGGAGGTGCGGGTCCGGTGACGCGGAGGTCCACGAGGCGACCGCGGCGGCGGCGAGCGCCGCGTTCCGCCCGAGCGCCACCCGCACGTCGATCGTCCCTCGGCCGAAGCAGCCGCAAGAGACGCGGGCGCCGTCACGAAGGGCGAGGCGCACCAGGGCGGCGGAGAAGACCACGATCGCGACGAGCGCGACGGCGGCCGCGGCTCGAGGCCGCCCCAGGAGCGCGAGGGTCGGGACGAGGGCTTCGGTCCCCGGCACCGCCCAGGCGGCGACGCGCGCCACGCTCGGTGGGAACGCATGGCCGGCGAGGGCGCGTTGCCATCGGCTCCATCCGACCACCTTGTCGATCGAGGACCACGCGAACGTCACCGCGAGGACGGCGGCGCCCGCCGCGGCCCAGCCGTCGCGCGAACGCCACGCCGCAGCGGCGGCGGCTGCCAGGATCCCGGTGAGAGCAAGGCCGTTCAGCCCCCTCCGGAGTCGCCCCGACGTCGAGCTCAGACGGTCGACGAGTCGGCGGCCGTCCTCCGGCTCCCGCGATCCGGCAGCGACGAGCGGCGCCAGCCCCCGCGCGAGCCCGAACGGCGCCATCGCGAGCGCACCCCACAGCGGCCGGCCGGTCGAGGCCGCGCCCACCGTAACCACGACGAGCGTCCCGTGGCCGAGGAAGGTGAAGAAGCCGACGCCGAGACCGGCGCCGTAGAGGAACGCCGCCAGCGGTCGGCCGAAGTACGTCCGCCACCAGTCCGGCACCTGTCGGCGCAACTGCGGCACCGGCACGCGGATCCCGGTCAGCTCTCGGACGAGGTATAGGACGGCGACCGCCGCCACGATCGCGCCGCCGGCCCTTCCCCAGGGGGCGCCAAGCATCGCAGCGGCCGCCGCGACCAGGGCGCCGAAGCCGGCAGCGGTCGTCGTCGCGCCCACGGCATGGAGCGCCACGGCCCCGATCCAGCGCGACCGCGTCCCGTACACGACGGGGCTGATGGTCTCTACCATCGAGAGGCCTCAGGGACCCCACAGCGCGGACCAGCCGGCGACCGCCGCGGCGGCGGCGAGCGAAACGAGCCCGGCGTCGCTCAGCACGTCTTCGCGAGCTCTCGGTACGTGATGCAGAACACCTTGAGCCCGGAGGGGCAGTAGCCACGCACCGCGTAATCGCCGTTGATCCGGATCGAGGAGCGGGAGCAGCAGTCCTGGATGTGCCTGAGCCGCCCGAAGCAGCACCGGGTCCAGCCTCCCCCGTACCGCGGGTTGTTCACGAAGGTGTACACCTTCGGGACGCGCTGCTCACAGATCTTCGAGCGGTCCTGCTTCGCCGGATCGCGGTAGAGCTTCCCTCGGTCGTCCACCGGGTACCCGTAGGTCGGGTGCACCGGGAACCCGTACCGGTCGGTCCGCGACGAGGGAGCATACGGATGGGGACACGACCCCGTCGTGAAGGTGTGCCCGCAGATGTGCAGGGCCTCGGCGCGATCCGGCGCGAGGGCCGTCGCCACCAGGGATCCTCCCGCCAGCGCGACCACTCCCCGGCCCACGCGCCCGAGGAACCCTCGGCGGCTCGTCCGTTGCGCGAGCGCTCGCTGAGCCCGCTCGAGACCGGTCAGCTCGCCCATCGCTCACCGTCCTCTCGCATCCGGCGCCGGGCGGTATCGACCAACCCCTCCACCTGCTCGAGGTTGTTGACCGTGCCCTTCCCCCGGACGACCCCCATCTCGTCCAGGACGAGGAGGTAGGGAGTGCCGGGAACGTCGAACACGCGTTCCGCCTTCTCGTCGTGCACGACCTGAGCGAGGAGGCCCCCGGCCCGTGCGGCCGCCGGCAGTGCGGGCGCCACCTCCCGGCAGACGATGCACGTGGGGGAGGAGAAGAGCACCAGTCGCCTCGACCCCGGGCCGCCGACGACGATCGGCGTACCGTCGGCGGCCCGCGCATCGACGGGAGGCAGCGGCTCACCGAGCATCGGCCCCTCCGTATCGATCTCCAACGCGCCACGAGGTCCCAGCCGGAGGTGCAGCGTGCCCACCTGCCGGGCGAGCGCCACCACGACGACGCACAGGACGACGAGGAGCACCCATTGCCCGACGAAGGCTGCGGTCCACCAGCCGCTCATCGCATCGTCCAGGTCGGCTGTTTGCGCTCGTCCATGAACTGGATCAATGGGCTCCCATCGTCTGCCAGTCCCACCAGCGCACGCAGCTCGCCCTCCGCGTCGAGCAGCCGGAGGATCGGGAATCCTTCGGCCGCGAGCCCCAGCCGGATCCGTACCCGTCCCAACCGATCGTACAAGCCCAGGGTCGGCGACCCCTGGTCGGCGAGCGTGTACCGGTGGCTGACCTCCTCGCCCTCCACGTGCGCTCCCAGGGTCGGCGAAGCGTCCGACGCCAGGCCGAACTTGGCGCGGATCTTCCCGTTCCGATCCCCGAACGCCAGGCTGGCGGAACCGTCGCTCGACAGCCCGAGTGTCGCCCGGACCTTCCCGTTGTCGTCGCCGATCGCGAGTCCCGCGGACCCGTCGGACGAGAGACCGAATCGTGCGCGAACCTGCCCACCTGGATCCAGCATCGAGAAGAACGGGGAATCGTCGTTCGACAGACCGATCCGCACCCGAACATGGCCCGCCGCATCCAGGACCTCGAACTCCTCGGCTCTGATGACCCGCTTCTTCATCGGCTGGGCGTCCGATGACGCACCGGACGTCCGGCTATCGTCGCCCCCTGGACGGCACGACACAAGCATGACACCAGCGGCGCTGAGCAGGAGATCCGTTCCGACGTGAAGCGGGGGATGGGCCGGAACGGCCCGGAAAGTGAGAAACCGCCGGAACCCGAGGGCTCCAGCGGTCTCTCACTGCGAACCATAGGAGCGGGAGGGGTTCACCGTCAACTCGGTCCGCCGCTTTTGTCACTCTTTCGAGGCGAGGATGACGTCGCGTCGCGAGACGCAGGCCCGGAGCCTGTCCGGCAGCGGCGTGACGCCGATCCCGGGCTCCGAAGGGACGGTCATCGTCCCATCGGACGCGAGCTCGAACGGCTGAGTCAGGTCCTGCTCGAAGTACCGCGCCGAGGCGCTCGTGTCGCCCGGGAGGGTGAAGCCGGGCATCGCCGCCAGCGCGAGGTTGAGGGCCCTGCCGACCCCGGTCTCGAGCATCCCGCCGCACCACACCGGCACCCCTTCCTCCCGACAGTGGTCGTGGATCCTCCTCGCCTCGAGCACACCGCCCACCCGTCCCTGCTTGATGTTCACGATCCTGCAGGCGCCGAGATCGAGCGCTGCGGCGGCGGCGGCGGCGGATCGGATCGATTCATCGAGACACAGCGCCGTCGCGAGCATCCCCTGGAGCTCGGCGTGGCGGAGGAGATCCTCGTGGTGGAGGGGCTGTTCGATCATCAAGAGGGCGAGCTCGTCCATGGACCGGAACACATCGGCGTCGGCGAGGGTGTACGCGGCGTTGGCATCTACCGAGAGCAGGATGTCCGGATGCGCCGCCCGCACGGCGCGGACGCGCTCCAGGTCCGTACCGGGCTGGATCTTGAGCTTGATCCGACGGTAGCCCTCCGCCAGGTAGCCCTCGACCTGGTTCAGCAGGGCCTCGATCGACGGGGCGATCCCGATGCTCACCCCGCACTCCACCCGAGTCTTGTCCGCGCCGAGCCATGACGCGAGCGACGTTCCGTCCGCGCGGAGCTCGGCGTCGAGGATCGCGTTCAGCAGCGCCGCCTTCGCCATCGGATGCCCACGGATCCCGGCGAACGCCCGCTCGGCGCCCTCGACGTCGCTCGCTTCCGTATCGAACAGCGCGGGTGCGAGGAATTCCCGCAACACTATCCAGGCGCCGTCGTTGAACTCCTCGCTGAAGTCGGGCCGCACGTCGGCGACGCACTCCCCCCATCCCTCGGCATCGTCGGTCTCCACCCGCACGACGATGCACCGCTTCTCGCGCATCTCCCCGAAGCTGGTTCGGAACGGGCCAACGAGCGGCAGCTCCACGAGGAGCAGCTCGACAGCGCGGATCCCCTTCACTCGCTCGCCCCGGGTACGAGCGCGTAGGCGGACCGCGTCTTGTCGAACGAGACGGCGATCGATCCGGCACGGAAGCAAGTCTCGAGCGTCTCGGCGGTTGCCTCGCGCCAGCGGGCGGCGAGCGACGGGTCCCGGCGGCGGAGCTCCGCGTGGTCGCGCGGCACCTCAACGACCCCACCGTCGCCGGATGTCCCGCTCGGGACCGGGAGAGGCCTGTCGGGGTCGCCTTCGGCCGCGAGCACGATCGGTAGGCCCTCGGGCCAAGGGCCCGGCGCCGGGTCGGGGTCCAGATCCCAACGGACCACGAGACGGTCGGAGCGATCGCCGGCGTTGATCTCGTCGGTCATCTCCCCGTAGAACGCCCGGCCGAAGCCGTCCGCCACGGCGCCGAGCTTGCCGAGGTTGAACCACGCGTTGCGCGCCACCAGCGGATCGAACGTCCAGCGCGCCAGATGGATGTCCTGCTCGAGCGCCTGGGCGCGCTGGCCGAGCTTCAACGCGTAGCCGACCCCTCGATGTCGCTGATCGGGCAGCGCGGCAAGCATGTGCGAATGGACGTGGAGCTCGCCATCGTCCACTCCTGCCCATCCGAGGACGAATCCCACCAGCCGATCGCCGTCGTAGGCACCGAACGGAACGTTCCCGCTGTGCGCGAGCGCGGTCATCATCTCGCGAGGTGGAAGCTGGAACGCGCCCCACGTCGCCACCATGACGCCGAGCGCATCGTCGAACTGGCCCAGCGCGGTCAGGGGGCGCAACTCCACGTTCGCGGCCAGAGCCGCCGTGTGGGCGAGATCCCAGGGCGTTCCCGGCTCGAGCACGCGGGCGAGTCTAGAGCCAGGGCTTCGGACACGGAGAAGGCCCGCGGTATGGCGGGCCTTCTCCGTCGGAACCAGTCGGGCTACCCGCCCGCGGGCGGCGGCAGCTCCTGCCACTCCACGTCGTCGACATCCTCGCCGCGCCGCCGCTTCATGAACTGCATGACGGCGGCCACGATGGCCGCGACGAAGGCGAGCTTCATGAGCTTCCGGAAGAAGCCGCCCTTCTTCTCAGTGCCTTCGGTGTCGTCTCCCATCGCGCACAGCCTCCTATCGGGTGGGTGGACAAAGTGGGCCTGACCAAGATCGTGGGCCTGGATGGACTTGAACCATCGACCTCTTCCTTATCAGGGAAGCGCTCTAACCGAGCTGAGCTACAGGCCCGAGGGCCACAAGCCCCTCGCCGCAGGGTAGTCACGGGCCGGAAACCGTGTCAATCGAGACCTCTCCGCGGGCTCCCCGGCCGAGGTCCCGTTCGCGACGGCCTCAGTCGCGACGGTCTGCCAGCGTGACCTCGATCCCTCCGACGATGTCGCTGATCAGGTTGTACATGATCGCCACGAACACGTTGATGCAGGACCAGATCGCGACGCCGATGCATCCGCCGATGAAGAGCCAGGTGAAGAGCTGGCCCGTGACGATCTCGAGCGGCGGCGCATCGCCGGTGCTCAGCTCGCCGGTCGGCGACTGGGCGCCGGCGGACGGGAAGATGACCCCGAGCAGCTCCTCCAGCGAGTCGATCGCGCCGCTCGCGGACAGGATGCCCCAGATGATCGCGAGCGAGAGATAGATCACGAGGAAGACGCAGAAGTAGAAGATCAGCGAGAACTTCAGCACCGACAGCGGGCCGAGCCGTCTGATCTCCACGCGCGTCCTGCGCACACCGCGCCGCGGGAGCCGCGTCTCGGCGGGCGGCCGGACGATCGTGGAGGGCCACGTCGCTTCCGGGGCCACCGGGCCGAGTGGAGGGACGAGCTCATCCTCGCGCGGGAAGGGCTCTTCGTCGGGCAACGGCTCGGGATCGAATCCGGATGCCGGCTCAGGCTCCGTCGCTGACCGTGGTTGCTGCACAGGCTCCTCGATCGTCCGGGTGTCGGCTGGGTCGATAGCGTACGCCCCTCGACGCCCCCGCGCGGGGATTTGCACCCAGGCCGGGAGCCGGACACCCATCAGGTCCAACCCGCGCACGTGTCCCACCACGATGACCGCCGCGAACAGAGGTGCGAGCACACCACCGGCGAGACTCACGTCACTCTGGAACAGCAGGGCGCCGACGCCCATCACGCAGCCGATCGACCCGAGCACGAGATCCGTCGTCTGCCGTGGAAGGCGCGGCCGCAGCTCCACCACGACATAGATGGCCGCCAGGAACGCTGCGGCCACGACGAGCAAGCCGAGTCCGATGTTCATGGGAGTCCCGACATCATCGCAGTAACACCCGGCGGCGGCCTACGGTTCCTTCCGGCGACCGGCACATCCGAGAGGCCTTCCTCGGAGTGATCTACTCCTCCATCTGCATGATCACGGGTGCAAGCGCGACGACGTGCGCTCCCTCTTCGACGCGCATCGTGCGAACGCCCTGGCTCGAACGGCCGACACGGCGGATCTCACTCGCGGGCACCCGGATCACGATGCCGCTGGAGGAGATCACGAACATGTCCTGTTCCTTCGACCCGACGAACGCGCCGGCGAGCAGACCGGTCTTCTTCGTGAGCTGGTGACCGATGACGCCCCGGCCGCCGCGTCCCTTCACCGGGTAGTCCTTCAGCGGAGAGCGCTTCCCGTATCCCTGCTGCGAGACGCTGATCATCTCCTCGCCGTCGGAGGAGAGACTGAGGGAGATCACCTCGTCGTCCTCGGCCAGGCGCATCCCGATCACGCCCGCGGCCGAGCGACCCATGGGGCGCACCAGCGGCTCCTTGAATCGGATCGCCTGACCCTTCCGCGAAACCAGGAAGACCTCGTCCTTGCCGGCCGTGAGCTTGACGTCGATCAGCTCGTCGCCGGGCTTCAGGTTGATCGCCGCCAGGCCGGTCCGCGACGATGCGTACTCCGGGAGCGGTGTCTTCTTCACCATCCCCTTCTTGGTCGCGAACAGCAGGAAGCGACCCTCCTCGTACAGCTTCATGTCGAGCACGGCGCTGACTTGCTCGTCCCCGGCTATCGCGACGCCGGGCAGGTTGGCGGCGTAGAGGCCCCGGGCGGTGCGTGAGGAATCCGCGACCTCGTGCACCTTGACCCGATACACCTTGCCCTTCGTGGTGAAGAACAACAGCCAGTGGTGGGTGGTGGTGGTGAAGACGTTCGTGACGACGTCCTCCTCCTTCAGCGTGGCCCCGCGGACGCCCTTGCCGCCGCGGCCCTGCCGTCGGAACGTGTCGATCGGGACGCGCTTCACGTAGCCCGCCCGGCTGACCGTGATGACGACGTCCTCCTCGGCGATCAGGTCCTCGATGTCGAAGGAGCCCTCGTCCGCCCGGATCTGCGTGCGCCTCGGATCCGCATGCTTCTTCTTGATCTCGAGGAGCTCCTCCTTGATCACTCCGCGGATCTTCTTCGGATCCTTCAGGAGGGCCTTCAGGTACTTGATCCTGTCGAGCAGCTCCTTGTGCTCCTGCTCGAGCTCGGTGCGCGCCAGCTTGGTGAGTCGCCGCAGCGGCATGTCCAGGATGTGGTTCGCCTGGATCTCCGACAGCTTGAACGTGCTCATCAGCTTGGTGCGCGCCCGCTCGGCGTCCTGGGATGCCCGGATGATCTTGATCACCTCATCGAGGTGATCGAGGGCGATCAGCAGGCCCTGGACGATGTGGTCGCGTTCTTCCGCCTTGCGGAGGTCGAACCGGGCTCGGCGCGTGACGACATCGACCTGGTGGTCCACGTAGTACCCGATCGCCTCGGCCAGGTTCAGCGTGCGCGGGATCCCGTCGACGAGCGCCAGCATGATCACGCCGAACGACTCCTGCAGCTGCGTGTGCTTGTAGAGCTGGTTGAGCACGACCTGGGGATTGGCCCCTCGCTTCAGGTCGATCACGAGCCGCATCCCCGCCCGCCCCGAGGAGTGGTCCTTGAGGTCGGCGATCTCCTTCACCTTGCCGGTCCGCACCAGCTCGGCGATCTTCTCCGCGAGGCGAGCCTTGTTCACCTGGTAGGGCAGCTCGGTGACGACGATGCGAGCCCGACCGCCGGATCCCTCCTCGACCGAACACACCGCGCGGATCTTGATCGAGCCGCGCCCGGTCTCGTAGGCGTCCCGGATGCCGTCGCGGCCCATGATGACGGCCCCCGTCGGGAAGTCAGGTCCCTTGACGAACTTCATGAGCTGCGCCGGCGTGGCCTCCGGATGGTCCAGCGTGTGGATCACGGCATCGATCACCTCGCCGAGGTTGTGCGGCGGGATGTTCGTGGCCATGCCGACCGCGATCCCGCCCGAGCCGTTGACCAGGAGGTTGGGGAAGCGCGAGGGGAGCACCACGGGCTGCTGCTCGTAGCCGTCGAAGTTCGGCACGAAGTCCACGGTGTCGGAGTCGATGTCGCGGAGGAGCTCCATCGCGATGGGCGCGAGGCGCGCCTCCGTGTAGCGCATCGACGCCGGCGGGTCGCCGTCGACCGACCCGAAGTTCCCGTGGGGATCCACCAGCGGGTGCCGCAATGAGAAGTCCTGCGCCATGCGCACCAGCGCGTCGTAGATCGGCGCGTCCCCGTGCGGGTGGTACTTCTTCATGACCTCGCCGACCGCCGCGACGCTCTTGCGATGCGGACGGTCGGGCCGGAGGCCCGATTCGAGCATCGACCAGAGGATCCGCCGATGGACGGGCTTCAGGCCGTCGCGAACCTCCGGCAACGCCCTGCCGACGATGACGGACATCGCGTAGTCGAGATAGGACCGCTGGATCTCCTCTTCGAGCTGGACCGGCTCGATCCGCCCCGCGAACAACCCCTCCTGCGCCATCTACTTCGAACCTCTCTTCTCCTCGGGGGGCTACGCTCGCCTTCGGCTCGCTCCTTGAGCCCCCCGAACCCCCCCTCTTTTCCCGGGGGCTGCGCTCGCCTTGCTCCTTGAGCCCCTACACGTCCAGGTTCTGGACGTACTTCGCGTTGGTCTCGATGAATTCCTTGCGCGACGGCACGTCCTCGCCCATCAACACGGTGAACAGGTGCGCCGCCGTGGCCGCGTTCTCCAGCGTCACCTGGAGGAGGGTGCGCCGCTCGGGGTCCATCGTCGTGTCCCAGAGCTGATGGGCGTCCATCTCACCGAGACCCTTGAACCGCTGCGGATCGAGCTTCTTGCTGCCGTTGCCGTTCTTCTTCCTGAACGAATCCCATTCGCGCTCCGTGTAGAAGTAGTGCTCGGCCTTCCCCTCCTTCAGCAGGTACAGGGGCGGCTGCGCCAGGTACACGTACCCGGCGTCGATCAGCTGCGGCATGTGCCGGAAGAAGTACGTGAGGAGCAGGGTCCTGATGTGCGCCCCATCGACGTCGGCGTCCGCCATCAACACGATGCGGTGGTATCGCGCCTTCTCGAGCTCGAACTCGTCGCCGATCCCGGTCCCGATCGCGGTGATCAGAGCCTGGATCTCGAGGTTCTCGAGGATCTTGTGGAGTCGGGCCTTCTCGACGTTGAGGATCTTCCCGCGGATCGGCAGGATCGCCTGCGTGGCCGGGTCGCGCGCCTGCTTGGCGCTCCCCCCAGCCGAGTCCCCCTCCACGATGTAGAGCTCGCAGGCGGCCGGATCGCTCAACTGGCAATCGGCGAGTTTGCCGGGGAGCGAGCCGCCCTCGAGGAAGGACTTGCGGCGGGTGAGGTCGCGCGCCTGCTTCGCCGCCATCCGCGCCTTGGCGGCCTGCTGGCTCTTCTGGATGATCCGCCGCGCTTCCGTGGGATGTTCCTCGAGCCACTCGGCGAGCTGGGCGTTGACCGTGGTCTCGACGAACGATCGCATGGACGCGTTGCCGAGCTTGGTCTTGGTCTGTCCTTCGAACTGCGGTTCTCGCAACTTCACCGACAGGATCGCGACGAGGCCCTCACGCACGTCCTCGCCGATCACGTTCTCCTCCTTCTCCTTGAGGAGCCCCTTGGAACGGGCGTACCGATTCAGCACGTTCGTGAGTGACTTCTTCAGACCCTCCTCGTGCATCCCGCCTTCGTGCGTGTTGATCGTGTTCGCGAAGGAGTAGACGGACTCGGAGTAGCCGTTCGTCCACTGCAGCGCGAGCTCGACCTCGGCGTCCTCGGCCTTCTCACCGATGGGGATGACGCGGGTGATCGAATCCTTCCCTGTCGCGAGATGCTTCACGAAGTCGACCAGGCCGCCGTTGAAGCGGAACACGTCCTTGTGCGCCGGCTTCTCGCGCTCGTCCACCAGGTGGATCTCGAGGCCGGCGTTCAGGAACGCGAGCTCGCGGAGGCGTTCGGTGAGCTCCGTCCGTTTGAAATCGATCTCCTCCGTGAAGATCTCGGGATCTGGCCAGAAGCGGATCGTGGTCCCGGTCTTCTTGCTCACCTTGCCTTTCGTGAGCTTCGAGGTGGATCGGCCGCGGGCGTACCCCTGCGACCAGGTGAATCCGTCGCGCATGATGTCGGCCGTCATCTTCTCGGAGAGCGCGTTCACGACGGAGACCCCGACGCCGTGCAGCCCGCCCGAGATGCTGTACCCACCCCCGCCGAACTTGCCGCCGGCGTTCAGCGTCGTGAGCGCCACCTCGACGGCGGGGCGGCGATCCTTCGCCTTCGGGATCGGCTTCACCGGGATCCCAGCGCCGTCGTCCTGCACCGACACGCTGTTGTCCTCGTGGAGCGTGACGATGATCCTCGACGCGCGGCCCGCCATCGCCTCGTCGACGGCGTTGTCGACGACCTCGTAGACGAGGTGGTGCAGGCCGCGTGAGCTTGTGGTGCCGATGTACATCCCCGGGCGGAGGCGGACGTGCTCGACGCCCTCGAGGACCTGGATGCTATGTGCGTCGTAGGTGTCTCTCTTCGCCTTCGCGGTGGCCAATCGTCCTCCTGTCGGTGCCCCGCGCAGGCCGCCCCACGCAGCGGAGCTGGGGGCGTGCGCGGGGCCGTCGCACGAACCCCTTGATTCTACCAATCAAGGGTGACGGGAACGGCGTTTCGGGTCGCGGAAATCGGCCTTCTACCTGCGGTTTCGCACGACGATCCGGATCGCGCTGATCTGATCGCCGCCGAGCGCCTCGTCCGCCCGACGGCGGATCTCCTCGTGGAGGAATCGGGCCTGAGCGCCCCACGGACCGGAGGTCGCCGTGACGGTCAGAACGCCCGCTTCGAGGGCCGCCGGCGCGGTCTCCGACGCCAGCCGTTCGCCGACGATCGACGTCCACGAAGCGGCGAGCCGAGCCACCGGCAAGCCCCGGGCGAAGACCTGCTCGGACATGAGGTTGTCGATCACCTCGCCGAGCTCGACACCCTCCTCGCTCGGCCCGTCCTTCCGTCGCGGGAACCCCTTCGCGCTCGGCATCAGCCCCGCACCGCCACGGTTCCACCGGCCACGTCCCACACCGCGGACGACGCGGGCGGCACGTCGGCCTCGTCCGCCACGCTGATCACGACCTGGCCTCCTCGATCCGCGAGCCGCTGCGCGATCCGGTCGCGGCGATCGGGGTCGAGGGCGCTGAAGGGATCGTCGACGAGCAGGAGCGGCGGCTCGCCGGTCTCGGCGGCGACGGCCGCCGCGAGGCCGAGGCGCAGGCAAAGGGCGGCGGCCCACGTCTCACCGTGCGAACCGAACGCACGGGCTCCGAGATCGCGCACGGCGAGGGTGAGGTCGTCGCGATGCGGCCCAACGAGCGACGTCCTGCGGAGCAGCTCGTCGGACCGCCGCGCGTCGAGCTGCTCCCGGAACGCCTCCTCCGAGGCGCCCGTCACGTTCGGGGCGTACGTCGCGAGGAGCTCGTAGCCCGAGAGCGCCTCGAACTCGACGGAGGCGCCGGTGGCGAGGTGCGCGACGGCATCGCGGCGTGCCTCGATCACCGGAACACCCGTCCGGACGAGCTCCTCGTCCCACGCGTCGAGCCCGGACGGGCCGCCGCGATGCCCGTCCCATTCCTTGAGCAGCCGGTTGCGCTGACGGAGCGCCCGTTCGTACGCGGTGGACAGCCCTTCCTTCAACGGCCACAGCGCCACGATCGCGTCGTCCATGAGGTCCCGTCGCTTCGAGGGGTCACCGATCACCACGGGCAGATCGAAGGGGCCGAAGAGGACCGAGCGCACCTGACGGCGCAGCTCGCGTTTGCGTCGGAGCGGGCTCTTGTTCAACTTCACGCGGCTCGCACCCTTCTGGGGGATCTCCACCTCGACCAGGGCCTTGCCCTCGATGCCCGTGAACTCACCCCGCGCGTACGCCACGTCGGCTCCCTCGCGGACGAGCGGCGCGTTCGTGGACGAGCGAGGCGAGCGGAGCGCGTACAAGAAGAACATGCCCTCCAGCAGGTTGGTCTTCCCCTCGCCGTTCGGCCCCACGACCACCGTCAGACCGTCCGTGACGCGATCGACAGCCGTGCGCCGGTGGTTCCGGAAATCCCGGAGCTCGAGCCACTCCAGGCGCATCCGGGTCCGCGACCGGCCGGCGGTTCAGCCGACCGCGGCGGGGAGCCGGACCGGCATCACGAGGTAGGTCAGCTCGTCACCCTCGCCGCGGATCACGCCGGGCTTGAGCCCGTCGCGCACGTCGATCCGCACGCTCTCGCCGGTGGCCGCGGTCAGCCCGTCGACGAGGTACTGCGGGTTGAACGCCGCGACGAGGTCCTCCCCCTCGTACCGGGCCTCGACCGTCTCGACGGCCTGACCGAGGTCCGGGCTGGACGACGACAACTTCACGCCGAGAGCGTTGAACTCCAACCGCACGGGGGTCGTGTCACGAGCGAGCAGCCCCACCCGACGGACGGCTTCGAGGAGCTGCTGGCGCGAGATCGTCAGCCGGCTCTCGACGGCCTCCGGCAGCAGTTGGCGGTAGTTGGGGAACTCTCCCTCGATCAGGCGAGACGTCAGGGTGAGGGAGCCGACCCGGAACGAGATCTGTGACGCGTTCACCGACGCCTCCACCCCGGCCTTCTGGTCGACGGCCGCACGGCCGGCCTCCGTCAACGCGCGCTCGGGGACGATCGCCTTCGCCTCGCCGTCGGCGGTGGCGACGAGGTCGCGGACGGCGAGGCGGTACGAGTCCGTGGCGACGAGGACCACGCCCTCCCGGCTGATCTCGAGCAGCACACCCGTGAGCACCGGCCTGGCCTCATCCTTCGAGGCCGCCCGGGACACCTGAGCCGACGGCCTCGGCGAACGCGGCGGGCTCGACCGAGATCGCGGTCCCCGATGGCTCCTGCAGCCCCGGGAAGTCGTCGACGGGGAGCAGCCGGAGGGCGCCCTCGTACGCCGCGCAGCGGATGTGCGCCTGGGACTGGTCCGTCTCGAAATCGACCGGGGCTTCGGAGAGCGACTTCACGGTGTCCGCCAGCAGGCGAGCCGGTACCAATGCCGCGCCGGCCTCCTGGACCTGGACGGCGATCGAGAGCCGCGCCGAGACCTCGAGGTCCGTCGTCGTGAGCATCAGGGTGCCGTCGTCCGCAGCCTCGAGCAGCACACCGGTGAGTGCGGGGATCCCGGGGCGCGAGGATACGCCGCGCTGAACGGTCTGCAACGCCTCGGACAGGTCGTCACGGTCGCATCGGAACTTCATCCATCAACCTCCCGGTCGTCGCCTGTTCCCAGGCTGTTGCTTCTTAGGTTCTTTATAGAGGAAGAGCGGTAGTAGGGGCGGTGGAGAAGTGGAGAAATAGGGTGTTCGCGCAGCGTAGCGCCAGTGTCCGACATGGGGACGCCCTGTGGAGGGTCCTTGGCGCTCTTCCGGGACCCGTCGTTCCGAGGCCGAGAACGGCCATCTCCGCGAAGTTGTCCACCGACATCACACCAACCCCCGGACACGGCCGCGGATGATCCGCGTGAGGTCCTGGACCTGACGGAACGTGTCGTCGCGAGAGCGCATCTCGTCCTCGACCTTCTTGATGCCGTGGAGGGCGGTGGTGTGATCGCGTCCGCCGAAGATCTCGCCGATCTTGACGAGGGACAGACCCGTGCATTCCCGCATCAGGTACATGGCGATGTGTCTCGCCTGCGTGAGCGGTCGCGAGCGCGACTTCGACACCAGGTCCCCCGTCGAGAGCTGGAAGTAGGTCGCGGTCTCTTCGAGGATGAGCGGCGGTGGGATCTCGTGCTCGGTCTGCGGGATCAGGTCCTGCAGGGCTCGCTCCGCGAGCTCGATATCGATCGGCTGGCGGGTGAGCTCGGACCACGCGACCACCCGCACGAGGGCGCCTTCGAGCTCACGGACGGACTGGTCGAACTTCGACGCGACGAACTCGATCACTTCGGGCACGACGGCGGGGATGTTCTCCCGCTCGGCCTTCAACTGGAGGATCGCGATGCGCGTCTCGAGGTCCGGCGGCTGCACGTCCACGCACAGCCCCCATCGGAACCGGCTCACCAGCCGTTCCTCGAGGCCGGAGAGCTCGTGCGGCGGCCGGTCCGACGCGATCACGATCTGGCGGCCGGCGCCGTGGAGGTGGTTGAACGTATGGAAGAACTCGGTCTGTGTTTCCTCGCGCTTGGCGAGGAACTGGATGTCGTCGACGAGCAGGATGTCGACCTCTCGGTACTTGTGCCGGAACGCGTCACCCTGTCGTTCGCGGACGGCCTTGATGAACTCCGTGACGAATTGCTCGGAGGTCACGTACTTGATCCGCGTGTCGGGCATCAATCGCCAGATGTGATGCCCGATCGCGACCAGGAGGTGCGTCTTGCCGAGTCCCGTGCCCCCGTAGATGAACAAGGGGTTGTACGCAGTCGACAGCGGTGCCTCCGCGACCGCCATAGCGGCGGCGTGCGCGAACCGGCTCGACGGGCCGGGGACGAACGCGTCGAACGTGTAGTTGGGGAACGGCAGACCGGGAGCGCCGAGGGGCTTGCCCACCGTCGGCGGCGTCGCCGGCGCACCGATCGCGGCGTAAGCGGCCGGGGGCGTGGTGGTGATGTCCACCAACGGACCCTCCTCGTGGCGGATGCCTTCGTCCACGTCCATCTCGATCTTGATGGGGTGGCCGAACGCCTCCTCTGCGGTCTCTTCGATGAGCCCAAGATGATTGTGCTGGAGGCGTTCCCGGACGAACTGACTCGGGACGGCGAGGGAGAGCACCTGATCGCGGAGCGCGATCGGCCGGACATCGGTGAACCACATCAGGAACGTGGTCTCCGGCAGCTCCGTGCGAGCGCGATCGAGCACGGCCGACCAGGCCCTTCTCGCTTCCTGATCGGGCAAAGCGACTGCCATCTGAGATTCCACAGAGCCTTTCCACAACGGTGGATAACCCGAATCCGGGGAGGTCGCGGGGTCGGGGATGCCGGGGCCCCCTCACCCCGGGGAAGTGCGGGGCGGACTATAGCACCGGGGTTTTTCCCCAAGCGAGTGGCCGGAACCGTCTTGACGCACTTTCTGTTGTCAACCCCTCCACCCAGGGATGTTTCCGTATACTTCCCCTTCGGCCGGCGGCGTTGCCGGCCTTCCTTCCGCGAAGGAATCCGAGGATGGCCAAGGGAAAGCGCACGTACCAACCGAACACGCGCCGCCGTGCGAAGACGCACGGCTTCCGTCTGCGGATGCGGACCCGTGCCGGCCGGTCGATCCTCGCCGCTCGCCGACGTAAGGGCCGCAGCCGCCTCAGCGTCTCCGGCTGACCGCATCGGTGCGCACCCGGGCGATCCAGCGCGTCTTCCATGATGCGGAGCCGGTGCACGGGAAGCGGGTGGTATTGTTTGTCGCTCCCGGCTCGGGGGAGTTCGCGCTGGTCGCCGGCAAGAAGATCGGTGGCGCGGTGCAGCGGAACCGAGCCCGGCGGGTCCTTCGGGCAGCGATCCGCGAGGTCGCGCCGCGTGGGGTGGAAGGACACGACGTCGTCCTGGTGGCCCGCGAGGCTATCCGAGACGCCCGAACCCAGGATCTGATCACCGAGATGACCGAGCTGCTCCAGCGTGGAGGGATGGGCCGATGACGTCCTTCCGACGCGTCCTGTGGAACGCCGGCGCCCCCGCTCGCCTGGTCCTCCTCGCTGCGATCCGCACCTACCAGCTCACCCTCTCAGCGTGGCTCGGCGGACAGTGCCGGTTCTCCCCCACCTGCTCCCGATACGCGGAAGAGGCCATCCGTTCGTTGGGGGCGACGCGGGGATCGTTCCTTGCGGCACGACGTGTGTTGCGTTGCAACCCGTTCGGTCGCGGCGGCCTCGACCCGGTGCCGCAGCCATCCCCTATGTATGACACCAGCATACGCCGAGAGACCGACCCGGCGGTCCCCCACCTGAACCGGCGGCGCCATGCTGGCTGAGATCGGCCCGTTCCAAGCGTTGCTCGACGCGATCGGATGGCTACTGGCGTGGCTGTACGACCTCACCGGCAACTTCGGATTCGCGATCATCATCCTGACCATCGTCTTCCGGAGTCGTGCTCCTCCCCCTGGGCATCAAGCAGATCAAGTCGATGCAGGCCATGCAGGCACTCCAGCCGAAGATCAAGGAGATCCAGAAGAAGTACAAGGGGAACAAGCAGAAGGTCCAAGAGCAGACGATGAAGTTGTACCAGGAGTACGGCGTCAATCCGCTCGGCGGGTGCCTCCCACTTCTGCTCCAGTTCCCGATCCTGATCGCGATGTACTCCGTCATCAGGGCACCCGTCCCCTTGCCGACCCGGAACCCGGACAACTGCCGCGGAGTGCGCCTCGCGCTACAAGGACAACCACCTTCCGGAGGACTCGGCGCTGTTCACCGACATCACGGCCCACGAGGGGAAGGGTCAGCAGTTCCTGTTCATGAACCTGCAGTGTTCCCCTCAGCAGGCGGGGAAGACCGTGGACGTCAAAGACACGGCCGGCAACCCCACTGGCGATACGCTGGACTGCGGGGACGGGATTCCCGACCGCATCCCCTATTACGCGCTGCTTGATCCTGATGATCGGCACGACGTTCTACTCCAGTCGACAGACGCAGAAGGCGACGCCCGCGTCGGCGCAGAATCCGCAGACCCAGATCATCACGAAGGTCATGCCGCTCATGTTCGGTGTCTTCGGATTCGCGTTCCCTGCGGGCCTGATCTTGTATTGGACGGTGTCCAACCTCTTCCAGATCGGCCAACAGGCGGTGATGCTCCGGCTCGGCCATATCGGTCCCCAGGCGATGGATCGTCGCCTCACAGAGGCGAAGTCGAAGACCGAGACGCGCACCGACAAACCGAGGACCGGCATCATGGGCAGGATGATGGAGCGGGCTGAGCAGGAACGGAAGCGGCGCCTCGGTGAGCCGGAGCCGCCTCGGAAACCACCACCGCGCTCTTCGGGCTCGAGCAAGGTCTCGCCCAAGGGCACCGCGAAGGGCTCAGGCTCGGGCAGCTCGGGAAAGCGATCGAAGGGCGGCTCGGCGGGTCCGAGGCGGTCCGGACCGAATCGGCCGAAGCGGCCGGGGAGGTAGACGATGGAGCGAGAGCCGGAATCGACGGGTGCTGTGGGCGAGGATCGCCGAGACGGAGATCCGGATGCTCCCGAGCTCGAGGAGCAGGCCGATGCGATCGCCGACTACGTGGAGGAGCTTCTCGAACGGATGGGGATCGACGCCATCGCTGAACCCACGACCCACCGTGGCCACGTCTACGTCGACATCGTCGACGGACCGGACGATGACATGGCGCTCCTGATCGGGCGACATGGCCAGACGCTCGATGCGATCCAGGAACTGGCTCGAACATCTGTGGGGCGGCGCCTGGACGACCGCATCCGCGTGCTGGTCGACGTGGGGGACTACCGGAAGCGAGCGGAGGAGCGCCTGGTCGAGCAGGCGAGGGAGATCGCTGAGCGGGTGCAACGGACGGGCGAGGAGGAGCATCTCGAGCCGATGAACGCCTACGAGCGCAAGCTCGTGCACGACGTGATCGCGGAGTTCGATACCCTCGAGAGCGTGTCCGAGGGCGCCGATCCCGATCGGTTCGTGGTAGTCCGACCCCTCTGAGGATGCCCGCCTCCAAAGGAGGCCATGTTTCACGTGAAACATGAGGGTTGGACCGTCGCCGATCTCTCCCCTGGTCAGATCGCTGCGCTCGAGGCCTTCGAAGGTCTTCTCGCGGAGCACGCGATCCCTCGCGGGATGGTGGCGTCGTCCGATCGGGATCACGTCCGCGATCGGCACGTGCTCGACAGCCTCCGAGCCGTCCCTCACCTCGGCCGGGTGAAGCAGCCGGTGGTCGACCTTGGATCGGGAGCAGGTCTTCCCGGTATCCCCGTCGCGGTGGCTCGGCCAGACTTGTTCCTCACGCTCGCCGAGCCGCGCCAGCTGAGGGTCGCCTTCCTCGAGCTCGTCGTCGAGCGTCTGTCGCTCCGGAACGTCCGCGTCTTTCCCAAGCCCGCCGAGGAGCTGCTGCCTTCGGATACCGGGGTGTGCCTCGCCAGGGGGTTCGGCGACCCCTCTCGGACCTGGGCGGTCGCCCGACGTCTTCTCCACGCCGACGGGAGCCTGATCTACTGGGCAGGAACCACGTTTCGGACGGATCAGGTGCCCGAGGACGCTCGCATCGTGGCCATCGGGAGCCCCACCCTTGAAAGCGGCGGACCCATCGTTATCATGACCCGACAGTGAGCAAGGCGTCTGCCAGCTCGACCCACGTCGTGGCACCCACCACGCCGACTCGCCCCACCTCGCCCAAGCGGTCGAGGAAGAAGGGCCCTGTCGTTCCCGACGTCCCTGGTCGAGCCAGGGTAATCGCGATCGCGAATCAGAAGGGCGGGGTTGGCAAGAGCACGACGGCGGTGAGTCTCGGCGCGGCGCTGGCCGACATCGGGTATCGCGTGCTGGTGGCGGATCTCGATCCGCAGGGGAACGCGTCCACGGGGATGGGCATCCGGCACGACGCGCGCGAGGTCACGGTGTATGACGTCGTCGTCTCCGAGGCCGAGATCCAGGAGGCCATCGTGCACACCCCCGTGGAGCGGCTCCATGCGGTGCCGGCAACGATCGACCTGGCCGGAGCCGAGATCGAGTTGGTGTCCCAATTCTCGCGCGAGTCGAGACTGAAGAAGGCGATCGAGCCCGTTCGCGAAGGAGCGTATGACTTCATCCTCCTCGACTGTCCGCCTTCCCTCGGGCTATTGACCATCAACGCGCTCACCGCGGCCGAAGAGCTGATCGTGCCCATCCAGTGCGAGTACTACGCCCTGGAGGGGCTGGGGCAGCTGCTCCGGAACGTCTCCCTCGTCCAGCAGAACATCAACTCGGGCCTCAGGCTGTCGGGCATCGTGATGACGATGTTCGACCCGCGAACGAAGCTTTCGGAGCAGGTCGTGGCGGAGGTCAAGCGTCACTTCGGCGATCTCGTCTACGACGTCATCATCCCTCGCACGGTCCGATTGTCGGAGGCGCCGGGCTTCGGGCAGCCCATCACGATCTACGACGCGAAGTCGAAGGGCGCCGAGGCATACCGTCAGCTCGCGCAGGAGGTCGCGCTGCGACCTCCGCCAGAGGCCCCCATGCCGCAGTTCGACAAGATGCCGATCGCCGTGATGCCTCCGATGGAGCGACCGGGGGACGCCGAGGAGCCCTCCGAGAACGGGGGGCATCCCGACCTGCCGGAGGAACCGCCAGCCTCCAGATCCGGTCCCACGATCGAGGCATCGGCCGAGAACGAGCCAGTCGTCGACCTGACCCCCGAGCCGGCTGCAGCGGAGCCGGCGCCCGAACCGCCCGCACTTGCACCGGAACCCGAGTCTCAACCCACGGACCCCGTACCACAGGTCGAGATGACCGCATCTCCCACGTCGAGGCCACCTGCTGCTCGAGGGACCAGGAGCACCGCGGTGGATACGGACGATGAGCTCTGGGAGGAGCCCGCGCGCCAACCTGAGCCGAGGGTCAAGCCCCCGTCGAGACCCCCGCCACCGGGCGAGTTGCCCCAGCGACGGGTCGTGGTGATCGACGAGAACTCCGATATCGATATCGAGGCAGGTCAAGAGGCGCCTCCGGCTCCCGCGGACGAACAGCGTGAGGGGATGGCGGACATCGGCGCGACGTTGGACGAGGAGCAGGGCCGGAAACGGCGTTGGCGGATGTTCCGTAAGGGAGGCGATTGATGTCCAAGCGAGGGGGTCTGGGACGGGGGCTCTCCGCGCTGATACCCGGCGCGCCCGAGGCGGGGGAGATGGCCACCGGGCTGCTCGAGGTGCCCGCAGGGGCGATCGCCCCCAACCCGAAACAGCCGAGGAGCAGGTTCGACGACGAGGCGTTGCAGGAGCTCGCCGCGTCCATCCGCGAGGTGGGGATCCTTCAACCGATCGTGGTTCGGCGGGCGGGCCAGGGCTACGAGGTCGTCACCGGCGAGCGGCGCCTCCGAGCCGCGAAGCTCGCGGGGCTGGCCACGGTCCCAGTGGTCCTGCGGGATTCCGACGACGCCGATCTGCTCAGGGAAGCTCTGATCGAGAACATCCATCGGGAAGACCTCAATCCGATCGAGCTCGGCGAGGCGTTCCGGCAGCTCCTGGACGAGCTCGGGTTGAAGCAGGAGGAGCTGGCCGATCGCGTCGGCGTCTCACGGTCGCACATCGCCAACACGATCCGTCTCCTCGCCCTGCCCCTCGAGGTGCAGCAGCTCCTCACGGACGAGAAGCTCTCGGCGGGTCATGCGCGAGCGCTGCTCGCCTTGGGCGATGCCGACGCGATCACGTCGCTCTCGCTGCGCGTCGCGGCGGAGGATCTCTCGGTCCGCGAGACGGAGGAGATCGTTCGACGTTTCATCGAGGGTCCGCCGGAGCCCGCTCCCAAGAAGGCCGGCACGGATGCGGATGCCTCCGACCCCAACCTCGCTGAGGTCGAGGAGATCCTGTCCGAGCAGCTCGCCACCCGGGTGCAGATCCGCATGGGCCGCAAGCGGGGTCAGGTGTTGATCGAGTTCGGCTCCGCTGATGACCTCGAGCGGATCGTGTCGGAGATCGTCGGTTCCGGGCCTGGTCTTGCCCCCGATTGAGTGATACCATCATACAGAGCCTATTGCGCGATCGCGGACTGACAAACCTCACCCGGTACGCTCAGCAGATGGATGACGCCGGTCGGCACCCGTCGGAGCGGGAACGCGCGCTGAAAGCGACCTTCCTCGGTCTGATCCTCGGCGTGTACCTCGCGATGCTCGCGCGTCGCCCGCGCCTAACCTGAGAAGAATCGGCCCACCCCGACGGCGACGGCGCGGGCGACGCGCGTCGGAAGGTCGGGGTCGCGGAGCAGCTCTTCCTCTCGCCGGCCCGCGCCGGTGAACGGTTCGACCTGGACCGCCGGCATCCGCGTCTCGCGCAGAGGTGCGATCGTCAGCGGCCGGACCCGTCCGGACAGGCCGAGCTCCGCCTCGAGCTCTTCCAGGATCAGTTGCGCGAGAACAAGTCCCGAAGGGGAATGGGTGGTCCTGCTGCCGAAGTACGAGCAGACGGGGCCGCCCCCGCCTTCCCCGTCCCTGGCGGTGAGCTCCACGGTGATGGACGCCGCTGCGCGGGCCTCGTTCGCGAGACGGGCTCGGTCCGAAGGCGCGGCCGCGTCGTCGTCGGTGACGAGGAGCCTCGGATCGGCGCCCACCGCCCGCAGCTCTTCCACGAGGGCGAGCGCCGAGCGCTGATGCAACTCGCTGGCCGCGGCGGCCGCTTCGCCGACGTCGACCGCGATGATCCTGCCCTCGATCGGCCCCCGCGAGGCATCCAGCTCCTCGCGCTCCCGCACGAGGGCTCGCGACGGGGCCGCATCCAGCGGGCGCATCCGCCGCAGCACCGACAGCGTGTGCGGGCCGACGATCCCGTCCGGTTCGTCCCCGACGTTGCGCTGGAACAGCCGGAGGGCACCGTCCGTCCGTGGGCCGTAGAACCCGTCCTCCTTGCCGCTGTCGAAGCCCAAGGCGTTCAGCATCCGCTGGATGTCGCGCACGTCGTCTCCTCGGAACATCGGTGCGCGGTGATACAGCGTGCGGTCGCCCAGCCGCCAACCCGCCTCGACGAGCTGTTCCCACGTGTCGGGGCCGACGAGGCCGTCGACCTGCAAGTGCCGATCTTGCTGGAACCAGCGGACGGCGGAAGCGGTGGACGATCCGAACACGCCCACCAGTTCCTCGCCGTCGATCTCGGCCCCGAGCGCTGTCAACCTCGACTGGATGTCCGCGATCTCCGGGCCGCTGTCGCCCTCGCGAAAGATGCGCATCGGTTCGAGTGTGCGTGGGTACGCGCCGCGACGGCAACCGCCGACGGGAGCAGGGTGGCGTAGATGCCCTACGCGAGGTGCGGGTCGAGGTCTCGAAGGATCGCGTCCTTCGGCCGCGCGCCGGTGACCCGCGCGACCTCCTTGCCTGCCTTGAACAAGATCAAGGAGGGGATCGACATGACCCCGTAGGTCCTGGTGGCGTCCGGGTTCTCGTCGATGTTCAGCTTCGCGACCTTGAGGTCCTGGCCTTTCTCCTGCCCGATCTCCTCCACGACTGGAGAGACCATGTGACACGGCACGCACCACTCCGCCCAGAAGTCCACGAGGACCGGCGTCTCGGAATCGAGGACGCTCGTCTGGAACTCCGTGTCGTTCACATCTCCGATGTTCGCCATCTTCTGCTCTCCTCTCGACCGCCGGCTCCGCCGGCTGGTCTACGCCTCGCTCTGAACGCTCGCTCGAGCGGCGAGATTCCCCGCCTCGACCGCGGCGTGGGACTCCGCCTCGAGCAGCCGCTCGGCGTCGATCGCTGCCTTGCATCCCTGTCCCGCGGCGGTGACGGCCTGACGATAGATGCGGTCAGTGACGTCGCCGGCCGCGAACACCCCTTCGACCGAGGTCTGGGTGCGCGGCTCCTGGATCACGATGTACCCGTCCGGGTCGAGCTCCAACCGATCGACGAAGAGCTCGGTGTTCGGCGTGTGGCCGATCGCCACGAAGACGCCGTCGGTGAGAAGCTCATCGATCTCACCGGTCGACGTGTCGCGGAGCCTCACGCCGGTGACCGCGTCGTCGCCGAGGATCTCGACCACCGCGGCGTTCCAGGCGACCTCGATCTTCGGGTTCGCGAGGGCCCGATCCTGCATGATCTTCGACGCGCGGAACTCGTCGCGCCGATGGACGATCGTCACCTTGGAGGCGAACTTCGTCAGGAACGTCGCCTCTTCCATCGCCGAGTCACCGCCGCCGACCACGACGAGCTCTCGATCGCGGAAGAAGAAGCCGTCGCAGGTGGCACACGCGGAGACGCCTCTCCCGCGGAGCTTCTCCTCGCCCGGGACGGCGAGCCACTTCGCCGTCGCCCCCGTGGCGATCACCACGGTCCGTGTCTTCCAGACCTCGTCGCCCGCCCAGACCCGATAGGGCCGCGAGGAGAGATCGACGCGGGTCACGTGGACCGAGAGGATCTCCGCGCCGAACCGGGCTGCTTGCTTCTCCATCTGGTCCATCAGCTCCGGCCCCAGGATCCCGTCGGCGAAGCCCGGATAGTTCTCGACGTCGGTGGTCAACATCAGCTGGCCGCCGGCCTCCACGCCCTTCAGCACCAGAGGCTCGAGGTTGGCCCGGGCGGCGTAGAGCGCCGCCGTGAATCCGGCAGGGCCGGACCCGATCACGATCATGTTCCGAACGTCGTTCTCGCGTTCCGTGGTCATGCGATGGTCATCCTCCCACACGACCTGAACGCCGCCTGTGAGCCGGTCCTTCCCGCGCGTGCCCGTCGCGGAGGAGGTCAGATGCGAGCCGACGCGAACGAGAGCACAGCGCAGTCGTCGGCGGACGCCGCCCACACCGCGACGGTGTCCGGCGGCTCGCCCGCACCCGGGCCTTCGAGATAGACAGCGATGTAGGCCTCCTCGCCCTCGAACCTGGCTTGGATCAGCCGCGTCAACTGTCCTGCCTGCTGGTTCCCGAAGGCCTGAGAGACACATCGAACGGCGGCCGCCGCATCCTGCCGGGTCCCTCCCGCCGCGTTCGGGGCGAGCTCGCTCGACGCCCTGGCGGAGCGTGCGAGCTCCTCGAGCCCCGGGGCGTCGTAGTCGCGGTCTTCGTGGGCGACGACGACGTCTCCACCGGCCGGACCGCTCTCGACCGTGGCCTGCGAGTCTTCGCCGGCCAGGCTGGAGACGCCGCCTCGACGCGGATCGCTCCCGACGTTGGGGAGGGCGATCGCGATCGCGATCACCGCGGCGGCGGCCGCGGCCGCACCCGCCCAGCGGTACCACGACGGGGTGCCGCGGCCGCCGCCGGCTCCCACGACGCGCCGATGCAGATCCGGAGGAGGGCTCTCGACGGGGAGGGAGCGAGCGGCTCGGGCGCCGTGGGTCGCGAGGTCGATGTCCTGTCGGCAGGTGGCACAGGAATCCAGATGCGCCTGCACCCCGGGGCGCTCGCGCTCGTCCAGGGTGCCGTCCATCAGGTCGGCCAGCTGCTCGTAAGGATGGTTCATGCCTCTTCCTCTGACGTCCGTGACGCTCCGGAGGGTTCCCCCCGGGTCACGCCCAGCGCCTTCCCGAGGGCGGTCCGGCCCCGGAAGACCCTCGATTTCACCGTTCCCACGGGGATCTCGAGCACGGCAGCGATCTCCTCATAGGGGAGGTCCTGCACGTCCGCGAGCACCAGGACGACGCGGAACTCCTCCGGCACCTGCGCCAGCGCCTGCGCTACGTCGACGGAGAACACCACCCCTTCCGCGTGATCGGGCGAGGGGAGGGACGGCTCCGGCCGCTCGTCGCCCTCGTCGGGAGCCAGCTGGAGCATCGGCCGTCGCCGCTTCTTGCGGAGGGAGTCGTAGCAGGCGTTGACGGCGACGCGGTGCAGCCATGTCGTGAAGGCGGCATCTCCGCGGAAGCTGCTCAGTTTGCGCAGGGCGGCGAGGAACGTGTCCTGCGAGGCGTCGGCGGCTTCCTCCGCGTCGCCGAGGATCCGCAGACACAGGTTGTAGACGCGCGTGCTGTGGCGCTGCACGAGGGTCTCGAACGCGTCGGAGCTCCCGTCCTGGAACCGTCGGACGAGCAGTTCGTCGGTCTCGGAGGCAGTCACCGCGTCGAACGCTACAGCGAGGGTGGTCCGGCGGTCTCGGTGACGGTCACGGAAGCGAAGTCCTCCGTCCAGGAGATGCGGTGAACGATGACGGTGCTCGCCAGCTTGTTGATCTTCACGGTCACGAGGCCGGTGGGTGCCTCCACGCTGCAGCCGCCGCGCGCGACCTTCGCCGTCGGCTCCTGCGCGGTCACCACCTTCGCGACGCGAGCGCAGGTCTGGCGGACATCGTGATCGGCCTTGAAGACGAGCGCGCCTTCACTCGCCGCGGTGGATCCGACGTCGGAGAGCTTGTAGGTCGTGAACGCGATCGAGGCCGCATCGATCGCCGCGACGGCGATCACCGCGAGGAAGAGGAGCCAGACGACGAGCATCTTGCCCACGAGCCCCGCTTCGTCGCGTCGAACGTTCATCCTCGGAACCTCCTGACGATGACCTTCTTCAGGTCATCGACCTCTCCGACTCGCAGGATAAGGGCCGAGATCAGGAACACCAGCACCCCACCCGCGACGGCGGCGATCACGTGTGCAGCCTGCGAGAGCACCCCCGCGTCCGCCGGGAGGTCCCAGACGCGGAGCACGCCGACGGCGGCTCCGGCGGAGGCGATCCCCGCGACCGAGGTCAGCGCGACGGTTCGCGCGATCCGCGCGCCGTCGAGGGCTCCCAGCCTCTTCTGGAGAAGGATCAGGAGGATCCCCGCGCCCGCGACGTACGAGGTCGCGTGCGCCAGGGCCATCCCTTGGACACCGAGCTCGAGGGGGGCCGCCGTGTACAGGAGGGCCGCGGCGACGTTCACGCACCCGACCCCGACGTTCGCGATGGCCGGCGTTCTCGTGTCCTGCATCGCGTAGAAGGCTCGGGTCATGAGCTGGAACGACGAGAAGAACAGCAGACCGACGGCGAAGCCCTGCAGGGCGCTGCCGATGGCGACCGCATCCGCTTCGACGGCAGCTCCGTGCTCGAAGAGGAGCCGGGCGATCGGCTCCGCGAGCGCGAAGAGGCCGAGGGCGGCCGGGATCGTGACGACGGCAGTGTCGCGGAGTCCACGGGACAGGAACGAGCGCACACCCGCGGCGTCGCCGGTCGCCCAGCGTTGGCTCATCCCAGGCAGGAGTGCCGTGAAGATCGAGACGGCGAAGATCGCGTGAGGGAGCTGGAACACGATGAAGGCGGTGGTGTAGACCTGCGGGCCGGCGTCGAAGCGGTTATTGAGCACGATCACCACCACGTACGCGAGCTGGTTGGCGGCGACGTAGACGGCGACCCACCCCGCCAGGCGCACCAGCTGCCGGACGGCCTCGTGGCGCCACGTCAGCCGGAGCCGGATCCGGTACCCGATAGCGCGGAGGGAGGGCCACAACGCCAGGGTCATCACGACGACCCCGAGCGTCGTCCCCACAGCGAGGATGGTCCGCTCGAGGTCGGTGATGGTCCGAACATCGGGTGGTCGGCTCCCTCGCGCGGCCGCGTAGGCGATGAAGGTCCCGATCACGACCAGGTTGTTCAGGATCGGCGCGAACATCGGCGCCGCGAACCGCCGGTGCGCCTGGAGGAGCCCGATGATGACCGCGCCCACGCCGTAGAAGACGATCTGCGGCATGAACCACCGGAGGAAGAAGACGCCGAGCTCGATCTGCGCGTCACGGTGGGGAGCGTCCGAGGAGACGAGGTACAGGCGGATGATCTGTTCCGCGAACACGGCGCCCAGGGCGGCGACCGTGACCAGGATCACCGCCACGAGGGAGATGACTCGGTCGGCCACCTCACGGGCGTCCTCGGTGCCGTGCGTCTCGAGGCGCGCGGCGAAGACCGGGACGAACACCGAGGTGAGGATGCCCCCGAGGATCAGTTCGTAGACGATGTTGGGCGTGAGGTTGGCGACGGTGTAGATCGATCCCAGCGTGCTGATGGTGACGCCGAGCGCGGCAGTCATCGCGCTGAGGCGGAGGAACCCGGTGAGGCGCGAGAGCGTGGTCCCCACCGTCATGACGGCGGCATGGCGCACCAGGGATTCCCGCGAGTCCCGCTGCGGACGCTCGTACTCCGAGCTCACGTCTGTCGCCGCCGGAACAATCTCCTCGACCACAGAGCGATGAGGACCAGGCCGGCTCCGATCGTGATCGCCAGGGCGATCGGGTTGATCGCCGTGGATCGAACCACCAGCACGGCCCGGGACAGCTCCACGCCGTCGGGCGATCGCACGAACACCTCGACCTCGCTGGTCCCGGCTGCCCTCACCTCCGCATCGAACGTGATCACCTGATCCGGCTCGGTGATCCGCACCGGCCGCTCTCCGGCGCCGAGGAGGTCGACCCGAACCGATGCCAGTTCCACTCGCACGTTCAAAACCCGCGTACCGGGGTCGCCCATGCGGAGGGGGATCGTGCCCGATCGCGACGTGAACGTGAGAGGGCGCGCCGTGACCGGGGCGATCGCGGCGAACGTTGTGTCGATCACGCCGTTCACCCAGTTGATCCAGATCCGGCCGGACCCCTCGTTGCGGATGTACTGCGACGCCTCCGCGTACAGCAGGTCTCGCCGGAGCCGGTCAGCCTCGCCCGCCGGCTCCTCGACGACGCTGCCGAACGTGTTCACGCGCTGGGCGGCCGCGACGAGATCGGCCGTGTAGGAGGGGCGGAACGCCTCGGCCGGTTCCGGGCCCAGGGTCGCCGGCTCGGGAGGAGGCAGCACGTGGTCGCGCAGATCGTCGGCATGGACCGGCTCCAGGAACGGCGCCTGGGTGAGCCGGCGCACCGCGGGGTGCCAGAAGGCGGCCGGCAGATCGGCTACGAGGTCGAGGGCGAGGCCGCGCTCCACGTCCGCCGGCGGTACGGGCTGCTCCTTCCAGATCGTGGCGAGCTCGCCGAGGAGGACGTGCGCCGCCAGGATCGGGTCCTCTCGGATATCGGGGTCATCCAAGAGTGACGTCGCTCCGGGGTCGGGGAGGAGGAGTGTCACATCAGCCCCCAACGACGTGGGCAGGGTCGCCGCCGGCGGTGGTGCGAAGTCGTTGTCCTGCGGCGGCCGATCGACCGTGTCCGCGGCTCCGAGGAGTGTGGTGACCCCGCGCGCCTCCATCGCGTCCACCGACGCCTGGTCGAACGCCAGCCCGGGCGGTCTCGCGACCGTCGGGTCCGGGCGCTCGCCCAGGATCCGCTCGAACGTCTCGTCACCCACGCGCCAGTGAGCGTCGAGGTGCGAGTTCAGGCCGGCGGAAAGCAATGCCGGCAGTCTCGGAGCAGCGAACGGCATCGCGTGGAGCCGGGCGAGCGGCGAGGCGGCGATCTCCCGGAGACGCTCCAGGGTCGCTGCGGCCGCGAGCGGCGCGGGATCGCTACTCGGAACCGTCGTCCCATCGACCCGTTCGTACCCGTCCGCCGCCCGCTCGAGCTGGTCGAGGGCCACGGGGGAGACGATCAGGTCGACGGTCGCGCTCGCCGATGCCGCCTGGAGCAGGTCTCGGAGGGCCTCCACCTGCGCGACGATCCCGCCGCCGGACTCGAGCGTCCTCTCGAAGCCGAGGTCGATCAGGGTGCCGTTGGGGCCGAACGCGATCGGTGTCGCTACCTCGGTCCACCACGAGAACAAGACCTGCTTCTCCGGGGGTTGGAAGATGTGGATCACGGCGGTGGTCATCGAGGTCGTGAGCTCGTCGCCGCTCCTGAGCTCGATCTGCAGCGGATAGACGCCGGAGTCATCCTCGATGGCTCCGGTCTCCGACGTGTCGATCTTGATCGCGAGGTCGGTCGACCTCCCCCGGCTCGATGTCTGCGGGGTCGGAGACCGTATCGGCTGCCGCTGCGTACGGTGGACCATCCTCCAGCGCGGTCTCGTACCCGACGCGGGACAAGACCTTCGGACCGAGCCGCCAACCGATCACCGCGTCGGGGATCGTCACGTCGCCGACGTTGCTGATCCGGATCGCGAGCCTGATCAGCGGTTGTTCCGGCGTGGTGTACGCGGTCTGCCGGATCAGGCGGATCGTCGCGTCCGGCTCTCCCTGGGCGTGCGCGGGCGAGGGGATCCAGACGATCGCCCAGACGATCGAGAGGAGACTCAGAGCCAGATGTGGTCCGCGGGAGCGACGCATGCCGAGCGTCAATCGTAGCCCCCGAGGTCAGCTGTCCAGCATCGCCGAGGCCTGCTCGATCGCATACAGGATCGAAACGGCAAGGAGTCCGCACCCCACCACGACCCGAAGCGTCCGCTCCCGCGCGCCCAGCGCGATGGCCGCGCCGAGCCGAGCTCCGGGCACGGATCCGACCATCAGCGCGACGCAGAGCCACAGGTCGAGGTGGCCGAGCACCCCATGGACCACCGCGCCGGGGACCACGAGGGCGACGATCGCGAGGAGGGATGTTCCGAGGGCCCGCTTCAGAGGCATCCCGAGCCAGCCTGCGAGCAACGGAACGATCACCAGACCGCCACCGATCCCCAGGAGACCGGAGACGAGGCCGGCCAGGGCCCCGATCCCCCCGAGGATCGGCGCCGTTGCCGTTCGGGATGATCGTCGCCGCTGGCCCGCGCGCAGGATCGAGATCGCCTGCCAGCCGAGTAGGACAGCGGTCACGATCAGCAGCACCCTGGTATCGATCGCGGTGGTGAGCCAGGCTCCCAGCGCGGCGCCGACGACGCCGGGCCCGACCAGCCACGTGGCCGCTCGGACGTCGACCTCACCGCGGCGGCGGTAGGCGAGCGCGCCGGCGAGCGCGGTCGGGAAGATCACCGGCAGAGGGGTGGCGAGTGCCACGATCGGCGGAGCCCCGAGGAGTACCTGGATGCCGGGAGTCATCACGATCCCGCCTCCGACGCCGAAGACACCGGCCAGGACGCCGGAGATCAGGCCGATCGCGATCGGCGATCCCGACGTCGACGGGACTCACCGGAGGATCTCGGCGGCGCGGACGAGGACGTCGCGCTCACCGCGGTACGCGGCCCGCTTGAGCGCGCGCTCCAGCGGGAACCAACGGATCTCCTCCATCTCGTCATCGCGGTCGTCGATGTTCCCGCCCGTGTGTCGCATCAAGAAGAAGTGGACGGTCTTGCGGATGCGCACGTCCTCCCACACGTAGAAGTAGCGGGTCTCCCCCAGGGAGTCCTCGATCTCCGCGAGAAGCCCGGTCTCCTCCCGGACCTCTCGAACCGCCGCCTCTTCAGGGGATTCGTTGTCCTCGATGCCGCCCTTCGCGAGCCCCCAGGCGAGCTCGCCCCGGCGGGTGCGTCGTGACGCCAGGACGATTTCGATCTCGTCTCCGTCCCGTCGGTAGACAACTCCACCCGCGGAGATCTCTCGCTTGGTGGGGGCGCCGCTGGATCTCTGGGAAGCCTTCCCCGACGTGCCTCGCCGCTTCTGCCGCTGCCTCTGGCTCTTCTGCTCCTTCTTCTGGGTCTTCCTCGGGCTCTTCCTCTGGGGCTTGCGCTTCTGACCCCGGCCCGTCTCCGCGTGGGTGCGCCCGGGCTCGGCACCGGCCCGATCGGTCTTCGCCGACGATCGGGGGGCATCCCCTGCCGTATCGCCGCCCCGGATCGCTCCTCGGGCCTTCGCGTCGCCGGCCGCGTGCGCGGAGCCTCGCCTCGGCCGTCGTCTGCGACGGCGCTTCGAGCCACCGGCATCCGCGCCCGGCGTCGACGCTCCGCCTCCCTCAGCCATCCGGCCTGATTCTAGGTTGCGTTCCTCAGGTCCCCGGGGGGAGGGGCCGATGCATGTACCGAGCGTCCGAAGGGCGCGCGACCAGCGATGAGAAGAGGAGCGTCGGTCTGGCATGGACATCGATGAGCTGCTGCGGTACACGGTCGAGCGGGGCGCGAGCGACCTCCACCTGAAGGCTGGCAACGTCCCGTTCGTCCGGGTGGACGGCGACCTTTCTCCGGCCGAGCTCGGCTACCTCTCCGCTGCCGACACCGATCGCTTCGCCGACGCGCTCATGAGCGAGCACAAGAAGCGGGAGTTCGAGCAGACGAACGAGGCCGACCTGGGCTACACGCTCTCCGGCGTCGGACGGTTCCGTGTCAACGTCTTCCGTCAGCGCGGCGTGATCGGGCTCGCGATCCGTCGCGTCCGCGCCGAGGTGCCGTCGTTCGAGGAGCTCCGGTTGCCGCCCGTGATGAGCACGCTCGCGGCCTCCCCACGCGGACTGATCTTGATCACCGGTCCGACGGGAACAGGAAAGACGACGACCATCGCCGCCATGATCGGACACATCAACCGCACCCGCCGGACCCACATCGTGACCGTCGAAGATCCGATCGAGGTCGTCCACGACGACCAGCTCTCGATCGTCCAGCAGCGCGAGATCGGGATCGACACGGAGTCGTACGCGGCCGCCCTCCGGCACGTCATCCGTCAGGACCCGGACGTGATCTTCATCGGGGAGATCCGTGACGCGGACTCCGCTCTCGCCGCGATCCAGGCGGCCGAGACCGGACACCTCGTGATCTCCACCCTGCACACGATCGACGCGATGGAGACGATCAACCGCACGCTCGACCTGTTCCCGCCTGAGCAGCAGCGGGAGATCCGCTCCTCCTTCGCCGGCGCTCTCCGCGGGATCGTGTCCCAGCGTCTCGTGACCCGTGCAGACGGGAAGGGGCGCGTCCCGGTCGTGGAAGTCCTGGTGAACACCGGACGCGTCTTCGACAGGATCGTGGATCCCGAGGAGACGTCGGGCATCCTCGAGGTGATCCAAGGCGGAGAGTTCTACGGCATGCAGACGTTCGACCAAGCGCTCGTGAAGCTCGTGAAGGAGGGCGTCGTCTCGCCGGACGAGGCCCGCCGGACCGCGACCAACCCCCACGACTTCGACCTGGCGCTGCACGGAACGCTCGAACGCCGTGCGGCGTTCGACGAGGCGGAGGCGGCCTCCGAGAGCCTCCCGTACTGATCGGCTACGGCTCCGCCGCTTCCGCCGCGCGGACGGCGGCGAGCTCCATCGGATGTCGCCGGTACCCGGAGCGGACCGCGACCACGAGGTACGCGGGGATGAAGAACGGGCCCCACACGAGGTACTGACGGACATGATGGCGCTCGTGGGCCAGGAGTCGTCCCTCGAGCGGCCGGGCCGAGACGATCACGAAGCCGACGGTCATCGCGGTGCGACCGAGACGTGGCAGCAGTGTCGTGAGCCCTCGCGGAGCACGATCGAAGATGACCACCCCGCGATCGAGCCGGGGCAACTGGAACGTGAAGATACCGAGCACGAGCCCGAGCAGCGTGTTCGGGAGCGTCCAGAGGAACCCGAGCCAGATGGGCATCGCCGCACCGTACTCCGGCGGGGCGGGAGGAGCGCGAGGGTAAGGTTGGACGTCGTGACCACCCTCGAGGTCGATCCGCTCGCGAAGGAACTCGGCGACCGCTTCCAGGCGGCCGGTCACGAGCTGTACCTGGTGGGCGGTGTTGTGCGTGATCTGGTGATGGGTCGACTGACCCCGGCGACCAATTTCGACTTCGCGACCGACGCATCGCCGGCCGAGACGTCACGGCTTCTCCGGGGATGGGCGGAGGCGCTGTATCTCGTGGGCCTGAAGTTCGGCACGGTGGGGGCGCGTCGACACGGCACCCTGCTCGAGATCACGACGTTCCGCGAGGAGCGGTATCCGGAGGACGAGCGGAAGCCCGCGGTCTCGTTCGCGAAGGACATCCAGACCGACCTGTCCCGCCGCGACTTCACGATCAACACGATGGCCGTCCGGCTGCCGGACGGGGAGTTCGTCGACCCCTACGAAGGGGTGAAGGACCTCGCCGCGAAGGTGCTCGACACTCCGCTGGATCCCGAGGTCGCGTTCTCGGACGATCCCCTGCGCATGCTCCGCGCCGCTCGGTTCGTCTCCCAGCTCGGTGTGACACCGGCTCCGCGCGTGGTGGATGCGATCCACCGGATGCGGGAACGGCTACGGATCGTGTCCTCGGAGCGCATCCGCGCCGAGCTCGACAAGCTCCTGGTCGGCGACGCGGCGGGCACCGGGTTGACCATGCTCGTCGATTCCGGGCTCGCCGACGAGTTCCTTCCCGAGCTCCCGGCGCTGCAGCTCGAACAGGATCCCGTGCATCGGCACAAGGACGTGCTGCGCCACACGTTCGCGGTCGTCGACCGCCTCGAGCCCGATCCCGTGCTCCGGCTCGCCGGTCTCCTCCACGACATCGGGAAGCCGTCGACCCGGGCGATCACGTCCGACGGGGTCTCCTTCCACCACCACGAGGTCGTCGGCGCGCGGATGGCGGAGCAGCGGCTCCGCGAGCTCCGCTACCCCAACTCCACCGTGGAGGAGGTTCGGACGCTCGTCGAGCTCCATCTTCGGTTCCATGGGTACGGCGACGGTTGGACGGATGCCGCCGTGCGACGGTACGTCCGCGACGCAGGGCCGCTCCTCGACAAGTTGAACCAGCTCACACGAGCGGATTGCACGACACGCGACCCGAAGCGCGCGGAGCGGTTCGCGCGGCTGCAGGACGAGCTCGAGGACCGGATCGCCCGCCTGGCCGAGCAAGAGAACCTGGACGCGATGCGCCCGACCCTCGACGGTCGGCAGGTGATGGAACGACTCGGCGTGGAGCCCGGGCCGGTGGTGGGCGAGGCGCTCGCGTTCCTGATGGACGTTCGCATGGAGCGAGGCGAGATCCCCGAGGGCGAGGCGTACGAGCTGTTGGACGCTTGGGCGAAGGAGCGGGAGGTCGGCTAGCGAGTGGAACCGGACGGAAGCCGATCGAGGAACTCCTCGGTCCTCCGGTTCGACGGCAACGCCACTGCCGATCAAGAGCCCGCGCACGACCGCGCACGAGCTCGCCCTCGCTAGAAACCGCTCATGTTGTCGACGGGCCAGATGATCCAGACCGCCTTGCCGACCACCCGGTCGATCGGGACGAACCCCAGGTCGAACCGGGAGTCGAGCGAATTGGAGCGGTTGTCCCCCATCACGAACAGCTCCCCCTCGGGAACCGTCGTTGCCGGGAACCGGGCCGTGCGTTCATGGAGATAGGGCTCCGAGATCCGGACATCGTTCACGTACACGTCCCCGTTCCTCGCGGAGACTACGTCACCCGGTTCGCCGATCACCCGCTTGATGTAGTCGGAGTTGTCGGGAGGGGAGAATCCGAGGCCTTGCCCGAGCCAGTGGGTGATCGCACCCCACACGCCGCGCTCCGGCTCCTTGGCGGGATCGGGCTCTTCGAACACGATGACGTCGCCGCGCTGCGGATCATGGAAGTAGTAGGGGACCTTGGCGACGATGACCCGGTCGCCCGGGACCAAGGTGGGTTCCATCGAGCCCGTGGGGATCCAGAACGCCTGCAGCAGGGTGCTCTTGATGAGCAACGCCAAGGCGAACGCCATGAGGATCAGGCCCGGCAGCTCGCCGAGGAACGTGAGCGCCGGGTGACGGCGCTTCTTGGGCTTGGGGCTGTCGCCTTCTCGGTCCGTCTTGCGGACCGAACGCTCGTCCGTCTTCACCTACCCAGCGTACCGGTCCTCCGTTCCGGGTGGGCCACCCCCCAGGAAGATCCGTCCGCTGTTCGTGCTCACGAACCGGTTGCGATCATCACCTCGGTCGCCTTGATGATCACGGTCACCTCTGCGCCTGCCGTGAGCCCCAGGTGCTCGGCACTTCCTCGTGTGATCGCCGACACGATCTCCTGACCGCCGACATCGACCACCACCTCGGCCATGACGGTCCCGAGTTCCACGGATCTCACGGTTCCCTTGAGCTGATTGCGAGCGCTGATCTCCATCGTCCCTCCCTGTCGTCGAGCTCGAACGCGTCAGAGTGGCAGAACCTGGACCTCGACGGCCTTGAACGATGCCCACACGATCACACCGTCGCGGAGACCGAGGCGTCGAACGGACGAGAGCGTGACCTCGGCCACGAGTGGAGGGGCGGTCGCGATCCGGACTCGGGCACGCTCGCTGTCGATCGCGATCGACGTCACTTCGCCACGGAACACGTTCCGAGCGGATCCCGCCGGTGACTCGAGCGACAACGTGACATCGGCTGGGCGGAGAAGGCCGATCGCCTCGCCGCCATCGGATCCCTCGGGCCATGCGGCGACCACATCACCCTCGCCCGTCTTGAGCAGGCCGGCACCGTCCTCCAGCGGTTCGAGCAGGCCGCGGAAGGAATTGAGCCCCACCATGTCCGCGGCATATCGCGACCGCGGTGCCGACCGGATCTCCTCCGGTGACCCGATCTGGGTCACGCGGCCTCCTTCGACGAGGACGAGGCGATCACACAACGTCGAGGCTTCGACGGGATCGTGCGTCACGATGATCCTTACGCCGGTGAACCGCGCGAGCTCGCGACGGACGAGCTCACGGATCCGGACGCGGGCGCCAACGTCGAGCGCCGACAAGGGCTCGTCCAGCAGCAACAGCGCCGGCTCCGCGATCAGCGCGCGTGCGAGCGCAACCCGCTGCGCCTCGCCGCCTGAGAGGTCACGGGGTCGAGCCTCGGCGCGAGCGGCAACCCCCAAGCGACCCAGGAGGTCGGCCGCTCGCTCACGGGCCTCCGATCTCGCGCCACCGCGAGCACGGATCGGGAACGCGACGTTGTCGATCGCGGAGAGATGCGGGAACAACAACAGGTCCTGGAACATCACGCCGATCGGCCGCCCTTCCGGCGGCATGTGCGAGCCGCGCTCAACATCATCGAGCACCACGCCGTCGAGCTCGATGGTGCCTCCCACGGGAGGCAGGAGACCCGCGATGGTCGCGACGAGGGTCGACTTCCCCGAGCCGTTCGGACCCAGCAAGGCCATCGTCTGCCCGGGGACGGCCTCGAAGGCCGCGCGGATCTGGAACGCTCCGCGTGCGGCCGAGATGTCGACGTCGAGCGTCATCTCAGGAACCGCCCCCGAAGCGACAGGATCACCGCGAACGCGAGGAGGATCAGGAGCATCGAGACGGCGAACGCGGCGTCGGTGTCTCGCTGCAGCTGTTCGAAGACCGCGAGCGGAAGCGTCTGCGTGCGTCCCTGCAGGTTCCCGGCGAACGTGATCGTCGCCCCGAACTCGCCGAGCGCGCGCGCCCACGACAGGACGAGCGCGGCTGCGATCTGCGGTGCCATGAGCGGGAGCGTGACCCGACGCAGGACGTACCAGCGTGAGGCACCGAGCGTGGACGCTGCGTCCTCGAGCCGCTCGTCGAGGCCACGCAATCCGGCCTCGAGCGCGAGCACGGCGAGCGGGAACGACACGAACGTCGCGGCGAGCACCGCCGCACCCGTCGTGAAGGTGAGCTGGATCCCGAACCACTCGTACAACCACGATCCGAGGATCCCGTTCCGCCGCCCGAACGCCGCGAGCAGACCCACGCCGGCGACCACCGGGGGCATCACGAGCGGAAGGACGACGATCGCGCGTACGAGGGTCTTGCCGGGGAAGGTGCTGCGCACGAGGACCCACGCGAGCGGGTACCCGAGGACGAAGGAGATCGCCGCTGCGGTGGTTGCGACGACCAGCGAGATCCGGAGGGCCGTCAGCGCGGTCTCGCTCGTGAGGATCACAACGATGCGGGACCACGGCGTCCGCAGTATCAGGCCCAAGAGGGGCAGCGCGACGAGGGCGAGGCCCAGCGCCGCCAGGATGACGAAGCCGGCCGGGATCCGCCCCCTACGGTGGGGGGAGGAAGCCGTACTCGGCGAGGATCTGCTGTCCGTCGCCGAGGACGTAGTCGACGAAGGTCTGCGCGACATCGGCCTCCTGGGATGCGTTCACGACCCCGATGGGATAGGTCGCGATGACGTTCACCTCATCGGGGATCGGTATGAGCGTGAGCTCGTCCGCGGCGTCGGGCGTGACGTCGGTGACGTAGGCGATGCCCGCGTCGGCATCCCCCGACTGCACCTTCGTGATGACGGCTTTCACGTCTTCCTCGTTCGAGACGACGTTCGCGAGCGCCGCCTCGGAGATCCCCGCGTTCGCGAAGACCTCGCGGGCATAGTCGCCGACCGGGACGCCTTCGGCGGCCACGACGAGCTGGACGCCGTCCTCGGTGAGATCGTCGAGGTCCTCGATCCCCGCGGAGTTGTCCGCCGGCACGACGATCGCGAGCTTGTTCTGCGCGAAGTCGACGCGCCCGGTGACGCCGGGACCGTCGTCCTCCACCGAATCCATCCAGGACGGACTCGCCGAGGCGAAGACGTCGACCGGGGCGCCTTCGTTGATCTGACCCGCGAGCCCGTCCGAAGGACCGAAGTTGAAGGTTACGGTGGTACCGGGGTTCGCTGCCTCGAACGCGCCACCGGTCTCGCCGAACGCTTCGGTCAGCGACGCCGCCGCCGACACTGTGAGCTCCACCGCCTCGGGAGAGCTCGTTGCGCTCCCGTCACCACCTCCGCTCGAGTCGCCGCAACCGGCGAGGAGCGTTGCCGATGACATCGCGAGGACGAGCAACTTCTTCAACTGTCCACCTCCACCATGACGCTGGTCGCCTTCACGGTTGCGGTTGCTTCCATGCCGGGTTCAAGACGGAGCTCGTCGGCCGCCTCTCGCGTGATGAGGGAGACCACACGGTGCGGGCCGGCTTGGATCTCCACGAGCGCGGAGACCCTGTCGAGGGTGACCTTCGTGATCACGCCCGGGAAGGCATTGCGTCGGCTGGCGGCGGCGGGCGCTCGCCCGGCCCGTCGTTCCGCGACGAGCCGGGACACCTCGGCCGCCGGCACGAGCCTCTGGCCTCCGGAGGTGCGGACGGTGGTGAGCTTCCCGTCGCGCTCCCACCGGCGGAGCGTCTCGACCCGCACGCCGATCGCCTCCGCCGCCTGTCCGATCCGATACCCCTCCATTATCGGCGCAGTCTACAGCTATCAAGAGCGGAAAGATTAGAGAAATCTAGTGTCTCAAGGGGTTCGAGGGAGGAGTCGGGCAGCGTGCGAGGTTCCTGCGCTGTCCGTGTCGGTCGAAGCGCACCTTGATCGTGGCTGAGTCACCCGTGCTCGTCCTGTGGCACCATGCGCGGCCATGCCACCCACGGAACAACCGCCGGGACGTTCGTCCGGCGGAGATCGATAGCGCGTGTTCCGTGCCGTCCGCGCCTTCCTGGATCAAGCACCCGAGCTCCGGCCTTGGTCGCTGAAGTTCAAGGACGAGTGGCTCGAGCGCCGCTTCCAGGACACGTACTTCGATGAGAACATCCAGTACATCCGGATCGCGACGTTCTTGGGCGCCGTGACCTGGGCCGCGTTCGGCCCGCTCGCGCTGCTGGTCGTCGAAGACGAAGGGGTCGTCTTCGACTCCGTGATCAGGTACGGGCTCGGCGTCCCGACCGGGCTCGTCAGCCTCGCACTCACATACCTGCCGAACTACCGTCGCATCTGGCAGCCGATGATCACGGCGGCGATCCTGTTCAGCGGGCTCGTGTGGGTGATCCATCGGGCGTTCGTGGTGGACGCGCGGCCCGACTGGGGGTACGCGGGCAACATGCTGATCCTGATCTTCGCGTACATCCTCAGCCGGCTGCAGTTCCGCTACTCGGCGCTCGCCGGCGTCGCCCTGATCGTGATGCACAACGTCGGCGCGTTCCTGTTCACGGACGACCTCACGATCGACATCGTCTTCGGCGACTACTTCCTCCTCATCACCGCGTTCATCGGCTCGGTCGGTGCGTACGTCCTCGAGCGCTCGCAGCGTCTGCTCTTCCTGCGTGACCGCGAGCTCGACCGGGAACGCGGCCGGTCCGAGGGCCTTCTGCGGAACATCCTGCCGGAGCAGGTCGCCGACCTCCTCAAGCAGCGCGACCCCGCGACCGAGCACGGTCACATCGCGCAGGCGTTCGACGAGGTGACCGTCGTGTTCGCAGACCTCGTCGACTTCACGCAGCAATCCGGACGGTCGCAGCCGCCGGAGATCGTCGAGGTGCTGGACGAGGTGTTCTCACGCTTCGACGCGCTGGCCGAGCGGTTCGGCCTCGAGAAGATCAAGACGATCGGGGACGCGTACATGACGGTCGCCGGCGTCCCCGAGCCGCGAGCGGATGACGTCGAGGTGGCGGCGCAGATGGCCCTCGCGATGCGCGAGGAGGTTCGCCAGCTCCATTGGCCCAGCGGCGACGCGATGACCGTGCGGATCGGGATGGCCACCGGGCCGGCCGTCGCCGGGGTGATCGGCACCCGGAAGTTCGCCTACGACCTGTGGGGTGACACCGTGAACACGGCCGCGCGGATGGAGTCGAACGGGATCCCGAGCGAGATCCAGGTCTCCGAGGCCGTGCACGGTCGTCTGAACGACCGGTTCCGGTTCTCCGAGGTGCACATCGTGAACCTGAAGGGCAAGGGGCCGACCCCGGCCCGATTCCTGCTCGGGCCGAACGGCAGCGGGTAAACGCCGGGGCCCTCCGGCCCCTCTATCGTCCGACGTGCAGGCGATCGCGGAGGTCCCGCTGGCGGACGAGCGCACCACCGAGGCGCACGACTTCGACGCGCTGTTCCGGGAAGCCGGTTCGGGGGTGTTCCGCACGCTCTACGCCTACACGGCCGGTCGACGGGACATCGCGGAGGAAGCCATGGCGGAGGCGTTCGCACGAGCGCTGGCGAGGTCGAACACGATCCGGGACCCGGTCGCGTGGATCTACCGCACCGCGTTCCGGCTGGCGAACGATGAGCTTCGAGCCGAGCGACGGAGAGGCGGCCCGGCGCCGACCGATACGGAAACGGCGCCCCCGGAGCTCGGCGGACTGATCGAGGCGCTCCGAAGCCTGTCCCCGAACCAACGAGCGGCGATCGTCCTCCGGCACGTTCTCGACCTCGACATCTCGGAGGTAGCGCACCGGATGGGCACGGCCCAATCGACGGTCCGCGTCCATCTCCATCGAGGGAGGAAGAGGTTGCGGGAGTTGCTCGGGGCCGAGGAGGTGGACGATGCCTGAACGCTGGGAACGAGAGCTGCGGAAGCTCAGTGGCGTCGAGCCGAACGAGCGCATGATCCGGGAACGGGCGAGCCGAGGACCGTCGTCGGATCGGAAGCCTCGCGGGAACGCGCTCGTGGCAGGCATCGTGGCCGGCGCGGTCGCCGTGGCGGGGATCGCGGCGCTCTGGCAGCTCGATCGGAACCCCGAAGGGATCGGGACCGAGCCCGCGCCGTCGCCGTCCGCCGCGGACACGTCCTCGCCGGCGCCTGGCTCCTCCGGCTCGGTCGTGGTCGACATCCGCCGGTCGTCCGAAGACTCGGGTAGTCCGGGGGCGACAGCGCGGTTCGGTGCCCAGGAGCAATGGATGTGCCCGGACCACTGGACCCGCGTCAACCCCGACGGCACCGAAGAGACCGTGTACGTCGATTGCGGACAGAGCGATGTGTTCCTCGCACCCGTGGGGACACCGATCGAGGTCACCGGGGACTTCGTGACGCTGAACGTGTCGGTCGGCGTGACCGGGAACCGTGACCCGGGCACGTCCGATGTGGTGCCGCCGCTCGAGCCCGGAACGATCATCACCCTCGCCTATGAGGTCACGTGGGACGACGGGTCCGAAGCGAGCTTCTGGCTGCTCCTCACCGTGCAGGGATCGGAGCCCACCGCGGACGAGCCGGAAATCGTGGTGTGGATCTACGGCCTCGGCGAGCGCTCTACGAAGGTGCCGATCATCACGATGACGTACGGCGGCGAGACGAAGCGAGGCTGCACGGAGGCGTTCGAATGGACGCTCCCGGACGGGACGAGGGTCGACGAGGCCGCGGGCGGTGACGGCAGCCTGCCGCCCTGCTCGCTCGACCCGCTGTTCCGCGTGCCGCCGGGGATCCCGATCACCGTCGAGGTTCCGTCGGCGACCGAGGTGTTCGTGACCCGCACGACGACGCCGTTCTACGGCGGACGCGATGGCTTCGGAGCGAGCGTGCGATGGGGTGGCGAGGGGGAGGGTGACTTCACCGCGGTGTTCGAGGTGGTGGAGAGCAACGCCCCGGCGGAGGTCGAGCTCGATTGCGAGGAAGCTGACCAGATCCCCTTCGCACCCCCGAAGGGCGCTCGGGTCCTGCCCGGCGGATCGGCCTACATCACGGGGAACATCCTCGGCGTGCTTCCCCACGACGTGGTCGAGCAGATGACCCGCCTGCCCGACGGAGAGTCCGAGTGGGACGGTGTCTGGCAGATCGTGCGGGACGGCTCGGTCGTGGCGGCGATCGATTTCCCTAGTCTCGGAGGCGTTACGTGTCGTGGTTCGGGGATCCAGGAGTTCTGAGCGTCAGACGGCGAAGCGGACGTGCAGGATGTCGCCTTCCTGCACGACGTAGTCCTTACCTTCGACCCGGAGCTTGCCGGCGGCCTTCGCCGCATCCATCGAGCCCATCGCGACGAGCTCGTCGTAGGAGATCACCTCGGCGCGGATGAACCCGCGCTCCAGGTCGGTGTGGATCACCCCGGCCGCCTCGGGCGCCTTCGCGCCTCGCCGTACCTCCCAAGCTCGTGTCTCGTCCTCGCCCGTCGTGAGGAACGTGATCAGGTCGAGCGCCCCGTACCCGGCGGCGATCACCCGCTCGAGTCCGGGTTCGCTGACGCCGAACTCCTCGAGCAACCCCCGGGCTTCATCCGGCTCCATCTCGGTGGTCTCGGCCTCGATCGAGGCGTAGACACCGACCGCGCCGCTGAGCTCGGCCGGGAGCTCATCCCCCTCCTCGAGGTTCGCGATCACGACCTCCGGCTTCAGGGTCAGGGCCGCGATCCCCTTCAGGTGGCCGAGCTCCTGGTCGTCGAGACCGGCGTCGCGGAGCGGTCGCTCGGCGTCGAGCGCGTCCTTCGCCCGCTGGAGCGCGTGCACGTCCGGACCGGGCCGCCCCTTCGCCCGCTTCAGGCCCTTCTCGAGCGCGCTCTCCACCACCGCGAGGTCGGCCAGCAACAGCTCGCTCCGGACATCGGCGAGTTCGCGGGTCAGCCCCCGGTCGGCGCCGAAGCACCGAACCACCACCGCGAGCGCGTCGGACTCGCGGAGCTTCGCCAGACCTTGCGCGCTCGACGTGCCGCCCGGAACGTCGACGAAGCGAACCTGCGCGGGCACGGTCTTCTTCGAACGCTCCATCCCCGTCAGGACGTCGAGGCGTGGGTCGGGGACGGGTACGACCGCGACGTTGGCCTGCCCTCCGTGCGATCCGGCACGGGTCAGCGCCGTGAAGAGTGTGGACTTCCCCGAGAAGGGCACGCCGACCAGACCGATGTCCCGCATTGGTCGGCCAACGTATCAGCCGGAAGTCGGGCAACTTTCGACCTTCGGCCACTATGCGCAGTGCGGCACCTGTCCGATGCTTGCGGACGAGACCGGCCGGCGCCGGGGTGCCGCCAGACCCGCCTCGGCGCCGCCGGTTCTCTTTCGCCCCGTGAGGGGGGTGAAGGATCGGAGGACCTGAGCGTGCGCCCTCGGGCGCGCGTCGCCGGCGGGCGGATGCTCCGACGGCCCCGCCCGTCGGCCTCTTCTCTTGCATGTGGGGTGGGAACGGTGAGGGCCGGGCCGCGAAGCGGCCCGGCCCTCACGCAACGTGGGGGAACTGCTCGGCGCTACGCCGACTTGGTCTCCCAGAACACCTTCGACAGCTCGTCGATCGCGTCCAGCAGCTTCTGGCCCTGCGCCGGATCCTCCGACCGCTTGGCGTTGCCGGCCTCCTTCGTGGCGTTCCAGAAGAGCTCGTGGAGCTGCGGGTAGGTCTCGAGGTGCTCGGGCTTGAAGTAGTCCGTCCACAAGACCCAGAGGTGCTCCTTGACGAGGTTCGCGCGCTGCTCCTTGATGGAGACCGCGCGGTCCTTGAAGATCGCGTCGTCGGAGCCCTGGTACTTCTCCTGGCAGGCCTTCACGGACTCCGCCTCGATGCGCGCCTGTGCCGGATCGTAGATCCCGCACGGCAAGTCGCAGTGAGCGTGGACGGTCCGCTGCGGTTTGAGGAATGCTTCGAACATGGATCCGCCTCCTCCGACGTGGGGTGAGCAGCCACCCTACCATCGGTCCCCGAGACCGCTTGCGGCGCTGAGCGCCGTAGCGACGGTGGCGGCGATCGGCGTCGCGTTGTTCCGCTGGAGGCCGTCCAGGATCGAGGTGCAGGGGGCCAGCATGGTGCCGACGTTGATGCCCGGCGACTGGGCGTTGGCCGTGGCCCGCCGTCGGTTCCGACGCGGGGACATCGCGGTCGTCGAGCATCCCGGCCGCCCTGGCTACGAGATGGTGAAACGGATCACGGGCCTGCCGAAGGAGCGCATCGGTGATCGGACGCTGGCCGACGACGAGCTCTGGGTGGAGGGTGATCGCGAAGACGCCTCCACCGACAGCCGCCACTTCGGGCCTGTCCGGCGGGAGCAGGTGAAGGCGAAGGTCGTGCTCGTCTACTGGCCGAAGGAGCGCCGGCGCCGGATCGGGTAGGAAGACGTCACGACGCGGTTTCGCAGCGGCGCGTGACGTCATGCCCGTCGCCGCCGCGGCACACGTCGACCCCCGCCCCGCCGAGGAGGAGGTCGCCACCGCTCTCGCCGAGGAGCAGGTCGCGACCCGCGGTGCCGGCGAGCTGGTCGTTGCCCGGGCCGCCGATCAGATGGTCGTCGCCCTTCCCCCCGCACGCGCGATCGACGTCGAGGGAACCCTGGAACTCGTCGTCGCCGCCGCGCCCGAGGAAGACGTCCCGTCCGAGACCGCCGGAGAACTCGTCCGGTCCGGGCGTCCCCACGATCGTGACCGGCCGGCCGCGGCACAACACGAGCTCGTACGCGCCGCTGTCGCACGTGTATCGAGGCGCGCCGCGTTGATCCGTCGGGTGGCATCCGCTGCCTCGGCCCCGGGCGGGACTGTCGGCCCTCAGGGCGTGGGTCGGCGTCGGGCCACCATTCTGACGGAGGATGCCGATCCGTGGGTCCACGCCGGCGACGTCATCCGGCGCCCTGAGACCGCAGCCTCCGACATCGGCGACATTGCGTCCATCCGAAATGAGGTGCCGGACGCACAACTGTCCGCGGTCGGAGGCACGGTTGCGCGCGAACACGCTGTTCGCCGTCGAGCTCTCCGACTCCGGCGAGATGAGCACGCCGCCGCCCACACCGGCCCGGTTCGACACGATCGACGCGAAGAAGAGCTCGATGTCGCCGATCGCCCGGACGCCTCCGCCGCGGGCGGCCGCGTTCCTCGAGAGGGTGGCGTTCCCGATCGTGAGGGAAGCGGACGGACCGACGAAGGCGCCCCCTCCTCCCGCCGCGCGGTTCCCTGAGATCGTCGATCGCGAGACGACCGTCGTCCCGAGGAGGAAGAGCCCGCCGCCGCGGGCGGTCGCTCTGTTGTCGAAGATCCAGGAGCGGTCGATCGATGCGGTGGCGGCGTTCCCCACCGCGACGGCTCCTCCGTTGTCCGCTCGACCGCCGACGACCGTGGAGCGACTCACTACGAGTGTGCCCACCGTCGCCCGGACGACCCCCCCGCGTCCTACCTGGCTCCCGCCGAGCAACGCGAGATGGCGAAGCGAGACATCCGATGACACATCGAACACGCGATCCCCGATCGCGGACGCATCGACGAAGCTTCCGGTCTCGCCGGTGCCCACGATCGTGACCGGTCGGCTGAGGTCGACGTCGCCGGTGTCCGGGCCGGTCCCGGAACGGTCGAGCGCGTAGAAGCCCGGCGGCACCCGTACGGTCCCACCCGGGTCCACGGAGGCGACGGCGTCCCGGAGCGAGCAGTCCGCGTCCGTGCAGCTCCCGTCGAAGGTGTCCGCGAACGTGTCGACGGTGAGGGCAGCGGCGGCGAAGGCGCTCGGCGCCGGGCCCATCACCGCGACCAGCGTGCCGAGGCAGATCACCGAGAGGAAGCCGCGGCGCATCATGGGGACCACCCTACCCACGGTCACTGAAGCCCGAACCCGGGCACGCCGATGCCCTCCAGACAGGAGGACCTAGGATCGAGTGATGGAACAGCTTCCCCCGCCGCCGGTACCGCTCAGGCCCGACCTCGCTCCGATGGAGGTCGAGGTCCCGCGCCGCCGTCGCTTCCCGCTCTGGGTGACGGGCGTTTGCGTGCTCCTCGCTCTCAGCATGGGGGCGGTCGCGATCGCACCCTTGTTCGAGGGCTCGGAGGAGCCCCGGGGACCGGGCTTCCTGTTCCTGGATCGGACCGACCAGGGGACCCCGACCCGATGGGACCCGTGCGAGCCGATCCACTACGTCGTGAACGCCGAGCTCGCGCCGCCGGGATCGATCGAGGACGTGCACGAGGCCGTGCGCCGGGTCTCGGCCGCCACGGGGATCGCCTTCGTCTACGAAGGGACCACCGACGAGGAAGCGTCGATCTCCCGCGACGTGTACCAGTTCGATCGATACGGGGATCGATGGGTGCCGGTCCTCATCGCGTGGGTGGATCCCGACGACTCGGACATCCCGTTCGAACGCGATGATCGCGTCGCCGCCGGTGTCGCCGTCCCGCGCATCGCTCCGACCCGTCTCGAGGACGTCTACGTGAGCGGATGGGTGGCCATCAACGCCGACGATCCCAACCCCCCAGGATTCAGCGTTCCCGGCCAGCAGGGACCCGTGATCCTCCACGAGTTGGGCCACCTGATGGGGCTCGGGCACGTCCGGGCGGCCGGAGAGCTGATGCACCCCTCCGGAGGCGGGGTCGTCGACTTCGGTCCGGGTGATCTCGAGGGACTTCGCCAGCTCGGCGCCGACGGTGGATGCATCAAGGTCATGGAACCGATCGGCCCGTGATGCGCGTTGGGAGGCAAGGGAGATGGGCGGCATGGCGGCCCAGCTCGACCTTGCCGGGATGAGATCGGTCGACTAGGGTGTTGCACCTGCGAATGGTGCGAACACGCGAAGCCGGAACCGTGGGGGCGATGATCCCCGACCGCATCTGCTGTCCCGCGTGACCGGGACGGACTCAGCTCCCGCACCATCCTGCACCGCCCGCCCTCAGAGATCCCAGGAGGTCCCGCCGTGGACACCATCACCGCCACCATCGATGCGAAGGGACAATCGTGCCCGGGGCCGCTCGTGTCGCTGGCCAAGGCCATCAGAGACGCGAGCAGCGGCACCCTGTTCGAGCTGCTCGCGACCGATCCGGGCTCCAAGAGCGACGTCCCGAGCTGGGCGGAGCTCAGCGGGAACGAGCTGTTGGAGACCGACGAGTCCGACGGCGTCTACCGCTACATCATCAGGAAGCGGTGAGCCGATGGCGACGACCGAGACGGACCTGACCTCGGAACTGCAGCTCGCGGACCTGCTTCGCCGCGTCGAGGTGCTCGAGGAGGCCGATGGCAAGCGGATCGAGAAGAAGAACAAGCTGACGATCATCGCCTGGGGCGGTGACCTCGACAGGATCTGGCCGACGACGATCCTGGCCACGACCGCGGCCGCCTCCGGGATGGAGTCCTCCGTCTTCTTCACGTTCTGGGGGCTCTTCGCGATCGTGAAGCCGGACGTGCGCATCACGGGCTCGAACTGGATGCAGAAGATGATGTCGATGATGAACCCGGGCTCCGCGCAGAAGGCCAAGCTCAGCCGGTACCAGTTCGCCGGCGCCGGGCCCGCGATGTTCAAGAAGCTCGCCGACGACCGTCAGGTGGCCAAGCCCGAGGAGCTGATCCAGATGGCGCAGGACCTCGGTGTGCGCCTGATCCCCTGTCAGATGACGATGGACCTTCTCGGCTTGCAGCGCGAGGATCTGCTCGACGGGCTCGAGGAGCCGATCGGTGCCGCCACCGCGATCGCGGAGATGCGCGACGCCGCAGTCAGCCTTTTCATCTGACCGCGGCCCACGGACCGACCTGACATCCGCTCGTAATCTGGACGTATGTCCCGCCTCGCGGACGAGGTCCGCAAGACGTTCGCCTCGATGCACATCTCGAGGAACTTCCGGCTGTTCTTCGTTGGGCAGCTGATCTCCGTTACCGGCACGTGGGTGAACTGGACCGCAGGTGCCGTCCTCGTGCTGGAGCTCACGGACAGCGGGGTCGCGCTGGGGATCGAGGCGGCGCTCCTGTTCCTGCCGGTTCTCCTCTTCGGGGTCTATGCCGGCTCGCTCGCCGACCGGTTCGACAAACGTCGCATCCTCGTCTGGTCGAACGCGGGCTACGCCGTGCTCGCTGCGGTGCAGTTCGCGCTGGTCGCGACGGGCGTCGTCGAGATCTGGATGGTGTTCGTGATCGCGTTCCTGACGGGACTGATCCTCGCGATCGAGCCGCCGACCCGGCAGTCGTTCTATGTCGAGCTGGTCGGGGAGCAGCACATCACGAACGCCATCAGCCTGAATAGCGCCGTCTTCACCGGTACCCGTGTGCTCGGGGGCGCGCTCGCCGGACTGATGATCCACACCTTCGGCTTGTGGTCCCCGTTCTTCCTGGATGCCGTGTCGTACATCGGGGTGATCGTGGCGTTGCTGGCGATGCGGACCGATGAGCTCCACGTGCAACGGAAGGCTGAGCGAGAGCCGGGCCTCGTCCGGGCAGGCCTCCGCTACGTCTGGAGCTCCCAAGCGCTCCGCGTGCCGCTGGTCGTGATGCTCCTCGTGTACCTGTTCACGTTCAACTTCAGCGTGGTGATCCCGCTCCACGCGTACAGGACGTACCAGGGTGGGCCGATGGAGATCGGCTGGTTCTATGCCGCGCTCGGGCTGGGGGCGTTCCTGGGTGCGATCGCGATGGCGAACCGTCAGACGGAACCAACGCTCGGGCGATTGGCCGGGTTCTCGGTCGCCTTCGGCGTCCTCCTCGGCGTTGCAGGGCGGGCTCCGACGTTCGTGCTGGCGGCGATCGCGATGGTGCCTGTGGGCTATGCATCGATGCTGTTCGCGATCACGGCGAACTCAACGCTGCAGCGGTTCACCCGCGCGGACATGCGGGGGCGGGTGATGGCGCTGTACACGACGATCTTCCTTGGGAGCACCGCGATCGGGGGGCCGATCACCGGATGGGTCGCCGAGACGTGGGACGCGCCCGCTACCCTTGTCGCGAGCGGCGCTGTCGCCGTGGGGGCCGGGCTGTTCGCTCTGCGGGCACGCAGGACGGCGATGGCGTCCACAACGGAGGTCCCTACGGCAGATACTGCTGCTCGATCCGGGTGATCTCCCCGCCATCGACCGTGAACCACCACGGGACGTCTGCGCCGCCGTAGTCGGTCTGGTTCGTCTCGAGGACCGCCTCGAGCCAGGCGTCGACGTTCCCGGGCTGGAGGTCGCAGCACGCATCGACGGGGATGTACGCGACCTCGACGTCTTCGGCGAGCGGCAAGGTCCGCAGCCGGTCGTTCTCGTTCACGATGTAGTAGCCGTTCAGGACCTCGTCGTCGCGTTCGGCGGCCTCCCGCTCCGCGGGTTCGCCGACGTAGAAGTAGGCCAGGTCGAACTCCACCTCCGAGGTGCCGTCCTCCAGGCGGGAAGCGCCGGCGATGTACACGAAGTGGTGGCCGTCCTCGAGGACGGGCGACTCACCGCCCGGCGGCTCCGGCGACGCGGGCATGGTCGGGTCGGGAGGGACGCTGGGCTCATCGCTGGGCTCGACCGAAGGCGTGACGCTCGGGGTTGTGGTCGGCGTGCCGGCTCGCTCGTCGTCGTCCGAGAGCGCGATCAGCGTTCCCGCACCGATCGAGAGCAGGGCGAGGACGATCGCGCCGACGATCAAGGCGTTCCGTCTGCTCTGCTCGTTCATGGTGGCTCCGTGGGATCCCGGGACACGATACGGCTCCCTGTCGAGTCGGAGGGAAGCCGGTCGTCCTCGCGATCGAGACGCCAGGGCCCGTCGGGCTCGGGACGGCTGACGTCGAGCTGCGTGCCGTCCGCGAGGGCCAGACGGAAGGCGAGCCGCCGCTGCCCGTCCCGCTCTTCTCGCCAGGTACGAACGAGCTCGACGGGCTCCTCCGCTCCGCCCCAGGCGATCGCGCGTGGCGTTTCATCGGCTCGGCCACCGGCGATGAACCGGATCTCGAGCTCCGGCACCCGCCCGTACCAGCGGCCGATCACCGGGGGCCACAGCAGGAACACGATGCCCACGATCGCGAGGGAGCCCTCGATTCCGAGCCGAGGGATCATCGGGATCGCGAGCGCCGCGGCTGCGACCCTCGCGAGGTTGTAGACGACGTCGTAGACGCTGAACACGCGTCCGCGGTACCCGTCGGGGACCGCCTCCTGCACCATCGTGTCCACGGAGATCTTCTTCCAGGCGAACGTGAGTCCAGTGGCGAAGCTCGCGAGCAGGATGGTCCAGTCTCGGAGGAGGAACGACACGGCGAACAGGACGACGCCGCCCACCACGAACGCTCCGGCCACGATCCTCGGCTTCGAGAACCGTTCCTCGAGCTTGCCCACCGTCAGGATGCCGACCAGGACGCCGGCCCCGCCGGCCCCGATCAGGTTCGAGAACGAGGCCACCCCTTCACCGAACTCGTGGCGGAACACCACGAGGGACAGCGTCAGGACGATCCCCTGTCCGATCTGGTCGAGAGTGATGGACGCGATCGGGCCGATCGCACGTGGGCTCCGAAGGAGGCGGCGTGCCCCGTCGGAGAACTCCACGCGGACGCGCCGCAGCTGATGCCGGAGGAGGCCGGGGTCCTCGGGCTTCGTGTGGGGCTTGAGGGAGCTCGCCATGCGCGACGCGATCCACGAGGCAGCGAGCCAGCCCACGCCGGCCGCGATGACCACCGGGGTGGTGGCGTCGACGACATCGATGACGCGACCTCCCACGAAGACCCCGGCGAGCAACGCCACGGTGCCGCCGACCGTGGCCAGGGAGTTCGCGACGAGGAGGTCCTCGTGCGGGACGAGCCGCGGGACGACGGCTGCCGCGGTCGACAGGAAGAACCGGTTCACCGACATGATGAGGAGCGCCCCCGCGAAGAACGGGATCGCCTGGTCGATCGGATCGAAGAGCACGAGTCCGACCAACGCCGCCTTGACCCATGGGGCGAACAGCAGGATCCTCCGACGTCGCCAGCGGTCGATGAAGACCCCGACGAACGGCCCGAGGATCGAGTAGGGGAGCGCGATGACCAGCGTCGCCTTGAGGAACCCGGTGGCGGTGTCCTGCTGCTCCGGAGAGAGGAATACGACCGAGGCGACGAGGGCGGACTGGAAGAGCCCGTCTGAGGACTGGCTGACGAGCCGGATCGCGAAGAGCTTGCGGAAGTCGGGGCTCGCGAGAGCCCCGCGGATCCGTTCCAGCGTGCCCGGTCCGGTGTTCACCGAGCCGTCAGGCTATCCGAGGCGCGGGAGCGCTCCGTCGGTCAGGCTTCGGCGGACCGGACGTCGAAGAACCGTGTCCAGTCCTGATCCTCGGCGTGGCCGTTGCCCAGGATGAAGCTCTCCACCATGTCGTGGGCCGCGGAGTCCGAGAACTGCACCGGCGGTGACTTCATGAAGTATGCGCTCGGTCCGATCAGGGGGCCGCCGATCCCCCGGTCCTTCGCGAGCTTCGCGCACCGGACGGCATCGATCACGACACCGGCGGAGTTGGGCGAGTCCCACACCTCGAGCTTCATCTCGACCGAGATCGGGACGTCGCCGAAGTTGCGGCCCTCGAGGCGGATCATCGCCCATTTGCGGTCCTCCAGCCACGGGACGTGGTCCGAGGGCCCGATGTGGATCGAGTCCTTGTCGAGCGGCACGTCGAGCTGCGACTGGACCGACTGCGTCTTCGAGATCTTCTTCGAGGTCAGCCGGGAGCGCTCGAGCATGTTCATGAAGTCCATGTTCCCGCCGAAGTTGAGCTGGTACGTCCGGTCGAGCTCCGCGCCGCGATCCTCGAACAGCTTCGCGAGCATCCGGTGGGTGATCGTGGCGCCGACCTGCGACTTGATGTCGTCACCCACGATCGGCACGCGGGCCTCACCGAACCTCCGCGCCCAGATCGGGTCCGAGGCGATGAACGCCGGGAGGCAGTTGACGAAGCCCGCGCCGGCATCGATCGCGCACTGCGCGTAGAACCTCGCGGCCTCCTCGGAACCGACGGGCAGGTAGGAGACCAGGACGTCGGCCTCCGCGTCCTGCAAGATCCGGACGACATCCGCCTCGGGCTCGTCAGACTCCTCGATCACCTCGCGGTAGAAGGCGCCGAGACCGTCGAGCGTCCGCCCACGGCTCACGGTGACCCCGGTCGGCGGAACGTCCTCGGCGAACCGGATCGTGTTGTTCGGCTCGGTGAAGATCGCCTCGGCGACGTCCTTGCCGACCTTCTCGGCGTCGACGTCGAACGCCGCGACGACCTCGACGTCGCCGACGTGGTACCCGCCCAGCTCGACGTGCATCAGGCCCGGGACCTTCTCCGAGGGGTCGGCCTCCTTGTAGTACTCGAGGCCCTGAACGAGCGATGAGGCGCAGTTGCCGACGCCGACGATCGCGATCCGAACGGTGCTCACGAGATGCGCTCCTTTCCTTGGGCTAACGCTTCGCTGCTCGAGCCCGTTTCTCCTCGGGCTACCGCTTCGCTGCTTGAGCCCGCCTTTCCACGGAGCGCCGCGCGGCGGCGCTTCAGTCCCCCTGTGGGGGCGTTCTTGGCGCGCTCTGCCGCGATCAGCTGCTCGAGCCATGTGATGTCGGATTCGGTGATCGTGCGGTTGTGCTCGATCAGCGCGCGTCCGTAGTCGTCGGCGCCGCCCCGGCCGGCGCGCACCGACTCGGCGATCGTGGAGAGGCGCTCCTTGAGCGCCTGACGACGTCGTTCCAGCAACCGGATACGCGTCTCCGGTGGCAGGTAGCGGAAGAACGCCAGGCGCATCCGGAATCGAGCGTCCTCCGTCTGCGTGTCCTGTGGCGACTCCTGCAGGAGCTCGAGGAAGATCTGCTCCCCCTTGGGCGTGATCCGGTAGACCTTCTTGCGCCTGGCGCCTCGCACGTCGCCCGCCTCGGACTCGATCGCGGCGTCGCGCTCCAGACGGCGCAGGGTCGGGTAGAGGGAACCGTAGGAGACCCTCCACAGGCCCCCGAGCGAGTCGCCCAGCTCACGCGAGAGCTGGTAGCCGTGCATGGGCCGCTCCTTCAGCAGACCCAAGACCGCGAGTTCGAGCATCTTGGAGCATCCCTTCACGTAGCGTCGCGATATATCGGTACGATATATAGCCGAGGAGCGGCCGGGCGTCAAACGGGGGGTGGCTCGACCAGCGCGGGTGCGGGATACCGCTCACCCGCGAGCGCCAGGGCGGCTCCGGCCACACCGAGTGCCGCGCAGGTGATCCAGAGGCCTCGGGGCCACCACTCGTAGATGGCCGTTCCCCCGATCGGGCCGATCGTGAACGCGAGCGAGTAGGTGAGCCCGAGGCTGCTCTGATAGCGGCCCCGGAGGTGTGCCGGCGCTCGGTCCGCGATGAACGCAGCCGTGCTGGGGGAGCCGAACATCTCCCCGAACGTCCAGACGACGACCGCGCACGCCATCCCGACCCCCGTAAGAAGGATGCCGAATGCTCCGAACCCGAGGCCCGTGAGGAGCACGCCCAGAGCGATCATCCGGATCCGCGGGTACCGCATCGCGATCGCGGTCACCGCGAGCTCGAAGACGGCGACGAGGATGCCGTTGAAGCCTTGGAGGAACCCGTACACGCGCTCCGGGAATCCGAGGTCGCGCACCCAGAGCGGGAAGGTGGAGTATCCCTGTGCGTAGACGAGCCCTCCCGCGAGGATCGCCGCGAGGACGAGGAGGAAACCCTTATCGGCGAGGATCGCCGCCCGTGCGCTGCCGATCTGCCGGTCCTGTTCCTTCGTGGTCCGGGTGCCGTGGGGAAGCGCGATGAGTGAGATCACGCCGAAGATCACCGACGTGACGGCGTCGGCGATGAAGAGCTCCCGGAAGTGCTCTTCCGCGAGGAGCCCTCCGAGCGCGAGGCCGATCGCGAAGGAGAGGTTGAATAGCAGCCGGTTGAACGCGTAGGCAGCCACACGGTGCTCGGGGGGGATCAGGTCGGCGATCAGGGCACCCGAGGCGGGACGGTGGAGCTCCGCGAAGAACGCGTACACGATCACGACGACCAGCACACCGAGGAGTGAGCGCGCCTGGAGGAGGAGCAACACCATGAGTGAGGACGCCATCATCGAGATCGCGATCGCGTTCCGACGTCCGATCCGGTCCGTCAGCAAGCCGCCTGAGAACTGCGCGAGCATCGCTCCCACCCCGTATCCGGTGATCGCGAGACCGGCTTGGGTCACCGAGAAACCGTTCTGCGTCAGGTACAACGCGAGGAACGGGAAGACGAAGCTCCCGAGTCGGAGCACGAACGTGCCGGCGAACAGGATCCACGCCGTGCGCGGCATCGCGCGGAAGCTGTCGCGTAGCCGTGGACCTCGCTCGACGGGTGAGCTCACTGCCCGCCGGGTCGGTGGTACCCGGAAACGGAGGGAGGAACGTCGAGGTTCCCGTCGAGCTGAGGATCGGGTTCGGGTTCGCCGGGGCGCGTGTGGAGCGGGAGCACGCCGGCCCAGATCGGGAGCCCCATGTCGTCGTCGTCGTCCTTCGGCGGGCCGGTGCGGACCTTCGCCGATGCTTCCTCGATCGGGACCGCGAGGAGGAGCGTCTGTCGGTACTCGGCGGGGGTAGGCATCCGAGCCTCATCCTCTCGGCCGGGTGCGACATGCGAGGTGATCGCCGTGGCGGCCGTGTGGAGCTCGTCCTCGTCGGTGACCTCGCGCGCCGTCCCGAAGACCACGACGGACCGGTAGTTCATCGAATGGTTGAAGGCGCTCCTCGCCATCACGAGGCCGTCGACGATGGTGGCCGCGATGCAGACCTCGGCGCCGGCGCGGAGGGCCTTCCATGCGCGCGCGGCGGTTGAACCGTGGAGGTAGATCGTGTCGCCGACACGGGCGTGGATCGTGGGAAGACATCGGGGGGCGCCGTCGCCGTCGTTGAAGGCGACGTGACAGATGAGTGCTTCGTCAAGGATCTGATCGATCGTGGCGCGGTCATAGTCCCCCCGCTCGGGATGTCGGTGGACCTGAGTGCGCTTCGTCGGTGCCGGCATGCGGGAGAGCATCCCACAGGCGCCTGACGCCCTCCGGCACCATCGGCCCCCGCGTCAGCGGGGTGGCACACGCCGGCGATAGACTCCGCCGCACATAGGTTCACGTGCCCGAGTGGCCGCTTAGGCGGCCGGAGGGCTTGGCGGGCGTATCCCGTTCGAGCCTGAAGAGGGAAGCCGGTGGGAATCCGGCACGGTCGCGCCACTGTGACCGGGGAGCGAACCCGACACGAACCACTGGGAGCCCAGACCATGGGGAGCCCGGGAAGGGTCGGGGGAGCGAGGATCCGGGAGTCAGGAGACCTGCCCGAGCGCGAGAGGACCGTCGCCTTCGCGTGAAGGGAGACGCGCCATGGTCCACCGTCGCATCGGCGGGATCGCCGCCGTCCTGTTGCTCCTCCTCGGCTCGTGCGGGGAGTCCACGACGCCACAGGCATCGCCGGAGACCCCGTCGCCGGTCGCGGCGTTCCCGATGACGTTCACCGACGACGACGAGGCCGAGGTCACGATCGCGGCGGAGCCCGAGCGGATCGTCACGTTCGCGCCGTCGATGACCGAGATCGTGTTCGCGCTCGGGCTCGGCGACCGCCTCGTCGGTGTGTCCGGTCCGTTCGACGACTACCCCGCCGAAGCGAGGGACATCGAGGAGGTCGGGGGCGCCGGCGACTTCGGCGTCGACCCCACGATCGAGAAGGTCGTGTCGCTGGAGCCAGACCTGTTCCTCACGATCCCCGGAGGCGACCAGTGGAAGCAACGCCTGCGGGACCTCGACATCCCGGTCGTCACCCTGCACGCGGACACGCTCGACGATCTCCTCGCCGACATCGAGACGATCGGCGAGCTCACGGGCGCCGTGGACGAGGCGGATGCGCTCGCGACGCAGATGGGCGCGGACGCGGACGAGATCACGGCGAGCGCGCAGACGACGGGGCACGTGTCGTGCTTCTTCGAGGTCTACTACCCGCCGCTCACGACCGTCGGACCGAACACGTTCATCTACGACCTGTTGGAGCGGGCCGGCTGCGATCCGGTGACCGAGGAGGCGAAGTCCGACTATCCCGAGTGGTCGGTGGACGATCTCGTAGCCGATGGTCCAGCGGTGTACCTCGTGACGCCGGAGTCCGCGAAGAGCGTCGCGGCCGTCGCGAAAAGGCCCGGGTTCGCCGCGATCCCCGCGATCGAGGATGACCGAGTGGAGCTGGTCAACGGTGACCTGGTGACGCGCGCCGGGCCACGCGTGATCGAGGGGCTCCGTCAGCTCGCCGAGGCGCTGGGCACGGCATGACGCGGCCCGGCGCGCGCCGGTACCGCCGCACGATGGTGGTGCTGGCGGTGGCGCTGGTCGTGACGGTGCTGATCGCGGTGGCGGTGGGTGCCGTGTGGATCCCGCCGGGCACGACGCTCCGGGTCCTCAGCTGGAAGATCGGGCTCACGGGCCATCCGGACGGCGTGGATCGCGCGTCCGAGGTGATCCTGCTCCAGCTCCGGCTGCCGCGGGTGGCCCTCGCCGTGTTGGTGGGGGCCGCCCTCGGCGTCTCGGGGATGCTGTTCCAGGGGCTGTTCCGGAATCCGCTCGCGGACCCGGCGGTGATCGGCGTGTCCTCCGGAGCGGCCCTCGGCGCGATCGTGGTGATCGTGCTCGGGGGAGCGTCGATCGCAGGCGGGTTGGTCGTCTCGAGCGCCGCGTTCGCCGGCGCCCTGGTCACGACGCTGCTCGTCTACGCGATCGCGCGCGTCGGTCCCACGGTGCAGGTCACCACGCTGCTCCTCGCGGGGGTCGCCGTCGCCGCCACGATCAGCGCGCTGATGTCGCTCGTGATGTCGTTCTCGGGCGAGCAGATACGGAGCATCTACTTCTGGCTGCTCGGCGGGCTCGGCGCGCGCGGCTGGGACTCCGTCAGCGTCGTGGTGCCGTTCATCGTGGTGGGGTCGGTCGCCACGCTGGTGCTGACGCGGGACATGAACCTCGTCTCGCTCGGCGAGGAGCGAGCCGCGCAACTCGGTGTCGAGGTGCCGAGCTTCAAGCGGCGTTCGATCGCGGCCGGCGCGCTGCTGGCGGCGGCGGCGGTGTCGGTTGCCGGCGTGATCGGGTTCGTCGGCTTGATGACCCCCCACCTGTTGCGGCTGTTCGTCGGAGCCGACAATCGGCGGCTGCTCCCCGCGGTCCTGCTCGGCGGTCCGCTGTTCGTGGTACTCGCCGACCTCGTCGCGCGGACGGTGCTCGCACCGGAGGAGCTCCCGCTCGGCGCGGTGACGGCATTGGTGGGGGCGCCCTTCTTCCTGTGGCTCCTCCGACGCGAGCGTGGGAGGGCCCTCGGTGTCGCCTGAACCGGCCCTCGAGCTCGACGGTGTGCACGCTGGCTACGGCGCGGCCGATGTCTTGCGGGACGTCTCACTCGCGGTCGCTCCGGGGGAGGTCGTCGGGTTGGTGGGACCGAACGGCTGCGGGAAGACGACGCTGGTGCGGGTGGCCTGTCGCGCGCTCAAGCCCACCGCCGGCTCGGTACGGGTCACCGGCCGCGATCCGTACGACCTCTCTTCGAAGGAGGCGGCTCGTCTCGTCGCCGTCGTCCCGCAGGACGTGATCCCGGCGTTCCCCTTCGACGTCCTCGAGTTCGTGCTGATGGGTCGCGCTCCGTACCTGTCGCGATGGGCCGGAGGTGGCGTCGAGGACTGGGCGAAGGCGCGAGAGGCGATGGAGGCGGTGGGCGTCCAGCACCTCGCGGATCGCCCGATGGACGAGCTCTCCGGCGGGGAGCGGCGCCGAGCGGTGCTCGCGCAAGCCCTCGCGCAGGACGCGCCGGTGCTCCTCCTCGACGAGCCCACGACGCACCTCGACATCCGGCACGTCGTGGAGCTCCACCAGGTGATCCGGCGTCTCGCCGACGAGCGCGGCGTCGCCGTCCTGGCGGTGCTCCACGACCTCACGCTTGCGGCCGCGCTCTCGGACCGGCTCGTCGCGATGGCCGGTGGCGAGATCGTGGCCGAGGGTCTGCCGGAGGAGGTCGTGACCCGGTCGTTGCTCCGCACGGTCTACGGGGTGAACGCGGACGTGGAGGCCAGCGCCGTCACCGGGAGACCGGCGGTCGTCCTGGGTCCGCCCGAGCAAGCGATCGTGGCGATCGGACTACGCGCGATGGTGGTTGGCGGTGCCGGCCGTGGTGCGCCGCTGATGCGCCTGCTCGTGGAACGAGGCGTTCATGTGGTGGCGGGCGTGCTGCATGGGACCGACACCGATGTCGAGGTCGCGGAGCGCCTCGACATCGAGCACGTGTCGGTCCCGGCGTTCTCCGAGATCGACGAGGAGGCGGCGGCGGCGTGGCTCCGCCAAGCCGCAGCCGCCGACGTGATCGTCGTCTGCGACCCTCCTGTCGGGCAGGGCAACGTGCGGAACCTCGAGCTCGCGCTGCACGCCGGCCTACGAGGGACCCCCGTCGTGCTGCTCGACGTGGTACCGATCGCCGAGCGCGACTTCACCGGGGGACGAGCGACGGAGCTGTGGACGCAGCTCCGCGAACACGCCTCGGTCGTTGGGAGCTACCAGGACGCAGTCGCGGTGATCCGGTCCCACGTCGCGACCTCCTGATCACCGGACATGTTCCTCGGGAGGATCCGGCCTACGGCGACGTCGGTGCCCACAGCGGAGGCTCTCCCGCCCGAGGGTCCGCTAGGACTGTTCCTTCAGGTACCGCTCGATCTCCGTCGCGAGGTCGTCGCCGGAGGGGATCCTCTCCTCGCTCGCGATCGCCTCCAGTCGGGCGAGGTACTCCCTGGTGTCGGGGTCCTCCGCGATCGCCGCGTCCAGGCGTTCCCGCTGCGAGAGCGCCTCCTCACCGAGCGTCCCCACCGGGACCGTGACGCCGAGACGCCGCTCGACGTGCTGCAGGAGGGCCACCGTGGCGGGCGCGTACGCGGCCGCCCCGATGTAGTGGGGGACCTGGGCGTAGTAGCCGACGGCGGGGATCCCCGCGGCCGCCACCGTCATCTCCACCGCGGACAGTGCCGCCGCGGGCACCCGCAGGATTCCTCCCGGGCCTTTCTGCTCACCATCGCGGAGCGACGCGTCGGTGGAGGCCGTCGCCAGCACGGGAACCGGGCGTGTGTGGGGCACGGCAGCCGGGATCGCCCCCAGGCTGATCCACTCGACGACCCCGAGCCGCAACGCCAGCTCGAGCAGGTCGTCTCCAAGCTGCTTCCACTTGTAGTCGGGCTCCGGTCCCACGAGGACGAGGAGATCTCGGCCGTCGAAGGCCACGTGCCGGATCATGATCTCGGGCCACTGCATCCTCGCCAGCACGCCGTCCACCACGTCCAGGATCGGCCGCCTCGCTCGATAGTCGTGCAACGCATCGACGTCGAAGGAGGCGACGACCCGGCCGCCGTCGGCCACGTGGTTCGCACACGCGGTCGCCGCTCCGGCCGCGTCGATCCAGCCGTCGAAGGCCACGATCAGGACCGGCGCCGTGAGCACGGGGATCTGCTCCTCGAGTCGATAGAGGCTCACGCTCCGAGGATAGTCCCCGGAGCCGGAAGAGCCGTTCCCCGCCTCGGTGACGTATGAGTGTGACGTGGACGGGCTTCGAGCCGGACGACGAGGGTCCTTGCGGTTCCTTGCCGTCCCGGCGGGCGCGGTCCTGTCCGTCGCGCTCGCGGGATGCGCCGGAGACGTCTACGGTGAGTTCCCCTCGCCGCCGACGCCCGCGTTCACGGCCACACCGAGTGCCGAAGCCGACAACGGCATCCTCGCCGAGATCGCCGTGGACGGGAGCCCTTGCTTCCTCGCGGAGGCCGGTGATCGGGTCTGGGTCACGGCGTTCGACGGGAACGAGCTCGCCGAGATCGATCCGGAGACGAACGAGGTCGTCTCGACGCAACGGATGCCGGGAGGACCGTGCGGCATGCTCGAGGTGGACGGCACGCTGTGGATCGAGACGCCGAACGCGGGGGCGATCGTGCGGTTCGACCCCGTGCGTGGCGAGGTGATCGACCGTCTCCGGGTACCCGGAGGGGTGTTCGGCCTCACGTCGACGCCATCGGGCATCTGGGGCGTCGCCGGCCAGGGCGAGGAGGTCGTCCAGATCGACCCCGGGTCGGGCGAGATCGTCGAGAGGGTGGAGGTGGACGGACCGCTCGGAGGCCTCGTGTTCGCTCGCGAACAGGTCTGGGTCGCCGCGGCCGGGACACTCGTGCGGATCGATCCCCGCACCCAGACCGTCGTCGACCAGATCGAGCTCGAGTCCTTCGAGCCGGAGGGACTCGCGGTGGACGGCGACATCCTGTGGGTCTCCAGCTCCTTCGAGCAGAGCGTGCTGCGGTTCGACCTCCGAACGATGAAGGTGCGAGACCGCGTGCCGGTCGATGACGCGCTGTTCGGCGGGATCGTCCTCGGCGATTCCTACTGGGTCTCGGGGAACAACACCCTGTACCGACTCGACGTCGAGACCGGCGAGGTCGAGGACGAGTTGGAGCTCGTCGGATTCGGGCCGATCCCGGCGGCCGGAGACCTCTGGACCGTGGACTTCATCGCCAACGCGGTCTTCCGCCTCGACGAACGCGCGCCGTAAGGACTAGCCGTTCGACCTAGCCCTTCGACGGATGCGTCGGCATCCGGTCGGGGATACGCTCTCCATCGATGAGCGCGCCCGACCAGAACGTCTACCGCGTCCACCTGGCAGACCCGGGAGGCCGCATCAGTGCGCTCGACGTCCCGACCGAGCACTTCGACTCGATGGAGCGGGGGATCTCGCTCGGGACGACCACGATCGTCCCGTGGCATCGGGTGATCCGGTACACGCGCGAGGTCGTCCAGACCGTCGACGACGCCTTCCTCAGCCGTGCGGAGATCCGCGCCTGGCTCGACGACGGCTCGGACGAAGGCGAGCGGATCGTGGTGCGGGCGGACCGCTTCGACGCAGGTACCTGGACGGCGGACTTCCTCGTGGAGCGGACGCTCGACATCGAGGGCGGCGTCGTGCACCTCACGAAGATCCACGTCCCGTGGAACCGGGTGCTGGAATACGAACGGCTCCCGGTACGGGTCGAGGCCCCGAGCCGGCCGGACTGATCCGGGTTTCACTCGCTGGGCGCTCCCTCGGCCTCGTTCGTGCCGACCTCCTTCAGGACGCTCTTCAACGTGGACATCGCGTTCATCGCCGGCGGGAACCCCGCGATCGTCGCTGTCTGCAGGATGATCTCGCGCAGTTCCTCGGGTGAGAGGCCCGCCTTGAGGGAGGCCCGGAGGTGTTGGGGGATCTGGGAGGAGCGGCCGGTCGCCACGAGCGCCGCGACCGCGGCGATCTCGCGGTCCCGGAGCGCGAGGCCCGGCCGCGTGTAGACGTCGCCGTACGCGAACTCCACGATCGCCCGACCGAGGTCGCCGAGACCTTCGACCGCGGCCAGGGCCTTCTCGTCGTGGACCTCGACGAATCGCTCCCGCCCCCGCTCGTACCTGTCGTCGCTCACATGTCTCCTCTCTTCGGCGCTCGCGATCCCGCCAAGGGCCGATGCTCGTCGCTAGGCATGGACCCGGAGGCCATCGAGCCCTCGGATGATGTAGTTCGGTCGGAACGTCGGCTCCTCCACGAGCTCCAGGTTCGGGAAGCGCTCCAGCATCGTCCCGAACGAGATCTGCAGCTCCATCCTGCCCAGGGGAGCGCCGAGACAGAAGTGGATCCCTGCTCCGAACGTCAGGTGCGGGTTCGGCTTCCGGTCCAGCCGCAGCTCGTCGGCGTCGTCGAACACCTCGGGGTCGCGGTTGGCAGAGTCGAACAGCAATCCGAGCTCTGCGCCTCTGGGGATCTCGACCCCGTGGAGCTCGAACGGTTCGAGCACCCATCGCTCGAACATCGGCAACGGCGTCTGGTACCGCAGCAGCTCCTCGATCGCCGTCGGGAGCAGCGAGGGATCGGCCCGGAGCTCCTTCAGCCGATCGGGATTCCGGAAGAGCGCCCACCACCCCAGGAGCGTCGCGTTCACCGTCGCCTCGTGGCCGGCGTTCAACAGCAGGACACACGTCCCGACGAGCTCGTCCTCGGTCAACGTGTCGCCCTCGTCGATCACGTGCACGAGACCGGAGATCAGGTCATCGCCGGGCGCGGTCCGGCGTTCCCGCGCCAGCTCCCGCAGGTACCCGGAGAACTCGAGGCTCGCGCGGACCGCGTCGTGCTGGGCCGGCTCGGACGGGTTCAGCTCGTACATCTTGACGATGTCGGCGGACCACGGTCGGAGTAGGTGGTGGTCGGCCTCGGGGACGCCGAGCATCTCGGCGATCACGATGACCGGCAGCGGTTCCGCCAGCGTGGGGAGGAGGTCGAACTCTCCCGCGCCCGCCACCCCCTCGAGCAGGTCATCGAAGATCGCATGGACGCGGGGGCGGAGGGACTCGACGAACCTCGGTGTGAACGCCTTCGCGACGAGCCTGCGCACGCGTGTGTGATCGGGGGGTTCCATGTCGAGGATCCCCGCGTTGATCAGGTCCCAGAACGGCGCGTGCCAGTCCGGCGGCGCCGGCCGGCCCATCTCCTCGTGGGTCGAAGTGTGGAGGTACGTGCGGCCGAACCGCCGATCCCGCAGGAGGGCGTCGACGTCCGCGTACCGGGAGATCAGCCAGTGGTCGGTCGCCTCGTCGTAGACGACGGGCGCGGAGCGACGGAGCTCCTCGTAGTCGCGGTAAGGGTCTGCGATGAATCCCAGGTCGGTCGGCGCGAACCGCATCGCCCGGACGATACCGGGATGAGCATCGGGGAAGGGGCTTTCAGACGGGAGGTCGTTCCGTTCCCGGCCGGTTGGCCTGCCCGGCTTCCTCGTCGAGGTCCGCCAGCGTTTCGGCGCCACCCTCGAGCGGTTTCAACTCGTCCTCGGCCTTCTCCTCGTCGGGGGCGCCCGGCGGGCTCGGTTTCCGCTCGGCCAGGTCGTCGTCGGCCATCTGGGCCTCTTCGGGCTGGCCGACGTCCATCGGGTCGCGTTCGGATCCTGCGGCGGTCATCGTTCGCCTCCTCGGGTCGATGCTCCTCGGGTCGGTTCTCGCGGGTCGATGCTTCTCGGGTCGGTACCAGGCGTTTCCTACCCTCGAGGCCCTCGCTCAAACACCTGTGCCACGGGGGATGAACACGGTGATGGATCCCTCCTCCTGGCTGGAGCTGCGCAGGTAGCCGAAGGAAACGGACGCGGCCCGGACGGCAGCGTCGAGGTCGGCGCTCCAGAGCGGCTCGGCCGACACAGGGCGTCCAGGTCATGTCTCGCTCCCAAACGCCGGGTCCGTGGACGGTCACCGCAACGTAGTCACCCGGCGCGACGCCGTCCGGGCCGTCGTCGCCGACCGTGACGTTCGACGCGCTCAGGGTGAGCTCCGCCAGGACGTCGTGATGCAGGAGTCCACGACGATCATCTCGCCGAGCATCCGGATGAACGGTTCGTCGTCGATATCGACCTGCCAGAGTTCCGGCGGACGCTCGACCCGCATGAACGCGTGCGCCGTCAGGAGCGCATCGAGATCGATTCTCCGCGGCTCCACGTGGCTACCTCTCCGAGAGGCGAACGTGTCCGCGACATGCGACCGTGAAAGCCGGTCTGCGGGGAGGGTGTCGGACAGGGAGCGTCGGCATCGGCGCCTATCATGGTCGACATGCGCGGCGACCGTGTCGAGATCGTGGTGGACGTCGGCAACGGGGTCCAGACCTACGAGATCGAGGCCACCCGCGCCGGGCGCCGTGTGGAGGTCACTACGGGCCGAGGCATCGTGGAGGTATCGGAGGTCACGCGCGGCGGCAAGGCCGTGAGGACCGGACGGTTCATGACGGCGCGGGTGGTCGCCCTCGTCGAGCATCCGGCCGAAGGTGAGCCCGAGGTCGGCCCGCGCCGCACCCGCAGGGCCGTGCGCGGTCAATCGTCGCTGTTGTAGCGCGGTCTAGCCGCCGGAGACGCGCTCGTCCGCGTTCTCGGCGCGGATCTGCGCCAGGCGATCGAGCGCACGGCCCGACCATCCCGCGATCTGCTGCTCGCCGAGCTCCCCGGAGATGCGGATCGCGCTCTTCAGATCCTCCTCGCCTTCGTCGAGGCGTCCGAGGTCGCGGTAGGAGATCCCGCGCTCGGCGAGCGCGTCCGCCATCTCCCACCGAGCGCCGAGCTCCTGGAAGATCTCGATCGCGCGGTCGAACCGAGGGATGGCCTCCGCATGGTTCCCGAGGTCCTCGTCGAGGCGACCGCGCTGGACCATCGTGACGGCGACGCTGAAGCGATCGCCCATCTCTTCAGCGAGCTCACGCGCCTGCTCGATCAACCGGGCGGCTTCCTCCGTCTGGTTCTTCTGCGACTCGTTGATCGAGAGCGCCGTCAGCGCTCGGACGCGGGCCCAGGTGTCGTCGTGCTCTTCCGCCAGCTCGAGCGCTCGATGCCAGATCGAGTCGGCTTGGTCGAAGTCCTCCCGGGTCCAGGGGACCCACCCCGCGAACAGCAGCGACCGCGAGGTCGCCCAGGCATCGTCGAGCTCCCCCGCGGCCGCGAGCGAGTCCGCCAAGAGCCGCTCCGCCAGGTCCAGATCCCCGTCGACGTTGATCGCGATGTCGCCCTGGTACCGGAGCGCGAGGGCGAGCGTCCACGCGTCGTCGAACTTCTCGCCGAGCTCGACCGCGCGGGCCAACGCCTCGCTCGCGGCCGGGTACTCGCCGAGCCAGTAGTGCGCCTCCCCCGTGCCGGCGAGGACCCGCCCCTCGCGGATCCCCCAGGCGTCCTCGGGCCCGGCCATCACGAGCGCCCTGGCGTAGTAGTCGAGGGCCGACCGGCTCTCCATGCGGCGTCGGGCGCGATCGCCGGCGAGGACCAGGGCGTCGGCCGCCAGCTCCGGGAGCCGGCGATCCGCGGGGTCGAGATCGATCGAAGCTAGCGCCGCTCGCTCCAGATGGTCGGCCGCGTAGGAGCGGTGGCCCGACTCCATCAGGGCCTGAGCGATCTTCTCGTGCAGGTTCCGCCGCTCGCGCTTCGGCAGGCTCCCGTACGCGACCTCGCGAACGGTCTCGTGACGGAACCGCCACCGCGGTGCCCGGCCGGCGTCGTCCCGCACGAGGATCTCCGCCTCCTCGAGACCTTGGAGATCTTCGGGCTCCGCGTCCGACACCGTGGCGAGCTCGTCCTGGTCGAAGGAGAAGATGAAGACGGAGGCCCGCCGGGCCAGGTCGCGGAGCCGATGCCGGAGGCTGTCCAATCGGGCGGCCACGACGGCCTGCACGGTGGGAGGGAGCTCCCGTCCGGAGCTGGCCGCGCCGTCCTGCCGGGCCCGCAGGACCATGCCGGTCGTCTCGACGATGAAGAACGGGTTCCCGCCGGTGCGGTTGGCGATCTCCTCGGCTTCGGCATCGCCCACCCGTCCCCCCGCGGCTTCCCGCACCAGCTCGACCGCCTCGAGCGGTGGGAGCGGGTCCAGTCGCAACGTCACGGCGTTCACGGCACCGGATCCCCAGGCCGGGCGCTCCTCCAGGAGCTCCGGTCTGCCGAGCGCGATCGTGAGGACGCGCTTGGGGGTGTTCTTGGCGGCGGCGGCTGCCCGCTCGATCAGATCGAGCATCGGAGGGCGGAGCAGGTGGACGTCTTCGAACACCAGCACGACCTCGCCCCGGGCGCTCAGCCCCTCGACCAGGGCGAGGAACCCGCTCTGCACTTCCTGGACGAAGACCGACTCCTCGCGCTTGGGTCCGCCGAGCCCGATCGTGAGACCCAGTCGGCCGGCGACCCGCTCCGCCTCGCTGGGGTCGCAGCAGCCGTCGACGACGTCTTGGAGCCGGCGCCTCGCCTCCTCGGGCGCCATGTCGTCCTCGATGCCGGCGATCTCACGGACGATCGCGGTCACGGGGGCGAACGTCGCCGTGTCGCCGTAGGTACCCGCGCGCCCACGGACGACCGTGACGTCCGAGTCGAGCCCCGCGAGCAGCTCATCGGCGAGCCGCGACTTGCCCACGCCCGGCTCACCCATGATCGTGACCAGGAGCGGGCTGGCCGTCGCTTTCACCCGCGCCACGCTTCCGCGCAGGATGTCCATCTCGTTCGCACGTCCCACGAACGGGATCGTGCGTCGAGCGGATCGCGTGGTGAGCTGGTCCACCAGATAGGCCTGCAGCGTGCCGGCGAACCCCTTCGCCTCGACCTCCTGCTGCGGGCCGAACGAGACGGCATCCTTCGTGAGGGCGTGCGTGGTGGCGCCGACCAGCACCTGTCCGGGCTGCGCCGCGGATTGCAGGCGGGCCGCCGCGTTGACCACCTGGCCGGTGACGAGCAACTGCCCCGTGGGTCCCACGCCCGTCGCGGCCTCGCCCGTCTCGACACCCACGCGGATCTCGAGCGGCTCCTCGAGACCGAGGGACTGCTGGAGGCGATGCATCCTTCCTCGGATGGCGAGTCCCGCACGGACCGCTCGCACGGCGTCGTCCTCCTGGACGTGCGGCAGGCCGAACACCGCCATCACCGCGTCGCCGATGAACTTCTCCGGATGGCCACGGAGCGCGCGGAGCTCCTCGCTCGCGGCATCGAAGAACCCCCCGAGCACGTCGCGGGCGCGTTCGGGATCCAGCCGCTGCGCGAGGCCCGTGGAATCGACCAGATCCGCGAACACGACCGTGACCATCTTGCGCTCCTCGGTGCCGAGCGTCGTGGACACGGGGGTGCCGCAGTTCGGACAGAAGCGGGCTCCCTCTGGCAGGGGGTGGCCGCAGAACTCACACCGCATGAGGCTCAGCATAGGGCTGGGCACCGACCCCGTCGGAGCGTCGATGGGAGACTCGAGAGGCATGCAACTCCACAACGTTCGAGCGTCCCGAGGACTTCCGTCGCTGGCTGGAACGACATCACGCCAGCGAACGGGAGCTGTGGGTCGGCTACTACAAGAAGTCTTCCGGCCGAGCGAGCATGACGTGGGCGGAGTCGGTGGACGAGGCGCTGTGCTTCGGGTGGATCGACGGCCTGCGCAAGCGCGTCGACGACGATCGGTACATGATCCGCTTCACCCCCCGCCGGGCAGGGAGCATCTGGAGCGCGGTGAACATCGGGCGCGTGGCCGTGCTCACCGAAGAGGGCAGGATGCGGCCGGCGGGTCGGAAGGCGTTCGAGGCTCGCCGCGAGGACCGATCAGGGATCTACTCCTACGAGCGGCGGGACGAGGCCGTGTTCTCGCCGACGTTCGAGAAGCGCTTCCGTGCGAGGAAGCGAGCGTGGGCGTGGTTCGAGGCCCAGCCGAAGGGATACCGGCAGAACACGATCCGGTGGGTCATGACCGCCAAGCGGGAGGAGACCCGGGAACGGCGTCTCGCCACGCTGATCGAGGACTCCGCGGCGGGACGGAGGATCGCGCGGTTGCGGCGATGAGCGGACGACCTCGGATCTGCTCGCTCCCGTCGTCGCGCTCGTCACGCGTGGGCACCCCGCGACGCGCGGGCGCGATCGCGAGGGACGTTCGCCCCGCGACCGCGCTCACAGCTCGACGTGGCCGCCTCGCCGCGCTAGATCACGGCCCAGCCCCGACACACTTCGTCGGTCGAGAGGTTCCGCGCTCGAGCTCGGAAGAGGTCGGGTCCACGCGTGTTCCGCGTGATGACGCGAAGGGCGAAGGAGCCGTGGTCTCCGTGCGTCACCTGCAACCCTCGGAAGATCAGGTGTCGGTCGTGCGCGATCCTGACGCGCCAGACGTCGCCTACGACGCCCTGCACGACCCTGTAGCCGACCGTGATCTTGTGGTGATCCTGAACGAGGACGAGCTTCCAATGGCTGTCTCCGCTGCACGGCCCGCGTGCCTCCACCACGCGGGGGTGCGCCACCGCAGGGTTCGCGGCCAGCAGGCCCACGGCCGAAACGGCCACGATCAAGGTTGTGATCGCACGCCATCCTCTTCTCATCCGGTCCCCTTTCGTCGTGGCCCGGTCCCATCCGGACACGCAGCGACGGTGTCAGCGGGGCGGTCTGCGGCGCAATGGGACCTTGGTCATGGGACTTCTCTGCTCAGAGGGAGGCTCGGCCGCTACAGGTCTCGCCGGTCGCGACGTTGTGGGCGCCGAAGCGGATCGTGTCGGTGCCGGCGAGGTTCGGCACGCGCCGGCGCACGACCCATGCCCCGTTCTCACCGGAGATCCGATGCCCGGCGAAGAACCCGGTGCCGTTGTGGTCCATGAAGATGTTCCAGCGCTGCCCTGCTCGGCCCCCTCGCACGGCGAGCCGAACGCGCAGCAGGTCACCATCCGGGACGACACGGAGCCTCCAGTGGCTGGGCCCGCTACAGGCACCTCCGCGCACGACCGCGGCCGCGGGGTGTGCCGTAGCGATGAGCGCCACCATGAGGAACACTGCCAGGGCGCGCCTGCGCCAGCGACCACCGGTCACATCCTCGAGGGTAGGGACGCGGAATCGGATCGTGCAACGGGACCTCCGTCGCGCGACCCGCAGCATCGCCCCGGCTTCTCGTCACGCACGTTCCCCCGACAGACCATGCCGCTCCGCCCATAGGGCCGCCTGCGTCCGGTCCGTGACCCCGAGCGTCTGGAACACCTGGGTCAGGTGACCCTTCACGGTCTTCTCCGAGATGCCCAGTCGTCGCGCGATCTGCTTGTTGGCCAGACCGCCCGCCACGAGCACGAGCACCTCCCGCTCGCGCTCCGTCAACGCTCCCGAGGGAGCAGTCGCCGACCGCGCGGCGAGGATCTCCGCCGCCGCCTTCGGAGCGAGTGGCGCTTCGCCGCGGGCGGCCGCAAGGAGGCCGCGATGGATCTCCTCGGGCTCGGCGTCCTTCAGGAGGTACCCGATGGCGCCCGCATCCAGGGCGCGGAGGATGCGTTCCCGATCCGAGAAGGACGTGAAGATGACGACGTTCGTGTCTGGCGACACCTCGCGGATCCTTCGGGTGGCCTCGATCCCGTCCGCGACGGGCATCTCGAGATCCAGCAGGGCGACGTCCGGCCGGGTGGCGATGCAGACGTCGACCGCCTCCGCGCCGTTCGCGACCGTGCCGACGAGTTCCACGTCGTCGAACGTGCCCACGAGCTGCTCGAGTCCCGATCGGACGACCACGTGGTCGTCCGCGACGACGATCCGGATCATCCGAACGGGACCTCCATCCGCACCTTCGTGCCGCCGCCCTCGGCCGAGTCCACGACGAGCGTTCCCCCCGTGTCGCCGGCGAGATCGCGAAGGAGTGGCAGCCCGATGTGTCCGTCCGCGCGCGCAGGGCCTCCTCGCTCGGATGGGAAGCCGATCCCGTCGTCCTCGACCTCGAGGAGGGCGACGCCGTTCTCGGACCGCACCCGGACACGGACCCGCTCGGCACGGGAATGCCGCTCCACGTTCCGGAGCGCTTCCCTGGACGCTCTGTACAGCAGCGCCTCCACGTCCGGCGGGAGGTCGAGATCCGGCGGCACGTCCATCTCGGTCGCGATCCCCAGCTCCGCAAGCGGGGCCGAGAGATCCGTGAGTGCCGTCGCGAGGCCCGCGCGTCGGAGGTTGGGTGGGTAGATCCCCATCAGGGCCGATCGCAACACGCGGACGCTCCGCCGTGCCGCCGCCGCAGCTTCACGGAGCGGCGCGGCGGCGGGATCTGAGGGCGCCACGGAGTCGGCAGTGGCGGCGAGCGACATCGACAATCCCGCGAGCTGCTGGATCGGTCCGTCGTGCAGGTCCCCGGCGATCCGGCGCCGCTCCAGATCGGAGGACTCGATCGCGCGCCGTACGAGGAGCTCCCGTTCCTCCTGGGAGGCGCGCACCTGTCGAGCGAGACGCAGAGCCAGCGGGATCTGGACGAGCGCGAGCGCGACGAGCGCGACGGCGAGGACCGGGAGGAACGCCCGCCAGAGTTGTTCGGCGCTGGCGGACACCGCGTCGCGCGGGATGAAGGCCTGGAAGAGCAAGATCTCGCCGCCCGGCGTGGTCACGGGAAGGGAGACCTCCAGGAGGGGTCCGAGGTCGGGGAACCCACCACCGGGTTCCTGCTCGTCACTCTCACTCGTCGTCGCGCTCCCGGTGCGGAGGGCCTCGCGTTCGGACGCGCGCAGCTCGATGGTGGATCCGATCGCGTCGGGTTGGTCGGCGTACAGCACCCGGCCGTCGGCGTCCTGGATCGTCACCCGTGCGATCGGGCCTCGGATGACGCCACCGCTCACCAGCTCATCGATCGCGAGGAGGCTGGCCGAGTCGCCTCGCAGGATCCCCTCGGTGAGGCGTGGTTCCACGACCCCATGTCCGGCGACCAGAGCGATGCGCTCGGCCTGCCGGATGGCTTGCTCGGTTCCGAGCCGACGCATCACCACCACGCCGGCGAACCCCACGAGAGCGAGGACCACCAGGCCGGACATCGCGAATGCGAGCACGGCCCTCGCAACAGAGGTCTCTCGACGTCGCACGCCACCCGATTATGGCGACCTCGCGAGTTCGGAGGTCATGACGCATGCGAGCCAAAGGTCGCGTCGGGGGGAGACGAACGGCCCGAGACCGAACGAGATGTGGTCCGGGGACGGCCGAAGGCCGTCCCCGGACCATTCATGAACCTTTACGTGTCGGTTTCCACCACGGTCGGGGTCCGGTGGGGCGCGTCGTTCGGGAACAACGCCAGGATGGATGGGTCGTCATCCGGCCCCGCGGACCCGGTCGTGACCGTGATCGGGGTCACCCCATCGCAGTCCCCGCCGTCCCAGAACCCCTTGCACACGAGCGGATCGATCACGAGAGCGGGATCGATCGTGTTGAGCGTGAGGTTCCATGTGCCGGTGGCCTCGTCGATCTCCCCGACCGAGTCACAGATCTGGCCGGGCACGTCGCCCGAGAACGTTCCGGTGCACGCCTCGACCCGGTAGGCGAGCTCGGGCGCGTTGTCGTCCAACCCGATAGCCGTGGCATCCACCACCAATCCGACGAGGTTGCTGTTGAAGTTGCTGTAGTCGGCGAAGTACAGGGCTGCACACTCGTCGAACGGCGCAGGCAACGAGAGGTCGAAGACGCAGACCTGGCCACCGGGGCCGGGCAGCTTCGCCACCAGGTAGTCGGCTTGGAGGTCTGTGTCGGCGAACACGCCGTCGGCGCCCGCGTCGACGAACACGTCGACCTCGAGCGTCTCCGTGGTGTTGTGGACGCCCCATGCCTGCACGCCGAACTCCACCGGCTCGGTGGGCTCATCCGCGTTGGTCAGGAACTCCTGCCAGGTGAACCCGCCGAGCTCGTCCGTCGCGGTGGGGACGCCTTCGGCCGTTTCGTCCTCGACTGAGCTCCCGGTGAAGGACCGTGCGCCGACGGCGACGAGGTCCTCCTCGCCGCGGCTCTCCGCCGCGTCGGTCGCTCCCAGCAGATAGAGGTCGGCGTAGGAGATCCCCGCCGACGTCCCTTCCGTCAACTCCATCGTCGCGGGATCGGTCGTGAGATCCAGGAATGTCTCCGACAGTCCGTTGTCCGACGTAGCGAGCGGGGCGACGTGCCAGGGCAGCCGCAGGATGTCGGCGGGGGCGCCGCTCTGCGTGACCTGGACGGTGCCGTCCATGTTCGGGTGGAAGTAGTACCAACCGAATTCCTGCTCCGGTTCGGACACGGCGTTCGGGTTCAGGGTCAGGCGGACCCAGACCCTCTGCGACCGTCCGGCTCCCAGCGTGAACGACCTGGTCGTTCCGAATGTCGAGCCGTTGGTCGACACCTTGAGCGACGTCATCGCGGGATGGAAGTCGGAGTACCGGTCCACTCCCGTGACGGAGTAGCCATGCGACCCGTTGTCGAAGTTGCTGACCCGGAAGCTCCGGACTCGCGCTCCACGCCGTCGGTGTCGGTGCGAACCCGAACGACAAGCTGCCGGGCCACGCCACCGATCGGGCGCGAGCGGACTGGAACGCGTCGACGCGTCCGGAGCCCATCAGGGTGGCCGACACGGGCGTGGTCAGGTCGTTGTTCTTCATGTTGCGGTTCGCCTGGTTCATCATCACGGCCTTGATCTGGGCCGGGTTCCATCTCGGATGGAGCTGTCGGAGCAGCGTGGCGACGCCCGAGACGTGCGGAGCCGCCATCGAGGTGCCCGAGAGCTCGATCGCCTCGTTCCCGGTTCCGACCGCCGCGGCGGCGATGTTGAACCCGGGTGCCGAGATGTCGGGCTTCAGGTCGCTCGTCAGCCGAGCCGGGCCCTCGGACGAGAAGTCCGTGAACGCGTCGTCGAAGCCCGGGATGATCGCGGGCACGTCGCTGATCGTGGCGTTGACCGCCCCGTCGTTGTACGTGGCCGGAGCGTTCGGGCTGAGCTCGAGGAGGATCGCCTCGCCGTCGGCGCCCGAGATCATCACGGCGGGGATCGTGATCTCGTCCACGTGCTCGCCCGGTCCGAGGCCGAACGGCAGGCCGCCGAACTGCGAGACCAAGATCACGGCCGTGGCTCCGGCCTCCTGCGCGTTGAACACCTTCGTCGTCCCGTCGCAGTCGCCCTCGCCGGTCGATCCCTTGAAGACGAGCACCGTTTGGTCGGTGAGTGTGCCCCCGGGGAGCGGAGCGCAGAACATCGCATCCGCCGGCTGCTCCGCCGGGTCGACCTCCCTGCCGTCGAAGAGATCGTCCGTGATGCCGCCGGGCGGAAGATCGGCCGACCAGTCCTGGTGCACCGTCAGACCGTTGTCGGGGAGCTCCGGGATGGTGCCGTCCGATGTGCTGTTGATCACCAGCTGCAGCGCGACGAACTCATCGATCGAGGCAGCGACCGCCACGACGCCTCGAGCCGAGGCCGGCGTGCCGAGGATGTACGGGGATCCGCCGACCGCCTGGTGTCCTTCGTTGCCGGCCGAGGCCACGAAGAGGGTTCCGAGATCGACGACCCGCTGCGCAGCCTTCGCCTCGAGCGAGTTCAACGTTCCGTAGCTCACGCCGCCGGAGAAGGAGAGCACGTCCACCGCGTCGGCGACGTTGCCGTCCTGGTTCGGGTCCACGGCACGCTCATACGCAGCCACCAGGACGTCATCTGTGGAGTTGCCGACATCCCAGACCTTGTAGGCGTAGAGCTTGGCCATCGGCGCGACACCGCGGCCCACTTGACCAGGGACGCGGATGCCGGCGACCGTGCTGGCCGTGTGGGTTCCGTGCCCGTCCTCATCCAGTGGATCGAAGTCGGGTCGCGGAATGTCGTTCGAAGTCTCGGCGTCGAGGACGTCGTAGTTCTCGCCGACGAAGTCGAAACCGCCGATCACCTTCTCCGTCGGGAAGGTTCCCGTCTCGATGAAGGTCGGGTCGTTCGCGTCGTACGCGGCAACCGTTCCGGCTCCCCCGAACGATGCGTGCGTGTAGTCGATGCCCGTGTCCACGACCGCGACGCGCATCCCTTCTCCACGCACCCCATACGTGCTCCAGACCTCGGGTGCCTTGATGAACGGCACACTGGTGGTCAGGTGCTTCCGCACGATCCCGACCGGCTGGACCGATGCGACGTCCGTCCGCTGAGCGAGCTGACCGGCGGCCTGCGCCGACAGCTTGGCGGAGAAGGCGTTGATGAGCACCCCGTAGCGGAAGATGACCTGCCCGCCGAGGGATCGCGCCTGACCGATCGCGCCCTCCTGTGAGCGGATCGCCGCCTTGGCGGCATCCTGGGTCGGAGCGCTGGTGGACGTACCGGCGGTTCCTCGCGCGCGAAGTGCGACGCTGGCGGCCGAGGGGACCTTCATCTCGACGAAGTACCGACCGACCTGACGAGCTCTGACGGCTGCGGGAAGGAATCCATCCGGGAGTCCCGCCTCCTCGCTGCGAAGGGTCGGGCGCTTGCCTTGCGGCGCCGACTGGCCGACCCCTTGGATCGTGAGTACGAGGAACAGTCCCATCACGAGCGCGAGCGAACGACGGAGCCGCACGATGCCCTCCCTATGGTCACGATGGTCACGGACTTGTCGATTCTTGCTGGGACACCGGCACTTTGACAAATCGCATACGAACACGCAGCCGGCCGCGTTCCACCTGCCCGCGAGGTCCTACGAGGGACGAGGCCGACCGGTTCGTTCCCGACGTTCGGCCCTGTGACCCTATAAGAGATGTTGTAGGGTTGTCCTCGTGCCACCGCAGAGGACGTCGGCCGGTCGATTCACGCATCGCGTCGCGGGGCTCCCTGCGATGCGGGCGCTGGCGCACCCGACGCGGGTCCGGATGCTCCACCTCCTCCGCGCCGAGGCGCTGTCCGCCTCGGAGCTCGCCCGGCGTCTCGGGATCCGGGTCGGCTCCGCCCAGTACCACCTCCGGTCCCTGGAGAGGGCGGGGATCGCGCTCCGCGTGGGGGAGCGGAGCCGGCGCGGCGGCACCGAGATCCTGTTCGAGGTGCCCCACGGCCTGTGGGTCGACGTGGAGCCGGACGCTCCGCTGGGGATGCGGCAGGCGATGAACCGGGCCTACGTCGCCGAGCTGCTGCGGCGGATGGACGCCGCCGCGACCGAACGCCACGACGTCGACCACGACGTGTTGTCCACGCGGGAGATCGTGCTCGACGCCGACGGGATCGACGCCGCGAGCGAGGCGGTGCACGCGTTCCTCCATCGCCTCGACGAGCTCGCGCTCCCGGGTCCGACCGAGGGCTCGACGACATTCACGATCGCGACCTTCTTCCTGCAGATGCCGAAGGACCCGTTGAAAGCGGACGACGCATGAGCGATGACGTGACCAACCCGATCCGCGACGCCCCGGCGTTCCGAAGGCTGCTGGCCGCGAGAACGATCTCGCACATCGGCGACGGGATCGCGCTGATCGCGCTCGTCCTCATGGTGCAGGGCGGGCAGGTGCAAGGCGCGCGAGGGACCGGGACGTCCGTCGGGGCGTTGCTGCTCGCCACGTCGATCCCCAGGTTCCTCGGTCCTCTCGCCGGCGCGATCGTCGACCGCGTCGAGCAGCGGTCGCTGATGGTGACCTGCGACCTCGGCCAGGCCGCGATCTTCGGCGCGATCGCGTGGCTCGATCCGTCGTTCCCGGTGCTCCTCGGGCTCGTGGCCCTCGCGGCCACGTTCGACACGTTGTTCGGGCCGGCGGGACGGAGTGCCCTGCCGGCGCTGGTCCGGCCGGAGCAGCTGATGCGCGCGAACGCCTGGATCGGGATGTCCCTGAACATCCAGGTGGCGGCCGGCCCCGTCCTCGGCGGGCTGCTCGTCGAGTTGCTGGATTTCCGCGGCGCGCTCGCCGCGAACGCCCTCTCGTTCGTCCTCTCGGCGCTGTTCCTGCTGGGACTGCCGCCGCTCCGCGCGCCCTCCGACGGCGGGGAGGCCCGAGGCTTCCTCGCCGTCGGCATGGAGGGGCTCCGGTTCGCCTGGCGGAACCGAGTGGTGCGCACGCTGATCGTGGCGCTGTTCGTCGGAGTGGCGTTCGCCGGCTTGGACGACGTCGCGCTCGTGTTCCTGGTCCGCGACACCCTCGAGGGCAGCCCGCTCGCCTACGGCCTCGTGACGGGCGCGTACGGCGTCGGGATGCTCCTCGGCTCGGTCGGACTCTCGTGGAAGGGGACCGCCGCGGCGGCGGGCACGGTCTTCCTCCTGGGCTGGGTCGCGAGTGGGGTTGGGGCGGTACTCACCGGGATCGCGCCGCTGATCGCCCTGGTGGCGGTGGGCCAGGCGATCGCCGGCGTCGGCAACGCGGTGGAGGTCGTCGCGATGGACACCCTGGTCCAGCAGGCGGTGCCGCGGAAGATGCTCGGACGGGTCTTCGGCCTCGTCGGCACGGCGGCCCCGGCGGGACACACGCTGGCGTTCGCGGCCGGTGGGTTCCTCGTGGACCTCCTCGGCCCGAGGATCGTCTTCCTGATCGCCGGACTCGGCGTGCTGCTCGTGCTTATCCCGGTGATGCTCGTGCTCCGGCGGGCCGACGCGACCGGGACCGAAGGACCGTCAGCCTGACGGGCCCGGTCCTCCCGATCCGTGGAGGCGAACCCGATACAGGGCCGTCGGCTCGGCGATGCCCTTGAGCTCGGTCTGCGCGAGTGGCTCGAATCGGAACCGGTCGTGGTCGAGCGTCCGGACGACCGTCTCGCTCGTGAGCACCTCCCCCGGACTCGCCGCGTCGGCGATCCGCGACGCGAGGTTCACGGTCCGCCCGAACAGATCGAGGTCCCGCTCGATCACGGGGCCCGCGTGCACGCCCGCGTGCGCGCGGGGGGTGCCCGCCTCATCCATCGCGGCCACGAGGCCGAGCGCGGCCGACAGGCCGCGTTCGGCATCGGGCAGCCGCAGCATCGCGCCGTCGCCCAGCAACTTCACGAGTCGCCCGCCGTGCTCGGTCGCGACCGAATGGGCCCGCTCCTGGAGCGCGGCGGCGGAACGCACCGCGATCCGGTCGCCGCGCTGCTCGGTGAGCTCGGTGAAGCCGGAGAGATCGACGAACACCACCGCCGGCGGCGCTTGCGGCTCCGGCATCGGCGTGAGGTCCTTCAACGCGAGGAAGCGCTCGAAGCCCTCGACGATCCCTTCGACGCTCCGACGCTCGAGATAGCGAGCGCTCAACCACGTGAATAGCTCCGGCACGAGGTTGGCTGCCGTCGTGTACTTGCGCCGCACCTCGTCCGGGAACACCTCGATCTCTCGGCGGACGAGCCGTTCGCGAGCCGGTTCACCGAACTGCTCGTCGACGAGCTCGACCCATCCGAGGGACGCGATGCGTGCGCCCTCGGCGAGCAGGCGCGCCGCCCGGAGCATCGTTTCGTCGTCCGGCGCGGGACCCCACACGTCGAGGAACCGCCGGAACATCTCCTCCTCGTCGACATGGATCGGCGCGTCCGGGTCGGGCGGCGGCTGTCCCATCGTCTCGAACACCGCCGGCAGCCGTTCCGCCACCGATCCCGCGTCGGCGACGAAGGCAGCGAACGTGCGGGCGGATCGGGGGCCGGGCTCGTAGGGGAGGTACTCCCCGGCGAACTCCATGTTCAGCCAGCCCTCGTTCACCGACCGGATGAGCATGTCCTCGGACAGGCCGGCGTCGAGCAGCGCCGAGGCCATCTTCACGCGGAACACGTCCGCCCAGACGAGCGACGCCGGACCGTCGGGACGCAGGATGCCGACGTCGGTCAGCCACTCCACCCGGTCCTCGGACACGCCCGCCTCGTCGGCGAGCTCCTGCGCGGTGAAGGTTCGCGGCACGGGCACAGCCTAGTGACGCCGTCGCTGTGGCATCCTGACGAGCCGTGAGCGAGGCGACCAAGGGTGTAGGGATGACAGCGCTGGCATCGTTCAGCGAGGCCTTCGAGGGGGAGATCGTCCTGCCGGGCAGCGCCGGCTACGACGCGGCTCGGATCGTCTGGAACGGGATGATCGACCGACGTCCCGCCGTCGTGGCGCGTGCCGCCGGTGTGGAGGACGTCCGCAGAACCGTGCGCTTCGCACGCGAGCAGGACCTGCCGATCGCGGTTCGGTGCGGTGGACATAGCCTCGCCGGGTTCTCCACGTGCGATGACGGCGTCGTCCTCGACCTCTCGCTGATGCGCGACGTCCACGTCGATCCCGCGCGACGCACCGCGCGGGTGGCCGGCGGGACGTTGCTGTCGCAGCTCGACGCGGCCGCCCAGGCCCACGGACTGGTCTGCCCGGTCGGAGTCGTCGGGCACACGGGCGTCGCCGGGCTGACGCTCGGCGGTGGGATGGGGAGGCTCCAGCGTCACTTCGGCTTCTCGATCGACAACCTCCGTTCCGTCGAGCTCGTCACGGCGGACGACCGCGTGCTCACCGTGAGCGAGGACGAAGAGCCGGACCTCTTCTGGGGGATCCGCGGAGCAGGGCCGAACTTCGGGGTCGTCACTTCGTTCGAGTTCGATCTCCACGAGCTCGGCCCCGTAGTCACGCAGGGGTTCGTCGACTATCCCGCCGAGCGGAGCCACGAGATCGCGGCGCGCGTCCGCGAGTACCTCGAGACGGCGCCGGACGAGGTCATGGTGTCGTTCGGGGTGACGACGGGGACGGAGGAGGACGGCAAGGACCTCGTCGGTCGTCCCGTGATCTACGTCGGCGCGACCCACTCCGGGCGGGTCGACGACGCAGAGGAAGCCCTCCGTCCTCTCCGCGACCTCGGGCCCGTCGTCGACACGTTCCGACAGGTCCCCTACCTCGAGCTGCAGACGTCGGGCGACGACGACATGGCGTGGGGCAAGCGGTTCTACATGAAAGGTGGGTTCTTGGCCGAGCTCTCGGACGGGTTCATCGACGCCGCGATGGCACACACCACGCCCCGCGGCGCCGTCACGCTCTGGGCGCAAGGAGGTGCGATCTCCCGGATCCCCGAGGACACCATGGCGTTCACCGGCCGAGAGGCGCCGTTCTGGCTCGGGGTCGAGGCCGACTGGGACGACGCCGCCGACGACGATGAGCTGATCGATTGGGGCCGCACGACCATGGCCGCGCTGGAGCCATTCACGGCGGCCGGTCACTACGTGAACGACGTGATCGAAACCGGTCGGGACGTCGTGCGTGGCGTCTACGGTGACGCGAAGTACGAGCGGCTCGTGGGGTTGAAGCGAGCGTTCGACCCCGACAACGTGTTCCGGCTCAACCAGAACATCGAGCCGTGACGCCGATCAGGCTCACGGGTCCGCGGGTCACGCTGCGCAGCACGACGCCGGACGATGCGGCGACACTCGCCCCGATCCGCAACGAGCCCGAGGTCCTCCGCTGGTGGGGCCATCTCGAGCCCGGGGAGATGGACGAGTTCGTCGCCGACGAGCACTCGCTCGCGATCGAGGTCGACGGTGTAGTCGTGGGCGCCGTCCAGTACAGCGAGGAAGAGGACGCGATGTATCGGAACGCGAACATCGACGTCTACCTCACGGCGTCGCGGCACGGTGAGGGACTCGGGTCGGAGGCCGTCCTCGTGCTCGCCCGATACCTGATCGAGGATCGCGGTCACCATCGGCTCACGATCGATCCGGCGGCCGACAACGCGCAGGCGATCCGCGCCTACGAGAAGGTCGGGTTCCGGCCCGTCGGGGTGATGCGCTCCTACGAGCGAGGGCCGGACGGGACCTGGCACGACGGTCTCTTGATGGACCTGCTCGCGAGCGAGTTGATCGACGATCGACTCGACTTGACATGTGACTGTTTGGTCACCTATCCTCCCTCCATGACCGACGACGATCGGGTGTTCAAGGCGCTCGCCGATCCGACGCGACGCCTCCTCCTCGACCGGCTCTTCGAGCGTGACGGCCGAACGCTCACCGAGCTCGAGTCCGAGGTTGGAGATGACGAGGTTCGGGGTCATGAAGCACCTGCGGATCCTCGAGGACGCCGATCTCGTGGTCACCCGCCGGTCCGGCCGGGAGAAGCTCCACTTCCTGAACCCCGTGCCGATCCGGCTGATCCACGACCGGTGGATCGACAAATACCGGGAGCGTCAGGTCTCGGCGTTGGCCGACCTGAAGCACGAACTCGAGAAGGAGGACTCGGCATGACGACGGCAACCGAGACCGGCGTCACCACGCAGGTGAACCGGATCTACATCAAGGCGACCGCCCAGGCGGTCTGGGACGCGATCACGAAGCCCGAATGGACGTCGCGCTACGGCTACGGCGGGGTGGTGGAGTTCGACCTCCGGCCCGGCGGTGCGTACCGCGGCGTACGCGAGCGACGCGATGAAGCAGCGCGGTCAGGAGCTCGGCTTCGAGGTCCCCGACCTCGCCGTGGACGGCGAGGTGATCGAGACCGAGCCGCCGAGCCGCCTCGTTCACACGTTCCGGATGCTGATGGGCGGCGAGGACATGGCGGCCGAAGGCTTCACGCGGATCACCTGGGAGATCGAGGAGCTCCAGCCGGGGTTCTGCAAGGTCACCGCGATCCACGATCTCGAGGGTGCGCCGCAGCTCGCCGCGCTCGTGAGCGGCGAGCTGGAGACCGAGGGCGCCGGCGGCGGCTGGCCGGAGGTGCTCAGCGGGCTGAAGACCGTCCTGGAGACAGGCGAGTCGCTCCGCGCCGACTGAGGATCCTGCGGGGCTGAAGCAGTGGGCGCGGCGCCGGAGACGCCGCGCCCCGTGCTCTCATGCGGGCGGGATGTTCTGGTTGAGCCGGAACAGGTTGTCCGGGTCGTACCGCCGCTTGATCTCACGCAGCCGATCCCAGGTCGCGCCGGGGTAGGCGGCGCGGACGCGCTCGGGGCCTTCGTCCTCGAGGAAGTTCACGTACGCGCCCCGATCGTCCTGTTGCATCTCATCGGCGAACTCCTGGACCCATCCCTCGTACTTCGGGCGGTCCTCGACGTTCTCGAAGAGTGCCGCGACATTCAGCATGATCTTGCTCGAGCGGTGCGCGAAGGCTGTCGCGTCCGCCGGCACCCTGGCCATCGCACCGCCGAGCACCCTGAGTTGGGCGGCCGCCATCATCGCGTCCGACGACTCGATCCGGTCCAGGATCGCTACGGCGACGTCCGCGTCCACGTGATCGAGGAACATCGTCCGGTCCGACGCGATCGGATGGAACCCCTCCTCATCCTCCATGTAGATCCCGGGATACGGCATCTCCTTCAGCATGTCGGCGAGCGGCTCCGCGAGCTCGCGGAATGGCGCAACCGCCCGCTCGCCGGACTCACCGCCGCCGACATGCACGATCATGCCGAAGATCACGAGCTTGCCGTGCGTGGCCTCTGGGAGGAACGGCATCGGCGGTGCCTTCATCACGGTCGCGATCGTCGAGAGCTCCTCGGGCGCCGCTTCGGACGCCGTGACCCATCCCGTGATGGTTTCCTGTGTCGCCGGCAGGATCAGGATGCCTCCCACGATCGCGGGGACCCCGTGGAGGCGGAACCGGAACCGGGTCGCGACGCCGAAGTTCCCGCCGCCGCCGCGGATCGCCCAGAACAGGTCGGGGTGGGCTCTGCTCGTCCACGCGCAGGACCTCACCCGTGCCGCGGTCACGACGTCGGCCGCCAGGAGTGCGTCGATGGTGAGGCCGTACTTCCGCACGAGGAACCCGACGCCGCCGCCGAGGGTGATGCCTCCGACCCCCACGGAGGGGGAATCGCCGAATCCGGTCGCGAGGCCGTGCTCGGCGGCCGCCTCCGAGTACCGGCCGGCGGTGACGCCGGACTCCGCCCACGCGGTTCGGCTCTCGGCGTCGATCTCGAGCGCCTGCATCTCCGAGAGGTCGAGGACGATCCCGCCCTCGGTGACGGAGTGCCCGGCCACGCTGTGGCCGCCGCTGCGAACGGCAAGCTCCAGCCCAGCCTCCTGGACCTCGGCGATCACACGGGCGACGTCCGCGTCGCTCGCGGCGCGGACGATCGCCGCCGGCCGCTTGTCGAGCCCGCCGTAGAACACGGACCGGGCGTCGTCGTAGTCGGGGTCGCCGGGCGCGATCACGCGCCCCTCGACGTCCTTGCTGAGCCGGAGCGCGAGCTCGGGGTCGTGACCGTTCCTCGATCGCATGGAACCTCCTCGTGTTCGGGGTCGCCCTTCCTGTCTACAACCGGTCCAGGTGAACGGCCACCTCGGGCGCTCACCGAAGATTTCTCCTATCTTGACAAAAAGAACTGTCGGTGGCAACATGGCATCCGTGATCGATGTGGCCGTGATCGAAGACCCCGAGGCAGCCGAGGTGTCCCTGGACCCCGTGCGGAGCCGCATGCTGGCCGAGCTGGCCGAGCCCGGCTCCGCGACGAGCTTGGCCGGCACGCTCGGTCTCCCTCGCCAGAACGTGAACTACCACCTCAAGGCGCTCGAGCGGCACGGCCTCGTGGAGCTCGTCGAGGAACGGAAGAAGGGCAATATGACGGAACGGGTGGTCCGCGCGACGGCGCTCTCCTACGTGATCTCTCCGGCTGCTCTCGACGGCGTCCAGCCGGACCCGTCCCGCGCCCCGGACCGGCTCTCCGCGCGGTGGTTGATCGCGGTGGCGGCGAGGGCGGTGCGCGACGTGGGGCAGCTCGTGGCCGGCGCGACGAAGGCTCAGAAGCGCCTGGCCACGTTCGCGATGGACGGCGAGATCCGGTTCGCCTCGGCGGCCGACCGGACGGCCTTCGCCGAGGAACTGGCCGCTTCGGTCACTTCGCTGGTAAGCAAGTACCACGACGAGAAGGCTCCGCGCGGTCGCGACCACCGTCTGATCGTGGCGGTACACCCGAGCCTCAAGGCCGACGCCCCGGTCGACACGACCACACCGACGGCATCCGACGGAGAGGAGCACTGAGATGGCACACCCGTTCGAGCTGACCCACGAGATCGAGGTCCCGGCGACCCCCGAGGAGGTGTGGGACGCGATCGCCACCGGCTCCGGCGTCGACGCCTGGTTCATGGGTGTGAACGAGATCGAGCCTCGCGAGGGCGGGACGACCCTCATGAAGTTCCGCGGCTCCTCGGAGGAGGCCACGGTGACGACATGGGAGCCGCCCACACACTTCGCGAGCCGCACGCAGGAAGGTGAGGACGGCGCGGTCCATGCGTTCGAGTACCTCGTCGAAGGTCGGGACAAGGGCAGCACCGTCGTCCGGTGGGTCCACAGCGGCTTCCTCGGGGACAACTGGGAGAAGGAGTACGAGGGCCTGTCCGAGGGCGACCCGATGTACTTCGACAAGCTGCGCGTGTACCTCACGTACTTCCGCGGACGGAAGGCGACCCCGGTGAACGTGTTCGGCGGAACGGTGGTCCCGGACCGCGACGAGGCGTGGGCGACGTTCCATCGCGGGCTCGGGCTCGCGGGTCCCCCGCAGCTCGGCGATCGGGTCCGACTCACGCCCGAGGGGCTCCCGCAGCTCGACGGCGAGGTGGACTGGCTCTCCCGGGACTTCCTCGGCGTCCGCACCGATGACGGGATCTACCGCTTCATGCACATCAGCGTGTTCGGCGGTCCGACCGGCGTCGGTCACCACATCTTCGTCGACGGCCTCGACCAGCAAGAGACCGAGCAAGCCTGGGAGTCCTGGCTCACGAAGCTGTTCTCGTAGGCTCGAACCGAGGAGGAGATCGAGATGGAGAACGTCACGTCGAGAGACGGCACCACCATCGCCTTCGATCGGATGGGTGAGGGGGAACCGGTCGTCTTGGTGAGCGGCGGGTCCGTCGATCGGATGTCGAACGCGCCGCTCGCGCAGGAGCTCATGTCCGACCTCACCGTCCTGAACTACGACCGCCGCGGCCGCGGTCCGAGCGGGGACACGCCGCCGTACGCGATCGAGCGCGAGATCGAGGACATCGAGGCGATGCTCGAGGCGGCCGGAGGTTCGGCGCACCTCTACGGCACCTCGTCGGGCGCGGCCCTGGCGCTCCGGGCGGCGTCGGCCGGGCTCCCGCTCATGAAGCTCGCCCTGTGGGAGCCGCCGTTCATCCTCGATGAGAACGCACGCCCGCCGAAGGATCAGGTCGAGCAGTACGAGACGATGATCGCGGAGGGACGACGAGGCGACGCGGCCGAGTACTTCATGACGAAAGTCGTGGGCATGCCGCCCGAGTTCGCCGCGCAGGCGCGGACCGAGCCGTGGTGGCCGAACCAGGAGGCGCTGGCGCACACGCTCGCGTACGACGCGAGGATCATGGGCGACTACTCGCTTCCGACCGATCAGGCTGCCTCCGTGAAGGTGCCCACGATCGTGATCGCCGGAGGAGCCGACGCGCCGTTCATGCGGGAGACGGCGCAGGCGCTCGCGGATGCGCTCCCGGACGGCGAGGTCAAGTTCCTCGACGGACAGGGCCACAACGTCGACCCGACGGTCTTCGCGCCGGCATTGAAGGAGTTCTTAAGGTGCTAGTGAGGTTCCGCACGACGCTCGAACAGGCCGGCAAGACCGCGACCGGCTTCGAGGTCCCGTCCACCGTGGTCGAGGGCCTCGGCGCCGGGAAGCGGCCGGCCGTGCGCGTGACGATCAACGGCTTCACGTACCGGAACACGATCGCCTCGATGGGCGGCCGGTTCATGGTCGGGGTCAGCGCCGAGAACCGTGCCGGCGCCAAGGTCGCCGGCGGCGACGTGATCGACGTCGACATCGAGCTCGACACCGCGCCGCGCATGGTCACGGTGCCGAAGGACTTCGCCGCCGCCCTCAAGAAGGAGCCGAAGGCGAAGGCGACCTTCGACGCGTTGTCCAACAGCAACAAGGGATGGCATGTCTCCTCGATCGAGGGCGCGAAAACCGACGAGACGCGGCAGCGCCGGATCGCGAAGTCCGTGGCAGCGCTGCGGGAGGGCCGCCCTCGCTGATCCCACTCCCGGCTAGGCTCCCTCGGCATGGCCGACGGAGAGACGACCGAGCCGGAACCTGACCGCGACGAGGAACGAGCGCGCGTCGCGGGGCTCCTGGATCCGCACGCGCCGCCGGACTGGGAGCAGCGCTTCCAGCGGGAGGAGCTGCTCGACGCGATCATCGACACGACCCCCCTGCAGATGTTCGTGATGGCCGCGGATATCCGCGAGTCCACGCTCCTGATGAAGGAGGCCGTCCGCTTCGAGCAGTTCGCGAAGATCATGGACAAGTTCGTCTCCGCGGTCCGGAGCGGGATCGGGACGCCGGGCGGGTGGTTCGACAAGTTCACCGGCGACGGCTTCCTCGCATACTGGATCGCTCCCTCGACGCCGAAGGAGGAGTACCAGCGGCGGTTCGTGGAGGCCGCCGGCAACCTCGCGCACACCGCGCACGAGCTGATCGAGCTCTTCCATCGACGCGTGCTCGAGGACTTCCGGCGGAACTCTCGGAACCTCTCCGACGGCGTCGGCCTCGCGATCGGTCTCGACGCAGGCCCGGCTTCCTCGTCGAGATCGCGGGGGAGCTCACGCTGGTGGGACCGCCGGTCGTGGGCGCCGTGCGCATGGTGAACGCGGCGTCGCGGCCGCAGGAGATCTTCGCGAACGTCTACCTCGGCGAGCATCTCCACGACGAGCAGGACGGCATCTACGAGGCGCTGGGCATGAAAGCCACGCGCGAGAGTCGTCCGACCAAGGAGTACCCCAAGGGTCAGGAGGTCTACGCGCTGACGTTCCGCGACGCCGAGCAGTCCGAGGGCGACTAGGCAGGGATCGTCAGTCGGGCGTCCATGGACGCAGACGAGGCCACCACCGGGAACGGCACGCCGGTACGTCTCGTACGCGTCGCCGAACGTCGTCCTCAGGGTCGGTTCCTCGTAGAGCCGGACGAACACCACGAAAGCGACCGCGACGACCGCGCAATATGCCAGCAGCGCCACTCGACCGAGGATCAGCGCCTGCCCCGCGATCGAGGCGAGGACGGCCAGGTACATCGGATTCCTCACGTACCGATAGAGGCCGCCGACAACGAGCCGCTGCGTCGGCGCCACCGGTGCGGGTGTCCCGAGCCCTTCCGTTACGAATCGAGCGAACGCGGATACCAAGACCAGGCCGCCCGCGAAGAGCAACGCCACGCCGAATGTCCGCACCGGCCACGACACGGGGTCGGCGACCCGCCATCGCGCGATCACCCAAGGGAACAGCCCTGCGACGATGCCCGGTGCGAGCGCGAAGAAGAACGTTGACCCCACCGCGGCTCTCCACCGTGCCAGCGAACCCGAAGAGGGTCTACCTCCGAGCGTCACCGTCGCGGAGATCGGATCGTTGTCCTTGAGGCCGAGGGCCGATCGGAGATGGACCTCGCACATGATCTCGACGAGGTCTTCGGGGTAGCCGGGTTCGTCGGCCTGGAACGCGATCCCTCGATAGCGCTCCGCGACGAGGACGGGCGCCAGGTGATAGCCGGCCTGTCCCGTCGCGGCCTCCCAGCCGGGGTCGATGTCCGACGCTGCCACGTAGCGGGTCGCGAGGCTTCGGTCGAGTGGGGCATCGAGCCGCACGTTCAAGGTTCCGGGTACCACGCGCAGTCCGAGGACCTCCTCGATCCGGTCGAGTACGCGCTCGTCGGCGAGCAGCTCGGCACCGCGTCCCATGCCCGCGACCACGACGCCATGCAGTTCGTGACTTGGTCACGATGCAAGGAGCCTACGGACCCGGTGGTTGGTTCGAGAACAGGATGGGACGGCCGTCGAGCCGAAGGAGCGAGTCGATGACCACGCGTGCGGAGTTCGACCCCCTCGGCCAGGTGGAACTCTTCGCCTCCGAGGTGACGCCCGCGGTCCGCGCCGCGATCGCCGGACCGTGAACCCTACACTGGGAGACGATGCGGTTCGGACGGTTCGCCTTCGGGTCGATCGAGGTCGATGGCACGACCTACGAGCACGATCTCGTGATCGATCGCGGGGACATCAGGAAGCGCAAGAAGGGACCATCGAAAGCTCTCCGGGCCCGATATGGGCACACGCCGCTCTCCTTGGGCGAGGACATCCCCTGGGATTGCGAGCGTCTCGTGATCGGCAGCGGAGCCGTCGGATCGCTGCCCGTCGTCGACGACGTGGCGGAGGAGGCAGAACGGCGAGGAGTCGAGCTCCTCGTACTCCCCACGTCCGAGGCGATCGTGGAGTTGGTGCGAGCACCGGGCGGTTCGAACGCGATCCTGCACGTGACCTGCTGAGAGGAGTGGGGATCCCGAGACGTCAGGCGGCCGTCAGCTCGACCGGGTGGATCGCGAAGGTACGGAGCGCGTCACCTCGCCAGACTCGTGCCTCGACCGACCGGCCGATCACCTCGCCGACCATCAGCCGCTGCAGGTCGCGAGCATCGGTGATCGGCACGCCGTCGAGCTCCACGATCAGGTCGCCGGATCGGATGCCCGCACGTGCGGCGGGGCTGCCCTCCACCACCTCCATGATCTCGACGCCTTCCTCCCGGCCTACCGACGCAGCCGCTCGGGGCGGGAGCGGCCTCCCGCCACCCGCGATGCCGATGTAGGCGCGCTGGAACCTGCCGGCGGACATGAGGGCGTGCATGATCCGTCGCGTCGAATCGTCGATAGGTACGGCGAGACCCAACCCGAACCCCGCGATCGCGGTATTGATCCCGACGACCCGCGCGCGCCCGTCCGCGAGCGCCCCTCCCGAGTTGCCGGGGTTCAGGGCGGCGTCCGTCTGGATCACGTTCTCCACGACCCGGCCTGCTTGCACCGGGAGGGCTCGCCCGAGCGCGCTGACGACGCCGGCGGTGACGGAGCCCGCGAACCCCATCGGGTTGCCGATCGCCACGACCAGTTGCCCGACACGAAGCCCTGCGGCCTCACCGAGCTCTGCCGATGCGAATCCGTCTCCCTGGAGCCGAAGCACCGCGAGATCGGAGAGTTGGTCGCGTCCCACGACGTCGAACCCGACCTCGCGACCATCGACGAAGGAGGCCGATCCGCGGTTCGTGCCGCCGACCACGTGCGCGGAGGTGAGGGCGAACCCGTCGGGCGTGATGACGACGGCGGATCCGGCGCCGTCCACGCCCGCCCCTCGCGCTCGCTGCCGCACCCGGAGGCTCACGACCGACGGGATCAGGCGTTCGGCGACCGACGTCACGACGCGCGAGTATGCGTCGAGCGCTTCCACCTCGTCCCGTAAGGATCCGTCGTCCACCACACCCTTGTACCGCAGATCCTGCGGAACGATGGCACGCCGTGTACCTGGTCGGCGAAGGCGAAGGATCCGGTGGGGACCGGTTCTCCCGACCGTGAGACCATGAGCGCCGTGAGCACCGAGAGGCATCCACGACTGCTGCCGGTGGCCGAGGAGGCTCGCGTCACGCCGATCGAGCTGTTCTTCGACCTCGTGTTCGTGTTCTCGCTCACGCAGGTCACCGCTTTGATGGGGGACGGCGACCTGACGTGGCACGGGGTCGCGCGCGGGATGCTGGTGCTCGCGCTGCTGTGGTGGTGCTGGGTCGGCTACGCGTGGCTCGGCAACGTGGTGCAGGCCGAGGAAGGTCTCGGCCGCGCCGCGATGTTCGCTGCGATGGCCGCGATGTTCGTGATGGCCTTGACGGTCCCGGAGGCGTTCGACGACCTCGAGGGCGGCCTCGACGGTCCCGTCGTGATCGCGTTCGCCTACCTCGCCGTTCGCGTGCTGCACGTGGCGATGTTCTGGCTGGCCGCCCGGACCGAACGAGACCGGGCGCTCCGTGGGCAGCTCCTGCGGTTCATGCCGTCGGTGTTCGGGAGTACGGCGTTGCTGCTCGTGGCGTCGCAGTTCACTGGAACGGCGCAGACCCTCGTGTGGGTCGGTGTGCTGATCGTCGACTACGTCGGTGTGATCCTCGGGGGCGCAGCGGGGTGGCGGCTCCGGTCGGCCTCACACTTCGCCGAGCGGCACGGGTTGATCGTGATCGTCGCGCTGGGTGAGTCGATCGTCGCTATCGGTGTCGGCGTGGCCCACCTCCCGATCTCGTGGCCGATCATCGCCGGGGCGGTCTCAGGACTCACGATCGCGGCATGCCTGTGGTGGGCCTACTTCGACGTGGTCTCGATCGTGGCGGAGCGGGTGCTCCGGCGTCTCGACGGGGAGGCGCGAGCCCGGATGGCGCGCGACGCCTACAGCTACCTGCACCTACCGATGATCGCGGGCATCGTGCTCGTCGCGCTCGGGGTCGAGGAGGTGCTGCACCAGTTCGGCGACACGACCGACGGAGAGCTCTCGCTCGGTCTCCCGATCCTGCCGTTGACGGCGCTCTACGGCGGCGTCGCGCTCTTCCTGTTCGCCCACGCCGCGTTCAAGTACCGAACGTCGCGGCACGTGACGGTACGTCGGCTTGCCGTGGCGGTACTGCTCTGCGCGCTGGTCCCGCTCGCGAGAGAGCTTCCCGCCCTCGTGGCTCTTGGGCTCGTGACCGCCATCCTCGCCGCGATGATCGCGTCGGAGGCGGTCCGATACGCCGAGGCGCGGGAGCAGGTGCGCCACGAAGAGGCCGGTCCCGAGGTGCATGGCGGGCATCGCGACGCCGATCAGGGCTCCGCGGAGCGATGAACCCGGTGCTCAGAGCTCGGCGAGGCGCTCCTCGGCCGTCGCTCTGATGCGAGCCGCCAGCGCGGGGTAGCCGTCCCCCAGCATCGCCATCTCGCCGAAGTGATCGCCGGGTCCGAGCGACGCGACGGCGGTCCCTTCGTGCGTCACGTCCGCCGTGCCCTCGTCGATGACGTAGTACTGGTAGCCGGAGGCGCCCTCGGGCGCGATCCGCCTGCCTTCGCTCACCGCTTCGCCCTCGAACCAGGAGGCGATGATCCGCAGGTCGTCGTCGGACAGGTCGCCGAAGAGCGGGAGGTCGCCGAGTCGGGCGGGATCGGGGATCGGCTACTTGCGGTCCCCTTCGAGCAGCTGCTTCAGGTTGTCGAGGACCATCGACCACGCCTGGTCCGAGGCATCCTTCGCTTCGTCGGACGGCAGGTTGTGCTCGGTGATCGTGAGCTCGGAGCCGTCGCTCCGCTCCGAGACCTCCCACGTGACCTCCTGGTAGTGCTCGGGGCTGTCGGGTGTGCCGGAGAGATCGCTCCAGTGAGTGTGCACGAGCACGTGCGGCGGCTCGATCCGGACGATCTCGCCCTTGTCCACGTAGGGCTTCCCCTGCCATTCGCCCGTGTGGACGATGGGAGAGCCCTGCTTCCAGTCGGTCTCGGTGTCCACGCCGAAGAACCACCGCTTGATCACCTCCGGGGTCGTGATCGCGCGCCAGACCTCGTCCACCGACGCGTCGATCGCCACGGAGCTGGATGTGCTGATGTCGGTCTTCATACGGTTCCCTTGCTCAGCTTCGCCAGGCGGCAAACATCAGCTCGCGAGCAGCCCGTCGAGCCGGTCGAGGAAGCCCACCTGCCCGCGAAGGATCTTCCTCCGGGCTTGACCGAGCCCGAACCATCCGGCTCGGTCGACCTCGGGGAACTCCTGGGTCCGGCCGGAGCGGGGTGGCCACTCCATCTCGAAGGAGTTGCTGCGCACCTCGCGGACGTCGAGATCGCCCTCGATCGCCCAGGCGCTCACGACCTTCCCGCTCGGCTGTCGTAGTTCACCGAGCCACACGGGCTCGCTCCCGGCCGGCGGGGCCTGTCCGATCTCCTCCTCGAACTCGCGGCGCGCCACCTCGAGCGGGTCCTCGCTCGGCTCGTACTCGCCCTTCGGCACCGACCAGGCGCCGTCGTCCTTCTTCGCCCAGAACGGACCGCCCGGGTGGACGAGGAGGATCTCGACCCCGGCGCCGGTCCGCCGGTACGCGAGGAGCCCGGCGCTCAGTTTCGGCACGCGCGCGTCCTCAGCTCGCCGACCGCTCGTGGATCGCTCGGACCGTCTCGATCGTGTCGGCGTCAACGGCCCGCTTGTCGGGTCGGAAACCCTTGACGCGGGCGAAGCGCAGCGCCAGGCCGCCGGGGTAACGCGGGCTCGGCTGCAGGCCGTCGAACGCGACCTCGACGACCAGCTCGGGCCGGACGTGCACCGTGATCCCTTCGCGACCGGTCTCGATCTCCTGGAATCGTTCCGTCTGCCACGCGAGCATCTCGTCGGTCATACCCTTGAACGTCTTCCCGAGCATCACGAACCCGCCGGTCTCCGGATCGCGCGCCCCGAGGTGGAGGTTGCTCAGCCGGCCCCGTCGGCGTCCGTGGCCCCACTCGGCCGCGAGGACCACGAGGTCGAGGGTGTGCGCGCGTTTGACCTTGATCCAGCCGGCTCCTCGGCGACCCGCCTCGTAGGGGGCGTCGAGCGCCTTCACCATCACGCCCTCGTGCCCTCGCGCGATCGCGTCATCCAGGAAGCGGTCGCCCTCCTCGACGTCCGCCGTGACGATCCGAGGAACGCGGAGCTCTTCGGGCAGCCGTTCGTCCAGAGCGGCGAACCGCTCGACGGCGGGGCGGTCGATCAGGTCCTCGCCGTCGAGGTGCAGCACGTCGAAGACGAACGCGGACAGCGGGTAGTCCGTCTGGAACTCCGTGAGGTCCTTCCGGCTCCGGGCCCCGAACCGGCTCATCGTCAGGCCGAAGGGATGCGGCCGCCGGTCGGGTCGCAGCGCGATCGCCTCGGCGTCGAACACCGCGGCCTCGAGGGGCTGGCTCCGGATCATCGCCACGATCTCCGGCACGCGATCGGTCACGTCGGCGAGGTTCCGTGTGAACGCGCGGACCTCGTCCCCCTGCCGGTGCACCTGGATCCGGGCACCGTCGAGCTTCCACTCGACCGCGGCCGGCGAGATCCGCGCGAGGGCCGAGGGAACGTCATCGGCGGACTGGGCGAGCATCGGCTGCAGCGGGGTGAGGAGCGAGAGCCGGAAGCCTGCGAGGGCTGCGCTCCCTCCGTCGATAGCCGCGGTCGCCGTCGCGCCCAGGTCTCCGGTCAACATCGCGGCGCGCCGGACCTCCGTTCGCGGGACGTTCGCGGCTCGCGCGATGGCCTCGACCATCACCCCTTCGAGCGCCCCTTGCCGGATCTCGCCCATCAGGAGACCGCGGAGGAAGTCCTGCTCGTCGTCCGTGGCCCCCGCGAACAGATCGTGGAGCGCCGTGCGGCGGGCGGACTGGGAGCCGGCGCCGGTCAGTGCACCGATCCGGGTGAGCGCGGCGTCGACGTCGAGCAATGCCAACGTGGCCGGCTCCGGGGCCGCCGGCGGCAGGTCCTTCAGGGATGCCCATCCCACGCCGATCGACCCCTGCGGGAGCACGCCGGAGAGGTACGCGACCGCGATCGGGACCTCGGCGGGCTCCAGGTCCGCCAGGACCGACGAGAGCCGGGCGACCTTCTCGAGCCGGGACGAGGTCGCGGCGACGTCTGCCGACGCCGCCGCGACCTCACCAAGGAGCATCCGTTCCGTTCGAGCCTCTGGTCGACTACGAGCCCTCCGGGCTCATCGGGCTCATGAGCTGGAAGTAGTTGCCGTCGGGATCGGCGAACGTGGCGATCTGCCCGTCCATCTCCTCCCCCGGGCTGTAGGGCTCCTGGACCACGGTGGCTCCCGCCTCCACGAACCGGTCGAACTCGGACTTCACGTCGGCGGTCTCGATGTTCCAGATCACCCTGCCCGGCTCGGCGTTCTTGCCCTTCACCTGATCGTGGGGGCCGATCGTGACGGCACCCGACCCGATCATCCAGCCGATGTAGCCGCCGTCGTTCCAGGTCGGCTCGCCGAAGAGCTTCGTGTAGTACTCGGCCAACGGCTGCGGGTTCTCCGACCCGATCAGGACGCTGTTGAAGTTCATGACGCATCCCCTTTCCTCGCCTCTTGACTACCAGACGGACGGCGCATCGGACACGCATCTAGGGGATCGCGTCCCGTTCGACGCTTCATCGCCGGGATCAGTCCACCTCGTCGTTCCATCGCCCGTTGCGCTTCGCTTCCTCGATCGCCGCGAGGCCAGCCTCGGTCATCCGCCCCTCCTCGATCAACCGCTCCACCCGGGCGCGGTTGGTGGGCGACCACTTGCTCGCCTGTCGTCGCGGGGTGTAGCGCAGGGCGAATCGCTCCCTGTCGATCGGACGCATCGCGCTGTCGATCCATCCGAAGCACAACGCCTCCTCGGTCGCCTCCACGAGCGAGACCAGCGGCGCGCCGCCGTGCTTCTTGGAGATCAGCACCCACGCCTCCTCGGCGGAGGCGTGATGCGCCTCGAGCCACGCGCGCCACTGCTCAGGAGTGGGGAACGCGAGCGGATCGCCGGTGCTCTTCACGTCCCCGCCATCCTAGGCGCGCGCGCATCGGACGACCCCTCGACGGGCGCGACGAGGTCATGTCACCATCGGAGCATGGCGACGGACTCCCCCGTTCCGCTCACCGTGCGACTGCGCTCGACGCGTGTCCGCCGGCGCGACGTGCTGATCGGCGGAGCCGTCGGGGCGGCGGTCGTGCTCGCACCGCCGCTGCGGGCGCGCGGCGCGGTGCCGGCCGGTCTCGACCGCGGGATCCGCGAGCTGATGGCCGCCGGGCGGCTCCCAGGCCTCAGCGCGGCGGTGGTCCGCGGAGGGGAGGTCGTCTGGTCGCACGCGTGGGGGATGGCGAACATCGCAGCGGGACGGCGCGTCACGCCCGACACGCTGTTCATGCTCGCGAGCGTCTCCAAGACGGTCGTCGCCACGGCCGTGCTCCAAGCGATCGAGGACGGCCTGTTCGACCTCGACACGGACGTGAACGACGTCCTCCCGTTCCCCGTGCGCCATCCCGTGCACCCGAACCGGCCGATCACGGTTCGCCAGCTCCTCACGCACACGTCGAGCATCCGCGACAACTGGAACCTGCTGACCGCCAGCTACGTGGCGGGGGACTCGACGATGCAGCTGCGGACGTTCCTCCGGCGTTACCTCTCTCCCGGCGGGGCCGACTTCGCGCCGAACAACTTCTACGCGTTCGGGCCGGGCCGTTCGTACCGGTACGCGAACGTGGGCGCCGACCTGGCGGCGTTCCTGGTGGAGGCGGCCGCCGGCATCGGCTTCGACGCGTGGTGCGAGCGGCGGATCTTCGCGCCCCTGGCCATGGATCGCGCGGGGTGGCACCTCGCGGGACTTCCCCGTCGCGAGATCGCGATGCCGTACATGTGGGCGGGGAACAAGAACGCGTACGTGCCGACGGGGCACTACGGCTACCCCGACTACCCGGACGGCGCGCTCAGGACGACCGTCCCGCAACTCGCCCGGCATCTGGGGATGGTGATGGGTGGTGGTTCCTGGCGCGGTCATCGGCTGCTGTCGGAGGCGACGGTCCGGGAGCTGCGGCGGGATCAGGTGCCCGACCTCGAGCCGGGGCAGGGCCTGATCTGGTTCCGTCTTCCCCGCGACGGCCGGCCGCTCTCCGGCCACGACGGAGGCGATACCGGGGTTGCGACCGTCTGCTTCTTCGACCCCCGCGAGAACGTGGGCGTGGTCGCGCTCGCGAACGGCGGGTGGCGGCCGTCCCGCGGTGACTACCCGCTGTACGTGATCATGGATCGGCTCTTCGACGCCGCGCACAGGCTCGGCTGACCCTGACCGACGAAGATCGAGACCGCCACGAACATCGCCGCGATGTGCAGGAACTTCCAGATCGTGGAGGCGTTCACCTGTCCTATCCGCTCAGCGGCGGTGGCGGTGGCGGAGGCGGTGGCGCGGTCATAGACGTCGTCTGCGACGGCGCTTGCCCCTTCACGACGAGCGTGCCGGCGAGGATGTCGTGGAGTCCCTGCTTCCGCTGCGTGAAGGCCACCATCAGGAACCCGATCCCGAGGATCAATGCCGAGAGGATCTTCGCGAAGTGCCGGCCCGTTGCCTTGCCGAATCCGATCCGCCTGCCCTCGAGGTCCGTGACGATGATCCCCATCGCCATCTTCCCGAGCGTCGCCTGTTTCGAGGAGCTCTCCAACAACGCGGCGTACAGCCACCCGAGAACGGTCGAGATGCTCGACGCCGCGGGCGAGTAGTACATGCTGGAGTTGGAGCCGATGTCGTCGCCGCCTCCCAGCGCCAGGATCAACGGGACCGCGACGATACTCAGCACGAGCCCGTCGAGGATCGCCGCGACGACACGTCGCCAGAAGCCTGCGTACATCGAGGTGCCGTTCATGGTCGGGCCTCCCTCCGTCGCCCGATGCTCGCACACGGACGGTGGCGCCTCAAATCCCTCTGCTACGTTGAGCGCATGACGAGCTCATTGCTCGAAGACGCGTTCGGGCACCACATATGGGCGACGCTGCTCGTCCTCGATGCCTGCCTGGCGCTTCCGCCCGAGCAGCTGGAGACCTCGGTCCCCGGCACGTACGGCTCGATCCTCGATACGGCGCGCCACACCGTCGGTGCGGATGCGTCGTACTTGTTCGTCCTGAGCGGTGGGCGCGTTACGCCGATCGACGAGGACGCGATGGATCTCGCGGAGCTCCGCTCCACGATGGAAGCGCACGGAGCCGCCTGGTCGGAGACCCTGGCGCAGGACTTCGACCCGGACGTGATGCTCGTGCGCCATCGCGACGACGGATCCGAGACGCACGCTCCCGCGAGCATCCGGCTCGCGCAAGCGCTGCACCACGGCACCGACCATCGCAGTCAGATCGCGACCGCCCTGACGACGCTCGGGGTCGAGCCGCCGCCGATGGACGTCTGGGACTACGGCAACGAGATCGGTCGCGTCACCGAGACACCGCCCACCTTGTGACATCGGATCGACAGGCGTCGAAGGCGGCTGCCTTCCGCTCGTTGCACGACGGCGAGCCGTTCGTGATCCCGAACCCGTGGGACGCCGGATCTGCTCGCGTCCTGGAGGCCCTCGGGTTCCGGGCGCTCGCAACGACGAGCTCCGGACTCGCCTTCACGCTGGGTCGTCTCGACGGGAGCGTGACACTCGACGAGATGGCGGAGCACGCGGGTGCACTCGATCGCGCGACCGAGCTCCCCGTCTCGGCGGACCTCGAGAACGGCTACGGCGCGGATCCGGAGGAGGCCGCGACCGCGATCCGTCGTGCCGCAGAAGCGGGCGCCGTCGGCGGCTCGATCGAGGACTTCGACCGCGACGAGCGCCGCCTGTATCCCTTGGACCACGCGACCGCGCGGATCGTCGCGGCGGTCGAGGCGGCTCGCGGACTCCCGTTCGCGTTCACGCTCACCGCGCGGGCCGAGAACCACATACGAGGGAACCCCGACACGCAGGACACGATCCGCCGGCTGCAGGCTTTCGAGGAAGCCGGCGCCGACGTCCTCTACGCCCCCGGTCTCGAGACCGTCGATGACATCCGGACGGTGTGCGGATCGGTCGGGAAGCCGGTGAACGTGCTGGCCCGGCCGGCGATGCGCCTCGCCGAGCTCGCCGATGCGGGTGCGCGCCGCGTGAGCGTCGGCGGTGCGCTCACGTGGACGGCCGTGAAAGCGTTCGCCGACGCAGCGACCGCCATCCGTGACGTCGGCGACCTCTCGGCCATGGACGCCGACGTGCCGCTGGCCGACTGGTTCGGGGGATGAGCCTTCCTGGTCACCCTCCGCTGCGGTAGCGGACGAGCACCGTGCCGTTGCCGAAGCGGCGCTCCTCCAGCAGCTCGAGGTCGAGGCGCACGTCGTCGGGGAGCGCCCGCGTGCCACCTCCGACCACCACCGGTGAAAGGAACAGCTGGATCTCGTCGACCAGCCCGGCTCGGATCGCCTGCGCCGCGAGATCGGGACCGCCCACGGAGATGTCCCGCTCCGCGGAGGCCTTCATCTCGCGGACCGCGTCGGGGTCGAAGCTCCGTTCGAGCCGTGTCTTCGCACTGGTCACGGCGTCGAGCGACTTCGAATACACGATCTTGTCTGCCGCACGCCAGATGTGGGCGTAGTCCTCGATCGTGGACGGCTCGTCCGTGGTGTCCATCGTCTCCCAGGCCACCAGCACCTCGTACATGCGTCTCCCGAGGAGAAAGGTGCCGATCGGCCGCTCCAGGTCGTTGACGAACGAGTGGACTTCCTCGTCGGGCGCGGACCAATCGAACTTCCCGTCCGCGTCCGCGACGTAGCCGTCGAGCGACATGATCGCGGGGTAGATCAGCTTCGCCACGGTCCTTACCCTGTCGCCCGGAGCCGCCGGCGACAACACCGCGACGTTGCGTTCTCTTGCCACGCCGAGGCGTCTGCTAGCGTCGCCCGGTCGGTCGGATGGGGGGTTGATGCAGCGCTCACGGACAGCCGCGGTGGTCCTCGCTGTGGGGCTCATCGTGACTGCGTGTCAGAGCGACACGACCGGCGAGCCGGTCGACGAGCCGCGGGCAGGCTTGGGCGGGATGGGGATCGTCCCGCCGTCGTCCGGACCTCCCACGGCGTTGATGGGTCCCGAGTTCTTCCCCTGCCATCCTGGGAAGGGCGACGCGAGCTACACGAAGTACGGGGTCGGCCGGATGCGCCGCGGTGGCCTCGAGCGCGAGGAATTGGAGCCGGACCATATCGTGATCGACGGCCACGGCGTCAACTTCCACGGCAGGGATCGGATCGTCGACGGCGGAACGATCGAGATGGAGATGGACGAGGACTACTTCGGACCCACCGTGCTAGAGGGCCCGGCCGGAGCGACCGTCACGATCGAGCTCGAGAACGAAGGGGTTCGCCAGCACAATTTCAGCGTGCGGGGTCAGGGGATCGATCTGACGTGCGGCGTGCGGTCACGGGATGAGGTCGAGGTCGTCTTCCCTCGCTCGGGCATGCTCGCGTTCACGTGTAAGTTCGGAGACAGATCGGGCATGCGAGGGGCGTTCGTCGTGAAGGGATGAGCGTCGCCGGTCGCTAGGCTGATGCTCGATGAAGGCGATCGTCCAGGACCGGTACGGCTCGACCGACGTTCTCCAGTTCGGAGAGATCGATCGACCGACCGCGAGCGATGACGAGGTGCTCGTCCGCGTTCATGCGGCATCGGTCCACGCGGACGTGTGGCACGCGATGAAGGGCGTGCCCTTCGTCCTGCGGGCGATGGGCTCCGGGTTGCGCGCACCGAAGCACCACGTCCCGGGCACGGATCTGGCCGGCGTCGTCGAGTCGGTCGGCACGAACGTCACGCGGTTCCGGCCGGGGGACGAGGTCTTCGGCCTGAGCCTCAGCGCCAACCTGTGGCGCAACGGCGGCGCCTTCGCGGAATACGCAGCCGTCCCCGGAGCCACGCTCGAGCTGAAACCGCAGAGGCTCACGTTCGAACAGGCGGCCGCCGTTCCCACGTCCGGATCGCTCGCGGTGCAGCACGTGCGCGACGAGGCACGGATCCGAGCGGGACAGACGATCCTGATCAACGGCGCGGGCGGCGCCGTGGGAAGCTTCGCGGTCCAGCTCGCCAAAGCGTGGGGAGCGACCGTGACCGCCGTTGATGCCACCGAGAAGCTCGAGATGCTCCGGTCGATCGGCGCGGACCAGGTCCTCGACTACACGAAGGAGGACTTCACCCGGCGCGACGAGCGATACGACGTCGTGTTGGACATCGCCGGGAACCACCCGTGGCGGGAGTGCCGGCGCGCGGTCGCTCCGGATGGGACGTACGTGCTGAGCGGTTTCGACCAGTACGGGCGGTCGGGCCATCGCTGGTTCGGGAGTCTCGGCCGCTTCGCCCGGCTCGTGGTGATCGCACCGTTCGTACCTCAGTTCCATCCCTTCCGCGGCGCCAAGGACCCAGGTGACCGATTGGTCGTCCTGAAGGAGCTCATCGAAGCCGGGAAGCTCACGCCGTTCATCGATCGGACGTTCCCGCTGGGCCAGGTCCCCGAGGCGATCCGCTACCTGGAGACCGGAGGAGCTCGAGGGAAGATCGTCATCACGGTGCCTCCGGGTTGACAGGCTAACGCTGTTCGCCTAAGCTAACGTCGTTAGCCAACCGGAGGAGGCGGCGATGAGGGAGCTCAGCACGCAGATCGAGTTCGACGGGACGCCCGAAGAGGTCTGGGAGATCTTCACGGACCTGCCGGCCCACACTCAGTGGAACCCGTTCATCACGAAGATCGATGGCGAGCTGCGTCCAGGGGCGAAGCTCGACGTCAGGCTCGAGCCCGAGGGCGAACGCGGGATCACGATGCATCCGAAGGTGCTCGCGGTCGAGCAGGGGCACGAGGTGCGCTGGCTCGGACACCTCCTCATCCCTGGGGTCTTCGACGGAGAGCACCGGTTCCTGATCGAGGAGTCGGAGCCCGGTCGGGTGCGATTCACCCAGAGCGAGCGCTTCGGTGGGATCCTGCTGCCGCTGTTCTGGAAGAAGCTCCGAGACGGAGGGACCGCGAAGGGATTCCGGGCGATGAACGAGGCGCTCGCACGTCGGGTCGCCGGGCTCCACCCGCAGGGGGTCTGAGTGATCGTCGCCCCCGAACGGAGCGCGCGGGTCGGCGAGATCGTCGACACGGCCCGCGAGCTCCTCGAGCGCGATGGACCCGAGGGCCTGACGATGCGATCTGTGGCCGAGGCGATGGGGATCCGGGCGCCTTCCCTGTACAAGCACGTCCGATCGAAGGAGGACCTCGAGGCGCTGCTGATGGCCGAGGCCTTCCGCGGGATGGGTGGCGAGCTGCACGGGGCGTTCGCTGTCGCCCGGAAAGGCAGGTCGAAGAGGACGGCACTCGCCGAGCTCGGTCGGGTCTACCGTCGGTGGGCGCTCGCCCACCCGCACCTGTACCGCCTCGCGACCGGCGGGCCGCTGCCGAGGGAGCGGCTCCCCGAGGGTCTCGAGGCGTGGACGGCCGAGCCGGTCGTCGTCGCCGTGGGTGGGGATCCCGATCGAGCCCGCGCGGCGTGGGCGTTCGCGCACGGTATGACGATCCTCGAGCTCGACGGCCGATTCCCGCCCGGCGCCGACCTCGATGCGGCCTGGGCCGCAGGGATCGGGGCTCTGGCCGAACCGGGACGGAAGAACTAGGCGACGCGCTGCGGGAAGACGAGCGCGCCGCCGCTACTTCTTGCCGAGGAGTGTGCCGAACACCGTGCGCAGGGTGCGACGCCCGTCGGCGGTCGTGAACAGATCCTTCGCGAGCCCGATCCCGATGTCCTTCGCCTGGTCGCCCATCGTCTTCTCGGACGCCTTCCCTTTCGGACGAGGCTTCGGTCGACCCTTCGACCTCGTTCCTGCACCGGCTCGACCTTCCGGTCGCGTCGTCCCTTCCCTCGGTGGGGGTGGCGGGAGCGGCGGCGCCTCCGCCGTCTCCGCGGCGCCGGCGAGCTTGCCGGTGAGGATCTCGTGCGCGCTCTCGCGGTCCACGGATGTGCCGTACTTCTCGCGGAGCCCTCCGGCGGCGATCAGCTCGGAGCGGGTTGTCGCATCCACCGCATCCATCATGGAGTCGGGTGGCACGAGGCGCGTCGCCGCGAGCGGCGTCGGCACTCCTTTCGGTGTGAGCACGGTGACGAAAGCCTCGCCGATACCCAAGGAGGTGAGCGTCTCCCCGACGTCGTAGTGGGCAGTGATCGGGAAGGTCCTCACGGTCTTCCGCAGGTTCTCGGCATCATCGGGCGTGAAGGCGCGGAGCGCGTGCTGCACCCGGTTGCCGAGCTGCGACAGCACGGACGAGGGAACGTCGGTGGGCGATTGCGTCACGAAGTACACGCCCACGCCCTTCGAGCGGATCAGCCGCGCCGTGAGCTCGATCTGGTCCATCAGCGCATCGCTGGCGTCGTCGAACAGGAGGTGCGCCTCGTCGAAGAAGAACGCGAGCTTCGGCTTGGGGAGGTCGCCGACCTCGGGCAGCGTGGCGTAGAGCTGCGCGAGCATCCAGAGCATGAACGTCGAGAACAACCGGGGGCGATCCATCACGTCGGCGATCTCCAGCAGGGAGATCACCCCGCGCCCGTCGTCGGTCGTCCGCAGCAGATCCTGCACGACGAACTCCGGCTCACCGAAGAACGCATCGGCCCCGGCCGCCTCGAGCTCCACGATCGAGCGGAGGAGCACGCCGATCGTCGCCTTCGAGAAGCCTCCGTACTCCTCGAGAACCGGCGCACCCTCGTCCGAGGAGAGGAACTTCAGGGTGGTGCGCAGGTCGGTGAGGTCGAGGAGCGGCAGCCGCTGGTCGTCGCAGTACGTGAACATGAGCGTGAGGACCGACACCTGCGTCTTGTTCAGGTCGAGCACCTTGCCGAGGAGCAACGGGCCGAACGACGACACCGTGGCACGCACCGGCGCGCCGAGCGCGCCGGAGAGCGACAGCAGCTCGACCGGATGCGCCTTCGGCTCGAACGGGATGCCGAGCTGTGCGGATCGGTCGCGGACCGCCGCGGCCGTCTCGTCACCCGGACGCGAGAGCCCGGTCACGTCCCCCTTGATGTCGGAGATGAAGACGGGCACGCCGGCGGCCGAGAGCTGGCCAGCCATGATCTGCAGGGTCTTCGTCTTGCCCGTGCCGGTCGCGCCGGCGACGAGCCCGTGCCGATTCATCATCGAGAGAGGCAGCTGCACTGTGGCGCCGGTCTCGACCTCTCCGTCTTTCATCGGCCGCCCGAGGATCACGCAGGGCTCGTCGAACCCGTAGCCGGCTGCCATCTCGGCGGTGAACGCCTCGTCCATGGAGTCGGGAGCCTAGACGAGGAGGCAGCTCAGTCGAGTCGCTCGAGGATCACCACGGGGATCTCGCGGGCCGTTCTCGTCTGATACCGCTCGTACTCGGGCCAGATCGAGACCATCATGCGCCAGAGCCGCGGCTTCGAACGAGCCGTCGCCGTCCGCGCTCGGGCCTCGAAGCGGTCCCCGGCCACCTGCACGAACACGTGAGGATCGGCCGCGAGGTTCAGGTACCAGTGCGGATGTGTCTTCGCGCCGCCGTTCGATGCCACCACGATGTACCGGCCGCGATCCTCACCGTAGATCAACGCCGTCCGCCGGAGCTTCCCGGTGCTTCGACCCCGCGTGGTGAGCAGGAGGGTGTCGACGCCGCTCCAACGGTGCCCCTTCTTCCCATCCGACTCCACGTACCTGCGAACGTGCTTGGCGACCCAGCCGGTCGGGCTATCGGTGACGACGTCGTCGCGGTCACGAGGCACGCCCGCTGAACTACCACCTCGGCCGTGACACCGTCACGTTCGAGTGATCACGAACTGGACGAGCGCGGTCGGTCCCTGAGCTTCTCGAGGCCCTCGAGCATCAGGTCGAGCGCGAACTCGAACTCGAACTGGTCGTCGCAGCCGGCGCCGACGATGGACCGGTCGTCGTGCGAGATCGTCGTGTAGATCTCGAAGATGTAGGGGTAGGTGTCGGCCATCGCGCCGAACATCGCCTCGTCCATGTCCGGGTCCGTTTCGGAGGAGTCGTTGAAGAGCTCCTGCGTGAACCCGAACATCCTGCTGCCCATCGCGTGCAGGGCGTGGTGAGTGAGATCGAGCGAGAACCCTCCGGTGCGGAACATCCCGATCATCGAGTCCATGTAGCCGAGCACAACCGGGGTAGGTGTCTTTCGCGACTCCATCAGGCGGGACGCCCACGGATGGCGGAGAAGCGCGCGACGGGCCGAGAGGATCCTCGCTCGGAGCGCCGTCTTCCAGTCGGCTTCCTCGAGCGGTGGGTCGATCTCACCGATGATGACGTCGACCAGCGCGTCCAGCAGCTCATCCTTGTTGGCCACGTGCCGGTAGAGGGCCATCGGGACGACGTCGAGGGCCTGCGCGAGCTTCCGCATGCTGAGCGCCTCGATGCCCTCCTGATCGGCCAGGGCCACGGCCGTGCTCAGCACCCGGTCCCTGGTCAGCGGGACTCTGGTCTCCGCTCCCGTTTCTATCTCCGTGCTCAACAACTCACCTCCGGCAGTTTGCCTGTTGACAAGTGTACGCCGTACACGTACTCTCCACCCATCGAAGTGTACGGCGTACACACGAGAAACGCCAGCATGGGACAGCAGGGGAGAGGATCTGGATGAAAGCGATCGTGCAGGATCGATACGGCTCAGCGGACGTGCTGGAGTTCCGGGACATCGAGCAGCCGGCGATCAGCGGGAACGACGTGCTGGTCGCCGTGAAGGCGGCCGGTTGCGGTCCGGACGTGTGGCACCTGATGACCGGGATGCCGTACATGGCGCGTCTCGCGATCGGGCTCCGCGAACCGAAGGCCAAGGTCCTCGGCTGGGACGTCGCGGGCACGGTTCAGGCGGTCGGCGCCAACGTCACGGGCATCCACCCCGGCGACGAGGTGATGGGCACCGCGAAGGGCTCGTTCGCCGAGCTCGTGATCGCCGACGCAGATGATCTGATCCCGAAGCCGGCGAACCTCAGCTTCGAGCAGGCAGCGGCCATCCCCGTCTCCGGTGTGACGGCCCTGCGAGCCATCCGGGACGAAGGCCACGTGCAGCCGGGACAGACCGTGCTGGTCATCGGTGCGGCCGGAGGTGTGGGATCCCTCGCCGTGCAGATCGCCAAGGCAGACGGCGCGAAGGTCACCGCCGTGTCCAGGGCGTCGAAGGAGGATCTGGTCCGTTCATTCGGCGCGGACGACGTCATCGACTACACGCGCGAAGACTTCACGGACGGATCCCGGCGTTGGGACGTGATCATCGACACCGCAGGTCGTCGCCCGTTGTCACAGCTGCGCCGCGCTCTCACCCCGAAGGGCACCCTCGTGATCGTCGGTGGCGATGGGGGTGGACGCTGGACCGGAGGCTTCTTCCGCGGGATGTTGCGCGCGCCCGTGGTGTCCCTCTTCGTGGGTCAGAGGCTCCGCGGGCTGGCCACGAAGATCAAGCGCGAGGATCTTCTCGCCCTCGCTGAGCTCGTCGAGGGCGGCTCGGTCACGCCGGTGATCGATCGGAGCTACCCGCTGATCGAGGCGCCCGACGCCATCCGGTACCTGGCGGAGGGCCACGCCCGCGGCAAGATCGTCATCACCGTCTGACGGAACGCTACAACGCCCTATCGGTACCACCGACGTTGCTCGCAGGCGTCTCGAACACGAACCGCAGCTCGTGGCATCTCCGACGATCGACAGAAGGAGTCTCGATGCAACTCTCTGCTGAGCAAGGACGTGCACAGCCTATCCTGACCGCACGCGGCGTTGTGAAGACCTACCGGACCGGCACGAACGAGGTGCACGCGCTGCGCGGCATCGATCTGGACGTCCGGTCCGGCGAGCTCCTGATGATCATGGGTCCCTCCGGCAACGGGAAGACCACACTGCTCAACTGCCTGTCGGGCTTGGACGACATCGATGCCGGCACCGTGACCGTGGACGGTGACGACCTCTTCGCGATGTCGGACGCTGCGCGCACCCGTCACCGGGCCAACCGCATGGGCTTCGTCTTTCAGTCGTTCAACCTGATCCCCGTGCTCTCCGCGCGGGAGAACGTGGAGCTGCCGCTGCTGGTCACCGGAGTGGCGCCGAAGCAAGCTCATGAGCGAGCGCGCGACATGCTCGCCCGCGTCGGTCTGGCCGACCGCGCCGATCATCGGCCGGGCGAGCTGTCGGGTGGGGAGCAGCAGCGCGTGACGGTGGCACGGGCACTGGTCGCCGAGCCGGCGCTGGTGTGGGCCGATGAGCCGACCGGCGCGCTCGACAGCCAGACGGCCGGCGAGATCGTCGAGCTGCTGCACGAGGTCCACGAAGCAGGTCAGACCCTGGTCGTGGTCACCCACGACGAGGGCATCGGTCGATCGGGGCAGCGCCTCGTGCAGGTCCGGGACGGGCTCGTGGTCCACGACGGCGATCCGGTGATCGACGAGCTGCACCTCACCACGGATCCGGTGATGGCGTGACCGCCCTCGCGATCCTCGGGATAGTCGCGCTCCTGCTCCTGGCCCCGCTCGTGCGTCGCGGCACTGCGGCAACGGACACTCTTCTCCATGGCCTCGCGCAACATCGGCCGCCGCCGCGCGGAGGCCGTCCTGGTCGTCGCCGGGGCACTCCTCGGCACGGCCATCATCACCTCGTCGCTCGTCGTCGGTGACGTCATCGAAGCCTCCTTCGCCGACGTGGCGCGGACCCAGTACGGCCCGATCGACATCACGCTGACGTCGGAGGAAGGCTCGCTCGACGAGGTCGCGACGGCGGTCGACGCCGGCGAGATCCGTGGCATCGACGGTCTACTGCCGGTGACCACCGCTACCGCGACCCTCGAAGCACCTCGAGGACACGTGGCGGTGCCGCAGGTCCAGGTCGTGGAGGTCGACCTCGCGGCAGCCCGGACGTTCGGCGCGGACCCGGCGATCACCGGTGTCGCCGACGCCGGCGATCTCGTGCCGGGTCAGATCGTCATCAACGAACGGACCGCGGGAGAGCTCGACGTCGTCGCGGGTGACGAGTTGCGTCTCCATGCGTACGACTCGTCGGTCGACGTGCGCATCACACGCGTCGTGCCGGAAGTCGGGATCGCCGGATACGGCGGCGCGCTGGTCGCTCCCGGAACGGTCACCGGGTTGGCGGGAACTGCCACCTCGTTGGCCGCATCACCCCGTGAGCGTCTCCTGGTGTCCCTCGACGGAGGAGTGCTCGACACGCGTGCGTTGTCCGACGCGGTCGTGGCCGATCTTCGCGACGCGGTCGCGGGGGTGTCGGGCGTCGAGATCGAAGCGCCCAAAGCGTCGGTCCTCGACGATGCGGACCGCCAGGGTGCGGGGCTGACCGAAGTGTTCAGCCTGATCGGGATCTTCAGCGTCCTCGCGGGGATCCTGCTGCTGATCAACCTGTTCGTCATGCTCGCCGAGGAGCGCAAGACCGAGCTCGGCATGCTGCGTGCGGTCGGGTTCACACGGCGTCGACTCACCCGGGCCTTCGCGATCGAGGGTGCCTTCTACGCGATCACCGCCGCGGCGCTCGGTGCGGTGGCAGGCCTCGGCATCGGATGGCTCGTCGCGTTCGTCGCGGGTCCCATCTTCGGGGCCGCCGAGGGATCGAGCTATCCGTTGGTGATCGAGCCCATGAGTCTGGCGATCGGCGCGAGCACGGGTCTGGTCATCTCGTTGGTGACCATCTGGGTCACCAGCCTTCGCATCGCCAGGCTCAACATCATCCGCGCGATCCGCGATCTCCCGGAGCCGAAGATCGCTCGGGCGCGAACGCGCACGATGGTGCTCGGAGCGGTCGGCATCGTCGTCGGCGCCGGCGCCGCGTCTCTCGGCTACCTCGAGGAGAACCCGTTCGCGCTCGTCCTCGGGGTCCCGGTGATGGCGTTCTCCGCGGCACCACTGCTGCGTCGGTTCCTTCCGGAGCGTACGGCGCGGCTGCTCGTCGCGGGGACGGTGCTCGCCTGGGGGCTCGCCGTGTATCCGCTCTTCCCCGAGATCATGGGCGGCTCCGACATGCTCATCTTCGTCGTGCAGGGCGTGGTGCTGACCGTTGGCGCCGTGTCGCTGGCGTCGAGCCTGGATCGTGTGTGGACGTTCGCGGTCGAGCGTCTGGGACGCGGTGGTCGAGGCCTCGCGCCGCGGCTGGGCATCGCCTATCCGCTTGCGCGACGGTTCCGCACGTCGATGTTGCTCGGGATGTTCTCTCTCGTCGTCTTCACGGTGACCATCCTCACCTCGTTCTCGATCGCGCTGGCCAGCAACACGGACGTGACGGTTGAGCGGGTCGCTGCGGGCTTCGACGTCCTGGTCGACACGAATCCGGCGAACCCCCTCGAGGCGGAAGCACTGGCATCCCGCGACGACGTGGTCGCGGTCGCCGGGCTCACTCGAGGCGTGGCGAACTTCGGAGCCGCGCACCTGGACGGCACCCCCGAGTGGGAGATCAGCGGGTTCGACCTTGACCTGCTGAGACGCGGGACGCCGGGATTGTTCCGCCGCGGCGAGGCCTACGCGAGCGACGCAGACGTGTACCTGGCGGTGCTCAACGATCCATCCCTGGCCATCGTGCCGGAGAACTTCCTGGTCGCCGGAGTGGATGTTGCGGTGCTGGACGTCGGTGACACCTTCACGGTGATCGAACCGGGCAGCGGGCAACCCCACGACCTCACGATCGCGGCCCTGGGCGAGACGGACTGGCTGGAGAACGGTGCCCTCGTGAGCCGCGAGCTCACCACCGAGCTTTTCGGTGAACAAGACATCGTCACTCGCTACTACCTCGGGGTGGCGGACGGTGCGGATCCGGATGCCGTCGCGTCTTCGGTGAATGCGGACTTCCTCGCGCAAGGAGCGGATGCCGACACGTTCAGCGCGCTCATCAACGCGGGAGCGAGCAAGCTCACGGGCTTCCTCGCCCTCCTGCGGGGCTTCCTCGGGTTCGGCCTCCTCGTGGGGATCGCCGGTCTCGGTGTCGTGATGGTTCGCGCGGTCCGTGAGCGGCGCCAGGAGATCGGCATGCTCCGGGCGATGGGCTTCCGCGCCGGACTCATCCGTACGGCCATGTTGTCCGAGGCCGGACTCATCGCGGTGCAGGGCACGCTGATCGGTGCCGTGCTGGGGCTGATCACGACACGTCAGCTACTGATGGCATCGGATTCGTTCGGCGACGTGCCGATCCCGTTCATCGTGCCCTGGGTCGGTCTCGCCGTCATCGTGGCTCTCCCACTCGTGGCCTCGCTGGCGGTGACCGCATGGCCCGCCACGCGAGCAGCCCGGATCCGGCCGGCGGTGGCGTTGCGGATCGCCGACTGATTCCGCCTCCGTGGCTACGCCGTCGCTGATCCCGTCTCGAGCTCGACGTACGAGGTGATCCCGGCCAGCTTCCCGTTGGTGAAGTCGTAGATGTCGCAGGAGGCGACGCTCGACGATCCATCCTGGTCGTCGACGTACTCGGCTCGCGTATCGATGACGACGCAGTCGTCGGCCTCGATCACCCTGAAGTGGTGAAAGGTCGTCGTCACCTGCACCAGATACTTCGCGGACTCCTCGCAGACGCTCACCACGGCATCCTTGCCGCGAGCATGCATCCCGCCGACCTGCGTCCATTCGATGTCGTCGAGCATGAAGCGATACGACTGGTCGAAGCGATGACTCGAGAAGTTGCTTGCGATCTCAGCGATCGTCGTGTCCATCGGCTCCTTGCTCGGGTGTGATCCGCCGGCTCAAGTTTAGGGACACATCATGGGTTCCTCTCGTGTGCCGGAATGCGGTGCTGGGGTCGAGGGTTGTCCACCCTGTCCGTCGAGAAGGAGGAAGCGATGCGAGCGTTCGCCCTGGAGGAGCTGGGGGCACCCGGTTCAGTCGTCGAGGTCCCGGTTCCGGAGCCCGGGGAGGGACAGGTCCGTATCCGCGTCGCTGCCGCCGGCCTGAATCCTTTCGACAACGCGGTGATCCGGGGCTACCTCAAGGATCATATGGAGCACCGGTTCCCGCTGATCCCCGGTGCCGACGCATCCGGGACGGTGGAAGCCCTCGGCAACGGTGTCACCGACTGGACGATCGGGGACGAGGTGTTCGGCTCGGTGGGCAAGCGGTACCTGGGCGAGGGAACCCTCGCGGAGGTGGCCACGATGTCCACCGGGGCGATCGCGCGGAAACCCTCGACCGTCGATCACGCGGACGCCGCCGCGATCCCCGTCGCCGGTGTGACGGCTCTCACGATGGTCGAAGCTGCTTCCGTCTCCGAGGGCGATGTCATGGTCGCGATCGGCGCGACCGGCGGCGTCGGGAGCTACCTCGTGCAGCTCTCGACCACGAGAGGCGCTCGGGTCCTGGCCATCTCAAGCGCCGCGAACGCCGACTACGCCAGGCAGCTCGGGGCCGCCGAGGCGATCGACTACGCGACCGGCGACGTCGTCGAGGCGGTCCGGTCGCTCGCCCCCGAAGGGGTCGACGTGATCGCGGAGATGCACGGCGGCGAGGACACGACTCGGCTCGCGGAGCTCGTTCGTTCCGGAGGCCGCGTTGTCTCCGCGGTCGGCGGTGCCGACACGGAGACGCTGAAGGCCCGCGGGATCGAGGCCGCGAACGTCAGCGGGATGGTGGCGACGGACCCCTTGGTGACGCTCGTCGGCATGCTCGAGCGTGGAGAGATCGTGAGTCCCCAGATCCGGACGTTTCGGCTGGACGAGTCCACCACGGCTTTCGAGCAGGTGGGCTCCGGTCACACCCGCGGCAAGATCGTCCTGACGCCCTGAGCTCGGTGATCGGGGGACTCACGTCCCCACGATCACTCCGTCCATGCCGCCGTGGATCGAGCAGGCGAACGTGGTCTCGCCCTCGCGAACCGTGAGCGTGGCGGTCGTGACCGCGCCTTCCTCGATCGGACCCGTGCTCAGGTCGAGCGACTCGACCGTGAAGTCGTGCGTCGTGCCGCCCTCGTTCGTGATCTCGACCTCGACCTCCTCGCCCGCCGGCAGCTCGAGCTGAGGGGGCTCGAACGTGTTGTCCCGTGCCACCACGGCGACGGCGTCGGGGCCGCCCGGTCCCGGGTGGACGTCGCCCGATGCCTCGGCGCCGCACGCGGCCAGGACCAGCGCGGCGAACGCCGCGATCACGCCCCGTGCTGCCGATCCCTGAAGTCCCCATCTCATGACCCTCCCCCTCACTCGCTACCGGTGCTTCCGGCGCAGTTCCTCGCGGCGCTGCCGGAGCTCATCCGCCGAGATCTCGCCCTTGGCGTAGCGCTCGGCGAGGATCTCCTCCGCGCCGCCCGTCCAGTGCCGGCGCCGCCCCCGCCATACGAGGAGCACCGTGACCAGCAGGGCTCCCCACAGGAGCGGGAACAACAGGAACCACGGCCCGCCGCCCCATCCACCGTGCTCCATCAACATCGTCGCCATCGTTCAGACACCTCCTCGACCGGTCCTCGGTCGCTCCGACCGGCTGACCTTCAGGTTCGTCTCCGGGGGTCGGTGCGACGTCGGCCGCCGGGATGGTTCTGGGCTACGCCCAGGGGTGTAGCTGCGATGACGACCCGGCGCCGATGACGGCCTCGAGCCCCCGACCTACGCTGGCCACCGTCGAAGCGATGGAGGAACCGACGGATGAAGGCCATCACCGAACCCGACCGGACGCGATCCGGCGTCGTGTTCGACACCGCACTCGCGATCGGGCTGGCGATCTTCGGCGTGGTCGGCACGTACTTCGCATCGCAGCAGCACCAGCCGCTCCGGCGACCGTTCGACGCGGCCGCGGCCGCGCTGGTCGTGTTCGCCGCGCTCGCGCTGATCGCTCGCCGCCGGTACCCGGTCGTGGTCCTCGGGGTCGTGTTCGGGACGACGCTCCTGTACTTCGTGATCGGCTATCACGACGGGCCGATCTGGTTCCCGCTGATCGTCGCGTACACCACGGCTGCCGTCCGTGGTCATCGGCTGGCGGCCGCGATCGTCGGCGTCTCGGGGTTCCTTCTGTTCCCCTGGCTGGACTTCCTCCTCCGTGACGGGCCGGCTCCTTCCCTGATCGCGCTCCTGGCGCTCGCCGCGTGGCTCCTCGTGCTGTTCGGCGCGGCCGAGATCGTCAGGATCCGGCGCGAGCGCGTCGCCGAGGCGGCGAGGATGGAAGAGGAGGAGTCGTTGCGGCGCGCCGGTGAGGAGCGGCTCCGGATCGCGCGCGAGCTCCACGACGCGCTTGGGCATCACCTGTCGTTGATCAGCGTCCAGGCGGGTGTCGCGTTGCACGTGAACGAGGCGCTCCCCGAGCAGGCCCGCACGTCGCTCGCCGCGATCCGCGACGCGAGCAAGGAGGCGCTCACCGAGCTGCGATCCGTCCTCGACATCCTCCGGCAGCGAGGCGAGGCGGCCCCGCGCTTCCCGGGCTCGACGCTCGCGCGGATCGAGGATCTCGCCGCGCAGGCATCGGCCGCCGGGCTGGAGGTCAGTACCGAGGTCGCTGGCGAGGCGCGCCCTCTCCCGTACGGGATCGAGGCCGCCGCGTTCCGGATCGTCCAGGAGGCCCTCACGAACGTGACGCGCCACGCCGGCCGCGCCACCGCAACGGTGCGGGTCGCGTACGGTGACCGGGACCTCACCGTGCTGGTCGAGGACGACGGCCGAGGTGCGGCCGTGGGCGCCTCGCCGCACGGGAGCGGCAAGGGGATCGTGGGGATGCGGGAACGGGTGGGAGCGCTCGGCGGGGAGCTGGAGGCCGGACCGAGAGCCGAAGGCGGGTTCCGCGTGCGCGCCGTTCTCCCGCTGGAGGCCGCGCCGACGTGATCCGCGTCCTCCTCGCCGACGATCAGGCGCTCGTCCGGGCCGGCTTCAAGGCTCTCCTCGACGCCCAGCCCGACATCGAGGTCGTGGGGGAGGCCGACGACGGCGAGGAGGCCCTCCGGCTGGCCGCCGAGGCGGAGCCGGACGTGGTGCTGATGGACATCCGGATGCCGGGGATGGACGGGCTCGAGGCCACCCGGCGGATCGTGCGGGACGAAGCGCTCGACCGTACGCGGATCGTGATCCTCACGACGTTCGATGAGGACGAGTACGTGTTCGAAGCCCTGCGGATCGGCGCGTCCGGGTTCCTCGTGAAGGACACGGACCCCGAGGTGCTCCTCCAAGGCGTGCGAGCCGTGGCTCGTGGCGACGCGCTCCTGTCACCCGCCGTCACGCGCCGGGTGATCGGCGCGATCGCCGAGCGGCAGATGCCGACGTTCGGGGCCGACGCCGGCGCCGATCGGATCCTGGCCACCGTGATGTTCAGCGACATCGTGTCCTCCACCGAACGAGCGGTCGAGATCGGGGACCGCCGGTGGCGCGAGGAGCTCGACCGTCACGACGAGCTCGTCCGCCGCGAGCTCGTGGAGCACGGAGGTCGCGAGATCAAGACGACCGGCGACGGGTTCCTCGCGGTGTTCGATGCCCCGACGCGCGCGATCCGCTGCGCCGTCGCGATCCGCGAGGGGCTGCGGGGCCTCGGGATCGATGTGCGGATCGGTCTCCACCCGGCGAGGTCGAGCTCCGCGGCGAAGACGTCGGCGGGATCGCCGTGAACATCGGCTCCCGCGTGGCGGACGAGGGGTCCGCGGGGGACGTGCTGGCCACGAGCACGGTGAAGGATCTCGTCAGTCGGGTCGCGGATCGGGTTCGCAGACCTGGGGGAGCGCCAGCTGAAGGGCGTCGGGGACCGGTGGCGGTTGTTCGCCGTCACCGACACGGGGTGAGCCCCGGGGTGGCTGCTGCCGATCCGCGTGATGCTCGCCGACGATCAGGCCCTGGTGCGCGCCGGGTTCCGGTCCCTCCTCGACGCCCAGGACGACATCGAGGTCGTCGGCGAGGCGAGCAGCGGCGACGAGGCGGTCGGCCTCGCGTCGGAGCTGTCGCCGGATGTGGTGCTGATGGACATCCGGATGCCGGGGATGGACGGGCTCGCCGCGACGCGGGCGATCGCGGAGGACGAACGCCTGGCCGACGTCAGGATCGTGGTGCTGACCACGTTCGGCCTGGACGAATACGTCTTCGATGCGATCCGATCGGGCGCCAGCGGCTTCCTGGTGAAGGACACGGAGCCGGACGAGCTCGTGCAGGCGGTCCGCGTCGTCGCCGGCGGGGACGCCCTCCTCTCGCCGAGCGTCACGCGGCAGCTGCTCGCGGAGTTCGCGAGCCGCGCCAAGGAGCCGATCCGGCGACCGGTCTCGAGGAGCTCACCGACCGCGAACGGAGATCGTCGCCCTCGTCGGAGAGGGACTGTCGAACCAGGAGATCGCCGAACGGCTGTTCGTGAGCCCCGCGACCGCGAAGACCCACGTCAGCCGGGCGATGGGGAAGCTCGGCGCCCGGGACCGGGCTCAGCTGGTCGTGATCGCCTACGAGTCCGGCCTCGTCCGGCCCGGCTGGCTGGGCTGAGCGTGACGGCGGAGCTCCAGACGCAGGTCGACGCCGCACTCCGGCGGGCAGGTCGCCGACCCGGCCTCCTCGTCGTGAGCGCGACAGATGGCGACGACACGGCGTTCGCGTCGCGGGGGCCGCTCCCGGATCCGCCGTGCGCACCGGAACGAGCGGTCTTCGAGATCGGCTCGATCACGAAGGTGTTCACCTCGCTGCTGCTGGCCATCGCCGCGGAGCGAGGCGAGCTCGACGTGGACGACCCCCTGGTCGAGCACCTCCCGCGCGGGACCCGCGTGCCGATGCGCGATGGTCGGCCGATCAGGCTCGTCGATCTGGCCACCCACAGGTCGGGGCTTCCTCGACTGCCCCCGGGGTTCCTCCTGCACGCGCTCCGCCACCGCGACGATCCTGACGCGCCGCCTCTCGACGGAGGACGTCCTCGCGGCGCTCGGGAAGACGCGTCCGCGAGTCGCCGCCGGCGAGCGATTCCGCTACTCGAACTACGGCGCGGGTGTGCTGGGCATCGCGCTCGCCCACGCGGCGGCGACCGACTACGAAGCTCTGGTGCGAGAGCGGATCACCACGCCCCTCGGCCTGCGGACACCGTGATCACCCTGCAGCGAGGACCATCGGAGCCGTCTCGCCGCAGGAACGAAGGGGTGGGGCGGTCCGGCCCGCCTCTGGGCGATCCCCGGCCTGACGGGCGCCGGAGCTCTGGATCCACCGCCGCCGACCTGCTCACTTCATCCGCGCCCAGATGGGACGCTCCCGGACGTACCCGAGGAGCTCGCGGCCGCGATCCGGTCGAGCCACAGGCGCGGGCAGCGGGCGGTCGCCTCACCCCCGGGATGCGGTCGCGCTCGGATGGCTCCTGGTCGGGATCGGTCGTCCGAAGGTCCAGGTCGTGATGCACAACGGCGGGACCGGCGGCTACCGGAGCATCGGCGGCTGGGCTCGGGACGGCCGCCATCGGGGTCGTGGTGCTCTCGGCGACATTCGCAGCGTCGATGGGACGCATCGCAAGCTCCTGCTCAACCTCGAACGACCTCCGATTCTCCCTAGCCGCGGGCGACGAA
>CAVPCM010000008.1:0-545345 GCA_963702405.1 uncultured Actinomycetota bacterium
ATCACGGTGCCTCCGGCCCGGCCCGCCGCCTCGGCCAGCGGGGTGGGCCAGGGGGCGTAGATGGCGTCGAAGATCACCGGGGCACTGGCGGCCACGGATCGGCGACGGAGTCGGCCGCCCCCGCGGTGACCGTCGACACCACCAGATCGGCCGCCGGCAGCTCGCCCGTCCAGGGTTGCGTCTCCACCTGCAGGCCGAGCTCTCGGCCCAGCGCTTCGAGCGGCCGGCCTTGGCCGGCGTACGCGCCACCACGGTGACCTGCTCGGCGCCCAGCTCGGCCACCGACACGACGGCGGAGCGGGCCGTCGCCCCGGTGCCCAGGATCGTGACCCGCCGGACCGGGGTCGGGGTCACCCGGCGTACCGCCCAGACCAGGCCGGCCGACGTCGGTGTTGTAGACCCGAGGGCCGCCGTCGGTGAAGATCAAGGTGTTGCCCGCCCCGGCTCGCTGGGCCACCGGGTCGACCTCGCCGAGGTCGAGCACCGCGACCTTGAGCGGCATGGTGACACTGAGCCCGCGCCAGGAGGAGTCCAGCCCGGCCACGAATCCGGCCAGGTCCGACTCGGACACCTCGAACCGGTCGTAGGTCCAGTCCAGACCCAGTTCGGCGTACGCGGCCCGGTGCAGCACCGGTGAGAGCGAGTGGCCGATCGGCGACCCCAGCACCGCGCAGCGGCGCGGACTTCGTCGCTCAGCTGTCACAGCGTCCCGGATTGCTCTGGCACCAGGTCTGGAACTCGGCCTTGATCTTGTTGAACTCGGCCTCGGTGTTGGCGAACTTCGTCTCGCCGGTGTCGAAGTTGACGGTCACGAAGTAGAGCCACTTGCCCTTGTCCGGCTGGGCCGCGGCCTGCAGGGCGGCCTTGCCCGGGCGCCGAGATCGGTCCCGGCGGCAGGCCCTTGTACCGGTAGGTGTTGTACCTCGACCGGCTCCGGCGGTCCTTCGGCGTCGTCGTGTTGGTCTTGAGCTTCTCCGCGTACGACGACCGTGGAGTCCAGCTCGAGCTTGCGATCCTTGGCCAGGCGGTTGTAGAGCACCCGCGCCACCTTGGCCCGGTACTGCTCCTTGTTCACTTCCTTCTCGATGATGCTGGCCACGATCAGCACGTCGTACGGGTCCTGCTTGATCTTCTTGGCCGAGGCCTCGAAGCCGATGTCGCGGGTCACGGACTTGTACTGGCTGACCATCTGCTGCAGCGTCGGAGGTGGCCGTCGCCTCCGCCGTCAGCTCGTAGGTCTCGGGGAACAGCAGACCTTCGGGCTTGTTCTTCGCGTACTTGGGCAAGCCCAGGTTCTTCGGCTTCTTCAGCGCCGCCTGGTACGCGGACCTTCTTGACCTTGGTGCCCTTGGCCAGCACGGTCAACTGCTCGGTCAGCCGCAGTCCCTCCGGCACGGTGAACCGCGTCCGGACCCGGGAACCCCCGGGGTTGATCAGCAGCCGCAGCGCATCGATCGCCGGCATCTGCTTCTTCATCAGGTAGCTGCCGGCCTGGACGCTGGTCGCCCGCTCCTCGGAATCGACCGCCTGGCCCCAGGCCTTGGTCGACTTGACCACACCCTCGTCCACCAGGATGCCGCCGATCATGTCCAGCGAGGCGCCGGCGGGGATGGTGACGGTGATCTTGCCGGTGCCCGGTCCGGCGTAAGTCCGGGGTCTCCTTCAGGCTGGTCACGAAGGTGGTGGCCTTGTCCCAGACGAGGTAGCCGCCGACGATCAGCACCGCCGCAGCGACGATCACCGCCAGGCAGCCCTTGCCCTGGTGCATGATCTCCTTGGCCGGGCTGGGCTTGACCTCTGGGTCGAGAATCGTGGTCACGCTGGCTGCTCTCCCCCTCGGTCGGTGGCGGTTCTGTTCCGTTCGGCTCGGCCGATACTAGCTCCCCAGGCTGGGTTCCCCGGGAATGTTCGACGGCGAGCGCCTGCTCGAGAATGGCCACCGCGGCCGCCTCGTCGATCATCGCCCGCTGCTCCCGGGCCCGCTTCCCGCCCGCCCGCAAGCCGCTGCGACGCCGTCACCGTGCTCAACCGCTCATCCACCAACCGCACCGGTACGCCGATCGCCCGGGCCAGCCGCCCGGCCCGCTCCCGGGCCTTCGCCGCCGCCGGACCCTCCCCCCCACCCAACGACCGCGGAAACCCCACGATGACCTCGATCGGCTGATACTCCGCCACGACCGCCCGCAACGCGGCAATCTCGTCCGCCCCGCCCTTGACGGTCGCTCACCGGGTACGCCAGCACCCCATCGCGATCACAGCCGCCACCCCGATCCGCGCATCCCCCCAGTCAATCCGCGAGCCGCACGCCGCGCCGGAACCCGGTCATCTGGTCGCGCCCTGAGCTTGTCGAAGGACGGTGCCCTGAGCTTGTCGAAGAACGGTGCCCTGAGCTTGTCGAAGGGTCGCTCTACGCACTGCTGGCCCGGGACCGACTGGCCGGCCGTCAAAACGTTGTGGAGAGTTCGCCGACCGGGTCGGCCTGGGCGATTCCCGGGATTCAAGACCTTTAGGTTTTGACGGCCGGCCAGTCTGCCCCGAACCATCAGTGCGTCTTTTCCGCCTCAGCCGCGCGGCGCGCACTCGGCCGGGGCCGCCATCGGCCGCGCGGCCAACCAGATGCCTGTCCCGCCGCGCCGTGCTCGGGAGGCTGGGGGCTCGGATGCGCGGCCGCCAAAACCTAAGATGCTCGAATCCCTGACGCACGCGCGCCGCACCTGCGGGGCGAACCCAACCCCCGCGTTTTGGCGGCCCCGCGCCGAGCCCCCAGCCTCCCGAGGATTACCCGCGCGGCTGAAAACACGACGCATCAGGACTGCAGCGCGTGGCCGATGGCGTGTTCCACGGACTTGAGGGCGTCAGCCGCGCGGGCTGCAGTCGGTCCCACCGCCCTGGGCGATGTCGTCCTTGCCGCCGCCGCGGCCGCCGAGGGTCTCGCTGGCGGTCCGGACCAGCTCGCCGGCCTTGAGGCCGCGGTCGCGGGCGCCCTGGGTGGTGACGATCGACCACCGCGGGCTTGTCCGGGGGGCCGCCGACCACGGCGATCGACCGACGGGTGGTCCTGGACCCGGTTGCGGATCTCCAGCGCCAGGTTGCGCAGGTCGTTGCCGCCGACCCCGTCGGCCCGGTGGGCGATGTAGCCGACGCCCCACATGTCGTGCGCGGTGGCGGCGATGGCGCCGACGTCGGCCAGCACGTTGCGGCTCTTCAGGTCGGCGATCTGCTTCTCGGCGGCCTTGAGCTGGGCGACCAGCTTGCTCACCCGGTCGGTCAGCTGGTCCGGCTGGACCTTGAGCACATCGGTCAGCCCCATCACCAGGGCGCGCTCCTTGGCCAGGTAGCGGAAGGCCTCGATGCCGACGAAGGCCTCGACCCGGCGTACGCCCGATCCGACCGAGGACTCGCCGGTCAGGGTCACCAGCCCGATCTGCGAGGAGTGCTGCGACGTGGGTGCCGCCGCACAGCTCGCGCGACCACGGGCCACCCATCTCGACGACCCGGACCTCCTCGTCGTAGGTCTCGCCGAACAGGGCCAGCGCCCCGATCTCCTTCGCGGTGGCCAGCGGCATGTAGTTCGCGGTCACGTTCAGGTCGGCGCGGATGGCCAGGTTGGCCGCCTCCTCGACGTCGGAGCGCACCTGCTGGCTCAGCCCGCCCGGCCAGGCGAAGTCGAGCCGCAGGTAGCCCGGCTTGTTGTACGAGCCGCTCTGCAGCGCGGTCGGGCCGAGCACCTGGCGCAGCGCCGCGTGCATCACGTGGGTGCCGGAGTGGGCCTGGCACGCGCCGAGCCGCCACTGCCCGTCGACCGCGGCGAGCACGTCGGTCCCGGTCAGCAGCTCACCCTCGGTGACCCGGACCCGGTGCACGATCAGGCCCTTGACCGGGCGCTGCACGTCGACCACCTCGAGCACCACGCCGTCGCCGGTGATCGTGCCGGCGTCGGAGTCCTGGCCGCCGGACTCGGCGTAGAACGGGGTCTGCTCCAGCACGACCTCGACGACGTCGACCCCGGCTCGGCCGCCTCGACCAGCGCGCCGTCGACCACGATGCCGCGGACCTTGGACTCGGTGGACAGCTCGCGGTAGCCGGTGAACGGCGTCGGCGCCGCCGGCGCGCAGGTCCTTGTAGACCTCGCTGGCCACGTGCCCCGGCCTTCTTGGACTTGGCGTCGGCCTTGGCCCGGTCCTTCTGCTCCTGCATCAGCGCGCCGGAAGCGGTCGGCGTCGACGCTGAGACCCTGCTCGGCGGCCATCTCCAGGGTCAGGTCGATCGGGAAGCCGTACGTGTCGTGCAGCTGGAACGCCCGGTCGCCGGTCAGCGCGGTCCGGCTGCTCGGCCTTGGCGTCGGCCACCGCCACGTCGAAGATCTGGGTGCCGGTGGTCAGGGTGCGGCGGAACGCCTCCTCCTCGGCGTACGCGATCTGGGAGATCCGGGCCCAGTCGGTCTCGAGCTCGGGGTAGGACTCCTTCATCAGATCCCGGCTGACCGGCAACAGCTCGGGCAGCACCGGCTCGGCCACGCCGAGCAGGCGCATCGAGCGGACCACCCGGCGCAGCAGCCGGCGCAGCACGTAGCCGCGGGCCTCGTTGCCGGGCGTGACGCCGTCGCCGATCAGCATCAGCCCGGAGCGGATGTGGTCGGCGACCACCCGCATCCGTACGTCGTCGGTCGTGGTCGGCGCCGTAGCGCTTGCCCGAGAGCTCGGCCGGCGTGCTCGATCACCGGGTAGACCTGGTCGATCTCGTACAGGTTGTCGACGCCCTGCAGCAGGTAGGCGACCCGCTCCAGGCCCAGCCCGGTGTCGATGTTCTTGCGCGGCAGCGGCCGGGCGACGTCGAAGTCGTCCTTGGCCCGGACCGCGGCGAGCTCCTCCTGCATGAAGACGAGGTTCCAGATCTCCAGGAACCGGTCCTCGTCGACGATCGGGCCGCCGTCGGGGCCGTACTCCGGGCCGCGGTCGACGTAGATCTCGCTGCACGGACCGCCCGGGTCCGGGAACGCCCATGTGCCAGTAGTTGTCCAGCAATCCGCGGCGCTGGATCCGCTCCCGGGGCAGCCCGGCGATGTTCTCCCACAGCAGCGCGGCCTCGTCGTCGGTGTGCAGCACGGTGACCCAGATCTTGTCCGGGTCGAAGCCGTAGCCGCCGGCGTCCTGCGATCCGGTGACCAGGTCCCAGGCGTACTGGATCGCCTCGGCCTTGAAGTAGTCGCCGAAGGAGAAGTTGCCGTTCATCTGGAAGAACGTGCCGTGCCGGGTGGTCTTGCCGACCTCCTCGATGTCCAGCGTGCGGACGCACTTCTGCACGCTGGCGGCGCGGTCGAACGGCGGCGTCTCGGCGCCGGTGAAGTACGGCTTGAACGGCACCATGCCGGCGTTGACGAACAGCAGGGTCGGGTCGTTGTAGAGCAGCGGCGCGGACGGCACGACCTCGTGGCCGCGGGTGGCGAAGAAGTCCAGGAACCGGCGCCGAATCTCGGCGGTTTTCATGATGGTTGTCCTCAGGGTGGGAATCGAACGCGGGCTAGTCGGCAGGCCGGCGCGGTCGGAGCTGGTGCCGTCGAGTGCCGAGGCCATCCGGAGCTCCGCTTCGCGCTCGGCCATGGCGGCTCGGACCCGGTCGGTGAAGTCCCGGGCGCGACGCGCCGACGCCGGCCGCGGAGGCGGCCACCCGTTGGCCGACGGCTTCGGGGGTGGCGCGGCGCAGCGAGTCCGGAGCTTGACGATAGACGCAGACCGCGACGCCCGACGCCGAGCAGGAACCAGAAGATGCGGCCGATCATGCTGCGCCCCGCTTGGCCTTCTGCGTCCGCCGACCGCGGAGCGCCTGGCGTACGCCGTAGCTGAGGGCCGCCGTCTTGATCAACGGACCGCCCAGGGTGGCGGAGAACAGGCTGGTCAGCTGGGCGGCGTTCTCGCTGACCACGGTGGCGTTGGCGCTGACCTTGGCCACGTCCTCGGTCACCAGGCTGAGCTTCTCCAGCTCGCTGTTGGTGGCCCGTACGGTGCCCTGCAGCTCGGTCAGGATCGGGACCGACTCGTGGCCGATGTCCCGCACGGCGAGCCGGACCTCCTCCAGCACCCGGCCCAGCTTGAGCAGTGGCACGGCGGGCAAGGCCACCAGCGCGACGAACGCGATGGCGGCGATCAGGCCAGCGATGACTTCCGTCGGTCACATCGGGCCGACCCTCGCGTCGGCTGACCCCGGCGAGTCCGGGAACCGTCACTCGACTCGTCGCGATCGCCGGTGTCGGAGGTGACCGTGAGTCCGTACTCGCCGGTCCGGTCCCGCGAGCATTCGGACCCCGCGCGTGACGGACCAGCTCAGCTACGGGTCGCTGAGCACGGGACCCGGAGAAGACCATCTGTCCGAGCGACGCCGCCCGGGTGGTCGGCGGACGCCGGCTGGCGAGCGCGCGATGGAGGCCGCGCGCTCGGTCGCGGCGGAGCTGGCTGAGGCCGGCGTCATCGAGGTCCGGCAACGCGGCGTACGCGTCGATCTCGCGACGGTCGCCGGCTGCCCGGTCGCGCGCTCGGCCGCGGCTCGGCGTGGCCCGGCGTGCCAGTCCGACGCGTCAGGTGCGGCCGAGCAGCTCGTTGATCGTGGCCAGCCGCTCGGCGAGGGCCGCCTCGGCGCCGTGGTCGGTCGGCCGGTAGTAGTCGGCGCCGGCGAGCTCGTCGGGCAGGTACTGCTGGGCGGCGATGCCGTGCGGATGGTCGTGGGCGTACTGGTAGCTCTGACCGTGGCCGTACGCCTTCGCGCCGGGGTAGTGCGCGTCCCGCAGGTGCGGCCGGCACCAGCCCGATCCGGCCGGCCTCGACATCGGCGATGGCCGCGCCGATCGCCATGACCACCGCGTTCGACTTCGGCGCCAGGGCCAGCGCGATCACGGCCTGGGCCAGGTTGATCCGGCCCTCCGGCATGCCGATGAACTGCACCGCGTGGGCGGCCGCCACCGCGGTCTGCAGCGCGGTCGGATCGGCCAGCCCGATGTCCTCCGAGGCCAGGATCACCAGCCGGCGGGCGATGAACCGCGGGTCCTCCCCGGCCGCGATCATCCGGGCCAGGTAGTGCAGCGCGGCCTGCACGTCGGAGCCGCGGATCGACTTGATGAAGGCGCTGATCACGTCGTAGTGCTGGTCGCCGTCGCGGTCGTAGCGGATGGCCGCCTTGTCCACCGCCTGCTCCACGATGTCGCTGGTGATGATCATCGGTCCGCCGGCCGATCGGCGCGCACCGCCGCCGCGCCGCGGCCTCCTCCAGGTAGGTGAGCGCCCGGCGGGCGTCGCCGCCGGCCAGCCGCACAGATCATCGCCCGGGCCTCGGTCGTCGAGCGTGTACGCGCCGGCCAGGCCGCGCTCGTCGGTCAGGGCCCGGTCGATCAGCCCCGACACGTCCTCGTCGGTCAGCGGCCGCAGGGTCAGCAGCAGCGAGCGGGACAGCAGCGGGGAGATGACCGAGAAGCTGGGGTTCTCGGTGGTGGCGGCGATCAGGGTGACCAGCCGGTTCTCCACCGCGGGCAGCAGCACGTCCTGCTGGGTCTTGGAGAACCGGTGCACCTCGTCGACGAACAGCACGGTCGGACCGGCCCGTCCGCAGATCCCGGCGGGCCTGGTCGAGCACGGCCCGGACCTCCTTGACCCCGGCGGTGACCGCCGACAGCTCGACGAACTTCGAGTCGGTCTGCCGCGAGACCACCGCGGCGATGGTGGTCTTGCCGACCCCGGGCGGCCCCCAGAGGAAGACCGACATCGGCTCGCCCGTCGGCCAGCCGGCGCAGCGGCGAGCCCGGCGCCGAGCAGATGCTGCTGGCCGACGATCTCGTCCAGGGTGCGCGGCCGCATCCGGACGGCCAGCGGCAGCCCCGGCCGGTCCGCCTCGGCCAGGCTGCCGCCGGTGCCGGGGGGCGGGGCGCCGACCAGGCCGCCGAACAGGTCCTCACTCATCGCGAGTCGATCCTACGGAGTCGGGCTGGGATCACCGGACCTGCCGGATCGGAGCGGACGATCCCCACGCCGCGTCCGCCGTCCAGATGCGTGGCGTCCAGTCGTTCTCCCTGGGCGAGGCAGAGGCGATCACCCAGCGAGAGGCGGCGAGACCCGGATCCCAGAGGCGTGCCGCGACGCACTGCGTCGTCGGCATTCACCGGCTCGACGGTCAAGCCCGTACCGACTCCAGCAAGCCTCGCGCCAAGTGACCAGATCGCCGCCCCGCTGGCGGGTCTTCTGTGCCGTCTCCGACCAGTTGCGCCGCACCGCACGCGTCCCCCGGCCAGCAAGGCCTTGGCTCGACGAGCATCGGCGCCGGATTCGCCTTGCAGGAAGGCGAGCAACGCCGAGGCAGTCGAAGAGGTTCACGACGCTGTCGTCGTCCGCCGCCGCGGCCCGGCGGTCGGCGATCAGCTCATCAGACCAAACTCTTGCCACCGCAGCTGTTCACGCAGCAGCCGCTTCACCTGATCCCGGTGGCCACGACGATGCCCGTCCGGCGATCGCACTGCCGGCTAGCGCGCCGGATGCGGCCTGCCGGTGCACGTCACCGGTGCACTCCGCGCACCTCCAGGCCTCAGTGACGGCCTCCGGCTTCGCGTCGACCCCGGCCTCCCTGCGCTGGGCGGCGGTGATCGGCGCGGGCGCGTCGGTGAGCGGGTCGATGCCGCCGCCGGACTTGGGGAAGGCGATCACGTCCCGGATCGAGTCGGTGCCCGACAGCAGGGCGCAGATCCGGTCCCAGCCGAACGCGATGCCGCCGTGCGGCGGGGCGCCGTAGGCGAACGCGTCCAGCAGGAAGCCGAACTTCTCCTGGGCCTCCTCCGGGCCCAGCCCCATCACGGCGAACACCCGCTCCTGGATGTCGCGGCGATGGATACGGATCGAGCCGCCGCCGATCTCGTTGCCGTTGCAGACCAGGTCGTACGCCTAGGCGAGCGCCGAGCCCGGGTCGGTGTCGAAGGTGTCCAGATCCGGCTTGGGCGAGGTGAACGCGTGGTGCACCGCGGTCCACGCGCCGCCGCCCGACGGCGACGTCGCCGGCCGCGACCGCCTTGTCGGCCGGCTCGAACAGCGGCGCGTCCACCACCCAGCAGGAAGGCCCAGCGCGATCTCGTCGATCAGCCCGACCCGACGGCCGATCTCCAGCCGGGTCGCGCCGAGCAGCGACTGGGCCTGCAGCCGCGGGCCCCGGCCGCGAAGAACACACAGTCCCCCGGCGACGGCCCCGACGGCGGCCGCCAGCCCGCCCGCTCGGTCTCGGAGAGGTTCTTGGCGACCGGACCGCCGAGCTCGCCGTCCTCGCCGACCAGCACGTACGCCAGCCCGCGGTGCCCGCGCTGCTTGGCGAACTCCTGCCAGCCGTCGAGCTGCTCGCCGCGGCTGGCCGGCCCCGCCGGGCATCACCACGGCACCGACGTAGTCGGCCTGGAAGACCCGGAACGGCGTCTCGGCGAAGAAGCTCGGTCAGCTCGGTCAGCTCCAGCCCGAAGCGCAGGTCGGGCTTGTCCGTGCCGTAGCGGTCCATCGCCTCGGCGTAGGTCATCCGCGGGAACGGGCGTCGGCATCCGCACCCCGATCAGCGCCCAGATCGCCGGGATCAGCGCCTCGGTCAGCTCGATCACGTCGTCCTGCTCGACGAAGCTCATCTCGATGTCCAGCTGGGTGAACTCGGGCTGCCGGTCGGCGCGGAAGTCCTCGTCGCGGTAGCAGCGGGCGATCTGGTAGTAGCGCTCCATCCCGGCCACCATCAGCAGCTGCTTGAACAGCTGCGGGCTCTGCGGCAGCGCGTACCAGGATCCCGGGCTTGCAGCCGGGCCGGCACCAGGAAGTCGCGGGCCCCCTCCGGCGTCGACCGGGTCAGGGTCGGCGTCTCGATCTCGACGAAGTCCCGCTCGGCCAGCACGTCACGGGCGACCCGGCTGACCTCGCTGCGCAGCCGGATCGCCGCCGCCGGGCCGGGCCGGCGCAGGTCGAGGTAGCGGTACTTGAGCCGCGCCTCCTCGCCGACCTCGACCCGCTCGTCGATCTGGAACGGCAGCGGCGCCGACGCGCTCAGCACCTCGAGCTCGCGCGGTCACCACCTCGATCTCGCCGGTCGGCAGGTCGGGGTTGGCGTTGCCCGCCGGCCGCGGCGCGACCTCGCCGGTGACCTTGACGCAGTACTCGTTGCGCAGGTCGTGCGCGCCGGACGCCGCCAGCACCTCGTCGCGCACCACCACCTGGACGACTCCGGAGGCGTCGCGCAGATCGACGAAGGCCACCCCGCCGTGGTCGCGCCGGCGGGCGACCCAGCCGGCGAGGGTGACGGTGGTTCCAGCGTGCTCGGCGCGAAGCGTGCCGGCGCCGTGGGTGCGCATCACGAGATGCGTCCTTTCTCCGGTACGATCGATGACCTGATCGATCCTACGGGGCGGCCCGCCGGTCCCGCCGGATTTTCTCGCAGGCGGTCGTCGCCTCCGCACCCGGTGTCAGTCGTCGGTGGCAGAGTGCCGAACATGATCGATCGGCTGCGGGCGCGGCAGGAGTGGCAGTTCTTTGCTGCCCTGCCCAAGGCCGACGCGCGGCTGGCCGTGGCCTGGTGGGCCTGCTGCTGCTCAGCGGCGATCATGCCGGCCGTGTTCGCCGTGGCGACGGGGTCGACGGTGGGCGCGGTCGAGACGGTCGACTCGCTGACCGGTCCGCTGGCCCTGATCGGCGTCGTGTTCGTGCTGATGCTGGTGGTCAACCCGGTGCAGACCGCGGTCAGCATGAATCTCGGCAACCAGCTGTCGGCCTGGCTCAACGAGGGCTGATCCACAGCTGCGTCGACCCGCCCGGGCATCGGTCACCTCGAGGACGCCGACCTCGACCGACGACCTGACCATCGCCCGGGAGTTCGACCGCGGGCATGACCGGGCCGCCGATGTATCTGAACGTCGACTTCATCGCCACCGGCCTGGTCGGCGCTCGTGGCCGGGGCTGGCCTCGGCCGTCGTGCTGGCCGGGTTCGCCTGGTGGGCGCCGCTCGTGCTGGTGCGGCCTGGGGCTCGACCCACTGGCTGCTGCGGGAGAGCGGGGTCTGGAAGGACCGCAACACCCCGGAGGTCCGGTCGGCCCAGCGGCACGCCGACTACGCGTACCGGCTGGCGGTGGATCCCCAGCCGGCCAAGGAGCTGCGGCTGTTCGGGCTGGCCGGCTGGGTGGTCGACCGCTTCATCGAGCGGCGGCAGCGAGCTGTTCGAGCTGCAGTACCGCGCGACCCGGCTGCGGGAACGCTCCGTCGCGCTGTGCCTGGTGATCGTCGGCGGTCGCCAACCTGGCCGTGTTCGGCGCGCTCGGCGTGGCGGCCGTGGCGGGCGAGCTGCACGCTGGAGCCGATGGTGGTCTTCGCCCAGGTGGCGCTCGGGGTGAGCCTGGTCGCGTTCGGCGGCCTCAACTGGGCGCTGGACGGCGCCGCCGCGCCGGTCGCCGCGGTCGAGCGGCTGGAGCCGGCGATGGCCCCGCTCGGCGCGCTGCAGCGTCGGCGATCCGCCGGCCGGCCGCGGCCCGCGACGCGAGCTGGTCCTCCGCGACGTCGGCTTCCGCTACCCGGGCAGCGACCGGCCGGTCTTCTCCGGCCTCGACCTGGCCGTGCCCGCCGGGCACCTCGCTGGCCATCGTCGGCCAGAACGGGGCCGGCAAGACCACCCTGGCCAAGCTGCTGTGCCGGCTCTACGACCCCGACGACGGGCGCGATCGAGGTCGACGGCGTCGACCTGCGGCAGACCTCGACCTGGCGGACTGGCGGCAGCGGGCTGACCGCGGTCTTCCAGGACTTCGTCCGGTTCGAGCTCAGCCTGCGCGAGAACGTCGACCCGGCCGGGCTGGCCGACCGACGACGACGTACGGGCGGCCCTGGCCGACGCCGGGCGCCGACGGCAGCTGGCCGACCTGGACACCGTCGCTGGCCAAGGGCTACCCGGGCGGCACCGACCTGTCCGGCGGCCAGTGGCAGCGGGTGGCGCTGGCCCGGGCGCTGTGTGCCGTACGCCGCGGCGCCCAGCTGGTGCTGCTCGACGAGCCGACCGCCCAGCTCGACGTCCGCGGCGAGGCGGAGGTCTTCGACCGGGTGCTCGCCGCGACCGCGCGACGTGACCACGATCTTGATCTCCCACCGCTTCTCGACGGTGCGGCACGCCGACCGGATCTGCGTGCTCGAGCACGGCCGGGTGATCGAGCTGGGCAGCCACGACGAGCTGATGGCCCTCGGCGGCCGCTACCGGACGATGTTCGAGCTGCAGGCGCGCCGGTTCGCGGCCACCATGGACGAGGAGGGGGCGGTGTTCGATGTCCTCTGACCTGACCGGCGGCCAGCGTCGAGAGACCGCCGACGACCTCCCGCCCGCCTGGTCGTCGATGTGGCGGCTGTGCCAGACTCGGCTACACCCACGAGCCGCGCCTGGTCGTCGTGGTGGTGGCGCTCACCCTGCTCGCGGCGGTGCCGGATGCGTTGTTCGCGCTCTGGCTCGACGCTGCTGGCCGACGGGCTCGCTCGACCGGCGACCCGACGCTGGTGTGGGCCGTGGTCGGCGCGATGGCCGTCTCGGCGACGCTCACCTGGTTGCTCCGGGTCGTCGACCGACCGGCTGACCCGGCGGTTCCGCGACCGGGTGACGGTCGCGCTGGAGACGCACGTCGCGCGAGCTGCAGGCCTCGGTCGTCGGACTGGAGCTACCAGGAGCGGAGCGACTACCTCGACCGGCTCGCCGTGCTGCGCAACCAGGTGTTCGTGCTGGACCACATGTACATGTCGCTGCTCGGCACGATCGGCTGGATCGTCCGGGTCGGCGTCACCATGGCGCTGCTGGCCACCATCCATCCCGCGCTGATCCTGCTGGTCGTGTTCGCGATCCCCACCGTGATCAGCTCGGCCTGGCGGCCGGCGGTCGAGCGGCGGTGGAGGAGCGGTACGCCGGCACAGCCGGCTCGCCGAGCACCTGTTCGCACCGGCGACCAGCGCCGCGGCCGGCAAGGAGGTCCGGGTCACCGGGATCGGGCCGGACCTGGCTCGGCGCGTCGGCGTACGGAGTGGGAGCGCTGGTTCGCCCCGGTCGCGGCCGCGCGCGCTGGACCACGGCCGTCTCCCACGCGGTCGCCTGGGCGATCTTCGGTCTGGGCTACGTCGGCGCGGTGGTGTTCGTCGCCGTCGGCCTGCAGGCCTCGGCTGGCGATCGTGCTGCTCATTCTCGCCGCCGGCGCCCGGCTGTCCGCCTACGTCGGCGCCACCATGGGCGAGATCGGCTTCCTCCGCGGCGTCTGGCTGGACGGCTCCCGGCGCCTGGTCTGGCTGGAGGGCTACGCCGCCGCGCTGGCGGCCGACGCCGACGTGGCCGTGCCGGACCGGCTGCAGCGCGGCATCCGGCTCGACCACGTGTCGTTCGCCTACCCGGGCACGGACCGGCTGGCGCTGGACGACGTCACCCTCACCATCCCGCCCGGCGCGGTCGTCGCCGTGGTCGGGCGAGAACGGCGCCGGCAAGTCCACCCTGGTCAAGCTGCTGGCGAAGATGTACGAGCCGACCGCCGGGCGCGATCTACGTCGACGACGTCGCCGCTGGCGCGGATGCCGGCCGCCGACTGGCGGCAGCGGATCGCCGGCGCGTTCCAGGACTTCTTCCGGTTCGAGTTCGCCGCCCAGCGCAGTGTCGGGCTCGGCGACCTCCCGCACCTCGACGACGAGCCGGCCGTCGACCGCGGCCGTCGGCCGGGCCGGGGCGCCGCGACGTCGTCGAGCGGCTGCCCGACGGCCTGGACACCCAGCTCGGCCCCACCTGGCCCGGAGGGTCAGGAGCTGAGCTTCGGCCAGTGGCAGAAGCTCGCCCTGGCCCGCGGCTACATGCGCGACCAGCCGCTGCTGATGATCTTGGACGAGCCGACCGCGGCGCTGGACGCCGAGACCGAGCACGAGCTGTTCGAGCGCTACGCCGAGGCCGCCCGCGGCACGACGTGGCGGCATCACGATCTTGGTCTCGCACCGCTTCAGCACGGTGCGGACGGCCGACCTGATCGTGGTGCTCGACGGGTCCCGGCTGGTCGAGGTCGGCAGCCACGACGAGCTGCTGGCCGCGGGCGGCACCTACGCCGAGCTGTACCGGATCCAGGCGGCGGCGTACCAGTACCTACCGAGCCGGCGGCGTCCGTCAGGACCGTGCTCGAGACGCCGTGATCGTGCGATCTTGTATTCCCGCCCAGCCGCCGAGACTGGCGTCGTGAACAGCTGCTGCGTCGGCTGGTCGCGCTGGCCGCGGCCCTGGCCCTCGGCGTGGTGGCGCGGTCGTGTTCAACCCGCAGCGGGCCGTCGCCTGCGACTGCGCGACCATCGACCACCCGGCGGGCGCCCGGCAGGCGGACGCCGTCTTCGTCGGCACGTGCTGACGGGTGGACAAGATGGGTCGGGGCGACGGCCGCGGACCGACATCCGGTTCGCGGTCGAGCGGGTCTACAAGGGCACCGTGTATCGCGATCAGGTCGTCGCCTCCGCCCGGACAGCGCCGCCTGCGGGCTGACTCCCCGGGCCGGGCAGCAACTGGGTGATCTTCGCGGTCGACGCGGTCGAGGGCCGCGGTCGGACAACGCCTTGGCCCGGCTGATCACCAGCGCCTGCAGCGGCAACCTGCCCACCGGCCGCGCCCCGGCCGTGCTGGGCAGACCGGCACCGAGCCCTCGACCCGGACGCCTCCGACCGCGAGGAACGGGCCACCGGCACCGACGCCGCCTGACCCGCGGCTGGTGATCGCCGGCATCGGTGCCTGGCCTGATCGGCTGGTGCGGCATCGGCCTGCGGTCTGTCGTCTGGCGCCCTGGTCGCGCGATCCGGAGGCCTGCGCCAGTCCTCTGGCGCACCCGGCCGCGGTCGAGTCGCGCTGGCAAACCAGTCGGGCCGGCATCGGGCGTCCGCGCCACTGCTGCCCGGGATGCCGCCAATCGGCTTCGCCGTGCTCCGACGTCGGCGCTCAGCCGGGTCGGAAGGCGGAACCCACGCGGTCCAGCGCCCCGTCGAGCACCGGCAGTCGGCCGGCGCGTACCGCCTTGACCAGCCGTTCGTGGTCGGCCTCGGTCTGGTCGGCGTACGCGCGGGCGAACGTGGCCATGGCCCGGTCGAGCTTGTCCGAGGCGCCCACGTAGCCCGCGATCATCGAGGCTCCGCTGGTCCGGGCGTGGCCCTTGGCGAGCAGGTGGCCGACGATGCCGGCGTAGTCGGCCAGCGCGGCGGCGTCGATCGCGTCCAGCGGGATGGTGCCCTTCATGTTCCGGAACTGCCGGACGTAGTACTGCCGCCCGTCGACACGTGGTCCAGCCCAGCAGCGGGTCGCTGACCGTCTGCAGGGCCTGCTGGTACTCCACCACCCGCTGGCCCTGATGGGCGTGCCAGGCGGAGTCGCCGTGCACGTACTTGGCCAGCACCGACCGGCGCGCCTGCTTGAGCTGCAGGAAGACCACGTCGTCGGGGCTGCTGCCCTCCAGCAGGGCGACGTAGGCGCGCAGCCCGACGCTGCCCACGCCGACGACCTTGTGGGCGATGTCGACCAGGGTGTAGCCGCCGAGCACCCGCCGCCAGTGCGGGGCCAGGGTGTGCAGGTACTCGTCGAGCGCGGTCGCCGATCGGCTCGGCGTCCCGGTCGGTGACCCGGGTGATCAGCGGCGGCTCCTCGATGATCCGCCGCCGGCCCTCGTGCTCGCGCGGTGAACCGCGGCAGCGCCCGGTCGCTGGTCCGGCTCCGGGCCCGCTTGGCCGAGCGCTCGATCTCGTCCCGCAGCGACTTCTCGGTGGCGGTCTCGTGCAGCCGATCGACGTCCAGCCGGTTGTAGGAGCGCGTCAGCAGCGGCTGCTCGGCGAGGAAGCCGACCTCCTCGCGGTAGGCCGCGACGCAGGCCAGCACCGCGGCCCGGCACTGCTCCTCGGTCGACGCCGTTCTCCCGGCCGGCCACCCAGATGCTGGCCACCAGCCGGCGCAGGTCCCACTCCCAGCACCCGGGATGGGCCTCGTCGAAGTCGTTCAGGTCGATCACCAGCTCGCCCTCGGGCGAGGCGTAGAAGCCGAAGTTGCCCAGGTGCGAGTCGCCGCAGACCACCGGCATGATGCCGGTCGCCGGCAGCCGGGCGACGTCGTCGGCCATCACGATCGGCGGTGCCGCGCAGGAAGCCGTACGGCGAGGTCGACCATCCGGCCGACCCGCACCGGGATCAGCTCGTCCAGCCGGCCCCGTGGGACTCGATGATCAGCTGCACCGGGTCGGGCCGGTCGGCGGGCGGCTCCCAGCGGCCCAGGGCCTTGCGCGGCACCTGCTCGACGGAGCGCCTTGCCCATCGCGTATCGCTCGGCCCGCGAGGTCGGCCGCCTCCGCAGCGAGCCGAACGCCTCGCTGTCGGCCGAGGCGAGACGGTGTGTCCGTTGATCCGCACTGCCACGCGATCACCCTAGCGGCCGGTCGCGCATCGGGTTCAGCGCGAATCGTCAGCTCGAGCTCCTTGTCCAGGAAGCGGGCGAGTTCGGCCGCGGCCGTCGCGACCTGCTCGGCCGCCGCGCCGGGACCCCGGCGGCCAGGGCGACCTCGATGATCACCTTGCGACCGCGTACGGTGCGCCGCCAGGTGCCGACGTTGACCTCGTCACGATCACGCTGCCGACGAACAGATCCTCGCCCGGCGGGTGCGGGTGCTGGTCGGCCAGCGGGAAGTTGATCTTGGGATAGCTCAGCGTCAGCTCGTCGTACAGCGGCAGCAGCAGGGCCCCGTACGGCGACGGGTCCGGGCGGCTGGTCGGCGGCCTCCGCGTCGAACCACAGCACCTCGCCGGCCGACGGTCACGCTGGCCAGCCGCGGAGCGGCGGCTTCGGTCGCCTCGGCCGCCTGGGTGAGGTCAGCGAGGCCCAGCGGGCCAGGTCCTTGACGCTGGCCGGACCGTGCCCGACGAAGAACCGCCGGGCCAGCTCGGCCAGCATCGCCGCGCGCCGGGTCGGCCACCCGTTCGGCGACCAGGGCGTAGGTGTGCTGCGCGCCGCGGATCGGCCCGCTGCAGATCACGCCCTCCAGCTCGGCGTTCATCACCAGGTAGGCCAGGGCGACGCCGTCGGCCGCCGAGCAGCCGGCCGAGCTCGGTCCGGGTCGTGGTACCGCCCGCCGGCCACAGCCGTCGACGATCCGTCGCGGTCGCCGCATCCCGCCGCCGCTGGTCCAGCTCGTACTGGCGGTAGATGGTGCCGTTCAGCTGGTGCACCCGCGGCGCGGTGACCGCGGTGATCCAGCCGAGGTCCTCGGCGGCGCACGAAGTGCCAGGTCGGCCGCAGGATGTGGGTCCGCAGGAACGACCCGGCATCGAACTCCGCCCGGACCTCCGCGTAGCGTCGCCCCGGCCGTCCGCCGGCCCAGGGACCAGAAGGCGTGCGCCCACTCCTGCGACTGCACGCAGGCCAGCCGGCGCACCACGTCGGCGGCGCGCTCCGGCCGATCGGTCAGCAGCCCCTGGATGGCCAGCCGGCGGCGGAGCACCTCCGATGCCGTCGTCTCCATCTGATCGACCCTAGGCGAGATGAGCACATCGACGATTCCCGGCCCGGACACATTAGACTCCGCAAAATGCCCCGGATCCTCGTCCGCTCCCACAAGAACCCATTCACCGTCGCCGACGCGGAGACGACCCGGGCAAGCAACCTGATCGGCAGCAACACCGGCAATCTGGTCTTCAGCCAGGCGGCCTTCCGGCTGCTGTCCACCCCCGACACCGAGCTCTCGACCTCCGGGGTCTGCCAACGTCCAAGCCGGCGCGAGATCAACGACCGGTTCGACCACGTGGTGATCCCGCTGGCCAATGCGTTCCGCCCGAGGTACGTCAACACCCTCAAGGCGCTGACCGCACGTCATCGCAAGGTCAAGGTGCCGGTGACCGTGGTCGGGGTCGGGGCCCAGGCGGACCTGGAGGGCGAGCAGGACGCGGCGCCACCTGGTCGATCCCGTCACCCAGCGGTTCGTGGCGACGGTGCTGGACCACTCGCCCTCGATCGGGGTTCGCGGTGAGTTCACCCGCGACTACCTGCGCGGCCTCGGTTTCGGTGACGAGCACGTCAAGGTGATCGGCTGCCCGTCGATGTTCATGTACGGACCGGACCTGCGCGATCGACCGAAAGGTCGACGCCCTCGACCCAGAGTCACCCATCGCCTTCAACATCTCGCCCTACGTGCGCGAGATGGGCCCGATCTCGCTCGACCACGCCGAGCGCTATCCCAACCTGGTCTACATGGGCCAGAACATGCAGACCCTGACGTTGATGCTGGACGGGACAGTACCCGGGCAGATACGCCCGGATGAGCAAGCACGGCGTTCCGGTCAGCCTGGAGCATCCGCTGATCCGGCGATAACCGGGTGCGGTTCTTCCTCGACCCGAAGACCTGGTTCGCCCATCTCGCCGAGTACGACTTCTCCTTCGGCACCCGGATCCACGGCAACATCGCGGCCCTGCTCGCCGGCACCCCGGCGGTGCTGCTGGCGCACGACAGCCGGACCCTGGAGCTGGCCGACTACCACCAGATCCCGCACCGGGTGATCGACTCGCTGCCGGCAAACCCGACGCCGCCGCGCTGTACGCCGAGGCGGACTGGTCGAAGCTGAACGCCGGCCACGCCGCCCGCTGGGCCGAGTTCTCGGCGTTCCTGCACCGAGCACGATCTGACCCACGTCTACGACGAGGGGCAGAACGCCAGCCGGTTCGACGACAAGCTGGCCGCCACCGAGTTCCCGCCGCCCGTGGAGACGCTGATGGGTCTGCCGCCGGAAGGGCTCTACGCGATGAAGCGGACGATGGACGAGCTGCGCGACGAACTGCGCAAGGCCAAGGCGGAGCACAAGAGCCTGCAGCAGCGGGTCGGGCACGCCGCCCACGCTGCACCGCCGGCTAAAGAAGAAGCTTCGACCATCCTGAACGCGAGAAGCTGCGTTGGCCGGCAGCGGATCGAGGGGACCACCCGGCGGGGCTCGCGGCCCTCGACGCTGAGGACCGGGCCGATCGGTCGGCGCCGCCGCAGGGATGCTGGGCTCGCGCCGCGACATGACGGAGAGCCTGACGGCCGGCAGCTCACTGGCGGGCTCGGCAGGTACGTGACCATCGCGGCGGCCGGTCGGAGCTCCGGATCGGGTCCGGCCGGGACCGGGTGCTGGTCCGGGCCGCCAAGTCCTTGACCTCGCCGGACCCGAGGCCGCCGAACCAGACGTAGGGGATGCCCGCGCCGGTCGGCGTAGCGGATCTGCTTGCCGAACTGGTCCGCCGTCGGGGCGACCTCGCAGGCGATGCCGCGGCGCACGGAGCTGCTCCGCGACGGCGATCGCACTCGTCGCCGGGTCTCCTCGAGTCCACGGCGACCAGCACCGCGGTCGGCACCGGCCGGGACGCGATCAGCAGCCCGCGGGCGAACAGCGGCGCCGAGCAGCCGGGTGACGCCGATCGACAGGCCGACGCCCGGGATAGGTGGTCCGGCCGTCGGTGGCCAGCGAGTCGTAGCGGCCGCCGGAGGAGATCGAGCCCCAGGACTCGAACCCGACCAGCTCGGTCTCGTAGACCGTGCCGGTGTAGTAGTCCAGACCGCGGGCGATCTTCAGGTCGGCGACCAGCCGGCCCGGCACGTAGCGGGCCGCTGTACGCACCACGTCGGCGAGCAGCTCCAGACCCTCGTCGAGCAGTCGTGGCGGACGCCGAGCGCGCGGACCTGGTCGACGAAGGACTCGTCGGCCGAGCGATGATCGTCGGCCAGCGCGCACGCAGGCCGTCGCCTGCGCGGCGCTCAGCGCCGGCTCGTCGACCAGGGGGTCGCGGACCCGGTCCGGGCCGATCTTGTCGATCTTGTCGACCTGCCGGAGCACCGGCGACCGGATCGGCGATGTCCAGGCCCCGGTAGAAGCCCTGGGCCAGCTTGCGGTTGCTGACCCGCATCAGCACCGGCGGCACCCCGAGATCGACGTGCAGCCGCTCCAGCGCGTCGAGCGGTCACCAGCGGCAGCTCGACATCGTGGTGCGCCGCGAGGGTGTTGGCGTCGATGATGTCGATGTCGGCCTGGGTGAACTCCCGGTAGCGGCCCTCCTGCGGGCGCTCGCCGCGCCACACCTTCTGGATCTGGTAGCGCCGGAACGGGAAGGCGAGCTGGTGGGCGTTCTCCAGCACATACCGGGCGAACGGGACGGTGAGATCGAAGTGCAGGCCCGAGCTCGGCGGGCGTCCCCGGGTCGGCGCGCAGCCGCTGAACCGCGTACACCTCCTTGTCGATCTCGCCCTGCTTGGCCAGCCGGTCCAGCGGCTCGACCGCGCGGGTCTCGATCGGAGCCGAAGCCGTGCAACTCGAAGGTGTCGCTGCAGCGGAGTCGAGGACGCGTTGCTCCACGATCCGGGCGTCGGGGGTGAGCTCCGGGAATCCGGACAGCGGCCGGGGACGAGTCACGCGGGTATCTCCTGAAGGTCTTGCAGGTAGGGGTTTGCGGCCCGTTCCCGAGCCATCGTGGTCTGCGGACCGTGACCGGGCAGCACCACCGCCGGATCCGGCAGCGGCAGCACCTTGGTGCGCAGACTCTCCAGCATGTCGGCGTGGTTTCCCCCGGGCAAATCGGTTCGGCCGATCGAGCCGGCGAACAGCACGTCGCCGGAGAACACCAGCGAGTCGATGTCGGGGTCGTCGTAGTCGGTCCGGAACATCGTCGAACCCGGGGTGTGGCCGGGCGCGTGCAGGGCGCTGAAGTCGACGCCGGCCACCGAGATCACGCGTGCCGTCGGCGAGTTCACGCACGTCGTCGGGTTCGGTGAAGCCCGGGTGGTCGGGCGCCAGTTGCTGCAGCAGCGCCCGGGTCTCGGCGCCCATCGAACGGAACGGGTCGGTGAGCAGCGCGCGGTCCTGCGGATGGATCCAGCAGGCCGCCGCGTTTCCCCGGCACAGCGGCGTGACCGAGAACATGTGGTCCAGGTGGCCGTGGGTGAGGATGACCGCAACCGGCTTCAGCCGATGCTCGGCGGCCAGTTCGGCGACCCCGGCCGCCGCGTCCAGGCCCGGGTCGATGATGACGCACTCAGCACCGGCGGACGTGGCCACGAGGTAACAGTTGGTTTGCCATGGCCCAGCCGGAAAAGAGGCAATGAACACTCTGGCGAGACTATCGGGCAGGATAAGGGAATGACCGAAAATGTCACGCCAGAGGCGGGCGAGACATTGAACGCGCCGGAGGCGGGCGAGACATCGACCGCGCCGGAGCCTCCGAGCCCCGAGGATCTGGCTACCCCGGCGGCCCCCGCCAATCCCCCCAGCCCGGCCAGCCCGGCAACCCGGTAAGCCCGACCACCACGGCCAGCCCGGCCTCGTTCGGCCGGGTCGACAGCGACGGCACCGTCTATGTCCGGACGAGCGACGGCGAACGGAGCGTGGGTCAGGTGCCCGACGTGCCGGCTGAGGAGGCCCTGGCCTTCTTCACCCGCCGGTTCGAGGCGCTTGAGCTCGAGGTCAACCTGCTGCAGACCCGGATCAGCGCGGGTGCGCTGTCCCCCGACGATGCGCTGGCGTCGGTCCGGACGGTCCGCAACGTCGTCGTCGACGCGCATGCCGTCGGGCGACCTGGAGGGTCTGCTCAACCGGCTGGACGCGCTGCTGCCGGTCATCGGCGCCCAGCGCGCCGCGCGCCGGGCCGAGCGCAACCGGCAGCAGGAGGAGACCCGGGCGGCCAAGGAGCAGTTCGTCGTCGAAGCGGAGCGGCTCGCCGCCGGCAACGACTGGCGCGGCGGGGTGAACCGGTTTCGCGCGCTGCTGGACCAGTGGAAGGCGCTGCCCCGGCTGGACCGGGCCACCGACGACGAGCTCTGGCACCGCTTCTCCAGCGCCCGAACCGCGTACACCCGCCGGCGCAAGGCCCAGTTCGCCGCGCAGAGCGAAGCCCGCGACTCGGCCCGGGTGGCCAAGGAGCAGTTGGTCGACGGAGGCGGAGGCCCTGGCGTCCTCGACGGACTGGGGCCCGACGACCGGCGCCTACCGGGATCTGATGACCCGCTGGAAGGCGGCCGGACCGGCCCCACGGGGGGTCGACGAGGCTCTCTGGAAGCGGTTCCGCGGGGCCCAGGACACATTCTTCGCCGCCAAGCAGGCGACGATGACGCAGCAGGACAGCGAGTTCCGGGCCAACGCCGAAGCCAAGGAGAAGCTGCTGGTCGAGGCCGAGGCGCTGCTGCCGATCCGGGACATCGGAGCGGCGCGGGCGGCCTACCGGGACATCCTGACCCGGTGGTCGGCCATCGGCAAGGTGCCCCGCGACTCCATCCGTCCCTTCGATTCTCGGCTGCGCGCGGTGGAGACCGCGCTCTCCGAGCGCCGAGTCGGAGCGCTGGCGACGCACGAACCCCGAGGCCCGGGCCCGCGCGGAGGACACCGCCGCCAAGCTGGAAGCCCAGATCGTCGCCCTCGAGCAGCGGGCGGCCAAAGCCGAAGCCCGGGGTGATTCCCGGGCCGCCCAGGAGGCCGCGCAGTCGGCGGCCACCTACCGGGAATGGCTCGAGCAGGCCCAGCGGGCGGCCAGCGACTACTCCGGCTGACCGGCGCGTACGCGATGGAAGGGCAGCCCAGCCTGAGCGCGCTCTGAGGAGCCTTGTCGCTCGACTTGTCGTCCCGGCTAGCGTTGGGCACCGCGGCCGGGATGGGCGCCGGGAAGAGGAAACGTACATGACATCACTGACCAAGCTGAGCCTGGCCAACCGGTTGATCGTCGGCATGGTGACCGTGGCCATCGTGATCTTCGGCGTGCTGGCCGCGTTCTCGCTGCGTCAGGAACTGTTGCCGTCCACCCAGGTGCCGACCGCCATCGTCACCGCGACCTACCCGGGCGCTACGCCGGAGATCGTGGCCCGGGAGGTGGCGAAGCCGCTCGGTCAGGCGATCAGTGGCGTCTCCGGGGTCACCAAGGTGCGCGCGGTGTCCACCAACGGCCTGGCCAGCCTGACGGTCGAATGGACCTACGGGCTCGACAACGACGAACTGGTCGACAAGATCCGGACCGCCGGCGACGCCCTCGAGCTGCCGGACGGGGTGGAGTACGACGTGCTGGCCGGCAGCACCGACGACATACCCGTCCTCGTGCTGGGCGTCGCCTCCGATGCCCCGCTGGATGAGCTGGCCAAGCAGGTCGACGACGTGGTGGTCCCGGCCTTGTCGGGCGTCGAGGGCGTACGCCAGGTCCAGGTGGCCGGCCAGGACACCACCGAGCTGTTGATCACGCTGAAGCCGGATCAGCTCCGCAAGTACGACCTCACCGCGGCCGCGGTGACCCAGGCCGTCCAGTCCCAGGCGCAGGTGGTGCCCGCCGGCAACAGCTACGACGGCGACACCGAACTGGCCATCCAGGTCGGCAAGGCGACCGACCAGTGCCAAGCAGGTCGCCGCCTGGTCGATCCCGGCACCGGACGGACCGGTCAAGCTGGGAAGGATCGCCGACGTGGCGGTCCGCTCGGTCGAGGCGACCACCGTGGCCCGCTCCAGCGGTCGTCCGGCCCTCAGCATCAGCGTCCTCAAGGAGAGCACGGCGGACGCGGTCGAGGTCTCGCACACCATCCGTGATCTGCTGCCGGGTCTGACCCGCGACCTGGGTCAGAACGCGTCGGTCCTAGATCGTCTTCGACCAGGCCCCGTCGATCGAGCAGTCCATCCACGACCTGACCATCGAGGGCGGCCTCGGGCTCATGTTCGCCGTCCTGATCATCCTGGTCTTCCTGCTCTCGGTCCGCTCGACGATCATCACGGCGATCTCCATCCCGCTGTCACTGCTGATCGCCATGATCGGACTGCAGTTGGCGGACTACTCGCTGAACATCTTCACCCTGGCGGCGATGACCGTCGCGGTCGGCCGGGTGGTCGACGACTCGATCGTGGTGATCGAGAACATCAAACGTCGCGACACCGGACCCGGACCGCTCACCCCGGGCGAGATCGTCGAATCGGTCCGCGAAGTGGCCGGGGCGGTCACCGCCTCCACCCTGACCACCGTGGCGGTCTTCCTGCCCGTGGCGATCGTCTCCGGAATCACCGGCGAGCTCTTCCGGCCGTTCTCGATCACGGTGGGCATCGCGCTGGCCGGCTCGCTGCTGGTGTCGATGACGATCGTCCCGGTGCTCGCGTACTGGTTCCTGCGGTCGAGCAAGAAGAAGGCCCAGCCCGGCGCGCGCGGCTCCACGCTGGACGAGGATCGCGTCACCACGCTGCAGCGCGGCTACCTACCGGTCTTGCGACTGGCCCTGCGGCGGCCGCTGATCACCGCCCTGATCGCGGTGCTGGTTTTCGCCGGCACGATGGCCTCGGCGACGCTGCTCAAGACCAACTTCCTCGAGTCGTTCGCGGACAAGACGACCTTGCAGGTCACCCAGGAACTTCCGGTCGGCACCCGGCTGAGCGCGACCAGCGAAGCGGCGAAGCAGGTCGAGGCGATCCTCGACGCCGACCCCGGGGTGAAGGAATACCTGACCACCGTTGGCCAGGGCGGAAGCAACCAGGCCTCGATGTTCGTCAGCCTGACCAGCGAGGACGCGTACGCGACCACGCTGCCCAACCTGGAGTCGGCGTTCGCCGAGCTGACCGGGGCGGGCGAGGTGAAGATCGGATCGATCAACACCGGCACCAGTTCCGATCTGAGCTACACGGTGACCGGTCAGGACGAAGCCAGTCTGCGTACCGCGGCCGATCTGGTGGAGAACACGCTGTCCACCACCCCTGGGCTCGTCGACGTCAGCAGCGACCTGTCCGACCGGCGGCCGCTGCTCGCGGTCACCGTCGACAAGCGCAAGGCCGCCGCGCTGGGCTTCACCCAGGCCGAGATCGGGCAGGTGATCGCCAACACGCTGAACGGTACGAAGGTGGGCACCATCATCCTCGAAGGTGAGAGCCGCGACATCAAGGTCAGGCCGCAGGAATGCGGACGAGTCCACCCCGGAGCAGATCGCCGCGCTGGAGCTGCCGGTCAGCCAGCTCCAGCAGCAGCAGGCGGTCGATCGGGCGACCGACCGGCTGGAGAAGAAGTCCGACCGCCTGAAGGCTCGCGGCGACCGGCTGAAGGAGGACGGCGACGCCCTCGCGCGACCGCCAGGAGGCTCTGGGCGATCGGCAGAAGGCGGCCGCGGAGGAGCAGCAGCAGGAAGGCCTGGATGCGGCCGCCGATCAGCGGGCCGATCTGCGTGAGGCCCGGGACAAGGCGGACGACGCTGTGGCGAAGGCTCGCAAGGCGCGGGACGCGGCGCGAGCCCCGAATCCCGGACCGCCGCCAACCCCGCCCACCGCACCGGCGGGCGTACCGGCCGACGCGGCGATGGCGCAGTACACCGCTGAACTGCAGCGCTGGCAGCTGGCCGCTGATGCCTATGGTCGCTATCAGCAGCTGAACGCAGGCGTCGTGCAGGCGAAGGCCCAGGTCGAGCAGTTGGACGACCAGATCTCGGCCGCGAACGAGCAGGCCGACGAGACTGCGACCCAGCAGGCGCAGCAGGATGAGTTCACCAATGAGCAGGAGACGCTGACCGACGAGCAGAAGGCCCTGACGGACGAGCAGACCGCGCTCGGCGACGAGCAGACCGATCTCGCCGAAGAGCAGGCCGACATCGCCGACATCCGGGCCGGGCCGATCCAGGTCTCCGATGTCGCCGAAGTGCACCAGGAGCTGGCGCCGAGCGCCGTGACCCAGATCGACGGCACCCGCGCGGTCACCATCACCGCGACCCCGGAGTCCGACAACCTCGGTGCCCTGACCCAGACCGTGCAGCAGAAGCTCGACGCCCTCGACCTGCCGGCCGGGGTGGACATCGAGACCGGCGGCGCCAGCGAGGACCAGGCCGACGCCTTCCGGCAACTGGGTCTGGCGATGCTGCTGGCCATCGTGATCGTGTTCATGATCATGGTCGCGACCTTCCGGAGCCTGATCCAGCCGCTGGTCCTGCTGACCTCGATCCCGTTCGCCGCAACCGGCGCGGTCGCCGGGTTGTTGATCACCGACACCCCGCTCGGGGTACCGGCGATGGTCGGCCTGTTGATGTTGATCGGCATCGTGGTGACCAACGCGATCGTGCTGATCGACTTGATCAACAAGGAACGCGCCCGCGGCGAGGATCTGCGGGCCGCGGTGACCCACGGCGCCCGGCTCCGGTTGCGGCCGATCATCATGACCGCCTGCGCGACCATCGGCGCGCTGATCCCGATGGGCCTGGGCCTGACCGGCGGCGGCGCGTTCATCTCCAAGCCACTCGCCGTGGTGGTGATCGGCGGTCTGGTCTCCTCCACCGTGCTCACCCTGCTGCTGGTCCCGGTGCTCTACTCCCTGGTCGAGCGCCGCGGCGAACGCAAGCGGCTAGCCGCCCGCGAAGCCCAGGCAGATCAGGAAGCCCAGACCACCACGGAAATCCGGCCCGCCTACGCACTCGGTGACTCGCAAAAGTCGACCACGGCGACTTCGGCCCGAAGACTCGATGTGACCGAAAACTCGCCATTGGTCGACTTTTGCGGACCTCGGATGGAGCTCGGCAGATGGCTGACCGATAAGCTCGCCATCGACGGCGACTTTGCCTCAGAGCGCCGATGGTGACGAAAGCTCGCCATCGGTCGACTTTGCGGCGCCGGAGCGTCGAGCCACTGACGCGAAGCGTCGCCGACGCGTCGCGGTCGCGCGGACTCGTCCCGCTGGACGACCAAGCGAGCGAACACGCTTTTCCGTTCGCGAGCGCGGGAGGAAGACGGGACGTTCGGGAGCGCGTCACCGCGCGGCGCGGAGCGTCGCAAATATTACTGGCTGATGCGGTAGACGTCGTAGACGGCGGGCACGCTGCGGATGGCTCGGAGGACGTGATCGAGATGGGTCGGATCGGCCGTCTCGAAGGTGAACTTGGCCCGGCAGATCCGGTCCTTGGTGGTGTTCAGACCGGCCGACAAGATGTTGACGTGCTGGTCCGACAGGGCCCGGGTGATGTCGGATAGCAGCCGGTTGCGGTCGAGCGCTTCGACCTGGATCGCCACCAGGAAAGAGCTCTTGGCGGTCGGCGCCCACTCGACCGAGATCAGCCGCTCGGATTCCTTGCGCAGGCTGGCCGCGTTGACGCAGGTACCCGGTGCACCGAGACCCCGGAGCCCTTGGTGACGAAACCCATGATCTGGTCGCCCGGCACCGGCGTACAGCACTTGGCCAGCTTGACCAGCAGATCACTGGCGCCGATGACGCGGATGCCGGACTCGGCCCGGCCGCCGGTACTGCTGCTGCGCCGCCGACGCCCGGTGAGGACCCGGTCTTCGCCGGTCTCGTCGGCGACCATCTCCTCGCCGCCCTCGACGTGATCAGCCGGTTGACCACGGCCTGGGCGCCCACGGTGCCCTCGCCGACGGCCGCGTACAGGGCCGTGACATCGGGGAGCTTGAAGTATCCGGCGACCGCGGTCAGGTGCTCCAGGGTGAGCAGTCGCTGCAGCGGCAGCCCGCCCTTGCGCATCTGCCGGGCGAGCGCCTCCCGACCGTTCTCGACGGACTCGTCCCGGCGTTCGCGGGTGAAGTAGTGCCGGATCTTGTTCCGGGCCCGCGGGCTGCGGACGAAGGTCAGCCAGTCCCGGCTCGGCCCGGCGTTCTGGGCCTTCGAGGTGAAGATCTCGACCAGGTCCCCGTTGGTCAGGGCCGATTCCAGCGGCACCAGCCGGCCGTTGACCCGGGCTCCGATGGTCTTGTGGCCGACCTCGGTGTGGATCGCGTACGCGAAGTCGATCGGCGTCGAGCCCTGCGGCAGCGAGACGACCTCGCCCTTGGGGGTGAACGCGTACACCTCGGTCGAATTGATCTCGAACCGGAGGGAGTCGAGGAACTCCGACGGGTCGTCGGTCTCGCGTTGCCAGTCGAGCAGCTGGCGGACCCAGACCAGGTCGCCGGCGTCGTCGCCGCCCTTGGCGGGCAGCGGGGTGCCCTTGCCTTCCTTGTACTTCCAGTGCGCGGCCACGCCGTACTCGGCCCGCCGGTGCATCTCGTCGGTGCGGATCTGCAGCTCGACCGGGCTGCCCTCGGGCCCGAGCACCGTGGTGTGCAGCGACTGGTACATGTTGAACTTCGGCATCGCGATGTAGTCCTTGAACCGGCCCGGCAGCGGGTTCCAGCGGACGTGCAGCACGCCGAGGGCGGCGTAGCAGTCGCGATTGCTCTCCACCAGGACGCGCAGCCCGACCAGGTCGAAGATGTCGGTGAAGTCGCGACCCCGGACGATCATCTTCTGGTAGATCGAGTAGTAGTGCTTGGGTCGCCCGGTCACCGACGCCTTGATCTTCGCGGCCCGCAGATCGGCCTGCACCTGCTCGATGACCTTCGACAAGAACTCGTCCCGGCTGGGCGCCGCCTCGGCCACCATCCGGACGATCTCGTCGTAGATCTTGGGATGCAGGGTGCCGAACGACAGGTCCTCCAGCTCCCACTTGATCGCGTTCATGCCGAGCCGGTGGGCCAGCGGGGCGAAGATCTCCAGCGTCTCCTGGGCGATCCGGGACTGCTTGTCCGGCCGGAGGTAGTGCAGGGTCCGCATGTTGTGCAGCCGGTCGGCCAGCTTGATCACCAGCACCCGGATGTCCCGGCTCATCGCGATGATCATCTTGCGGATCGTGTCGGACTTGGCCGATTCGCCGTACTTGATCTTGTCGACCTTGGTGCAGCCGTCCACCAGCAGGGCGACCTCGTCGCCGAAGTCGCGCGGTCAGCTCGGCGAGCGTGTACTCGGTGTCCTCCACCGTGTCGTGCAGCAGGGACGCGCACAGCGTCGGTTCGTTCATGCCCAGCTCGGCCAGGATCGTGGTCACGGCGAGCGGGTGGGTGATGTACGCGTCGCCGCTCTTGCGCATCTGACCCTGGTGCATCCGCTCCGCAGTCCGATAGGCCCGCTCGATCAGCGGCATGTCGGCCTTGGGATGGTTGGCCCGGATGATCCGGAAGAGCGGGTCCAGCGCCGGGGTCTGCGGCCGGGTCGTGCCGAGCCGGGCGATCCGCTGGCGCATCCGAACCCGCGGCTGCTCGACGCCGGATGCGGCGCGGGACGGATCCTCGACGGCCGGCTCGGGCTCCGGGACGATCAGGGCCCGGCGGGGGGACGGCGCCGCGCGCTTGTCGGGCACGGCAGGATTCGCTTCCTGCTCCTTCGCCCGCACGGCCGCGCCAGAGTCCGTCACAACCCTTGTTTTTCCTTACCTCGACAGATTGCCCATTCTAGACACGAATCCAATGCGCACCCCGGCGACCCGCGCCGCACGCTCAACCGGTTGCTGGCTGGTCCGGATCCAAGCCGCATGACGCCCCGGCTCAGACCTCTTCGATCGCCTGGCGGACCACGACCACCTGGTCACCGGGCTCGAGCTAGTCCCACAACGGCGCCTCGCCGAGATCGGCGCGGGCATCCAGGACCAGCTCGACGTCACCGACCACCATCGCCCTCTACACGAACCGGGCGCTCAACCCGCCGTCGACGAGGATCGACGCGCCGGTGACGAAGCTCGCCTCGTCGGACGCGAGGAACGCCACGACGTTCGCGATCTCGCTCGGCTCGCCGATGCGGCCGAGGGGATGGATCGCCGCCATCTCGCGCTCGGTTGCCGCCGGGTCGTCCGACGACTCCACGCCGAGCATGCGTGTCCTCGTGTAGCCGGGGCAGACCGCGTTCGCGCGGATCCCGTACGACCCCTCGTCGAGCGCGAGGCTCCGTGTCAGGCCCACGACGCCCGATTTCGCGGCCGCATACGGGAACTTCCCGGTCGACGTCACGAAGGCGTGGATCGAGGCGATCGTGACGATCGACCCCCGTCGCTGGTTGCGCATCTGCGGCAGCGCGTGCTTCACGCTCAGCCACACAGACTTCAGGTCGATGCCGACGAACGCGTCCCACTCCTCCTCCGTCATCGTGGCGGCGTCGAAGGGACGGTCGATCCCCGCGTTCGCGACCACGACATCGAGGGATCCGAAGCGTTCGATCGCGAGCGCGGTCGCCCGTGCCATCTGATCCTCGACGCTCACGTCCGCCTCGACGAACTCGACCGGGAGACCCTCGTTCGTCAGCGCCTCGGCGACTTCTCGACCGGCGTCGGGCTCGGTGTCGCAGAACACGACGGCGGCTCCCGCCGCCTGGAGCCGCTCGACGCACGCGCGCCCGATCCCGTGCGCCCCTCCGGTGACGAAGGCCACCCTCCCGGCGAGCGACGTCATCGCCTACCAGTCCAACAGCGAGCCGTCGGGCGCGAACGCCAGATGCGGAGCCGGCGACCCGCCGGGGTGGGCGGCGGCGACCTCTTCCAGGAGCTCGACGCCGATCCCCGGTCCCGTCGGCGGCATCGCGTAGCCGGCTTCGGTCTCGAGCGACCGGCCGACGATCTCCCCACGCCACGGCACGTCGTCGCGGACCTGTTCGAGGATCAGGAAGTTCGGCAGCGCCAGGGCGAGGTGCATGCTGACCATGGTTCCGATGGGACCGTTCGGGTTATGTGGCGCCACGGACACGAAGGACGTTTCGGCCAGCGCCGCGATCCGCCGGAGCTCGGAGACGCCGCCGCAGTAGCAGACGTTCGGCTGGATCACGGCGCAGGCGCGCTTCGCGAGCAGCTCCTGGAACTCACGGCGCGAGGAGAGTCGCTCCCCGGTCGCGATCGGGATCGGGAGGGTGCGGGCCACCTCGGCGACGGCGTCCGCGTCCCCCGGCGGACACGGCTCTTCCAGGAAGAACGGTCGCGAGGGTTCGAGCGCCCGGCCGAGCTCGATCGTTGTGGCGGGGGTGGTCCGCCCGTGGAGGTCCACCATGATGTCCGCGTCGTCGCCCGCCGCCTCCCTGACGCGCGCGACGAGCTCAGCGGCCTCACCGACCGCGGCCGCGCCCTCCAACCCACGGGCCGGTGCCATCGGGTACACCTTCATCGCATCGAACCCGGCCTTGCGGGCCGCCGCGGCGGCGTCCGCCCACGCCTCCGGATCCCGCGCGTCGCCTCCCAGCTCGGATCCAAGGTTGACGTACGTCCGAACCCGGTCGCGGACGGGACCTCCGAGGAGCTCGAACAGCGGCACGCCGAGGTCCTTCGCCTTGATGTCCCAGAGCGCCTGATCGATCCCGGCGATCGCACTCATCGTGACGATGCCGCCTCGGAAGTACGGGCCGCGGACCATCCGTTGCCAGAGGCGCTCGACCGGGCGCGGGTCCTGACCGAGGAGCAGCGGTTCGAGGTCCTGGACGGTCCCGCAGACCGCCCGCGTGTGCCAGCCGAGCGAGGACTCACCCCAGCCGACGAGGCCGGGCTCGTCGGTGGCCACGCGCACGAAGACCCAGTCGCGGTCGCCAGCATCGACGACCACCGTGGAGACGCCTGAGATCCGCACGATGGAGCGGATGATATCGTTGCCACACGTCGCGGGAGGAGCGCTGATCGAGGTCGTGGTGACCCGGGTGCCTGTGTGAGCACCGTGGCGTTCCTCGGTCTCGGTGCCATGGGTCGACCGATGGCCGGCAGGCTCCTCGAAGCCAGGCACTCCCTCCGCGTCTGGAACCGCACGCCGGGTCGAGACGAAGCGCTCGTGGCGGCGGGGGCTTCTCGGGAGGCTATCCCCGCGGAAGCCGCGCAGGGGGCCGCCGTCGTGATCACGATGGTGGCCGACCCGGCGGCCTTGGAGCAGGTCCTCTTCGGTCCGGACGGAGCAGCGGGGACGATCGCGCCCGACGCGACGCTCATCGACATGTCCACCGTCGGTCCGACGGTGATCCGCGCCGCCGCGGAGAAGCTCGCCCCGGTCGCGGTGCTGGACGCGCCCGTCCTCGGCAGCGTCCCCCACGCGCAAGCGGGGACGCTCGCGATCCTGGTGGGCGGGGATCCGGGCGATCTGGCCCGATGCGGAGACATCCTCGGAGCGCTGGGGACCGTGCGCCACGTGGGTCGCCTCGGCGCCGGCGCGACGATGAAGCTCGCCGCCAACGCGGCGAACATGTCGACGATGGTGTGTCTGGGAGAGGTCCTCGCGCTCACCGATCGGGATGGTCTCGAGCCGGAGGTCGTGCTCGACGCGCTCAGCCTCGGACCCCTCGGCTCGTTCGTCGATCGGTTCCGCGGCAAGGTGCTCGGCCGAGTGGAGAGCGTCGACTTCCGCTTGGCGCTCGCTCGCAAGGATCTCGCGCTCGCGCTCGACGAGGGCGAGGTCGATGGACTCAACCTCACGATCCCCAGGTCCGCGATGGCCAGGTGCGACGAGGCGATCGAAGCAGGACGTGCGGACCAGGACAACACGTCGGTGATCCCGGACATCCGCTCGCGTGCGGGGCTCGGGTGATGGCAGGGGCCGCGAGAGGAGCCGGAACGTGGATCTCGTGACCAGGTCGACGTCCACCGAGCTCGCTCGGCGCTTCCTCCCGGTCGTCGTTGGTGCACGCGTCGGGGACGCGATGGGTGCACCGGCCGAAGGACTGAGCTCCGAGGACATCTCGGCGCGGTTCGGCTGGATCGACTCGTTCACCGGGGACGGCACCGATGACTCGCTGATGGCGACCCTGCTCGCCGATGCCTTGGTCGCGAGCGGCGGCCGCGCGGGTGCGGATGACTGGGCCGAGCAGTGGATCCGTCAACGCGGGCTCATCGACGCGAGGAGAGACAAGTTCTTCCCCTCGGTGCTCCATACGGTCGAGAAGCTCGCCTACGGGTTCCCACCGCGCCGCGTGGCCGTCGGCAACATGCCCTCCAGCAGCTCGGCGATGTGCATCTGGCCGGTCGGGCTGGTCAACGCCGGGGATCCTCGCGCGGCGGCGGCGCAAGCCTATGCGCTCGCCTCGCTCATCCACGTCGGCGAGGTCGACTTCTGTCAGGACGCCGCCGCGGCCATCGCTGCAGCGGTGGCCGTCGGGATGCAGCCGGGCACCAGCGTGCGCGAGGCCTGTGACGAGGCGCTCGCCGCCCTCTCCCCGACGAGTGGCGCGCCGATGCGTGACCTCATCTCGGAGGCCGTGGCGCTGGCCACCGAGGTTGCCGGGTACGAGGAGCTCCGAGAGCGATACCTCGACCGGTTCACGCAACGGATCGCATGCGATTCGCGCGAAACGGTGCCCGCGGTGTTCGCGCTGGCCACGCTCGCCGGCGGCGACGTCCGCACGGGGGTCGAGTTCGCGGCGAACCTCGGCCGCGACACGGATACGATTGCGAGCATGACGGGTGCGCTCTGCGGCGCGGTGGGCGGACCCGACGCGGTGCCCGACGGTTGGATCGCGACGCTGGGCCCGACGGCGGTGAGCGACGCCGAGGTACTGGCCGGTCGGCTCGCCGAGACGGCTCGTGCGAAGGTCGCCGATCGTGAACGCCGTGCGCGTTCCGTGCCCGGACTCGTCGATGGATAGCACGCGGTCCTTCCTCGAATCGATCGGGCTTCCGCCCGGAGATCTCACGGCGCTGCCGGACTCGCCGAAGCGGTTCCCGGACGGCGCGTCGTTCCGCATCGAGATCCCGAGCACGGAGGGCCCGAGGTCCCTCGAAGTGGTACTCGACGAGGCGGAACGACGCGAGGTGCCTGTCCAGCGGGTCTCACAGGGAAGCGGGAGCTTCCTCCTGACCGACGACGAGCTGGACGAGATGGCGCGACTCGCCGCGGAGGCTCGGGTCGAGGTGAGTCTGTTCGCGCAGCCCACCGCCGCGTGGGGCCCCTCCGCCGCAGCTCGGACCGAGGGTGGGGCGGCCGTGGGGGGCGCGAGCCACGGCCAGGAGGGCCTCGTGCACGCGCTGGAGGACATCCGGCGATCGGCTGCCCACGGGATCCGGAGCGTGCTGATCACCGACGTCGGGCTGCTCGCGGCGTTCCAGGCGATGCGCGAGGCGGGTGAGCTTCCCCAAGACATGCAGGCGAAGATATCCGTCGCGTTCCCGACCGCGAACCCGAGCACGGCGCGGGTCCTCGCCGGGTTGGGGGCGAACACGCTCAACGTGGCCTCGGACCTCTCGCTCGCGCAGATCGCGGCGATCCGGGCGGCCGTCGACGTGCCGATCGATTTCTACATCGAGTCGCCCGACAACCTCGGCGGCTTCGTCAGGCTGTACGAGCTCCCGGAGCTGATCCGGGTCGCCGCCCCGGTCTACGTGAAGTTCGGTCTCCGGAACGCGCCGAACCTCTACCCGTCGGGGACGCATCTCGAGGCCACCGCGGTCGCCCTCAGCCGCGAACGTGTGCGGCGCGCACAGCTCGGGCTGGAGATGCTCCGGCGCGCAGGCTCTCCCGCCGAGACGTCGGGACGAGGCGCCGTCGGGCTCGCGATCCCGGTCCTCGATGCCGCCGAGGTCACCGCGAGCCCGGATCGCTCTCCGACGTCGTGACCAGCGTGCCGTCGTAGAGCCGCTTGTCGCGCACCGTCGCGGCGTGGTGCGGCTCCTCCCCGGCCAGGACGCGGACCGTGTCCGCGCACGCCTCGGTCAGGCAGCGCTCGTGCGCGAACGGCACGTTCCCGGCGATGTGCGGTGTGGGGAGCACGTTGGCCGAGGTCCGGAACCAGGCGTCCTCCGGAGGGGGCTCCGGGTCGTACACATCGAGCGCGACTCGCAGCTCGTCCGCCCGGGCTCGGCGCCAGAGGGCCTCCTGCTCCACGATGGCCATGCGGCTGAGCAGGACGAACAGCGACCCCGGCGCGAGCGCATCGATCACGTTCGCATCGATGACGCCGAGCGTGGTCGGCGTCGGTGGGATCGCCACGACCAGGATGTCGCTGCCGCTCGCCAGGTCGACCAGCGAGTCGGCTCGCGTGAACGAGTCCGCAACGGCGACGTCATCTCCCACGAACGGATCGAAGACGCTCACCGCGCACCCGTACGGCTCGACGAAACGACGGTAGTGCCGGTTGATGCTCCCGTATCCCGCCAGGCCGACGCGACAGTCCGCCAGGTCGCGGAAGACGTACGGGCGCCCCGTCCGTGCGGAATCGGGCCATCCGCCGGTCCGGACGGCATCGATCGCAGCGGGGATGTCGCGCAGCAGCGCGAGCGTGATCGCTACCCCGAACTCAGCCACCGTCCAGGTCATCGTCCTGGACGAATCGACGACGGTGACCCCGCGTCGGGCGGCCTCTTCGAGATCGATCCACCCGAGCCGGTAGTCGAACGTCCCCGCGATCACCTTGAGACGCGATGCTCGCCGCAAGCGATCCTCGTCGAAGGGCGCCACCTCCCCGATGCTCAGCCACGGCGAGGCGACGAGGGCGTCGACCCCGCCGAGCTTCGAATCCAACGCCGCCGCCTGCGCCTCGATCGGCTCGTCCTCACTCCACTCGAGGACCTCGACCGTCCCGTGCGGGGAGAGGGCAGCCTCGGCCAGGTTCCGGTAGCGCTCCCCGCCGTGGAAGAAGCGACGAGAGCTGTGGGCAGGGCCCCAACCGGACTCCTGCGGCATCACGAGCAGGAAGCGAGGCCGATCGGTCACGCCCTCAGCCTTCGGGGTTCGTGTCGTCGAGCAACGGGACCTCATGGCCCTGCGCCGCTTCCGGGGTTCGATGCAGGTGACCGATCCGACCGCCCGGCGGCGTCGCGGCCTCGAACCAGAACGCCTCGAGGGTCTCGTAGACGCCCACGACGTCGTGCTCGGTCCCCGTCGGGGTGCAGACGATGTCACCCGGACCCACCGTGTACGTCTGCGACCCGACGAGCACGCTCGCGCGGCCGGAGAACACCAGCCAGTACTCGTCGCAGTCGTGGTAGTGGAGATCGAAGCTCCCGTTCGGCTCCACCTGGAATGTTCCCGCGCTGGTTACGTCGGACCACGCGGGCCGAGCGTCCGGTGACAGGGTTCGCACGACGGTGAGGTCCTCAGACATCAGCGCTCTTTCCTCGTCCGACCTTCTCGTGGCGCGCGTCATCGCGACCCGGGATGACCTCGAAACCGGGGAGCGGTCGGTGGATGCTCCCGCCCGGCATGCGGATGTCCCGGTACTTGCCTAAGAGCGCCAGGTCCGCCTGCCCGAGATGCTCGTCGTACTTCGCTTGCCACCAGTACGGATAGAGCAACGTCGGCGCGCTCACGTCGTCGAGCCGACCCATGTCCTCTTCGTCGAGGGACAGGTCGGCCGCCGCGAGATTCTCGATCAACTGCGCCTCGGTTCGCGCTCCGAGCACCAGGGACGACACGCCCGGCTTGTGCAACAGGAACGCCAGGGCGACCTGGGGGACCGTGCGCGCTCGTGTCTCCGCGATGTCCACGAGGACGTCGATCGTGTCCCAGAGCTTCGCCTCGTCGTAGATCGGCGGGTCCGGCCACCCACGCATCCGGCGGGTCCCGTCGGGTGGGGGAGCATCTCGTCGCCATCTCCCGGTGAGCAACGCGCCCCCGAGAGGACTCCAGACCAGGATCCCGACGCCCTGATCGAGGGCGATCGGGACGAGCTCGTACTCCGCCTCGCGCGCCTGGAGCGAGTAGTAGATCTGCTGGCTGACGAAACGAGGCAGACTCTCCAACTCGGAGATCCCAAGGGCCTTCATCAGATGCCACGCCGACCAGTTCGAGACCCCGACGTGCCGGACCTTGCCGCTCGTGACGAGCGTGTCCAGGGCGGAGAGCGTCTCCTCCAAGGGCACGGTGCCGTCCCAGCCGTGCATCTGGAGGAGGTCGATGCGGTCGGTGTCGAGTCGGCTCAGGCTTCCCTCACACGAATCGATGACGTGTCTCCGGGAGAGGCCCGATCCAACGGATTGGCTCGTGCCGAAGAAGACTTTCGTCGCGATGATCGCCTCGTCCCGTCGGCCGCCCAACGCGGCGCCGAGCATCTCCTCGCAGCGCCCGTCGCCGTAGGTCTCCGCGGTGTCGAACAGGTTGATCCCGGCGTCCAGCGCGACCGCGACCTGGCGCCTCGCACCCTCGGCGTCGACCTCCCCGAATTCCTGATGCGCGCCCCAGCCGGTGGTGCCGAGTCCGAGCACCGACACCATCAGGTCGGATCCACCCAGCCGTCGGCGCTCCATCGAAGCCTCTCTCTGTGTGGGAACGTTCTCAGCGATGGACGGTACCATCCAGTGGCTCCCGATCGGAGTTCGCGACGAACTCGGTGCTATCGCAGCTCTGCGAGACGGACCTGCCCGAGGTGATACTCGCCGTGCTTGCGCATGTCGCCGACGTCAGCCCGAGCCCAGCACCAGGTCGCGACTCGCGCGCTGTTCAGCGTGCGGAGCAACCCGAGCAGGTCCGCGTCCACCTCCGGAAACAGCCTTACCACGTCTTCGGAAAGGAAGGCGACCTCCCATTCCAGGGGTCCGACGCACACCGCCTCCAGATCGATCCACCGCACCCCGCTCGTCGTGACGAGGACGTTGTCCATGTGTGGCTCCCCGTGAAGGGCGCGCTCGAAGACTTGTCGCGTGTCGAGTTCTGCGGATACGCGATCGTACGCGCGTCGCAGAGTCGATCGATCATCCCAGGCCAGCGCCACCATGGTGCGATCGTCGTCGAGCGTCGCTCGCGCTCGACGGACGCCATCTCGGAAGCTCGGGAGCTCACCCGGGTAGCGCGAGAGACCCTCATGGAGTTTGCGGAGCGCTCCGGCGACGTCGACCGGCGAGGGCTCTCGTGCCGCGTCGTGTTCGAGTCGCTGCCACAGCGTCACGAGGAACCCGGAGTGCTCGTCGCGGACCGGCTCGGCGTCGCGCACCGGCAGCGCGATCGGGGCGCCGGCGGCGGCGAGGATCGTCGCCACGCCGTGCTCTCGACGGAGCGCCTCCTCGCTGTGCGCCCACGTGCCGACCTTGGCGATGATCTCGTGTGGGCGGAGCCAGACGACCGTGTTGTTGGTCTCCTGCAGGAGGATCGGATCGTCCACCACGTACCCGTACCGCCCGGCCGCCCGCCCGGCCGCGGTTGCCGCCTCAGATGTCCTCCCGCGCTGTGGTCGTTGATCAGACGTGGTCGGGCTTCCTCGCGATGACCCAGCGGGAGTCTCCCCGGCCGTAGCGGACGTCCATCTCCGTTCGGATCTCGGAGAGCTCGAGCTCGAAGCCGGTGTTCCGCAAAGATCGGTCGTACGACTGCGGTTCGACCCCTGCGAAGAACATCGGAACGTCGAGCCATTCCTCGACCCGGTCCTCGGCCTCCGTCGTGAGGAGCGACGTCATCAGCCGACCGCCGGAACGGAGCCATTCGAAGATCCTCGCGAACGCGGGTTCGACATCATCTTGCGGCACGTGATTGAACACGTAGAAGGCAACGACACCGTCGAAGGACGCTGGCCGGAACGTCATCGAGGTGAAGTCGCCCAGGACGAACGCCGCATCGGGAACCCTCCGGTGCGCGATCGAGAGCTGTCCCTCCGACAGGTCGACGCCGACGTACCGTCGGCCGGCCGATAGCGCGGCGGCATCCGTGCCGGGGCCGCAGCCGAGCTCGAGGACGTCGGACCCGTCCCCGAGCCTCGCGAGCACCTCCCCGAGGAACCATCGCCTGGCCTCGGGCGCACGTTCGTCGTTCCACTCCGGGAACGCCGTTCCCATCCGGTCGTAGGCTTCGGCGACGATGCGCTTCGGATCGAGCACGCTGCGATCGGATGCCATCGGACTCACCGTACGGTGATATCCGTCTCGTTCTTCGAGAGCGACTCGCCGTCCGAACCGACGACCTCCATCGTCACGCGATAGGTCCCGCGCTGCACGGTCGCGGGGATCGGCCAGTCGATGTGGTCGACCTCGTGTGCCGCATCCGCCGGGACCGTCACGGTGAGGTCGTTCTTACTCGCGATCTCCTCCGAATCGGTGCGGACGATCTGCCAGGAGACCTTCGCGTTCTCGAGCTCGTGTTGGTAGTCGTTGGTGACCCAGACCGTCGCGGTGAACGGGGTACCTCGTTCGTAGACCTTCTCGCGTCCGATGATGTACGGGTCGGGGTTCCGATCGAGGCTGATCAGCACCCGCCCGTACACCGCCTTCATCGCCTCGTACACCTGGTACGGGCGCCGGTAGTAGTCGAGCAAGCCGGAGCCCATGATCGGGCACGGGTCGCTCCAGTAGTAGTGGTACATGGAAGCGATCGGGCGGTACTTCCGTTGGCGGAGGTACTCGATCTGCTCCTTCACGACCTGCGCCTCGTAGCCCTGGTAGTCGTCGATGAACTCGCCCAGAGAGGCCCGGATCGGCACCTTCGCGAACCCGAACGCGAGGTTGTAGAAGCCACCGTGGTACTCCCAGGTATCCCAGTCGGGGGGCCACAGCTTGTCCTCGGGGATGAACGTCTCCAGGGTTTCGCGGACCGGGATCGAGCCGGCCCCGAACTCCACGATGTTCGGGGGGAGCTCGACCTGGTTGAGGTCGGTGTCGCCGTCCCAGCAATAGCCGATCATCAGGTTGTAGACGCCCTCCCGGTAGTCACCGAGGTGGATCCAGCGCACCGGGTCGACCGTGCCGAGCGACTCCTTCAGGATCGGGCACAACCGGTGGTAGTTGTTCGGTTTGTCCGGCAGGAGATAGACCTCGGGCTCCTTGAAGACGGACCACATCCCGATGCTCGCGTGGTTCGTGAGCATCAGGCCCATGTCCACGATCATCTCGCTGGCCCGTTCGATGAAGTCATCGCTATCGCTCACGCAGTAGTGGAGCGGGAAGACCTGCCAGACGAGGAACCCCATCTCGTCGCACATAGTGTAGAACCCGTCCTTCTCGACATGGCTGCCGATCCGGATCGAGTTGATCTCCATGTCGCGGATCTTCGCGAGGTCGTCGGTCCACATCTGCTCGTTCGCCTCACTCATCCACTGGCTCGAGATGTAGCGCATGCCGCGCAGGAAGATCCGGCGCCCGTTGAGGATCCACTGTCCCGTCTGCTCGTCGTGCACGACCTCCTTGATGCCGAACGTCTGCATGACCTGATCGCCGTGCGCGGTCACCGTCGCCGTGTAGAGGTCCGGATCGCCCTGGTCCCAGGTCCACCAGGGTCGGGCGTCGGGGACGGTGAGCACAAGCTTGTGCGTGGTGCGACCCGGCTGGAGGGCGACGGGCCGAGTTCGATCGTGTCGTTCGCCGTCGAACGTCTTGGGCTCGATGGTCAGGCCGAGATCCGTTTCGACCACCTCGCCGGTCGCGTTGTGGACCGTGACGTCGACGCTCACCAATGCCGAGCCGTCCGGCTTGTCGCGCTTATCGCCGAGCCAATCCTTCTTGACGCCGATCTTCGTGAAGATCTTCACGTTGTCGACGTACACGTGCGGGCGGGCGACCAGCTCGACGCTCTCCCAGATGCCCCCCGAATTGCCGTCCGAGCGGAACGACGTCATCGAGCCCGGCCGGTGCATCGCGTCGATCATGTGGCCCTTGATCTGGGAGATCGCCTTCGCCTGGTGGGTGCGGTAGGGGACCGAGAGCGGGTTCTTGGAGAAGTCGACCTGGACGTACTCGGTCTCATCGCGCGGCGCGCCGTCCTTGACCACGACCACGTTGTCCCCGTCGAGATCGACCCGGTCGGTGACGTCGAACTCGAACGGATTGAACATGCCCTCGTGTGCCCCGAGGTACTCGCCGTTCAACCAGACATCGGCGAAGTAATCCACGGCGCCGAACCGGAGGAACAGTTGCTGGCCCTTGAGCTCGTCCGGGACGCGGAAGTCCCGCCGGAACCAGATCGTGCCGAAGAAGTCGCCGACCTCGGTCAGGTACCAGTTGATGGGGAGCTGCATGTCCTTCCAGGACGAAATGTCGAAGTCCCGGTGGTCGTATCCCAGCGACTCGCCCGGTTCGTCTCCCTCCAGCGCGTACTTCCAGACGCCGTCCAGGCTCAGCCGCGGCCGTCCCTCGTGCAGCGAGATCATCGGATCGATCCCTTCCTCGGTCCTGGAATGTGGGAACGTTATCAGGGTCGCTTCCGACCCCACCCCTGGATCGTGGAGCGACCTAGTCCCGTGGATGCTTCCTGCCGACCACCCGCGCGAATCCAAGCAGCCGGTCGTGATCTGCGTCCAGGAACGTCAGGTCGTCCGCCCCCTCAGGCGGAGGAGGCGAGTCGGGTGCCACTTCAGCGCCGACAGCGTCCAAGACCTCCCCCCAGAGGTGCCACAGATCCCACCCATGCGGGACGAGATCTGCGATCTCCACGGAGACCGCGCCCGAGCGCTCCCAGTTCCGCCGCCACCATCCGGGCGAGTGGAAGGTCCAGTAGTCCGGACCCCAATGCTGAGCGAGCGAGGCAGGAACCTCATCGATCTCCTCGCGGAGTCCCGGAGCCACGATCCCGATCCGCCCGCTCGGTGCAAGGACCCACGACAGACCCCACGCCAGGTACAAGTCATCCGTTCCGAAGTACTCGTACGCGTCGATGCTCACGATCGTGTCGAAGAACCCTTCGGCGAACGGCAGGTCGTGGGCCTCAACACGCATCGGCGTGACGAGGTCGGCGACTCCCGCCTCCTTGATGCGCTCCCAGTTGCGCGTCGGGTCGATCCACAGGTCGGCCGCCCAAACGCGGGCCCCGAACTCGCGGGCCAGGAAGATCGACGTCAGAGCCGTGCCGCAACCGAGATCGAGCACCCGGGATCCCTTCTCGATGGGCAGGTACTCCATGAGTGATTCGATGAGCCACAAGGGGTGGGGTCCCATCTGATTGCGAACGACCCACGCCTGGTCGTACTTGTTGGAGCGGGGGAAGGCGGCGTGCCTCAACCGAGCTAGAGCAGCAGCGTTCTCGTTCAACGGTGCCTCCGGAGGATGCGGGGCCAACGCGAGCGAAGCCGCCGGCCGAATCGGTCGGGGAACTAGCGTCCGGAGCCGGCTACGAGGCCGGCGATCCGGCGCGGCGAGCGTCTGAGATCGACAGGATCATGTGCACCTCCGGTCGGAGTGTGAGCCTAGCCCCATGCGCGGTCGCACGCCAGGCCAAGTCACAGAGGGGGTCAGGCGTTCTGTCTCGGGGCGATGGTGATGGCCTCGAAGAGATCGAGTCGCGGCAAGGAGACCGTCAGGCGACCGTCGGTTGCGCGCCACTCGAGCGGCTGTCCCGCCACCAGCGCATTCACCTCCGCCGGTTCTCCTTCGTACGGGATGACGACGTCCAGGTCGTGGATCGTCACCGGCTCGACGTAGCTCACGCCGAAGTGTCCGGATCCGTTCACGAGGTGGAGGAGGTGGTTTGAGCCGACCCCACGCTGGTGGAGCGTTACCTCGACCATCGGCGAGAGGGTGCCGCCGTCGGGTTCCAGTTCCGCGAGCCGCTCGAGCACGTCGGCGATGAAGTCGGAGGTGTTCGGATGCCCGGTCCGGTGGAAGAGCGCGCCGCAGTTCCACGGCACGTGGATCCCACGTCCTTCCCCGAAGGGATGGATCGTCAGACCGGGGGCGTCGGTCGCCTCGGGGAGAAGTAACCGCTCCGGCGGACCGAAGGGTCCCGGCGGGATCAGCGACAGGAGGCTGCCTGTGGCCCCCGGTCGGTAGTCGGCGTCGACGTAGGGGCCGTCGAGGAACACGAGGTCGGTTCCGGCGAGCCGAGGGAACGAGTCGCGGTCGCCGATCCGGAGGAACGCGCCGCGCACGTCGCGGATCTCCCGGATGCGCTCGATCCCGAGGCAGTCGAGCGCAGGCGCGTCGCGCGGCTCGAGCTTCTCGTCCCGCAATCCGCTGCGGCCGCTCGATACGAGGGTTCCGCCGCCCTCCACGAACCGGTCGAGCCGAACCGTCGCGTCATCGGAGAGGGGCTGGTGATCGGGGAGGACCACAGCGTCGTACCGGGCGAGACGCTCCTCGGTCGCGGCGTCGACGAGAAGGACATCGAAGAGGAAGTGGTACTCGGCCAGGACCCGGAACCATCCCCGGAACTCCTCGGTGTTCCCGTGAGCGCCGGTGAGGAGCGCGATCGGCGCGCACGAGCGGAGGTCGCGGTACTCGTCCTCGTGGGCCGCATGGAAGCCGAACAGCTCGCGAACAGCGGCGGCACCCGTCCGATCGTCGCGACGGTCCAGCCGGCCGATCACGTAGTAGTCGAGGCCGCCGCCGTTCGCGAGCGCCTGGGCGAGCCGCAGACGTTGCCGCTCCGGCGACACGGCGACGTGCCGGACCGCGTAGTCGATGAAGTCCACCGACGCGTTGCTCGAGATCGTGCGCGGGAGAGAGCTCGCCACCCACTTCGTGTTGGCGGACGCGCTGTACTGCCGATCGGGGAGTGGGCGATCCAGCGCCGTGTTGGACTCCTGCCGGACGAACCCGCCGCCATCGTCGGTCGGGCGGTCGATCGCGAGGTCCGGTCGAAGCTGTCGGATCATCGCGCCCATCCGTTGCTTCGATGAGCGCACGACCGCATCCCTGAACGCGACATACCTGCGGTAGATCGGATCCTCGATGTCCTGGGCAGTCGGGAGCTCCAGTCCGGACGCGACCCGGAACCCCTCGACGCAGGCGTCGCAATGGCACAGGCCGTGATCGATCCCTCGGTAGTCGTTGGTCTGGAAGCCGGCCATGTTGAAGAAGATGCCGTCGATATCCAGCTCGGTGATCGTCTCCTCGACGATCCGCGGGGCGCACTCCTGCTGGTAGCCGCCGGAAGGACAGACCCACACGTCGCCTTCCTCGTCGACGATCCCGCCGTCGGCCTTGCGATACGCCCACTCGGGATGGAGCTCGTGAAGGGCCAGGCGGACCTTGGAGAAGTCCGTCCGAGCGATCACCTTGATGTTTGCCTCGTGACAGGCCTCGATGATCGTCGCCAGGCTATCCCCGTGGAGGAACGCGCTCCGCGTGTGGAACGGGAGCGATGTCGGATAGCTGGCGACGATCCCGGACGTGTTGATCATCGCGACGGTGGCGTGCAGTTCGCGGAGGGACTCGACGTATCCCTCCGCGTCGATGTCCTCCATGTCGCGTTCGCGGAGGTTGGTCTGGATCAGCCGCCAGGGCCGGTCCTCCCACCAGCCGGGGTCGGTCGTGCGGACGCTCGAAGGGCTCATCCGGCGTGGCTCCGTTCGCTCGGCGCCTCCAGCGACAGTGTGGGAACGTTACCATCCGCCTTCGACGGGCTCCGCCGTCGGACGCACCGGAGGTGACGCATGGAAGAGCGGATCGGCTTCATCGGGCTCGGGGTCATGGGGAAGCCGATGGCGCGCAACCTGCTGGCGGCCGGCCTCGACCTTGTCGTGCACTCTCGCTCACCGCGCCCCGTCGACGAGCTGGTGGCGGAGGACGCCGAGAGAGCAACGGATGCGAGCGAGCTCGCCGCGGGCGTCGACGTCGTGATCACGATGCTTCCCGACACGCCGGACGTGGACCTTGTGCTGTTCGGCGAGCATGGCGTCGCGGGCGGGATCCGTCCGGGTTCCCTCGTGATCGATATGAGCACGATCCGTCCGACAGAGGCGAGCCGCTTCGCGGAGCGCCTCGCGGCCGCCGGTGTCGCGATGCTCGACGCGCCGGTCTCCGGGGGTGAGCGGGGTGCGATCGACGGGACGCTCTCGATCATGGTCGGGGGCCGGGACGACGATTTCGGGCGCGCGCTCCCGATCCTCGAGATCCTCGGCGGGAACGTCACCCACGTCGGCGGATCCGGAGCCGGCCAGGTCGCCAAGGCCTGCAATCAGCTGATCGTCGGCGCGACGATCCAAGCGGTGGGGGAAGCCCTCGTGCTCGCAGCGAAGGCCGGAGTCGACCCCGCGACGGTGCGCGAGGCGCTCCTCGGCGGGTTCGCCGGCAGCAAGATCCTCGAGGTTCACGGCCAGCGGATGCTGCGGGGAGACTTCGCGCCAGGATTCCGCTCGGCTCTGCACCTCAAGGACGCCGAGATCGTCACCGAGACGGCCGAGGAGCTGGGGTCTCCGACCCCGTCGTTCGCCGTCGCGGCTGCAGCACTCGGCACGCTCGTCGCGACCGGGCGCGGCGACCTCGATCACTCCGCGCTCGTCATGCTCCTCGAGGACCGGGCCGGCGTCACTGTGTCGTCCGAAGGAGGAGCCTGAGATGCGACTGGAGCTGAACCTCGACTTCGTGGAGCGGTTCGCCGCGGACCGGTTCTTCTTCGGCGTTGCGTATGCCCCGTACTGCGAGGGAGGAGGACTGAATCGACCCGACGGGTTCAAGAACACGGACTGGACGCGGCGGGCGCCGGGCGACACCAGCGACGGCGAGGGGATCCGCTTCTGGACGAACTACGCCGACCATGTCCGATTGGCTGCCTCGCTCGGGCTGAACGCCTTCCGGATGGGCATCGAGTGGGCGCGTTGCCAGCCGTCCACTTCGACCGAGCCGACCGACCCACCCGAGTGGGATGCCTCGGCGCTCGACCACTACGCCGACATGGTCGAGCTCGTGATCGATCTGGGGATGCAGCCGATCATCACGCTCCACCACTTCACCCATCCGCTCTGGTTGGGCCTGGACATCTGGCTCGAGGACCGAGGGCCCGGCCAGCTCGTCGCCGCCGAGATCCGGATCGTGGACGAGATCAACACACGACTGATGGCCCGAGGCGGCAAGAAGATGGCGCACTTCCTCGTCTACAACGAACCCAACCTGGTCCCGCTCTTCTACCACTCCCTCGGCTGGTACCCGGTCGAGCGAGTGGGCCCGGAGTACCTGCTCCCCGCGTTCGACACGATGCTGTCCCATTACGTCAAGGCCTACGACGGCCTCCACGACCTGTTCGAGGCGCGAGGGTGGGGGAGTCCGAACGTCGGCTACACGATCGCGAGCCTCAACCAGTACGAGTACGACAAGCAACTGGACGATCTGCTCCGACTGCGCAGCTGGGGCGTGGGGCGCGAGGACGCGGCCGCGCGGATCGCCGAGTGTCAAGCCGCATGGCGGACGCGGATCGACGATCTGGCGAGGTCTCAGCTCACCGATGAGCAGTACGAGCGGTACGAGGAGATGGTGGGCACGATCGCTGAGCTGCTGCCGCCCGAAGGATTCACCAAGACGCTCGACGCCGTGTACGCCTCGCCCCGGGCGAAGAAGCTCGACTATCTGTCGCTGAACGTCTACGAGCCGTTCGGGGGTGCCCGCCGTGACCCGGGCGACACGGATCGGCGGGTCAAGTGGGAGCGATACATGATGGACGGCGAGGTCTATCGCACCTTCATCCTTGCGAAGCACGACTTCAACACCGACCTGCCCATCCACATGGGCGAGAACTCACTCGGAAATCTCCAGCCGGCAGGCGAGCCCGCCCAACCTCGCCCGGACGGCTGGTCGCGGGAGCGGTACCTCAAGACCTACCTGATGGAGATGATCCGCTGCATGAAGGAGGGCGTGCCGATCGAGGGATACCTGTACTGGACGTTGGTCGACGACGTGCAACCGCCACGCCTGGGTCTCTACAACTACGACTTCGTCAACCATCGCATCCTCGACACGGACGGCTTCGGTCAGCCGTCCGGCAAGATCTACGCGCATATCGTCGCCGCACTGCGGAGCGGCGACAAGGCCACGATCTCCGATGCCTTCGTCACTGCCTACGAGTCAACATAGGAAGGTCGTTAGGACTCGGAGCCAACCGTGGCCGGCACGGAGCAGCCCGCGCGCGTCATCTCCGCCTCGGCTTCGAGGTACGGCACGATGTGAGATGGCGGGGGGCCGGGACCGACGCCGATGACGTAGATGCTGTCGGGGCCGGGTGTGTCGTGTCCAGGCTCGAGGTGCTCGACCCTCGCCGCGTCGAGGCGATTGCACGAGACGTTCCGCAGGAATGAGAGCACGCCGATCGCGGCGAAGAGCATCCCGATGAGGGCGAGGACGATCAGCGCTCCCAACGCGAGTTCCTTGAGCCGCTTCGGCACGTCACAACCTCCGGCACGTCAGGGATGAGGGCAGGGGCCAATGGCCATGGCTCCTGGCCTCAACGATATCTCGACTCCAAACGGGTTCGCGGATGACCTTCTCTAGTTCGTCCTTGGCAGGGGCCGGTGTGCTCTCGCCGTGCCTAGCGTCGACGACGGGATCGCGCATCCAGCCACCACGGGTCGAAGCCGCGGTCGTTCTCGTCGACCACGGACCCGGGAGGCACGACGGCGTCGATCGCATCGAGGGTGTCCTCGTCGAGCCGCACGTCCGCTGCAGACACCAGGTCCTCGAGCTGCTCCATCGTCCGGGGCCCGATGATCGCCGACGTCACCGCAGGGTGCGCGAGGGTGAACGCGATCGCCATGTGCTGCATCGGCACGCCCGCGTCGGCGGCGATCTTGTCGATGTCCTCCACCAGGTCGAGCTTCCGCTGGATCGCGGGGCGGGACTCGTCGAACTGCGCGGCGACCTGTCGCCCTTCGGCCCGCCCGGCCCGGGAGTCCGGCGACCGGTCGAAGGCTCCCCGCCGGTAGCGGCCGGTCAGCCATCCCCGGCAGAGCGGGCTCCAGACGAGCACGCCCATCCCGTACCGCTCGGCGACCGGCAGGACGTCGAGCTCGATGTGGCGCACGAAGATCGAATACGGAGGCTGCTCGGTCCGGAAGCGCGACAGGCCACGACGCTCCGCGGTCCACTGTGCCTCCACGATCTGCCAGCCGGGGTACGTCGAGGATCCGAAGTATCGGATCTTGCCCTGCCGTTGGAGGTCGGTGAGCGCGCCGAGCGTCTCCTCGACGTCCGTATCGGCCTCGGGACGGTGGATCTGATACAGGTCGATGTGGTCGGTTCCGAGCCGGCGGAGGCTGTTCTCGACCTCTCGCGCGATCCACATCCGGGAGTTGCCCTTCTCGTTGATCCCGGGTCCCATCCCACCGTGGACCTTCGTCGCGAGGACGACGTCGTCGCGACGTCCCTTCAACGCCTTCCCGACGATCTCCTCGGACTCTCCGGTCGAGTAGACGTCGGCGGTGTCGACGAAGTTGATCCCGGCGTCGAGCGCCGCGTGGATGATCCGGACGCCGTCGTCGACGTCGGTGTTCCCCCACGAGCCGAACATCATCGCGCCGAGGCAGTGGGTGCTCACGCGGATACCGGTCCCACCGAGCGTTCGATACTCCATCGTCGCCTCCTTGGCGTCGCCTCCTCGCCGGAACGCCGTCCGGGCGTGTGGGAACGTTATCATCCGCCGATCGAGCCCGATGACGTGCCGCCGTGTCGGTCGCACGGCAGTGGGTGGACGGAGCGCTCGAGCTGCCGACGGCGCCGGGCCTCGGGATCGAACTCGATCATGCGAAGATCGAGGATCGGCGCGAGCTCGACTTCATCAGCTGAAGAGGGAGGACGAGATGGAGCAGCGGAGGCTCGGTCGCATCGGCCACATGAGCAGCGTGCTGATCTACGGAGGTGCCGCGCTCGGTGACGTCAGCCAGGAGGTGGCCGACACCTCGATCCAGCAGGCGCTGGATGCCGGGATCAACCACTTCGACACGGCCGCCGGGTACGGCGACTCCGAGCTCCGGCTGGGCGAGTGGATGCCACGCATCCGCGACTGGATCTTCCTCGCCAGCAAGACCGGAGATCGGGAGGCTGCGACCGCGTACGACTCGATCCGGCGCTCCCTGGAGAGACTGCGGGTCGAGCGGCTCGACCTGCTCCAGCTCCACGCGGTCTGTGACCTCGAGGACCTCGGACGCGCCACGGGGACCGGTGGCGCGCTCGAGGGGGCGCTGCGGGCCCGGGACGAGGGGCTGATCGACGCGATCGGCATCACCGGCCACGGCATGAAGGCGCCGGCGGTGCACCTCGAGGCGCTCCGGCGGTTCCCGTTCGACACCGTGCTGACCCCGTGGAACTACAGACTGTCGATCGCGGAGGAGTACCGGCGCGATCTGGAGGCGCTCGAGGAAGAGATCCGAGCGCAGGATGCCGGTCTGATGTTCATCAAGGCCGTCGCTCGGAACCACTGGCGCCCCGGCGAGCATGCCTTCTCCACGTGGTACGAGCCGCTCGACGAGCAACTGCACGTCGACGCCGCCGTCGCCTTCGCGCTCTCGCGACCATCGGTGACCGGGATCGCGACCGCCGGTGACGTCCGGTTGCTCCCCATGATGATCGAGGCCGAACGCAGGGCATCCGGCGCGTCGGTCGAGGAAGCCGCCGACGTGCTCTCCCGTGTCCCGGAGATGGAGCCTCCCTTCGTGCGCGTACCCGGACGCGACATCCCCGACTGGATCGAGGAGATCGTCACCGAGGCCTGAGAGGGCGGCTCCGCTAACGGTTCGATGCGACGAGCACGGCGTACGGGTCGAGCGTCGGGACGTCCACGACGAGCGTGTCGTTCTCGACCTTCGTCGTGAGCTCCGACGCTCCGGCGAGCGAGTGCAGCGTGCACACGGCGTCGACTCCTTGCCACGGGATCCGGAGGTGGAGGTCCTCGATCGGCGTCACCGCGTCCGTCGTCGCGTCGTAGCGGTAGTCGAGCAGGTGGAACACCTGCCGGTCGCCGCTCGCGTACCGCACGACACCGACGCCCGACTCGGAGCATCCGATCCGCGCGGACGCGGGCACGCCGGCGTTTTCGAGCACGCGCCCACGATCCTCGTCCCGGTAGTCGCGCCAGAAGGCGAGCAGCGTCTCCTCGTCGGCTTCGCGGGCCAGCGTCTGATCGAGCGAGTGCTCGGAGAAGATCGACGAGCTCGCCCCCGGCCCGGGCGAACGACGTCAATGCATCGGCCGGGGCCGCTCCCAGGTCCCGTGCCTCCGGCACCAGGATCGTGCGGTACCGCTCCAGCGCCGCGCGATCCAGCTCCTCGGGATTGAAGCGTCCGTCGCCCGCGTAGACGACGTCGAATTGCACGCTGGATTCGGCGAAGACCTGCGCGAGCGCGACGTACTTCAGATGGCCGTCCGTGCGTCGCAGGATCGGGCCCTCGGCGTAGAGGATGGCGACGTCGTTCATCGAGCTCGTGCCCTCGTACAGGTCACGATGCGCTCCGATGAAGCGGATGTGGTCCTTCAAGACGTCGGGAGCCGTGGCCGCTCGGCGTGTCTCGACGTCGACCCCCGGCCACCAGTAGTAGCCCCACCGGCCGCCGTTAGCGTACGCCTCCAGGAACATCAGCTCGTAATAGCGGCGATGGTCCTCCTCGGCGAGCTGCTTGGGAACGTTGATGCTCGGACAGATCCAGGTGGGAGCTCCGTTGAACGCCGAGCCCAGCCGGTACCAGGGCGCGAACGTCCCGCGGGGGAGGAGGAGGTGGGGCGAGCCTCGCCCGACCCGATAGTCGTTCTCCATCAGCACGAAGTCGACGTGCGGCCCCCAGACGCACCCCCAGAGCTCACCGAACTGGGCGACGAGGTTCCCTAGGTAACCCACGTTCGCGCTCACCGCGAACGCCGGGTTGTGGTCGGCGGCGTAGGCACGCAGCTCCCCGATGAAACCGGTCATCACCGCGAACGCCTCGAGCTCGTGGAAGCGGCGGTAGCGGTCGTACAGCCCGTCGTCGGCACGGATCGCGCTCCGGAGTGCGTCGTCGTCCATCGACGCGAGCTCCGAGCCGGCTTCGCCGACACGGAACCGGTCCAAGCATCGACTGCAGAACCCAGACCCGCGCGGCTCGCGGTTCATCAGTCCGATGGACGTCATGACCTCGTCGAGGTTCACGACGTCCATCCCGAGGTCGACGCCGGCCTTGCACCGGTCCATCAAGTAGGTGCGGAACGCGTCGCTGTAGATGCACACGGAATAGACAGGCTTCGATTCCCAGTAGTACCAACCGCACTCCGCGGACCCGCCCTCGACGTCCCGACAGACCTCGTCGAGCAGGTGCGCCGTGCCGGGCTCCTCGTACACCTTCGGCGTGAGCGCGATCATCGGCACGGAGAAGAGCGTCCGCTTGCCCTTCCCATGTGCCTCCTCGACGGACGCCTGCGAGCTCTGCTCGGGATCCGCCCACATGCCGTCCACCGTCGTGCCGAACGCGTCGGCGAGGTCGGGCGGCATGGCCACGGCGGACACGAATTGGACCTGTCGATACCAATCCACCACGATGACCTCCCCGTCTCCGCGCGAGACGACCGCGCGGTCCGGGGGGAACCCTATGATATCGTTCTCACATTCGCGACCCGCCGAGGTCTGGACACCCATCGTCCCGCTCGGTGAACGAGAAAGGAGCGGGAGGATGAAGGCGCCGGCCGTGGTGTTCCCCGAACCGAAACGGGTCGAGATCCGAGAGATGGAGCTCCCCGATCCGGGCCCGGGCGAGGTGGGCATCAGGACCGTCTGCTCGGGCATCAGCCAGGGAACCGAGCGATGGGCCATCACGGGACGCTACGGCCACTTCGACCGGGACTACTCCGCGTACTTCCCCTGCTCGCCGGGATATCAGGCCGCCGGCGTCGTCGAGGCGTTGGGTCCGGGTGTCGAGGACCTCGAGGCCGGCGACCACGCGTTCACGATGGGGACGCACTTCATGGATCCCGACCACAAGTACCCGGGTCCGTGCCAGGCCTCGCATTCGGGGTACCTCGTGGCGCCTCGCTCGGAGGTCTGGCGTGTCGCCCCCGAGGTCGATCTCGCCACCGCCTCGCTGTTCCACATGGCGGGCGTGTCCCGCCACGGCGTCCGGCTGACCAAGGTAGAGCCGGGCGAGCTCGTCGTCGTGATCGGCCTCGGGATGATCGGCCAGATGTCCGCACAGGCCGCGCGTCGGGCGGGAGCCAGAGTGATCGCGGCCGACCTGATTCCGCTCCGGGTCGAGATGGCCCAGAAGCATTCGGCCGATCGCGTCGTGGACGCTCGGACCGAGAGCTTGGAGGACGTCGTCCGCGAAGAGGCCCCGGACGGCGCCGACGTGGTGATCGACACCACGGGGGACCATCGCATCTTCGATCGATGCCTGGGCCTGATCCACCGCGAGGGACGGATCACGATGCAGGGCTACTACCCCGATCCGATCTCGGTCGACTTCCATCCGACACACCTCCAGCGGCCGACGGTGATCTTCCCGTGCGGCTGGGACGACGAGTTCAACGACGAACTGGCCGAAGACATGGCCACGGGGCGGATCGCGATCGAGCCGCTCATCACGCATCGGATCGGATACCGGGACGCCGCGGAGGCGTACGAGCTGGTGGTCGAGCACCCCGAACGTTCGCTCGCCATGGTGCTGGAATGGGGCGAGGCCTCGTAGGTCGAAACCCGGCGCGAGACGAGCCGGAAGAACCGAAGTCTGGACCCAGAGGGAGGACCTGAGCGGATGGAACGCGGTGTCTACTTCGACGGATGGTTCCCGCGCCAACACTGCTATCACCCGAGCCTGCCACCTCGGCGGCTCAAGATGGTCGAGGACCTCGAGGCGTATCACGCGACCTCGCTCGTCTGGGCGTCGCTCGGCGGCGGCTCGATCTCGCTCCCGTACCTCGAGCAGGAGGCGTGGGGCGAGGTCGACGAGCGGTCTCCGCTTCTACGGCTTCATGAACGACGCGGAGTTCATCGAGGCCTGCCAGGAGCGCGGGATCAAGGTGTTCGGCTGTGTCTTCGAGGTGCAGGGCTGGGAGTTCCCGGTCGAGCTGAACGAGGACGAGTCGAAGGTCCTGTCGATGAACGAGCTCCGTGGCGTCGGCAAGCGCGGATGGCTCGGACTCAGGGAGTTCACACAGAACACGTATCCGAAGATCTGGAAGCCTCTCGAGGACTACTTCCCGGACGGGCTGGTCAACAGCGACGGCGAGAAGGTCACCGACATCCTCGAGGAGTGCACATCGCGGGACATCTACGGCGAGGCGTGCCACTCGACCTGGGTGGAGGTCCCGGAGAACGAGCACTACGCCTATCTGATGGACCGCAACAACCCCGTATGGCGGGAGTACCTGAAGGCGATCATCCGGATCCAGATCGACGCGGGCGTCGCGGGGGTCCACCTCGACGAGGCCGACCTGCCGATCTTCGCGACCGGCTACGGCGGCTGCTTCTGCAAGGACTGCATGAAGCTGTTCCGCGCTTGGCTGCAGGCGCTGTCGCCCGAGAAGCTGCCGGAGGCCCTGAAGGACACGGACCTCGAGACCTTCCACTACGGATCGTGGCTGCTCGAGCGCGGGTTCGACTTCAAGTCGGACCGGGAGACGACGCCGCTCTACTGGGACTACATCCGGTTCCAACGCGAGACGATCGTCGGCTACTTCGCTGAGCTGGCCGACTACATCAAGGAGTACGGGAAATCGAAGGGCCGCGACGTCCTCGTGTGCGGCAACTACTACTACCTCTCGCCGCACTACTACCCGTTCGAGCCGCACGCGGACATCCTCGTCACCGAGATGAACGCCACGAGCTACCGGCAGCCATCCTGGTGCCGCTACGCGGCCGGGTTCGCGCGGGGGAAGCCGGTGATCGTCGTCGAGAACCCCTACGGCGGCGTCGGGCCCGAGCTGCTCCCGAAGCTCCAGGAGGGCAAGGGGTACGACCTGTTCCGGATGATGCAGTACGAGGCTTCGGCGCTCGGGATCAACATGAGCGTGCCCTACGGGGCATGGATGGGGAGCGTGATCGAGGACTCTTTCTGGGCGCCGCACGACCTCAACGTCGAGATCCAGGACTTCATCACCGACAACGAACGTCTCTACTCGACCGAGACGTTCTCGGAGGTCGCCGTGCTCTTCAGCATCCAGAGCGCGTACGACTGGGAGGAGCATCGAGGCTGGAAGGAGCGGTTCCCGTTCTGGTCGACGGTGGACGGCCTCGTCGAGCAGCACCAGCCGTTCGACGTCGTGGTGCTTCCCGAGGGGAAGCTTCGAGAGGACTGGATCACGTCCGGCGACCTGTCCCGGTATCGAACCCTCGTGCTCCCCGAGTGCACCTTCCTGACGCCCGCGCAGGTGGAGGCCCTCCGGGGCTACCTCGAGCACGGCGGCCACGTGATCGCGACGGGGGAGCTCGGGTCGAACCTCGATCCGTCGGATCGAGCTTCGCTCTTCGGGCACCCGCATCTCGTGCGATCGACCGCGGTCGGGGCGCAGGACTTCGTGGGCGGTCCGCAGGTGGTCATCGACCCCGGCGTGGACCTGGCTGTCAACATCCACAAGGTGGGGGACAAGGAGGCGGCGGTCCACGTGATCCGGTACGACTACGACGAGGAGCGCGACGAGGTCCCGGTCCTCGATCGGATGGATCTCGACGTGCGGCTGTCTCGACCCTTCCGGTCGGTGAAGGCGCTGAGCCCGCTCGGCGAGGTCGGCGCTCGTCTCACATTCAGCCGCGAACGCAGGGAGATGCATCGCGTGGAGCTGGAGAACGTCCCGCTGTACGTCGTGGTCCACTTCCAGTAGCCGAGAGGCGCGGTCTCGCATCCCGTTCGATCTCTCGGCCGTCGAGCGCCTCCTCGGCCTAGGGAAGGAGTGAGGAGATGGAGCAACAGGGCGACTACGTGCCGCTCGACCTTGCCGAGGTCGCCCGGGCGACCGTCGATGTGCTCGACACACACGCGCGGCCACCCGGCGGCGATGTGGCCTTCCACGGGATCCCCTTCCAGGTCGCCGGCGGTGACGAGCCCAGATTCGTGCTCCTGGAGCCCGAGGGCACGACGGTGGACGTGCCGGTCGATGGTCGTGCCGACCGCGTGATCGTCGCGCACCGCCGGCTGCGGCACGGCGGGGCCGAGCTCGACCCACCGCCCGGAACGGTCCAGGCCACATACACGTTCCATCTCGACGACGGCACATCGGAGACCGTCCCCATCCGCGAGCGCATCGAGATCGTGGCCGTGGCCGACGACGGGTGGGACGGCACCGTGTCGTTCGCGGCCGTGGGGAGCGGCGAGTTCCAGCTCCTCGATCGCCATCGCGGAGCATGGGATGAGCTGGGCGTGCGGCAGACCGAGATCGGCTACTCGAACACATCCGGCTACAGCCTGTGGGTCTGGCACCATCCCCGCCCGGAGGTGCCGATCAGCAGGATCGAGCTTGTGCCCGGTGAGGGCTCGGTCCTCGTGGCCGCGATCACGCTCGGGACGGCGAACGAGGATCCGTTCCCGACGGAGGCCGCCCGGACCGTGCGCGTGACGGCGACCGGTGCGCACGGCCCGCTGGCCGAGCCCGTCGTCGAGGTGGATCGAGGGGAAGCGGGATATGCATTCCCTCTCCCGGATCGGAGCGTGCAGGAGTACCTCGACGACCCGCGACGTGGCTTCGGAGAGGATGCAGACCCGGCGAGCTCGAGTGCCTACGCGCGCGTCGCGGCCGTGCCCTCCGCGACCGTGGTGGTCAACGACGATGCGGACGCGGTTGGTCGCTTCCGGTGGGGCGACCTGTCCGAGGACGGCGACCCCCTCGATGGCGACGGGATCCGGGCGGAGGTGATCGAGACAGGACGCAACTGGGTCCATGTGACGGTCCTCGACGAGGACACCGGCAAGCCGGTGCCGTGCCGCGTGCACTTCCGTTCACCGGATGGCGTTCCGTATCAGCCGCACGGCCACCACGATCACGTGAACTCCGACCTGGGGACCTGGCACATCGACGTCGGGGGAGACCTCCGGCTCGGCCGCACCACGTTCGCGTACATCGACGGGACCTGCCAGGGATGGCTCCCCCGAGGCGACGTGATCGTCGACGCGGTTCGGGGCTACGAGTACGAGCCCCTCCGTCAGGTCGTCCACATCGAGCCGGGCAGACGGGAGCTCACGCTCCACCTCCGCCGATGGGCGCGGATGAACGAGGAGGGTTGGTATTCGGGCGACTCGCACGTCCACTTCCTGTCGGCCCAAGGGTCCCTCCTAGAGCAGCAGGGCGAAGACCTGAACGTGGTGAACCTCCTCCAGAGCCAGTGGGGGAGCCTGTTCACCAACACGGAGGATTTCACGGGCGGTCCCGTCGAAGCATCGGACGGTCGGTACGTCACGTGGGTGAGCCAGGAGAACCGGCAGCCCTTCTTCGGTCACATGGTGCTCTGGGGCCTGCAGCGGCCGGTGATGCCGTGGTGCACCGACGGCCCGTTCGAGGCCGAGCTGGGCTCGTGGCAGGAGACGACCCTGAGCCACTGGGCCGACGTCGCCCATCAGCAGGGGGCGACCGTCGTGATCCCGCACTTCCCTCAGCCGAACGGCGAGCCTGCCACGCTGATCGCGACCGGTCGCGCCGACGCGGTCGAGATGATCGTTCAGCGGCCCGCACAGACGCTCGAGTGGTACCGCTACCTGAACGGTGGGTACCCGCTCCCGCTGGTCGGCGGGACCGACAAGATGTCGTCCGAGGTTCCGGTCGGCCTGTACCGGACCTACGCGGACCTCGGCGACGAGGCGTTCTCCTTCGAGGCCTGGACCGCCGCGGTCCGTGCCGGTCGCACGTTCGTCAGTGCAGGACCGATCGTCCGATTGTCGGTGGATGGGCACGGGATCGGCGACGTCGTCCGGCTGTCCGGTCCGGGGACCGTCGAGGTGCAGGCGAGTGCGGAGAGTGTCCTTCCGATGGCCTCGCTCCAGCTCGTCGTGAACGGTGAGGTCGTGGACGCGGTCGCGGAGCCGTCGCCGGCACGACGGCTCGCGCTGTCGGCCAGGGTGCGCATCGACGGCGATTCCTGGATCGCCGCCCGATGCGGTGGCCCGGCGTACTTCGACGCGGAACGCCATCGCGACGTCTGGGGGCGGGGGATCTTCGCGCACACGTCTCCGATCTACGTCGCGTGCACGGCGGATCCGTGGTCGCGCGTCGACCCCGTGAATGACGAGCGGATGCGCGTCCTGATCGAAGCCGGTCTCTCCCGGATCCGACGGGGCCGCCGCTACCCGGAAGAGCGGATCACGCATCACCACACCGAAGCCGACCACGGGGCGTTCCTGGAACGCCCCTTCCTCGAGGCCCTGGAACTGGTTCGAGCCCGCATCGAGGCGGGGTCGATGGAGACCGATCGGTGAAGATCGGCGTCTGCTCCGCGAACTCCGGCCCGTACACGACGCGCGAGGCGCTGCTCGAGGTCGCCGATCGGTCGGAGGCGGTAGGGATCGAGTCGATCTGGGTTTCCGAGCACCTCGTGGTCGCCGATCCGCGCGAGCCACCCTCCCAGATGAACCCGGAGGATCCGATCCTCGATCCGGTCGCCACGCTGGCGTTCCTGGCGGGCACGACGCGCTCCGTGCTGCTCGGCACCGGGGTCGTCGTCCTCCCGCTGCGGAACCCGCTGATCCTGGCCAAGGAGCTCGCCACGGTCGACGTCCTCTCCGGTGGCCGGCTGCTCTTCGGAGTGGGCGTCGGCTACGTCGAGCAGGAGTTCGAGGCGCTCGGCGTGCCGTTCGACGACCGCGGTCATCGAACCGAGGAGTACCTGGCAGCGATCCGCGCGGTCTGGACGGAGACGCACCCGTCCTTCGATGGCCGGATCGTGACGGTGGAAGGCGTGCAGGCGCACCCTCAGCCCGTCCAGCATCCCCACCCGCCGATCGTGATGGGTGGCTACGCTCCTCCCGTGATGCGCCGGACGATCCGGGAGGCCGACGGGTGGTACGGCTGGGGTCTCGACCTCGAGTCGGCCGCGGAGCGGGTCGAGGTCCTGCGGGAGACGGCGACGCGCGTGCCGAGGGGTGAGGGTCTCGGGGCGCTCGAGATCACGATCACGCCCCCGCGTGACATCGACGCGAGCGAGGCCGGTCGCTACGCCGAGCTCGGCGTGTCCCGCATCAACCTGATGCTCCCGTGGAGACCGCCGGACGGCGGGCTTCCCCGGTTCTTCGCCGAGACCATCGCCCCACTCGTGGATCTGCAGAGCGCCTGATCCGCACAAGGAGGTTCGGCGTGGAAAACGTGCACCTCGGAGGAACGGCCGGGTCGCGGATCGCGCGGCTGGTGGCCCCTCGTTCCTTCGACGTGGGGACGCAGCTCCTGCCGGATCCACCACCGGGCCACGTCCTCGTGAGGATCCTCGCTTGTGGGGTGTGCGCGAGTGAGCGGCACGCGGTCGAGGAGCCCCTGCCCTCCTATCCCGTCGAGATCGGCCACGAGCCGGTCGGTGTGATCGAGGCGATCGGTCCTGGCGCCGACACCTTCACCGAGGGCACGCGGGTGACCGGAGGGTTCGGCCCCTCGTTCGCTGATCGCGTCGTCGCCGATGCCGCGCACGTTGTGTCCGTGCCGGATGGTCTGGCCACGATCGACGCGATCGGCGAACCGCTCGGCTGCGTGGTCGAGGCTCGCAGGAGGACGCCCATCACGGCCGGGGACCGGATCGCGCTCGTCGGTGCCGGGTACATGGGATCGATGATGCTCCAGGTGTTGCTCACGACGGGCGCGGGGCACGTCACCGTCATCGAACCTCGTGCGGACGCCCGGGACACCACCCGCGCGCTGGGCGCCACCGAAGCCATCGAACCCGACGATCTCTCGTCGGGCGACGCCGACGAGTCCTTCGACGTGGTGATCGAGGCGACCGGCACCCAGAGCGCCCTGGATCTCGCGACCCGCCTCGTGGTCCACCACGGCGTACTCTCGATCCTCGGGTACCACCAGGGCCCGCGGTCGGTCGACATGCAGGCGTGGAACTGGAAGGCGCTCGAGGTGGTCAACGCGCACGTCCGGCGACGCGACCTGCTCAACGACGCGATCCGCCGTGGGCTGGACCTCATCCGGTTGGGGCGGATCTCGCCGGGCGACCTCGTCACCCACCGCTACGAACTGGAGCATGTCGGCGAGGCATTCGGCGCCTTGGCCGACAAGCCGAAGGGATTCATCAAGGCCGTCGTCGTGATGGAAGGAGATGGAGGATGAACGTGGTTCGTCTGGGCGGGCGGACTCTGGGCGCGGAGAATCGACCGGGATGGTGTGACCTCGTGGGCATGGGTCTGTTCCGCATCCGCCCCGACGCGACGTTCGACCGCCACTTCCACGACTCTCCCGAGTACTGGCTCTTCTACGAGGGGAAGGGGAAGGTGACCGTCGGCGCAGAGACGTACTACGTGCAGGCTGGTGACGTGGTGTGCACTCCGGCCGGCTCCTCCCACGACATCGTGGAGATCTACGAAGAGCTCGAGGGCTTCTACCTCGAGGAGCCGCTCCCCGAGGGCGGGACGATCGGACATCAACACGAGGACGAGGGCGAGGCCACGGGTCATACGGTCCCGAAGATGCCGCTCCCCGACGACTTCCCTGCCGCCTCTCGAGCCGGCGTCATCGGAGCGTAAGCCGCGTTCCTTCCGTCGCTATCCCTTCAGCCCAACCGAAGCGATCCCGCCGATCAGCTTCTCCTGGGCGAAGAAGTAGAGCAGCACAGCAGGCAACATCATGACAAGGTTCGCGGCCATCAAAAGGTTGAGGGCGGGGAAGCCTGACGTCACCAGGTTCGCCATCCCGATCGCCACAGTGAACTCTTCGTTGCTGTCCAGGTAGATGAGGGGACCGAGCAGGTCGTTCCACTCTCCGAGGAACACGAACATCACGCAGACGGCGAGGACCGGCTTGCACAGCGGCAACACGATGTGCCAGAAGACCTGGAAGTGGTTTGCGCCGTCGATCCGGGCGGCGTTCTCCAAGTCGCGTGGGATCGTTCGCATGTACTGACGGATCAGGAAGATGAAGAACGCGTTGCCGAAGAACGCGGGGACGATCAGCGGCAGGTAGGACCCGTACCACCCGATGTGGAAGAACATCAGGAACTGCGGGATCATCAGCGTCTGCCACGGGATCAACAGCGTGATGATCAGCAGGTTGAACAGGAACTCCCGCCCGCGGAACCGCAGCCGCGCGAACGCGTAGGCGACGAGCGCGCATGAGAACACGGTCCCGACGATGTTGCCCGCGACGATGATCAACGTGTTGATCGTGTAGCGCAGGAACGGTGCTGTACCAGGCGCTGCCGCTCCCGAACCGGTCGTTCGCTCCCGACCGAGCAGGGCTCGGGAGAAGTTCTCCCAGTGCCAGTGCTCCGTCGGGAACCACTGCGGGGGGAACGTGAACACCGGTTCGAAGTCGGGCTTGAGCGCGACCGTGATCATCCACCCCAGCGGCAGCAGGATCACGGCGCAGAGCCCGAACAGCGCGGCATAGAGCACGGCGAACCTCACCGCCCGCCGGTACCTGGGCCTCCGAGTGCGACGGACCGGCGGCTCGATCGTGTCGCTGACCTCGGCCCGGACCGTCACGCGCTAGGCCTCCTCCGACTCGTAGTAGACCCACCGGTTCGACGTGACGAGGATCAGGACGATGACCACCGCGGCGGCGAGCACCAACACCCACGCGAGCGCCGAAGCGTAGCCGAACCGGCCACTCCGGAATCCCTCGTTCCAGACATTGAGCACGTAGAACAGCATCGATCCCCGCGTGCCGCCGCGGCTCCCGCCGAGGACGAAGGCGGTGTCGAACACCTGGAACGCCTCGATCAGACCGATCAGCAGCGTGAACAGCAACGTGGGCGTGAGGAGCGGGAGCGTGATGCTCCGGAACGTCTGCCATGCTCCGGCCCCGTCGATCCGAGCCGCGTTGTACAGGGCGGGAGGGATGTTCTGGAGCCCCGCGAGGTAGATGATCGCGCTGCCGCCCACTCCCCAGAGGCCCATGAGCACGATGGCCGGCACGGCCCAATCGGGACTGGAAAGCCATCGAGGCGGGTCGTCGACGCCGACGGCCCGCAGGCCCTGGTTCACGATGCCGAGGTCCGGGTTGAGGAGTGACACCCACAAGGCCGCCACCGCCACGCCGCTCAGCACCGCCGGCAGGAACAGGATCGTCCGGAACAGGTACATGCCTCGCACCCGCTGGTTGAGCAGGAGAGCCAACGCGAGCCCGGCGACCTGATACAGCGGCACGGCGAGGACCGTATACGTCAACGTCACCCGGATCGACTGCCAGAAGTTGTGGTCGTCGATCATGTCGCGGTAGTTCTCCGTGCCGATGAACCGCGGCGAGGAGATCAGGTTCCAGTTCGTGAGTGACAAGGCCACCGACGCCAGGATCGGCCCGACGACGAACAGGATCGTGCCGAGGAGCCACGGCGTCGCGAACAGGAACGCCGCGCGCTCCTCCTTCTTGGCCATGCGGCCGCGACGCGGCTTCCCCCGACGACGCTTCGGCGTCGTTTCCGCGACGCCGGACGGCCCGCGCGTCAGATCTGTTCGTAGGTCGACCATGCTCGATCGAGGTTGCTCTGGATGTCCGTCGCGGCTTGGTCCATGGCCTCCTGGGCGCTCATGTTCTCCTCGACCATCAGGCTGAACGCGTCCCAGAGCGGACCGTCGAGCGTGAAGATGTTGGCCGGCAAGAAGATGTTGGGGCGGGCGAGAGTCGCGACCTCGAGCACGTCGGCGCGGCCGGGGCTATCGCCCGCCCAATCCTCCTCTTCGGCGATGACGTTGTTGAGCGGCTGCTGCCCGGCCCGTGCCCGCAGGCGATTCCCCTCCGTGGCTACGAACCCGATGAACGCCTTGGCCGCCTCCGCTTGGTCGGTGTCCGAGAAGACGCTCCATGAGTCGGTCCATGAGCCGACCCATGGGAGGTCGCCCTCCTTTTCGACGGGGGTCGGCGCCGCGCCCCAGGGGATCTCCGCCTTCTCGAGCGTCGGGATGGCAACGACGTTGTCGATGAACGTCATCGCCATCTGACCGGTCGCAAGCGGATCGGTGTCGCCGAAGAATTCGAAGTCCGACTCGGTCGGGCTGGTGCCGTCGCGCACCATCGTCGCAAGCACGTCGTACATGTGCACCGTCGGCGCGTCGTTCAGGTATCCCTCGACCGTCTTTCCGTCCTCGCTGAAGAGGACCCTCCAGTCCATCCACCAATCGGTCGGCTCCGCGAAGCCACCCCAGACGTAGTCGGAACGGTCGTCGCTCTTCTGCGTGAGCCTCTCGGCGAGGGCCGCGTATTCGTCAACCGTCATCGGGTCGGTCGCCGACGGGTAGGGCTCACCGGCCTCGTCGAACAGGTCCTTGTTGTAGAACATCAGGATCGCGCCCGTGTACGACCCGAGGCAGTACGTCTTGCCGTCCACGACGCAACCGGAGAACGCGTTCTGGTTGAACTGGGAGACGTCGATGTTCTCGGAGGCGATGACATCGTCGATCGGCAGGATCCTGCCGGCCGTGATCCATCGTGTTTCGTACAGGTAGCCGAGGTCCGGAGGACTGCCCGCGGCGAGCGCCGTGTCGATCTTCGTGACGTAGTTGTCCTCCGGGATGTTCGTGAGCTTCACCGTGATGTTCGGGTGCTCCTTCTCGAACGCCGCGATCAGCTTCGGCAGGAAGTCCGCCTCGCCCTCGAAGGCCCAGATGTCGATCGTCTGGGGCTCATCGACCGCCGCTTGGTCTTGCGGCGGCTCATTGCTCGTGCACGCCGCAGCGACGAGCGCCCCCACGACGATCGCCACCAGTGCCGCCCTGTGCCTATGAAGCTTCATCGCGAACCCCCTTTGAGCTCAAGTCGAGATCCTGTCGCCCGTCGCCGGATCGAAGAAGTGCAGCGCGTCCATGTCGACGACCAGCTCCACGTCGTCGCCGTCGCCCGCCTTCGTCCGGGCGGTGACCCTCGCGACGAACGTCGTCTCGGTTGGATCCGTCGGCGTATCGTCACTGCTGGCGCCGGCGCGTCCATCGGTCGTGACCGGCACACGGTGCGTCTTGACTGGGAAATGCAGGAACGCCTCGGGGCCCATCGACTCGCGGAGCGAGACCGACACGCGCAGTCGTCGGTCGGGCGGTGCTCCCGGAGCGAGGCTCGCGTCCTCGAGGTCCTCGGGCCGGATGCCGACGATCACCTTCTTCCCGGCATAGGACCGAAGTGCCGGCCGCGTCTCGAACACGTGCTCCGAAGCTCGCAGGCGTTGCTCGCCGAATGCGATCGTCGTGCTGCCGTTCGACGACGCGAGATCTGCCTCGGCGAGATTCATCGCGGGGGACCCGATGAAGCTCGCGACGAACAGGTTCGCGGGAGCGTCGTAGACGCCCTGCGGCGCCCCGACCTGTTGCAGCGTGCCGCCGTTCATCAGCGCAAGGTTGTGGCCGAGCACCATGGCTTCCGTCTGGTCGTGCGTGACGTAGATCGTCGTGACGCCGAGCTCGCGCTGGAGCTCCGCGATCTCCGCTCGCATCTCGACCCGGAGCTTCGCGTCGAGGTTCGACAGCGGCTCGTCCATCAGGAACGCCTGCGGATCGCGGACCATGGCTCGGCCCATCGCGACCCGCTGGCGCTGGCCGCCGGAGAGCTGTTTCGGCTTCTTCGCGAGGAGCTCGTCGGTCAGGCCGAGGGTTCGCGCCGCATCCCGCACCCGACGATCGATCTCCGCCGGCGTGATCTTCCGCATCCGGAGACCGAACGCCATGTTCTTGTATACCGACATGTGCGGGTACAGCGCGTAGTTCTGGAACACCATCGCGATGTCGCGGTCCCTCGGCTCCACGTCGTTGACGACCTGGTCGCCGATCCGGATCGTGCCCTCCGTCACCTCCTCGAGTCCGGCGACCATGAGCAGCACGGTGGACTTCCCGCATCCGGATGGTCCGACGAGCACCGTCAGCTCGCCGTCGGGAACCTCGAGATCGAGCGTCGACACCGCGTTCGTGCCGTCCGGGTAGACCTTGGAGACACCGTCGAGCACGATCTGGGCCACGATCCGCTTGCTCCTAACTCTGGACGGCGTCGCTTTCCTAGGCCCCTCCCACGATCCGTCCGTCGCTCGTGGCGATCGCCAGCGTGCGCTGGACGAGGTCGGAGATGCGTGAATTGTCGAACCCTGCGATGGCGCTGCTGATGCGATCGCTCAGGGGCTCGACCCACCGCGCGGGGAGCGCTCCCGCTCCGAACTTCGCCCCGAAGACCGAACCGGTGGTCGCGCCGGTGCAGTCCGTGTCCCAGCCCCCCTCGACCGCGAGGCCGATCGTCCTGCTGAAGTCGTCTCGTCCCCACAGAAGGGCGGCCGTGATGATCGCGGAGTTGTTGATGGTGTGCACGAAGCTGTAGTGGCCGTGGCGGACCTCGATCGCGTCGCGGGTCTCCTCCCACGACCTCCCCTCGTCGAACAGCCCGAGCACGTGGCGGACCGCCTCGGCGAGCCGCGAGCGAGGCGGAACGAACCCGAGCGCCGACTCGATCGCAGACCGGAGGTCGGGGACGACGAAACAGGAGGCGATGAGGGCCGACGCCCACATCTCCCCGTAGATGCCGTTCTGCGTGTGCGACAGGGAAGCGTCTCGGAACGCGAGCTCGGCGGCGGCGGCGGGGTCGCCGGGCGAGACGTAGCCCCACATGTCGCCGCGGATCTGGGCCCCGATCCACTCCCGATAGGGGTTGCGGAACGTGGCCGTGTGCGGCGGTTGAAGGCCGTGGATCAGATTGCGGTACGCGGCCCGCTCCGCCGTGTACGTCTGGGCGAAGGGAAGGTGGTGCAACCACTCATGACCCACCTGCTCGGCTCCGAAGCCGGTTCCGTGCTCCTCGAGGACGTGCAGGCCGAGGATCGTGTAGTCCGTGTCGTCGTCGCGCGCCATGAACCGGATGTTCCCGCGGGTCGTTTCGGGCCAGCACCAGTTCAGTGCGAGGCCGTCGGGGAAGGGGTCGAGGCGCGGAAGATAGTCGTCGATCGGGTACGCGTCCGCGAGGTCGAGGTAGTTCCGGATGCGCTCGCGGCTCCATCCCTCCACGGGTTTGCCGAGGTTGCAGCCGGCGCATCGTCCGAGCCAGGCTCCTTCCAACCGATCGCGGAGGGCCTCCTCGTCCAGCTCGAGGGCAGGCAGCTCCGGTCGGCCGAGGGATGACTGGATGCCGGGCCAGCCCGAGGGTTCCTCGTAGCTCCAGTCGGATCGGGCGGGTCGACCCTCGATCGATCCGAGCATCGCCTCCTGCTTCGCGACCGATCCACTCTCCACGGCGGCGCGCACGTCCGCCTCGAGATCACCGACGTCGAAGCCGGACTCGACCCGTTGCGCGAGCTCGTCCGAAAGGATGTCGCCGAGGTCCAGGACGTCGTGCAAGTCGTGCCCCCCTCCCGTCGAAGCCCCACGGCCGATCGGGTTGGTAGGCTAGAGCAAAACGTTTTCGCCAGTCAAGGAAGTCAACGGCTAGTCAGGGAAGTTAAGGAAGTCAGGGCTAGTCAGGAGCGACCCACACGATGAGCGGTGTGACCATCGTCGACGTGGCGCGACACGCCGGCGTCAGCATCACGACCGTCTCGCACGCGATCTCCGGGAAACGCCGGGTCGCGGAGGCGACGCGTGCCCGCATCGAGGATTCGATCCAAGTGCTCGGCTATCAGCCCAACGCGTTCGCTCGCGGGCTCAGAACGGAACGATCCCAGATGGTCGCCCTGATCATCCCGGACATCACCAACCCCTACTACCCCACGCTCGCGAGGGGGATGCAGGACGCGTTGCTCGCGGGTGGCTACCAGACGCTCGTCGGGAGCACCGACGGCGCGCGGGCGCAGGAGCTGACGTTCCTCCACGATTCGCTCCAGCGGAGGGTCGACGGGATCGCCATCGCGTCCTTCGCCACGTCCGCCCGATCACTCGGCTCGGTCCTCCGTGCGAACATCCCGGTCGTGTCGATCGGCGACAAGATCCGACATGCCGACGTGGACTGCGTCCGGACCGACGACATCGAGGGCGCGCGCGACGCGACTTCGTACCTGATCGAGAAGGGGTACGAGACGATCGCCATGATCGGAGGTCCCCCCGGGATCTCCCCGAGCGACCACCGGCTCGCGGGCTATCGTGCGGCACTCGGTGAGGCAGGTATCCGGTCCGAGTCGTCACTCCTCGCGGTCGGTGACTTCACGCGGACAGGAGGTGCCTCCGCGATGCGCGAGCTCCTCGGGCGCGGGGACCAACCGCCGAGGGCGGTCTTCTGCGCCAACGACCTGATGGCGATCGGTGCGATAAACGCGACACGGGAGGCCGGGCTTCGAGTGCCCCTCGACGTCGCCGTGATGGGCTACGACGACATCGAGGCGGCCTCGCTCGTGACGCCGGATCTCACCACGGTGGTGAACCCCGCCGGCGACATGGGGCGGGAGTGCGGCCGACTCCTGCTCGAGAGGATGTCGGGGGCGTACCACGAGGGCCGCCGTGAGGTAGTCATCCCACATCGCCTGATCGCCCGAACCTCCGCGTAGGGGGCCGGGTAGGCAGCGCAGCGCCGGATCGAGACGGGGAGGGGAGAGGGATCGACGCCGAGGTGGGGGCCGCGCTCCAGCGGCTCGAGTCGATCGATCCGAGCATCGACGCGTTCGTGAGCGAGCCGGCCCGCCGGAGCCGACTCGAGTCCAGCCCACCCGAAGGTCCCCTCCACGGGGTGGCCGTGGGGGTCAAGGACCTCTATCGGGTCGACGGCATCCCCACGAGGGTTGGCTCCCAGCTGCCGGCTGAGGTCTTCGAGGGCGAAGAATCGTCGATCGTGACGACGCTGAGAGAAGCCGGGGCGGCGGTGCTCGGCAAGACCGCGATGGACGAATTCGCCTATTGCGAGCCGCCTCCGACGAAGAATCCACACGATCCGGCACGCACGCCGGGGGGGTCCAGCGGTGGTTCCGCCGCCGCGGTCGCGTCCGGGATCTGTCGGCTCGCCGTCGGGTCGCAGACGCTTCAATCGGTGGTCGTCCCCGCGGCCTACTGCGGGATCGTCGGGTACAAGGCCAGCTTCGGGCGCATGCCGTTCGACGGCATCCCGCTGTCTCCCTCGATGGACACGGTCGGCTTCCTCGCGCCGTCGGTCGCCGGTCTGCGAGCGGACATCGCCCCGCTCGTCCCGGACTGGCGCGATCCGGGGCCGTCCGCGCTTCCGGTCCTCGGGGTTCTCGAAGCGTGGGGAGCTCCCGAGGTCGTGGCCGATGGCTGGAGCGCTCACCGACGACACCTCGAGACGCTCCGGGGTCGCGGGGTCGAGCTTCGACCGGTGGAGGTGCCCTGGAACGACCCCGACGGTCTTCGCGAGTGGGGTCGGCGCATCGGGGATCTCCTCCACGGCGAGATGGCCGTCGCTCACGCCGGATGGTTCGATCGCTTCGCCCACCTCTACCGGCCGCGGACAGCGAAGGCCGTCCGTTATGGACGTACGATCCCGCCCCAGCGGATCCTCGAGAGTCGGCGAGCGAGGGGCGATCTCGCCACCCTCTTGCAGGACAGCGCGTCGGCATCGGGGATCGACGCGTGGATCTGCCCGGCGACCCCCGGAGTGGCCCCGATCGGATACGAGGAGACCGGTGACGGCACGATGACGGCCTTCTGGTCCTACGCAGGATTCCCCTCGATCACGCTACCGGTCTTCGACGGTCCGGATGGCATGCCGCTCGGCATCCAGCTCGTGGCCCCGCTCGGGCGCGATGAGTATCTCCTCCACTGTGCCCAACTACTGGAAGCGGCGCTCGCGCACGATCGTCCGGCTCTCCAGACCTAGGGACAGGGAGAACCGGTGGGCCAGGAACGGACGCGCGTCATCCGCCAGCTCGCCGAGGGTGGTTGCGTCGCACCCGAGGCCGAGGCCGACAGCTTGCTCACCGCGGCGCGAGAGGGCGTCGGTCCGATCGAGGGGCTGGTTCGCCGGCGGCTCCGCGGTGAGCCACTCGCGTGGATCACGGGTTCGGTGACGTTCTGCGGTCATCAGGTCCGGATCGACCCCGGCGTGTTCGTGCCGCGTCCGCACACGGAGGCGCTCGCGCGGCGGGCGATCGAGCTCCTGCCGGACGAGGGCATCGCCGTCGACCTCTGCACGGGAAGCGGGGCGGTGGCGATGGTGCTCGCCGCCGCCCGTCCACGCGCCACCGTGGTGGGCACGGACCTCGACCCCCAGGCGGTCGCGTGCGCGGGCCGGAACGGCGTGGCGGTATCCGAGGGCGACCTCGACAGGCCCTTGCCCTTCACGCTCCGCGGGCGAGTCGACCTGATGACCGCCGTGGTGCCCTACGTGCCCACCGAGGAGCTCCACCTCCTGCCGAGAGACGTGCTCGCGCACGAGCCACGCCGCGCCCTCGACGGGGGATCGGGCGGAACCTTCGTCCTCGTGCGCGCCGCAGGGGCAGCGGATAGGTGGCTCCGTCCGGGCGGGAGCGTGCTTCTGGAGCTCGGCGGCGACCAAGCTGCGGACATGACCGCGATCCTCACCGATCTCGGCTTCACGGACCTCCGTGTGCACACGGACGCGGACGGTCAGGATCGCGCGATCGAGGGTCGACTGGGGCCGCTACCTTCGGGCGCGGTCGGGCAGGGTTGAGTCGCCGACGTTCGACTCGAGCCAGTCGACGAGCGGCTTCGACCGCTCGAGGAACGTCACGATCCGGTCCTTCGCTCGCTTCGTTCCGAGCCACGCCCCGGCCGGCCATTCCTGCCAGGCGATCAATCCCTTGAACCGGAGGAGCTCGATCCGCGGGTGGTCCTTGGGATAGCCCTTCGGCGCCGTCTTCAACACATCGTGCCCGTGGACGTCCAGTCCCTGTGTTCGCGCGTCCGACACGATCCGTGTCAGATCCTCACCGGACCGGTCTCGCGCGACGCTCTCGCGATAGCGCTCGAGCTGGTCGGGCGCCATCTCCCACTTCCCGCTGCCGACGGCGAGACCGCGGGCGTCGACCTGGACGTACCCGTCGCCGAGCGTGGCCCCGATCGCGGTCTTGTACGGCGACTTGTCGCGGCTGAAGCGAACGTCGCGATACGGGCGGAAGATCCGGCCCTCACCGAACTCGGGCTCCAGCTCGGCGAGCAGCTCCTCCATCGGTGCGCGGACGATCGTGTCGTACACGTCCTTGTGGCGCTGCCAGTACGCCTTCGAGTTGTCGGCCTCCAGGCCTTCGAAGAACTCGAGCGCCTCCACCTTCCATCCGTGGAACGCCATCGGATCCGACCTCCTCGACCCCTGATCCCCGGATCAGGTGCAGGCTACCGTCCCTCCGTCCTGGAAGGCCGGCTCGCCGGGCACGGACACCCATCCGTAGTCGTACGAGTCCTCGTGCAACGTCATCTGCAGCACGCCGAAGGCCTTGTTCTGCGTGACCTCGAGGTTCTCGGGCATCGGAGGGCGACCGAAGGGGTAGAGCTGCCGTCCGCCCGTTCCCACCGTGAACTGGATCGTGCCGCCGGCGACGGCGTTGCCGTGGGCGTCCTGCGGAGCCCACCGCTGGTAGAGATGGTTGTGTCCGACGAGCACGACGTCGACGCCCTCGTCGGCGAACACCTCCCAGAGCGGGATGAGCGGCCTGGTCTCCGAGCCGCCGAAATTGATGGTGGCGTCGTCCTCGATCCACTTCTGGAAGGGCCGCCAGTCGTAGCGAGGGTGATGCATGAACGCGAGCGTGCAGGTCGCATCCGCGTTCGCCTCGAGGTCCGCCCGGAGCCAGTCACCTTGGGGCGTGCCGGGGCCGCAACCGGGGTCGTCGCCGCAGATGTCGGAGTTGAGCGACACGATGTGCCAGTCGCCGAGGTCGAAGGAGTAGTACCCGAGCGGCGGGTTGGCCACCGCGCCGAAGTAGGCGAAGTAGCCGGCGGCGTCGGTCGTTCCGTACTCGTGGTTCCCCGGGGCCGGCATCGTGATGTCCCGGAGATCGCCGAACTGCACGTCCCACACGCGGAGGAACTCCGAGAGCTTGCCTTTGGTGTACTGCAGGTCCCCGAGCGCGAGGAACCGGTCGGGATCGATCTCGCGGATCAGGTCCGCGACGTCACCCGATCGGCAGGCGCCCATGCCCTGCCCCGCCGTCAGCGATTGGCACGCGAGGTCGCCGACGGCGACGATCACGGGATCGCGATCCGTCGCGCTGGCGCCGGGTGCGAGGAGACCGGTCGTCGCGGCCAGCGCGATCACTGCAGCGGGGAGACGGAGCGAGCGGGACGAGCGGCGCATCGGAACTCCTTCCGGGCGGGGGCGCGTATTCAAGCATGCCGAGCGCGGGGATGGGAACGCCTCCAGGCGTGCATCCGACCTCGGCGTTAGAACGAGCCGTAGAGGTCGCTCGCGGGGTCGAAGAATCCGCCGGCCGGGCGGGCGTGCGCGTGCCAGTGCTCCGGGATCCGGCGTCGCTCGGGATCGATCCAGTAGCCGTCCGGCCCGTACCGGTCGCTGGCGATCCGCTCGAGCCTGGTCAACAGCGCCGTCTCGAGCTCGGACTCGGGCAGCCCGTGCGAGCGCCACACGATCATCGGGGTTCGGCACACGAGGCACTCCGCGACCCAGCAGTCGTCGTCCTCGTGGAGCCACGCGGTGACCTGTTCCGCGGCGCAGAGCTGGCAGTCATCCATCGAGGGCTCTCCGGAGCTTCGCTCGGTCGCCGGCACCGACACCGTGTTCGTCGAACCAGCCCAGGTTCGCTTCGATCGCGAGGACGAACGGCTCGTCGATCCCGTACGAGGGGCATTGGTCCGTCGCACACGGCTGCATGTCGAGGACGTCGATCACGTGCCCGGACTCATCGACGAAGGCGACCGAGAGCGGCACGAGGGTGTCCTTCATCCAGAACGTGCTGTCGACGGGCCCCGGCCACACGAACGCCATCCCCTGATCGCGCGGGGAGCTCCTCCACGCCCATCAGTCCTTTCCGGCGTTCCTGCGGATCGTCCGCGAGGTCCACCGTCAGGGTCGCGTCCGTTCCTCCGAACGTCATCGTCGACCCCGGGGTGGTCTCCGAGGGCTCGGGTGTGTCGTCCGAGCACGCTCCCAGGAGGGTCAGTGCGACCAGGGCCGTGATGATCCGCCGCATCACATCATCGTGCCACGGTCCGCGGCCGACCCATTGTTATCATCGAGCACTGCCGCCGGAGTAGCTCAGTCGGCAGAGCGCCTCCATGGTAAGGAGGAGGTCAGGGGTTCGATTCCCCTCTCCGGCTCCCCAGGTACTAAGGGCTCTCCGAGGACCATGCGACGGTAGGAGAGCAGGGTTCGTGCCGCGGTCGCACCGTCGAAGGTAAACTGGGCGACCGCCGGGCGGGGTAGCTCAGTGGTAGAGCAAGCGGCTCATAATCGCTGTGTCGGCGGTTCGATCCCGCCCCCCGCTACGAGGAAGAGCCGGCCACGAGGCCAGCCACGAGACCAGAAGGACTCCGAGGAGATCACGAGACATGGGCAAGAAGAAGTTCGAGCGGACGAAGCCGCACGTGAACATCGGCACGATCGGCCACATCGACCACGGCAAGACGACGCTGACCGCCGCCATCACGAAGCGCCAGGCCGAGAAGGGCATGGCGGACTTCACGCCGTTCGATCAGATCGACAAGGCGCCCGAGGAGCGAGAGCGCGGGATCACGATCGCGATCGCCCACGTCGAGTACGAGACCGACAACCGCCACTACGCCCACGTCGACTGTCCCGGCCACGCCGACTACGTGAAGAACATGATCACGGGCGCCGCCCAGATGGACGGCGCGATCCTCGTGGTCTCGGCTGCCGACGGCCCGATGCCGCAGACCCGCGAGCACGTGCTCCTCGCCCGTCAGGTCGGCGTGCCCTCGATCATCGTGGCGCTGAACAAGTGCGACATGGTCGACGACCCGGAGCTCCTCGACCTCGTCGAGCTCGAGGTGCGCGAGTTGCTCTCGTCCTACGAGTTCCCGGGCGACGACGTCCCCGTGGTGCAGATCTCCGCCCTGAAGGCGCTCGAGGGCGACGAGACCTGGAACGGCAAGATCGACGAGCTGCTCGCCGCATGTGACTCCTACATCCCCGAACCGACCCGCGATACGGAGAAGCCGTTCCTGATGCCGATCGAGGACGTCTTCTCGATCACCGGCCGCGGCACCGTCGTCACGGGCCGGGTCGACCGGGGCACGCTTACCAAGATGAGCGAGATCGAGATCGTCGGGATCAAGGACACCCGGAAGACCATCGCCACCGACCTCGAGATGTTCCGCAAGCTCCTGGACGAGGTGCAGGCAGGCGACAACGTGGGTGTCTTGCTCCGCGGCATCGACAAGGACGACGTCGAGCGCGGACAGGTCCTGGCGAAGCCCGGCTCGATCACCCCGCATACGGAGTTCGAGGCGCAGGTCTACATCCTGTCCAAGGAAGAGGGGGGCCGGCACACGCCGTTCTTCGATGGATACCGTCCCCAGTTCTACTTCCGGACCACCGACGTGACCGGCCAAGCACACCTGCCCGGTGGCGTGGAGATGGTCATGCCGGGGGACAACGTGGAGATGAAGGTCGACATGATCGCCCCGATCGCGATGGAAGAGGGTTTGCGCTTCGCGATCCGGGAGGGCGGCCGCACCGTCGGCGCGGGCCGGGTCACCAAGGTCGTGAAGTAGCGATGGCCCGGAAGGAAGGCAACCGCCCGAAGATCACGCTGGCCTGCTCGGATTGCAAGAGGCGCAACTACAACACGGTGAAGAACCGCGTGAACGACCGGGACCGGATCGAGCTCAAGAAGTACTGCCGCTGGTGCCGCTCCCACACGCTGCACCGCGAGACGCGCTAGCGCAGATCCAAGCGCTCAAGTAGCGAAGCGATAGCGCGACCACACGAACGGATCAGGACGCGTCGACGTCCGTCTGCGCCAGCTTCTCGTTCGTCTTGACCTTGCCGAAGCGGATCGCCGCGACGACGGCGTCGGTCTTCGAGTGCACGCCGAGCTTGGTGAGGACGTTCTGGATGTGCGTCCGCAGCGTGTGACGACTCATCCCGAGCTCGTTCGCGATGTCGACCGATGCTTCGCCCGCAGCCACGCGCTGGAGGATCTCGAGCTCTCGAGGCGTCAGGCGCTCCACCCGCTGCGCGAGCTCGCCGTCGGTCCGCCGCTGCATCCGGAACCGCGCCAAGGAGAGCTCGACCTCACTCACCTCGTGGAGCGGCTCGCCACGGTTCGCGCGGCGGATCGCCTCGGCGAGTTCGGAGACGGCCTGGGTCTTCCGCAGGAACCCGCGGGCTCCCGCTTCGACGGCGCGGGCGAGCACGACGTCGTCGTCGTGACCGGACAGGAGGATGACCTTCGTGTTCGAAGCCTCCCGGTGGATGCGCCGGGTGGCCTCGAGGCCGTCGACACCGGGCATCCCCACGTCCATCAGGAGCACATCCGGGTGCTGCACCTGGGCGGACTCGATCGCGGACTCGCCGTCGGTGACGACCTCGATCACCTTGAGATCGTCCTCGTTGTCCAGCGCGATCTGCAGGGCTTCACCGAAGGAGCGGTGGTCGTCGGCGATGACGACGCGGATGTCCCCCTCGGCCGTCCCAGATGCCTTGCGGTCCTTCGGCCTGGCTCGGGCAGCCATACCGCGGCATCGTAGGCATGTTGATCTACGGAATCACGTACCCCCACCGCCGGATTTTCCCGAGTCCCCCGTCTGAGGGACGCCGGACGCCGTCCGACCGACGTTGGATTAGCATCCCCCGATGAACGCGGCGGCCGTGGGGAAGGCGTATCCGGAGGCACCCTTCACGGTGGATCCCGGCCGTGTGGCCGCGTTCCGGGGAGTGTTCTCCCAGGTGGGAGGGGTCCCGGTCACGTTCGCGACCGCGGCGGAGTTCACCGTGATCCCCGAGATCGTGGCCGATCCGGAAGTCGCGATCGACTTCTCCCGGGTCCTCCACGGGGGTCAGGAGTACGAGTTCCGGCGCCCGCTGCGGGAGGGTGAAACGCTGGCGATCAGGAGCAGGATCGAGTCGATCCGCTCGCTCGGAGCCAATTCCTTCCTGGTCCTCGCCACCGAGCTCGTGGAACCCGGCGGCGAGATCGTCTGTGCGGCGCGGTCGACGCTGATCGAGCGGGCCGCAGGCTGATGCCGTCGCCGGCCCAGGTCGAGGCGGGGTCGGAGCTCCCGACCCGCTCGCGCATCGTCACCGCCGAGGACGTGAAGGCGTACGCGGAGGCCGGCGGAGACGCGAACCCGCTCCACCAGGACGAGGCCGTTGCCCGCGCCGCGGGGTTCCCGGGGATCGTCGCGCACGGGATGTTCACGATGGGGCACCTGGCCGCCTGCATCGCCGAATGGGGGGGAGGTCCCGAGCGGGTGCGGCGACTGACCTCACAATTCCGTGCCCCCGTCTTCATGGGTGAGGAGATCGTGGCGGGTGGGCGCGTGAAGTCGGTCGACACCGAGCGAGCGGTGGCCGTCGTCGAATGCTGGGTGACGGTCGAGCGCGACGGCCGGACGGAATGGCCGATCAAGCGCGGCGAAGCCGAGGTGCTCCTGGTCGAGTGAAGTGCCTCAGGCTCCCAGCTGGCCCTGCGCGTCCCGGCGCTGCGTCCGTCCCGACATCGCCTGGATCGCCTCGCTCATCCGATCGACCACGATCTGGACGTCGTTGCCATAACCCTCGTCCACCATGACCGTGACCCGGTCGATCTTGTCGGCCAACCGCTCGGCGACCGTGAGCATCGACTCCGCCGTCGACTGCGATTCCTTGTGCAGCTGGTCGGACATCGACTGGAAGCGGCGATCCACCGAGCTGAGGACATCGTTCGCAAGGCCGGCATGCAACTCCTTGATCGACCGCAGTGTCTGCCGCAGGAGCTCGGCGTCGTCGTTCGCCGGGCCGGCCGAGCCGAGTCGGTCGGCGAGTGCCTGGTTGTCCGAACGGATCATCCGGGCGATCGCCGCCACGCGGTCGTCGACGTGCGCGCGCATCCGCTCCTCGAACGCCTGCTGCTGCTCGGCGAGCATCGTGTCGATGCCCTCGATCGAGCCCATCGACGCGCTCATCCGCTCCACGGTCTCGCCGAGCGACGAGGCGATCGCGATCTCCGCGGCCTCGGCCGTCTTCTCCACCAGAGCCTCGCCGACCAGGATCATCCGCTCTTCGACGGTCTCCCGGAGCAGCACCTCCTGCTCCGTGGTCTTCTCCTCGATCATCCTCCGAAGAGCTTGGGAGTCGCTCCGGATCAGCTCCGCCAACCCGCGCACCCGGGTGTCGATGAAGCGCTCCATCGCGGACTTCAGGGCGACCTCGTCGCGGCTGTGGATGCCCATGCCCTCGGACATCAGCTCGAGCTGCTGTCCGATCGCCTGGACCTCCTCACGGACCGTCGCGCCGACGTTCGCCGTCAGGTCGCCGTCCTGGCTGGCGAAGGACTCGGCGTGCGCCTCGACCCGCTGGGCGAGACGCCCCACCGCTTCGGCGCCACCCTGCACGTATCCCTGCATCGCCTCGACGACGCGAGAGGTCTCGCGCGCCACCATCTCGCCGTGCTCTCGGACCTGCTGCAGGATGGTGTCGGTGAGCGTAGCGTCGCGCTCGTCGAGGTTCTTGAAGGTCTCTGCGATGTGCCGCTCGACCTGCTCCAACTGGTTCCGGACACCCTCGACCCCGTGAAGGGTGGGCGAGTCGGCGATCTCGCGGATCGAGGCGACCGAGGACTCGATCGCCTCGCGGGTGGCGCGGCCCGTCTCTGCCAGGTCACCGAGCGCATCCTCCACGCGCCCCGCACGGGTGGAGAGCGCCTGGAAGCGCTCGTCGCTCGACGCGATCAAGCTCCTGATCGCCTGATCCCTCGAGAGGAGGCTGACGATCCGCTCCTGTTCGGGACGAACGTCCTTCGCGGACGAGCGCCAGAGCTCGGTGGCCACTTCGCGCATCAGGATCGTGGCCTGCTGCTCGAGCACCTGGAGGCCCTCCTCCACGCGCTCGTCGACGACGTTCGTCAACGCGTTCGCGATCTCTTCCTCGGCGGGGGTAAGGACGGGTGGCTCCGGCGCCTGCTGTCGACTGAACAATGGGGAACGCCGGCGGCTACCGGCTCCAGCCGGCCGTGCGGTGCGCTGTTCGTTCATGCGTGTGCCTCGCGATCCGGGGCCGCTGCGGCACGTCTTGGAACGGAAGGATAGGTCAGGTGCGGCCGTGCTCCCGTATCTGGCGAGGAAATCCCCCCGGGGCGGACGTCGGCTCGGCCGTCCGGGGGAGGCGATGGGGAAGGGAGGAACGTCGCAGGTCGGCGGGATGGTTCCTTTGCCGGGCCCTGAGGCCGACCCTATACTGAGGGCTCCGAACGTCCAGCCACGACGCTGGGAGGCCCGGAGCCCAGGGGCGTAGCTCAATTTGGTAGAGCACCGGTCTCCAAAACCGGCGGTTGGGGGTTCAAGTCCCTCCGCCCCTGCAAGGGAGCACCCATGAACCGGCAGATGAAGCGGATGCAGGAACGCCAGGAGCGCGCGCAGAAGCGCGCGGGTACCGCGCGTCCCGCCACGCCGTCCGCCGCCACCAGGAAGGCCGCCGTGCAGGAGAACGACGGAAGCGGACCGGTGCGCGCCAGTTCCTGAAGGAGGTCCGCCAGGAGCTCACCAAGGTCGACTGGCCGACCCGTCGGGAGCTCGTCTCGTACTCGATCGTGGTGCTCGTGACCATCACCGTCCTCACGACCTACGTGTTCGGGCTCGACTCCCTGTTCACGAGGTTCGTCTTCGACGTGCTCGGGAACTGATGAGGACCGATGTGAACGGATCCGGTTCGATCTCCGACGAGCGCGACCTCGAGCAGGTCGACGCGTCCGACACACCCGTCGTCGAGGGGGGTCTCGAGACGAAGGACGAGTCGGGAGGCGCCGACGAGTCCGGCGAGGAGGTCGCCATGGAGGTCGTGGAGCCCGATCCCGTGGATCCACAACCGGACCCGGAGCCCGTCGAGCCCGACCCGGAGCCGGTCGAGCCGGATCCCGAGCCCGTCGAGGTCGAAGCGACCGAGGCGGAAACCGAGTCCGTGGAAGCCGCCGCCGAGCCAGAGCCGGCGCCCGTCGTCGACGACGATCCCTTCCGCGGCCATGGCGACTGGTACGTCGTCCACACCTATTCCGGTTACGAGAACAAGGTGAAGGCCAATCTCGAGTCGAGGATCAGAACGATGCAGATGGAGGGCAAGATCTTCGGTGTCCACATCCCGATGGAAGACGTGATGGAGATCAAGTCCGGGAAGAAGCAGGTCGTGAAGAAGAAGCAGTTCCCCGGCTATCTCCTCGTCCGCATGGTGTACGACAACGACTCTTGGTACGTCGTTCGCAACACGCCCGGCGTCACCGGCTTCGTGTCCGCGGGCACCGGAACGAAGCCCACACCGCTGTCGAAGCACGAGGTCGACAAGATCCTGACCGTGAAGAAGGAGGAGGTCCGGCCGCAGGTCCGCCTCGGATTCGAGGAGGGCGACATCGTGCGGATCACCTCGGGGCCGTTCGCTGACTTCAACGGCACGATCAACGAGATCAACCCCGACCAGGCCAAGCTCAAGGTGCTGGTCAACATCTTCGACCGGGAGACCCCGGTCGAGCTCTCCTTCGATCAGGTATCGAAGGTCTAGCGCTTCGGGTGGCGCTCAAGTAGCGAAGCGATAGCGCAGCGAGAGGTGGCGCTCAAGTAGCGAAGCGATAGCCCAGCGAGAGGTGGCGCTCAAGTAGCGAAGCGATAGCGCAACAATCGAGAGAGACGCGGGAGGCCGCGAGGCCGCTGGGACCGCAGGAGGTGGGAACGATGGCTCCGAAGAAGAAAGTGCTCGCGACCGCGAAGCTCCAGATCGTCGCCGCGCAGGCAACCCCTGCCCCTCCGGTGGGCACGGCGCTGGGTCAGCACGGCGTGAACATCATGGACTTCTGCAAGCAGTACAACGAAGCGACCCAGCAGTTCGCCGGACAGGTGATCCCGGTCGAGCTCACGATCTACGAGGATCGATCGTTCACCTTCATCCTCAAGCAGCCGCCGGCCGCGGAGCTGATCCGCAAGGCGGCCGGGATCGAGAAGGGGTCGGGCGAGCCGAACCGCGAGAAGGTCGCCCGACTCTCCCGGCAGCAGGTGAAGGAGATCGCCGAGCGCAAGATGGTCGATCTGAACGCGAACGACATCGACAACGCGATGCGGATCATCGAGGGGACGGCGCGCAGCATGGGCGTGGAGGTGGCCTCGTGAGCGCGAAGCCCGGGAAGCGCTACCGAGAGGCTGCCGAGTCCTTCGATCGTGAGCAGCAGTACCTTCCGGCGGACGCGATCAAGATCCTGAAGTCGCTGCCTGGGGCGAAGTTCGACGAGACCATCGAGGTCGCCTTCCGGCTCGGCGTCGACCCCCGGAAGAACGACCAAGCGATCCGCGGCACCGTGGCGCTGCCCCACGGCACTGGCAAGTCAGTGCGCGTCGGAGTGTTCGCTGCGGGGGAGAAGGCGCGCGAGGCGCGGGATGCCGGAGCGGACGTCGTCGGCGGCGAGGAGCTGGTCGAGGAGGTCATGAAGGGGACGATCGACTTCGACGCGGCGGTCGCGACGCCGGACATGATGGCGTCCGTCGGGAAGGCCGGCCGGGTGCTGGGTCCGCGGGGACTGATGCCGAACCCGAAGACCGGGACCGTGACGAACGACATCGCGAAGGCCGTCGCCGACATCAAGGGAGGAAAGGTCGAGTACCGAGCCGACCGCACGGGCAACGTCCATCTGATCATCGGGAAGAAGTCGTTCGAGGAGCGCAACCTGCTCGAGAACTACCTCGTGGTCATCGATGAGCTCCTGAAGGCGAAGCCGTCCTCGGCCAAGGGCCGATACATCAAGTCGCTGGCCGTTTCCTCGACGATGGGACCGAGCGTGCGGATCGACGCGTCCAAGCCTCGAGGCGTCCAGATGGCCGTCGCGGAGGGATAGTTCCGAGAGCGCTGGTACCCTGAGCGCTGCCGCAGACAGCAGGGGCGCGTGAGCGCACAATCCCGATCGGGTACCTGCCGAGGCGACGATCGTGCGTGGCGGACACGCATCGTCGTCGGGGAAGGTCGCGCCGCGCGCGTCTCCGCTGTCTGCGGGGACGCGTTGTTTCATACAGGAGGCGCGATGCCGAGTACCCAGAAGATCGAACGGGTCGCGGAGCTGAAGGAGCAGATCGAGGGCTCCGCGGCGCTGCTGCTCACCGAATATCGCGGGCTCACCGTGTCCGAGATCACAGAGCTGCGGAAGTCCCTCGGCGAGGGGGGCGCGCGGTTCGCGGTCATCAAGAACACCCTGATGCGCCGGGCGCTCGAGGACACCGACGCCGCCGGGCTCGGATCGTTGTTCGAGGGGCCGAGCGCCGTGGCATTCGTACTCGAGGACCCGGTCGCGGCGGCCAAGAGCGTCACAGCCGCTGCGAAGAAGTTCCCTGCCCTCGTGTTGAAGGGCGGATTCGTGGAGGGGCGCGTCCTCTCGGCCGACGAGGCCAGATCGCTCGCCGAGCTCGAGTCCCGAGAGGTGATGCTCTCCAAGATCGCGGGGTTGATGAAGGGCGAGATGTCCCGCGCGGCCTCGATGTTCCAGGGAGCCCAGTCGCGCTTCCTGTCACTGCTCGAAGCCTTCAAGGCGAAGTTGCCGGAAGCAGCACCAGAGGCCGAAGCAGCACCAGAGGCCGAAGCAGCACCAGAGGTGAACGGAACGAACGACGAGGAAGGGGAGTGACCGTGGCGAAGTCGAAGATCGGGACGGAGGATCTCCTCGAGCAGTTCAAAGAGATGACGCTGCTCGAGTTGTCGGAGTTCATCAAGGCGTTCGAAGAGACGTTCGACGTCACGGCCGCTGCCGCTGCGCCGATGATGGTGGCCGCGCCGGGCGGTGCGGCCGGCGGTGACGGTGGCGCGGAAGAGGAGCAGTCGGAGTTCGACGTGATCCTCACCGCTGCGGGGGACAAGAAGATCCAGGTGATCAAGGAGGTCCGGGCTCTCACGAGCCTCGGTCTCAAGGAGGCCAAGGATCTCGTCGACGGAGCGCCCAAGCCGGTCCTTGAGCGTGTCAACAAGGAGACCGCCGACAAGGCGAAGGAGCAGCTCGAGGCCGCCGGCGGGAGCGTCGAGGTCAAGTAGATGACCAGACGAGCAACATGGTTGACCGTGGGGCGGCACCTCGGGTTCCCCTCCCGGCAACCCTTGTGCTAGCGTGCGGGAACGTTCTCACATGAGGGGGAGACAGGGCATGCGGGAAAGCGATGGGAAGCATTTCGGTCAGCGACTCCGTGAATCACGGGTGGCAGCGGGGCTGAGCCAATCGGAGCTCGAGGACATCTCCGGCATCCCCAAAGCGCGACTCTCCCGCTACGAGAACGGTCACGTCGAGCCTTCCATCCAGACCCTCGCCCGTTTGGCGCGAGCCCTGAACGTGTCCGAGGCCTCACTGCTCGGCGATCAGCGGGCGATCCTCGAGGACTTCTTCAACGTCCTCTACGACCGTGGCGTGCGCATCACGTCCAGCGAGCAGGGCGCGAGGATCGCCCACGCCATCGCGGACCTGCTCGGTGCCGTGAAGACCGATCCGGCCGTCGCGGAGAACGGACAGATGACGCGGTTGCCGGACGCGGTCGAGCATCCCCTCGCCGCCCCGATGATCGGCTAGGGCTCGCCGGAGCCGAATCGCAGCTCGAGGTCGACGGAGCCTCCGCGGACGCCGGAGAACGTCGCCCCGTCCGTCCTTCTCTCGAGTCCCGGTGAGGTGGAGACGACGTTCGACCCCTCCGGGAGGACGATCCCGAGCTGGAACCGCATGCCGGACAGCGTCGGCTGCGGGAGCACCCTGAGCATCAGCTGTTCCAGTCCGTCGACCGTCCTGACCGCGTCGGGGACCTCGTACGTGACGGTGAGCGTCGCCGACTCGCCACCGCGAACGAGGATCGAACCGGTCACCGAGGTGAGTCCCATGTCCGAGCCGATCTCGATCGGGCTCGGCCGACTCGTTTCCGCGGTGATGTCCTGCGACGTCTTCGGCACGAGGAGCGGTGACGTCGGCCGCGAACGTGCCCACTGGGACCCCGCCCACGGGGCGCCCGAGGAGTACCGACGGCGGATCCGTCCCCGCCTTGTTCTCGAACAGGATCTCCGCGTCGACCGCCGCGGACCCGTCGCCCATGATCCGGATCGACTGACGAACGGTCGTGTCCACGAGCGCACCCACGTGGGAGTTCCCGACGGCGCTCCAGGAGGCGGCAACGGGGAGCACGCCTTGATCGGTCGGCCGGGCGCCGCCGTCGAGGCCGAGGCTGCGGATGATACGGCGCTCGGCCCTCCCGGGGAGGTAGACCGACAGGTGCCCGTCGCGGGCGCCGGCGGCCGTCGCGAGGGCGAACGATTCCACTCCTGGCCGACGATCGAGGAACGCCTCGAGGATCGCCGAGACCCGATCGGCGTGCAGCCGGGCCGACCGGGGCGGTGCGGTCCCGAGGAAGGCCTCGATCTCCAGCGCATCGGTGGTGGTCCGATCGGACAGGGCCTCGGGCGAGCCCTCAGCTTCCACGTCCCCGATGGCCCACACGATGTCCTCGAGCGCCACCGCATCGATCTGGATGACCCCGTCGAGATCGGTCAGACCGGACGTTTCGGCCGCCTCGAGCAGGGCTCGCGCCGTCCTCCTCCAGTCCATCGAGATCTCCGCCTCGATCAACTCGCTCGGTGCGGGCGTGATCGACTCGAGTGCGAGGGAGCCGTCGCGTGCGATCAGGACGCCGACCGTCGCGGGCGTGCCGCCGCCGGGCCGTGGGATGCCCAGCGTCGGGATGGAGACGAGGTACCGATGCTCTCCTCCGAACATCGTGGCCGCGAGCCGCAACGAGTCCCTGAATCGGATCGCGAGGTCGAGCCGGAGGGTGAGTGCGTCGACGGCGTCCCGATAGCCGGACGCGACGGGCCCGAGCAGTCCGTCGCCCCCCGCGTCTTCCAGCGCCCGAAGAGCGACGTCGAGCCGTCGCGTCACCGCCTCCATGTCGGGGATCGCGTCCTCCAAGGCGTCGATGTCCACGTTCCCCGCGGCGGTGGAGGCGGGGATCCTGATGTCGGTCCACCCGAGCGTCCGAGCGACCCGGACCATCTCTGTCCCGGCCTCGGCCGTCGCCCGGGAGGCGTCGGCGACGGCCGCGGCCGCGTCGATGTTGTCGCTCGCGATGGGCAGGAGCCCGGCGATGCCCATCGAGGGGTGCCCCACCGCCCCCAGGGCGGCATCCGCCGCCCGGCTGGCGGCGGCGAAGTGTGGTCCCGCCGACCCCGGGTCCCCGGTGACGATCGATTCGATCGCGATCGAGAGCTCCGACCGTGCGGCCGTGAGACCGCGGACGAGGCTCCTTCCCGCCCAGATGCCGTCAAGGACGAGGAGGGCGGCGAACGTGGCGAGGCCCGCCAGGGCGCCGAGTGCAACCCGTCTCCCGCGGGTCCGTGGTCGCCGGGGGCCGGACGGGGTGGGCTCCGAGGCCATCGCCGCCGACCCTACCGCCGGTAGGCACCCGACACCATCACGCGCCCAGCTGGCGGGGGTCGGATGGCGTCCAGGGAAGGCCGTTCGGCGGCTTGACCCTCGGCCTCGAGGAGGCGTACCCTCGGGGGCAGCCGCCGTGTCCGGGGCAGGCGCCGTTGACGGTGCCTGTTCCTCCTCGTAGACTGCTCGTTTGCCGTGCCGTCCACCGCGCTCTGCCGTGCGCTCTCGACGTCTCCCGGGAGGGGTTCTGCTTGCCTGACCAGCTCGTGCCTGTTCGGAATCGTGTCAGTTTCGCCAAGCTCGACGAGGTCCTCCAGCTTCCCGACCTCGTTGCCATCCAGAAGGACTCATTCGATCGGCTCCTGAACGAGGGCCTCAAGGAGGTTCTCGAAGAAGTCTCACCCATCGAAGACTTCACAGAGCAGTTCCAGCTCTATTTCGGCAAGCACGAGTTCCGAGCGATGAAGTTCTCGGAAGAGGAGTGCCGCGACAAGGACATCACGTTCTCCGCTCCTCTGTTCGTCGAAGCAACCTTCGTCAACAAGGTCACCGGTGAGATCAAGGAGCAGGAGGTCTTCCTGGGCGACTTCCCCATGATGACCGACCGCGGCACCTTCATCATCAACGGCACCGAGCGCGTCGTGGTCTCCCAGCTGGTGCGTTCACCGGGCGTCTACTTCAGCAAGGAGCCCGATAAGACCACCGACAAGGACATCTTCATCGCGAAGATCATCCCGTCGCGGGGTGCCTGGCTCGAGTTCGACGTGGACAAGAAGGACACCGTCGGCGTGCGGATCGATCGCAAGCGCCGGCAGCACATCACCGTCTTCTTGAAGGCCCTCGGGTTCAGTGCGGCCGAGATCCTGAAGCTCTTCGACAACGCGGTCTCCATCCAGAACACGCTCGAGAAGGACCACTTCGAGACCCAGGAGGAGGCCCTCGAGGACATCTACCGGAAGCTGCGACCGGGCGAGCCGCCCACGGCCGAAAGCGCGAAGACCCTCCTCGAGAACCTGTTCTTCAACCCCAAGCGCTACGACGTCGCGCGCGTGGGTCGCCACAAAGTGGACAAGAAGCTGGGCGCCGCCGAGGGCGAGCTGTTGAAGCAGCTGCGCTCCCATCACAAGGGCCTGGGTGAGCTCGACAACCCGGACCGGAAGGCGTGGGAGCAGATCCGCTATCGGGTCTTCTCCTCGATGCAGAAAGAGGAGGCGGCCGGACAGGGAGCGCCCAAGTACAAGGCCGTCCTCACGTTCGAGGACATCCTCAAGACGGTCGGCTACCTCGTGCACCTGCACGCCGGCGAGGCCGGCTACGACCCCGACGACATCGACCACTTCGGCAACCGCCGGATCCGCTCGGTCGGGGAGCTGATCCAGAACCAGATCCGGATCGGGCTCTCGCGCATGGAGCGGGTCGTGAAGGAGCGGATGACCACCCAGGACGTCGAGGCCATCACGCCGCAGACCCTGATCAACATCCGTCCCGTCGTCGCCTCGATCAAGGAGTTCTTCGGGACCTCACAGCTGTCGCAGTTCATGGACCAGACCAACACGCTCGCCGGGCTCACTCACAAGCGCCGGCTGTCGGCGCTCGGCCCGGGAGGTCTGTCGCGGGAGCGCGCAGGCTTCGAGGTGCGAGACGTGCACCCGTCCCACTACGGCCGGATGTGCCCGATCGAGACGCCCGAGGGTCCGAACATCGGCCTCATGGGGTCGCTGTCCAGCTTCGGCCGGATCAACGAGTTCGGGTTCATCGAGACCCCCTACCGGCGCGTCGAGAAGGGCAAGGTCACGGCGAAGATCGATTACCTGTCGGCCGACGAGGAGGACCGCCACGTCATCGCGCAGGCGAACGCTCGCCTCGCCCCCGACGGCACCTTCCAGGACACGCAGGTGCTGGTGCGCCGCAAGGGCGGCGAGGTCGACCAGGTCTCGCCCGACGAGATCGACTACATGGACGTGTCCCCGAAGCAGCTGGTCTCGGTGGCCGCGGCCCTGATCCCGTTCCTCGAGCACGACGACGCCAACCGCGCCCTGATGGGCGCCAACATGCAGCGCCAAGCCGTCCCCTTGCTCCGTGCCGAGGCCCCGCTGGTGGGCACCGGCGTGGAGTTCCGCGCGGCCGTCGACGCAGGCGACGTCGTGTTGGCCGACGAGGCAGGGACCGTCGAGGACGTCTCGGCCGAGGCCATCGTGGTCAGGGAGAAGACCGGGAAGCTGCGGACCTACGACCTGATCAAGTTCCGGCGGACCAACCAGGGAACGAACTTCAACCAGAAGCCCCTCGTGGACATCGGCGACCGGGTCGCGAAGCAGCAGGTGATCGCCGACGGTCCGTCCACGGATCAGGGTGAGATCGCCCTCGGCAAGAACCTCCTCGTGGCGTACATGCCCTGGGAGGGTCACAACTACGAGGACGCGATCATCATCTCCGAGCGCCTGGTGAAGGACGACATCCTCACCTCGATCCACATCGAGGAGCACGAGGTCGACGCCCGCGACACCAAGTTGGGCGCCGAGGAGATCACGCGCGACATCCCCAACGTCTCCGAGGAGATCCTGAAGGACCTCGACGAGCGGGGGATCGTCCGGATCGGGGCCGAGGTCAACACCGGCGACTACCTCGTCGGGAAGGTCACGCCCAAGGGCGAGACGGAGCTCACCCCCGAGGAGCGGCTGCTCCGAGCGATCTTCGGCGAGAAGGCGCGCGAGGTGCGCGACACGTCCCTCAAGGTGCCGCACGGTGAATCGGGCAAGGTGATCGGGGTGCGCGTGTTCAACCGGGACGACGGCGACGAGCTGCCGCCCGGTGTGAACCAGCTCGTGCGCGTCTACGTGGCGCAGAAGCGCAAGATCTCCGACGGCGACAAGCTGGCCGGACGCCACGGGAACAAGGGCGTGATCTCCACGATCCTCCCCGAGGAGGACATGCCGTTCCTCGAGGACGGCACGCCGGTCGACATCATCTTGAACCCGCTGGGCGTCCCGTCGCGGATGAACCTCGGGCAGGTGCTCGAGGCCCACCTGGGCTACGCCGCGCTCGTCGGATTCGACAAGAGCGGCGAGGACCACACCGGACCCGTCCACGTGGCCACGCCGGTCTTCGACGGCGCCAAGGAGGACGAGATCCTCGCGGCGATCCGCAGCTCACACGCGGCATCCGACGGGAAGAAGCTCATCAACGACATCGGGAAGGCGCGGCTGTTCGACGGCCGGAACGGCCAGCCCTACGCCGAGCCGGTCACGGTCGGGGTGGCGTACATCCTGAAGCTGTTGCACCTCGTGGACGACAAGATCCACGCTCGGTCCACAGGGCCGTACTCGATGATCACCCAGCAGCCGCTCGGCGGGAAGGCGCAGTTCGGCGGCCAGCGGTTCGGGGAGATGGAGGTCTGGGCCCTCGAGGCCTACGGCGCCGCGTACGCCCTGCAGGAGCTGCTGACGATCAAGTCGGACGACGTCCTGGGCCGCGTGAAGGTCTACGAAGCCATCGTGAAGGGGGAGAACATCCCCGAGCCGGGCATCCCGGAGTCCTTCAAGGTGCTGATCAAGGAGATGCAGTCGCTCTCTCTCAACGTCGAGGTGCGCTCCTCGTCCGGTGAGGAGATCGAGCTGCGCGAGACTGACGAGGACGTCTTCCGCGCGGCCGAGGAGCTCGGGATCGACCTCAGCCGGCGCGAGCCGGCGGGGGCGGACTTCGATTGAGGGCCGGGACGGGAATACGAACGCGTTGCACAGAGTGCGGGGACGGGTTCGGGGGTCTGGGGGCTCATGCAGCGAGCGCGTCAGCGCGAGCGGTAGCCCCCGGGAACCGAAGGAGGCGGAGGTCTAAGTGCTGGATGTGAACTACTTCGACGAGCTTCGGATCGGGCTGGCGGCGGCCGACCAGATCCGAGCCTGGTCCAACGGAGAGGTCAAGAAGCCCGAGACGATCAACTACCGCACGTTGAAGCCTGAGAAGGACGGGCTCTTCTGCGAGCGGATCTTCGGTCCCACGCGGGACTGGGAGTGCCACTGCGGCAAGTACAAGCGCGTGCGCTTCAAGGGCATCATCTGCGAGCGCTGCGGCGTCGAGATCACCCGGTCCAAGGTCCGCCGCGACCGCATGGGCCACATCGAGCTCGCGGCTCCCGTCACGCACATCTGGTACTTCAAGGGCGTCCCCTCGCGTCTGGGCTACCTGCTCGACATCGCCCCCAAGGACCTCGAGCGGATCATCTACTTCGCCGCCTACGTGGTGACCCGGATCGACGACGAGCGGCGCCACAAGGACCTCCCCGAGATCGAAGAGGAGATCGAGGGCGAGAAGCGCGAGATCGAAGCCGAGCGCGACGACCAGGTCAAGCGCCGGCTCTCGGAGCTCGAGGACCGTCTGAAGGAGCTCGAGGCCGAGGGGGCCAAGGGCGCACAGCTCTCCGCCGCCAAGCGGGAGGCCCAGCGAGACGTCGAGCGCATCCACGAGGCCGCCGGCCGCGATACCCAGCACCTCGACGACGTGGTGTCCGCGTTCAAGAGCCTCAAGGTCAAGCAGCTCGTCGCCGACGACGCCGTCTACCGCTCGCTCCGCGAGCGCTTCGCGGACTACTTCGACGGTGGCATGGGCGCCGAGGCGATCAAGCGGCTGCTCCAGGACTACGACGTCGTCGCCGAGGGAGAGGCCCTGCGCGAGACGATCGAGAACGGCAAGGGCACCAAGCGCCTGAAGGCGATCAAGCGCCTGAAGGTCGCGTCCAACTTCGTCGAGGGGCGCTCGAGCCCGATGGGCATGGTGCTCGATGCGATCCCGGTGATCCCGCCTGACCTCCGTCCGATGGTGCAGCTGGACGGCGGCCGGTTCGCGACCTCGGACCTGAACGACCTGTACCGGCGCGTCATCAACCGGAACAACCGGCTGAAGCGGCTGCTCGACCTGCAGGCGCCCGAGATCATCGTGAACAACGAGAAGCGGATGCTCCAGGAGGCCGTCGACGCGTTGTTCGACAACGGCCGTCGGGGTCGTCCCGTCACGGGACCGGGCAACCGGCCGCTGAAGTCGCTCTCCGACATGCTGAAGGGCAAGCAGGGTCGCTTCCGCCAGAACCTGCTGGGCAAGCGCGTCGACTACTCGGGCCGCTCGGTCATCGTGGTCGGGCCGGAGCTCCGCCTGCACCAGTGCGGGCTGCCGAAGCAGATGGCGCTCGAGCTCTTCAAGCCGTTCGTGATGAAGCGCCTCGTCGACCAGAACCTCGCCCAGAACATCAAGAGCGCCAAGCGCATGGTGGAGCGTGCCCGTCCGCAGGTGTGGGACGTGCTCGAGGAGGTCATCCGGGAGCACCCCGTGATGCTGAACCGGGCGCCCACGCTGCACCGTTTGGGGATCCAGGCGTTCGAGCCCGTGCTGGTCGAGGGCAAGGCCATCAAGATCCATCCCCTCGTGTGCGCGGCGTTCAACGCCGACTTCGACGGGGACCAGATGGCCGTGCACGTTCCGCTGTCCGCCGAGGCGCAGGCCGAAGCCCGGATCCTGATGCTCTCGACGAACAACATCCTCTCGCCGGCGCACGGCCGCCCGATCGCGACGCCGTCGCAGGACATGGTCCTCGGTCTCTACTACCTGACCCTCACGCAGAACGAGGACATGAAGGACGAGGCGATCCCGACGTTCGGCTCGACCGCCGAGGCGTTGCTGGCCCTCGACCGCGGTCACCCGCTGCACGATCCGGTGCGCGTGCGCTTGACGGGCCAGGCGCTCCCCGAGGAACTCCTCCCGGAGGGCTACGACCCCAAGGCCGACGGATGGAAGGGCCGCACGCCGGTCATCCGGACGACCATCGGCCGGATCGTCTTCAACACGGCGTTCCCGGACGACTTCGAGTTCCGCAACGAGCCGGTCTTGAAGCCGGATGTGGCGCGGATCGTCGACGAGGTGGTCCACCGCTACGACCGGGCGCAGGTCGAGATCGTCCTCGACAACCTGAAGAACCTCGGGTTCGATTACGCCACCAAGGCGGGGGTCACGATCGGCGTCGAAGACGTCACGACGCCGCCGGAGAAGCAGAAGATCCTCGACGAGCACGAGAAGCGTGCCCAGAAGGTCGAGCAGCAGTACCGGAAGGGCATCATCACGGACGACGAGCGTCGCCAGGAGCTCATCGAGATCTGGACGCAGGCCACCGATGAGGTCAAGGACGCGATGGAGGCCCAGTTCACGAAGACGAACCCGATCTTCATGATGGCCAACTCGGGCGCGCGCGGGAACATCATGCAGATCCGGCAGCTGGCCGGGATGCGTGGTCTCGTCGCGAACCCGAAGGGCGAGATCATCCCGCGCCCGATCAAGTCCAACTTCCGCGAGGGTCTGTCGGTCCTCGAGTACTTCATCTCCACCCACGGCGCCCGGAAGGGCCTTGCCGACACCGCCCTGCGGACCGCCGACTCGGGCTACCTCACCCGGCGGCTCGTCGACGTCGCCCAGGAGGTCATCGTCCGCGAGGAGGACTGCGGCACCGATCGATCGATCGGCGCGGTGGTGAACGTCACACGTCCCGACGGGACCGTCGTGAAGGGCGCCCACACCGACACCGCGTTGTTCGGGCGCGTCCTCGCGGAGGACGTGAAGGTCGGCGGCAAGAAGATCGCCGCCCGTGGGGCCGAGCTCTCCGACGAGCTCGCCCAGGCGGTCATCGACTCCGGCGTGGAGATGGTCCAGGTCCGCTCGGTCACCACCTGCGAGGCGGAGATCGGCGTGTGCCAGGCGTGCTACGGCCGCTCGCTCGCGAGCGGGCGCCTCGTCGACATCGGTGAGGCGGTCGGCATCATCGCCGCCCAGTCGATCGGCGAGCCCGGCACGCAGCTCACGATGCGGACCTTCCACACCGGTGGGATCGCCGGCGAGGACATCACGCACGGTTTGCCCCGCGTGGTCGAGCTGTTCGAGGCGCGCAACCCCAAGGGGATGGCGCAGATCACCGAACTCTCGGGCGAGGTGGCGATCGAGGACGACGACGAGAAGCACGTCCGGCGCATCCGGGTCACGGACGAGACCGGCGACATGGTCGAGTACCAGGTCTCGTTCCGCGCCCGGCTCACGGTGTCGAACGGCGACATGGTGGAGGTGGGTCAGCAGCTCACGGAGGGTTCGGTGAACCCGCACGAGAAGCTCCGCGTGGAGGGTGTGCTTGCCCTGCAGATGCACCTCGTGGACGAGGTGCAGCAGGTCTACCGCTCCCAAGGCGTGACGATCCACGACAAGCACATCGAGCTGATCGCGCGGCAGATGCTCCGGAAGGTGCACATCATCGAGCCCGGTGACTCCGATCTGCTGCCGGGCGATCTCGTGAACCGGCGGGTGTTCGAGGAGACGAACCAGGAAGTGGTCGAGTCCGGCGGGGTTCCCGCATCGGCCCGGCCCGTCCTGCTCGGCATCACGAAGGCCTCGCTCGCGACGGATTCGTGGCTCTCGGCCGCCTCGTTCCAGGAGACGACCCGGGTGCTCACGGACGCGGCGATCCAGAGCAAGGCGGACCCGTTGCTGGGCCTCAAGGAGAACGTGATCATCGGGAAGCTGATCCCGGCGGGCACGGGGATGAGCCGCTACCGCAACGTGGCCGTGAAGATCAAGCCCGATGCGATCCCCGAGTACTGGCTCACGCGTCAGCGGGAGCTGGCGGAGTTGGCGGAGCTTGCCGAAGGGGGAGAACCGGCTCTGGTGGGGCTCACCCGCCAGCAGGCCGAGAGCATGCTGGGCGGGGTCGCTCGATCCGAAGAGGAGTAGTCGGGAACCTGCTCCTCGGGACATCCTGGGAGCCCGCCCGAACGTGTCGGGCGTGAGCTCGGCAGGTACGATGGCGGCTGCAACCGCTCTGGCCGGCCCTCACGCCGGGTGGCATCCGGTGCGGTTGACACCTCGTGCTCACGACCAGTAGCTTTGGCGGTCGCGCCCGGGTCGGCGAAGAGGTCGGGCGTCCGGCTCCGGTTTGAGCGACAAACCCCGCGGGTGGTGGCGTTCGCGCTGCGCCCCAAGGGTTCGGCCCGAGGCTTCCAAGCCCCGGTGGATGACAAAGGAAGAGTGCAGACGAGAGAGCCATGCCTACCATCCAACAACTCGTACGGAAGGGCCGATCCCGCCCGAAGAAGCGGACGAAGAGCCCTGCGCTGAAGGGCTCGTCCCAGCGGCGAGGCGTCTGCACGCGCGTGTACACGATGACCCCCAAGAAGCCGAACTCCGCCCTGCGGAAGGTCGCGCGGGTGCGGCTCACCTCCGGGATCGAGGTCACGGTCTACATCCCCGGGGTCGGGCACAACCTCCAGGAGCACTCGATCGTGCTCGTCCGCGGCGGTCGTGTCCGCGACCTGCCCGGTGTGCGTTACAAGATCATCCGCGGCACCCTCGACACCGCTGGGGTCCGCGACCGACGCAAGGCCCGGTCGCGCTACGGCGCAAAGAAGGTCGGCGAGTAACGTGCCGCGCAAGGGACCTGCCGTACACCGGGGCATCACGCCCGATCCCGTGTACCAGAACCCGCTCGTGACCCAGCTGGTCAACAAGGTGCTGCTGCACGGCAAGAAGACCGTCGCCGAGCACATCGTCTACGAGGCGCTCGAGCAGATCAGTCAGAAGACCGCGAACGACCCCGTGATCACCCTGAAGCGTGCGGTGGACAACGTTCGCCCGATGCTGGAGGTCAAGTCGCGACGGGTCGGCGGCGCCTCGTATCAGGTCCCCGTCGAGGTGAAGCCCACCCGCGGCACGACGCTCGCGCTCCGGTGGCTCGTGAACTTCTCCCGCGCGCGGCGCGAGAACTCGATGGCCGAACGCCTCGTGGCGGAGATCATGGACGCCTCCAACGGGCAGGGAGCGTCCGTCAAGCGGCGCGAGGACATGCACAAGATGGCCGAGGCCAACCGAGCGTTCGCGCATTACCGATGGTGATCGACGAGCACCACCCGACCGGCCCCAGGGGGCCGGTTTCCCGTGTGGAGGGGACCTCCTGATGGCGGTCCCCGCAGAGAGGATGCAGGTGTCGCAGACCGAACAGAAGGTGAAGGACGGCAAGGGGCTCTCGATCCGCGAGTACCCCCTCGCTCGCACGCGCAACATCGGCATCATGGCGCACATCGACGCCGGGAAGACCACCACGACCGAGCGGATCCTCTACTACACCGGGAAGGCCTACAAGATCGGCGAGGTACACGAAGGGACCGCGCAGATGGACTGGATGGTCCAGGAGCGCGAGCGCGGGATCACGATCACGTCGGCGGCCACCACGTGCCAGTGGAAGGGCCATTGGATCAACATCATCGACACACCCGGCCACGTCGATTTCACGGTCGAGGTCGAGCGGTCCCTCCGCGTCCTCGACGGCGCCGTCGCCGTGTTCGACGCCGTGGCGGGTGTGGAGCCCCAGACCGAGACCGTGTGGCGCCAGGCGGACCGCTACAAGGTGCCCCGGATCTGTTTCATCAACAAGATGGATCGGACCGGTGCCAACTTCGAGCGCACCGTCGACATGATCGTGGATCGCCTCCAGGCGACCCCGCTCATCCTGCAACTCCCCTGGGGCACCGAGTCCGACTTCCACGGCGTGATCGACCTCGTGCAGATGAACGCCCACTACTGGGAGGGCGACATGGGCGAGGAGTGGCACGACACCGAGATCCCGGAGGAGTACCGGGCCGCCGCGGAGGCGGCCCACCACGTCCTCTTCGAGCGGCTCGCCGACCACGACGAGTCCCTGATGGAGAAGTTCGTCCACGAGGAGGAGCCCACGATCGAGGAGATGCATCGCGCGATCCGCCGAGCGACGCTCGCGAGCCTCGGCGTTCCGGTGATGTGCGGCTCCGCCTTCAAGAACAAGGGTGTCCAGCCCCTGCTTGACGCGATCGTCGCCTACCTTCCGTCGCCCGCCGAGGTGCTCCCGGTGGAGGGCCATCTCCCCAACGACGAGTCCACGCACGTCCAGCGCGCGCCCGAGGACACGGAGCCGTTCTCGGCCCTGGCCTTCAAGATCATGTCGGATGCCTTCGTCGGCCGGCTGACGTACCTGCGTGTGTACTCCGGTGTGCTCCGCGCCGGCTCGCACGTCGCCAACGCCACGAAGGACCGCAAGGAGCGGATCGGTCGGATCCTGCAGATGCACGCCAACCACCGTGAGGACATGGCGGCCGCATACACCGGCGACATCGTCGCCGTCGTCGGGTTGAAGCACGCCACCACCGGAGACACGATCTGCGATCCCGACCATCAGGTCGTCCTGGAGTCCATCAGCTTCCCCACGCCCGTCATCTCGGTGGCCGTGGAGCCGAAGACCAAGGCGGACCAGGACAAGCTGGGCACCGGTCTCGCCAAGCTCGCGGACGAGGACCCGACGTTCGTCGTGAAGTTCGACGACGAGACGGGCCAGACGGTGATCTCGGGGATGGGCGAGCTCCACCTCGACATCATCGTGGACCGCCTGAAGCGAGAGTTCTCGGTCGACGCGAACGTCGGCAAGCCGCAGGTCGCCTACCGCGAGACGATCCGCCGCGAGGTCCATAAGGTCGAGACGCGCTTCGTCCGACAGACGGGTGGACGCGGGCAGTTCGCGCACGTCGTGATCGACCTGGAGCCGACCGGTGCCGGTGGGGGCTACGAGTTCCTGAACAAGATCGTCGGCGGCAAGATCCCGCGCGAGTACATCCCCGCCGTCGACCAGGGGATCCAGGAGGCCCTCGACAACGGCGTGCTGGCCGGCTACCCGATGGTCGACGTCCGGGCGACCCTGATGGACGGCACCTACCACGAGGTCGACTCGAGCGAGATGGCGTTCAAGATCGCCGGCTCGATGGCACTGAAGGAGGCGGCCCGCAAGGCCGACCCCGCGCTGCTCGAGCCGGTCATGGAGTTCGAGGTGACCACGCCGGAAGAGTTCATGGGCGAGGTCATGGGCGACGTGACGGCGCGGCGCGGCCGGATCGAGCGCATCGACGACGCGGGAGGGCAGAAGGTGATCAGGGTGCTGGTGCCGCTCGCCGAGCTGTTCGGCTACGCCACCGACCTGCGTTCTCGGACCCAGGGCCGCGCCGCGCACAGCCCGATGCAGCTCCACGCATACGCAGAGGTGCCGGTGCAGGTGTCCAAGGAGATCATCGCCCGGGTCTCGGGCGAGTAGGGGCCCCCCAGGAAGAGCTGAAGAGAAGAGCGGAGAGAAGCAGGAAGAGGAGAGCCAAGTCATGGGCAAGAAGAAGTTCGAGCGCACGAAGCCGCACGTGAACATCGGCACGATGGGTCACATCGACCACGGCAAGACCACGCTCACGGCCGCCATCACCAAGCGGCAGGCCGAGAAGGGGATGGCCGAGTTCACACCGTTCGACGAGATCGACAAGGCGCCCGAGGAGCGCGAGCGCGGGATCACGATCGCGATCGCCCACGTCGAGTACGAGACCGACAACCGCCACTACGCGCACGTCGACATGCCGGGACACGCCGACTACGTGAAGAACATGATCACGGGTGCCGCCCAGGTGGACGGTGCGATCCTCGTGGTCTCGGCGGCCGACGGCCCCATGCCGCAGACCCGCGAGCACGTGCTCCTCGCCCGTCAGGTCGGCGTCCCGTCGATCGTGGTCGCGCTGAACAAGTGCGACATGGTCGACGACTCCGAGCTCCTCGACCTCGTCGAGCTCGAGGTCCGCGAGCTCCTGTCCTCCTACGAGTATCCCGGCGACGACATCCCGGTCGTCCAGATCTCCGCCCTGAAGGCGCTCGAGGGTGACGAGTCGTGGATGGCCAAGGTCGACGAGCTCCTCGAGGCCTGCGACACCTACATCCCCGAGCCCGTCCGGGACACGGACAAGCCGTTCCTGATGCCGATCGAGGACGTCTTCTCGATCACCGGGCGTGGGACGGTCGTGACCGGGCGCGTCGAGCAGGGCGTCCTGAAGAAGATGGGCGAGGTCGAGATCGTCGGACTGCGGGATACGCAGAAGACGACCGCGACGGACCTGGAGATGTTCCGGAAGCTCCTCGATGAGATCACGGCAGGCGACAACGTCGGCGTGCTGCTCCGGGGCATCGACAAGGACCAGGTGGAGCGCGGTCAGGTCCTGGCGAAGCCGGGATCGATCACGCCGCACACCGAGTTCATGTCGAACGTGTACATCCTGTCCAAGGAGGAAGGCGGCCGGCACACGCCTTTCTTCGACGGCTACAAGCCGCAGTTCTACTTCCGGACCACCGACGTCACCGGCGTGGCACATCTGCCCGAAGGGGTGGAGATGGTGATGCCGGGCGACAACGTGGAGATGCGGGTCGAGCTCGACAAGCCGATCGCGATGGAGGAGGGCCTCCGGTTCGCGATCCGCGAAGGCGGCCGCACCGTCGGGGCCGGCCGGGTGACCAAGGTCCTGAAGTAGCGGGACTTCGAGGAAAGGCGAGGGGACGACGTGGCGGGACCGAAGATCCGGATCAAGCTCCGGGCGTACGACCACCGGATGCTCGACGTCGCCGCCCGTGACATCGTCGAGCACGTGACGCGGACCGGCGCCAAGGTGGTCGGGCCCGTCCCCTTGCCCACCGAGCGTTCGATCTACACGGTCATCCGCTCGCCCCATAAGTACAAGGACTCGCGCGAGCACTTCCAGATGCTCACGCACAAGCGGTTGATCGACATCGTGGACGCGACGTCCAAGACGGTCCAGGAGCTCCAGCGCCTGAACCTGTCGGCCGGCGTCGACATCGAGATCAAGTTGTAGGAGCGATGGCGGAGACGAAAGGGATCTTGGGCACGAAGCTGGGGATGACCCAGATCTTCGACGACACCCGCGCCGTGCCGGTCACGGTGATCAAGGCGGGTCCGTCGGTCGTGTCCCAGGTCAAGACGAAGGAGACGGACGGCTACGACGCCGTCCAGCTCTCCTTCGGCACCGTCCGGCCGCGCGACCTCACGAGGCCGATGAAGGGACACTTCGAGTCGCGCGACGCCACGCCCGGCCGCCACGTCGTCGAGCTGCGGACTGACGATGCGGGCAGCTACGAGCCGGGCCAGGAGATCACGGTCGACGTGTTCAGCCCGGGCGACCGGGTGGACGTGGTCGGTGTCTCGAAGGGTCACGGCACGACGGGCGTGATGAAGCGGCACGGGTTCCACGGCCTCCGAGCCAGCCACGGCACCAAGCGCAAGCACCGTGCCCCCGGCGCGATCGGCGCCTGCGCGACGCCCAGCCGGGTCTTCAAGGATATGCCGATGGCCGGACAGCACGGCAGCGTCCGCGTGACGGTGTTGAACCTCGAGGTCGTCCAGGCGGACGTCGAGCGCGGCCTGCTGCTCGTCAAAGGGGCGGTTCCCGGCCCGAACGGTGGCCTGTTGATGGCGCGCTCCGCCGTTAAGGCGCCGGCGAAGGGAGGCGCGTGATGGCCTCGATCGAGAAGCGCGACGCCGCCGGGAAGAAGGCGGGTTCGGTGGAGCTGCCGGCCGAGATCTTCGAGTCGACGGTGAGCGTGCCCCTGATGCATCAGGTGGTCGTGGCCGGCCTCGCCGGGATCCGCGCGGGGACGCACTCGACGAAGACGCGCGCCCAGGTCCGCGGCGGCGGCAGGAAGCCGTGGCGCCAGAAGGGCACGGGCCGCGCCCGCCAGGGATCGATCCGGTCTCCGCAGTGGGTCGGCGGCGGCGTGGCCCACGGGCCCACGCCCCGGGACCACTCGCAGAAGGTCAACAAGAAGATGCGCCGCGGATCGCACTCCGCTCCGCCCTCACGGACGCGCTGCAGAGCGGGAAGCTCGCCGTGGTCGACGACCTGGACTGGAGCGAGCCGAAGACGAAGCAGGCCGTGGGCGTGCTCACGTCGCTGGAGCTCGCCGGGCGGATCCTCCTCGTCCTGCCCCAGCCCACGGAGTCCGGCTGCGTCGAGAAGTCGTTCCGCAACCTGCCCAACGTGAAGATCGCCTACAGCGGGGGCCTCGGCACCTACGATGTCCTGCTCGCGGACCGGATGCTGTTCACTGGATGCCGCGATCGACCGCTTGACCGGCCGCCGGCAGGGCCGGCGGCCGAGTGCCGCGGAAGGGCCCGCCGAGGAGCGCCGAGGAGGTGGCGGGATGAACAAGTCACCTCGCGACGTGATCGTCCGCCCCATCGTCTCGGAGAAGTCCTACGCGGGGATCGAGCACAACACCTACACGTTCCTGGTCGACCCTCGTGCGAACAAGACCGAGATCAAGGAGGCGGTCCAGACGATCTGGGACGTTCGGGTCCTGTCCGTCAACACGCTGAAGCGTCGAGGCAAGGTGAAGCGTCGCGGGTATACCCGCGGACGGCGCCCCGACGAGAAGCGCGCCGTCGTCACGCTCGCAGAGGGCGACAGCATCGAGATCTTCGAGGGTGGGGGGTCGTAACCGTGGCCGTTCGGAAGTACAAGCCGACGACGCCGGGCCGGCGTGGGGGCAGCGTCTCGTCGTTCGACGAGATCACGCGTTCCACACCCGAGAAGTCGCTGGTGACCAAGGGGCGGAAGAAGGCGGGACGCAACGTCCACGGCCGGATCACCACCCGGCATCAGGGTGGCGGCACGAAGCGGCGGTACCGCCTCATCGACTTCAAGCGCAACAAGGACGGGATCCCGGCCAAGGTCGCCACGATCGAGTACGACCCGAACCGGAGCTCGCGGATCGCCCTGCTGCACTACGCCGACGGCGAGAAGCGGTACATCCTCGCGCCCGACGGTGTCCGCGTGGGCGACCAGCTGATGTCCGGCGAGGGCGCGGAGATCCGCCCCGGGAACGCCCTGCCGCTGCGGAACATCCCGGTCGGCACCGTGGTGCACGCGGTCGAGCTGAAGCCCGGGGCCGGAGCCCGGATGGCGCGGTCGGCGGGAACGAGCGTCCAACTGATGGCGAAGGAGGGGAAGCTGGCCACGCTGCGGCTTCCCTCAGGCGAGATGCGGACGGTCCCGTCGATCTGCAAGGGCACCGTCGGAGTGGTCGGGAACGCCGAGCACGAGCTGATCGCGATCGGCAAGGCGGGGCGGAACCGGTGGAAGGGCAAGCGGCCCTCGGTGCGAGGCGTCGCCATGAACCCGGTGGACCACCCGCTCGGCGGCGGCGAGGGGAAGGCCTCCGGAGGACGCCATCCGACGTCGCCGTGGGGCAAGAAGGAAGGCCGCACGCGGAAGAAGAAGAAGGCGTCGAACGCGCAGATCATCCGGCGTCGCGGGAAGGGGCGTGGCTGATGGCGAGGTCCGTGAAGAAGGGGCCGTTCGTGGACGAGCACCTCATGGTGAAGATCGCGGGGATGAACGAGCGGAGCGAGAAGAAGGTCGTCAAGACCTGGTCGCGTCGTTCCACGATCGTCCCGGACATGATCGGACACACGATCGCGGTCCACGACGGCCGCAAGCACGTCCCCGTGTTCATCTCGGAGTCGATGGTCGGGCACAAGCTCGGCGAGTTCGCTCCGACGCGCACGTTCCGGACGCACTCGAGGGATGAGCGAAGGACGGGTCTGCGATAGATGGAAGCGAAAGCAACGGTCAAGTACGTCCGCACGTCGCCGCGCAAGATGCGGCGGACGGTGGATCTCATCCGCGGTCAGCACGTGGGTGAGGCGAAGCGCATCCTCCGGCTCTCGACGCTGGGAGCGTCGCGGGACGTGGAGAAGCTGCTCGATTCCGCGATCGCCAATGCCGAGCAGCGGCCGGGCGTGATCGCGGAGAACCTGTTGGTGTCGAGGGCATGGGTGGACGAGGGGCCGACGCTCCGCCGGTTCCGTCCCCGGGCCTACGGCCGGGCCACCCGGGTCCGGAAGCGCACCTCGCACGTGACGGTCGTGGTGGAGACGATGGGAGACGAAGAGTAGTGGGACAGAAGGTTCACCCATACGGGTTCCGGCTGGGGGTCATCTACCCCTGGAAATCGAACTGGTACGCGAACCGGCGCGACTACATCGAGGCGCTCCACGAGGACGTGTGGATCCGCAAGCACATCCGCTCGCGGCTCTCGCGCGCCGGGATCTCCTCGATCGATATCGAACGCAAAGGCGATCAGATCTGGGTCTACATCCGGACGGCCCGCCCCGGCATCGTCATCGGCCGCAAGGGCGCAGAGGTGGACCGCCTGCGCAAGGACGTCGAGCGCTACACGAAGAAGCGGGTGGACGTGAAGGTCGAGGACATGAACCAGGCCTCCAGCGAGGTGCGGCCCGACACGGATGCCGCCCTCCTCGCGCAGGGCGTCGCCGAGCAGCTCGCTGGGCGCGTGGCGTTCCGGCGGGCGATGCGCCGCGCCGTCCAGACCGCGATGCGCGCCGGTGCGCTCGGTGTGCGCGTCGCGTGCGCGGGGCGCCTCGGGGGGACCGACATGGGCCGCAAGGAGTGGTACCGCGAGGGCCGGGTGCCGTTGCACACGCTCCGGGCGAAGGTGGACTTCGGGACGGCGGCCGCGAAGACGACGTTCGGGGCGATCGGCGTGAAGGTGTGGGTCTACCACGGCGACGAGGTGCCCCACCGCGAGCAGGAGAGCGAGCGGGCTCTGGCGCGGGCACACGCCCGTGCTGAGCGAGGAGAGCGGGGGGCGAAGCCGGCTGCCACGCGCGGCAAGGCGTCGGTCAAGGCCGAGCCCGTTGCCGCGGCACCCGACGCCGCAGCACCCGTCGAGGAACCGTCCTCGACGCCAGCCGAGTCCGGTCCCGAACCGGCCTCCGTGAACCCGGAGGCGACGGAGGGTGCCGAGACGGCCGCTGCACCTGAGGCCGCACCGGTGGTCGAGGCGCCCGCCGAAGCGCCCGTCGAAGCGCCCGGCACACAGGAGGGTGGTGAGGGCTGATGCTCGCTCCGAAGAGGATCAAGCACCGCAAGCAGCACCGTGGGCGGATGCGCGGCCTCGCCAAGGGACACACCGACATCCAGTCGGGCGACTACGCGATCGTCGCGATGGAGCCAGGCTGGATCACGAACCGGCAGATCGAGGCCGCCCGGGTGGCGATCACCCGGCACATCCGCCGCGGCGGCAAGGTCTGGATCACGATCTTCCCCGACAAGCCCGTCACGAAGAAGCCCGCGGAGACACGGATGGGTTCCGGCAAGGGGAATCCCGAAGGCTGGGTCGCCGTGGTCAAGCCCGGTCGCGTGATGTTCGAGCTGGCCGGCGTGAACGAGGCGCTGGCCCGGGAGGCGATGGGTCGCGCGCAGCACAAGCTGCCGATCCGGACCAAGTTCATCACGAGGGTGGGGGAGTAGCGATGGCCAGCAAGACCGCCGAGCTGCGCGAGCTGACGGATGCGCAACTCCTCGAGCGAGCGGAGTCCGCGAAAGAGGAGCTCTTCAACCTGCGGTTCCAGCTGGCCACCGGCCAGCTGGACGACTCGTCGTCGATCAAGAAGGTCCGCCACGAGATCGCGCGGATCGCCACGGTGATGCGCCAGCGAGACTTCGAGGCGGCGGCCACGGATGCCGAGGCCGGAGCCGTAGGAACCGAGTCCGGAACGGAGAGCGAGCGGTGAGCGAGGAGCAACAGGTGACGCAGGAGCGAGGGCGCCGCAAGACGCGAACGGGGGTCGTGGTCTCGGACGGCATGGACAAGACCGTCGTCGTCCGGATCGACCGCTCGTTCCGGCACCCGCTGTACGACAAGACCGTGCGGCGCTCCAAGAAGCTCGCCGCCCACGACGAATCCAACGAGGCGCACGTCGGCGACCGCGTCCGTGTCGTGGAGACGCGACCGCTCTCCAAGTCGAAGCGCTGGCGGCTGGTGGAGATCGTGGAGAAAGCCAAGTGATCCAGCAGGAGACCCGTTGCCGTGTCGCGGACAACACCGGAGCCAAGGAGCTCCTGGTGATCCGCGTCCTCGGCGGGTCGGCTCGCCGGTACGCGAGCATCGGCGACACCGTCGTCGGCACGATCAAGGATGCGCTGCCCGGAGGAGGGGTCAAGAAGGGGGAGGTCGTCAAGGCCGTCGTCGTTCGAACCTCCAAGGAACGGCGTCGTCCCGACGGCTCCTACATCCGGTTCGACGACAACGCCGTGGTGCTCCTCACGCCGGACTCACGCAACCCCCGCGGGACTCGCATCTTCGGGCCGGTGGCCCGGGAGCTCCGCGACCGCCGCTACATGAAGATCGTGTCCCTTGCGCCGGAGGTGTTGTGAGGGTGGTGTTCTGAGTCATGCCGGGAGTCGACATCAAGAAGGACGACACCGTCCGGGTGATCTCGGGCAAGGATCGCGGCCGGGAAGGCCGCGTCGTGCGCGTGCTCCCTCGGGAGGGCCGCGTGATGGTGGATGGCGTCGCCCTCGCCAAGAAGCATCAGCGCTCGTCGGGCCGCCGCGCTCGCGGCAGCTCGCAGCAGCTGCAGCAGGGCGGGATCATCGACGCCGAGATGTTCGTCAACATCTCGAACGTCCAGGTGGTCTGCACGGCCTGCGGCGAGGCGACCCGCATCGGTCATCGGGTCGAAGGGGATCGGAAGGTCCGGTTCTGCAGGAAGTGCGAGACGGAGCTGCCATGAGCGCCAAGACCGCGACGGAAGACACGTACACACCCCGGCTCCGGGCACGGTACCGGGAGGAGCTGGTCCCGGCGCTCCAGGAGCAGCTCGGGCTGGCGAACACGATGCAGGTTCCACGGCTGGACAAGGTCGTGGTCAACATGGGCGTGGGCGAAGCCGTCAAGGACGGCCGCCTGCTCGATGCAGCCCTGGAGGATCTCGCCACGATCACGGGACAGAAGGCGGTCGTGACGAAGGCGCGGAAGTCGATCGCCGGCTTCAAGCTCCGCGAGGGGATGGCGATCGGCGCGAAGGTGACCCTCCGGGGGGCCTACATGTGGGAGTTCGTCGATCGTCTCGTCTCGCTCGCGCTGCCCAGGATCCGCGACTTCCGAGGACTAAGCCCGGCCGCCTTCGACGGCCATGGGAACTACACGCTCGGTGTCACCGAGCAGCTGATCTTCCCGGAGATCGACTATGACAAGGTGGTGAAGGTCACAGGCATGGACATCACGATCGTGACCACCGCCACGACCGACGATGAAGGACGAGCGCTGCTCGCCGCCCTGGGATTCCCGTTCGCCCAGTCGGCGGCGGAGGCGAGCTGAGGATCGAGAGATGGCGAAGACCGCACTCATCAACAAGCAGAAGAAGCAGCCGAAGTTCCGCGTGCGCGGCTACACGCGGTGCCAGCGGTGCGGCCGCTCACGGGCGGTCTACCGCAAGTTCATGCTCTGCCGGATCTGCTTCCGTGAGCTCGCGCACCTCGGGGAGCTGCCGGGGGTGACGAAAGCCTCATGGTGATGACGAAGGCGAAGTTCTCCTCGAACGTGAGCGACCCGGTCGCGGACCTCCTGACGAGGATCCGCAACGCGAACCTGGCGTTCAAGGACGAGACGGTGGCACCGGTGTCGAAGCTCGCGGACTCGGTCCTCAAGATCCTGGACGCCGAGGGCTACATCATCGGGTTCTCGCGCGAGGGCGAGGGCGTGCATCAGGCCTTCCGGATCCGGCTGAAGTACGGCGTGCGTCGGCGGCGCGCGATCACCGGGCTCCGGCGGATCTCGAAGCCGGGACGGCGGATCTACCGCGGCCGTGACGAGCTCCCGCGGGTCCAAGGCGGGCTCGGGATCGCGATCATCTCGACCTCGCACGGGGTGATGACGGACAAGGACGCCGCTCGCAAGGGTGTGGGCGGCGAGGTCTTGGCCTACGTCTGGTAGGTGGCTGAGCAAGCACGGGCAGGGATGAGGACGACATGAGCAGGATCGGCAGACAACCGGTGGAGATCCCCGACGGGGTCGAGGTGCGGGTCGACGAGGCCAACCAGGTGACCGTTCGCGGTCCCCGGGGTGAGCTCTCGCAGACGATGCACCCCACGATGCGCATCGTCACGGACGGGGGCGTCGCGCGCGTGGAGCGGCCCGACGACGTCGGGTTCAGCCGCAGCCTGCACGGGCTCACGAGGTCCCTCCTCGCGAACATGGTCGAAGGTGTCACGAAGGGGTTCGAGAAGCGGCTGCAGATCGTGGGGGTCGGCTATCGCGCCGCCCTGAAGGGCAACGACGTCGAGCTGCAGGTCGGCTACTCCCACCCGGTGCTCGTGCCCCAGCCCGACGGCATCGAGTTCGAGGTGCCTGCCCCCACGCAAGTGGTGGTGCGAGGCAACGACAAGCAGCAGGTCGGGGAAGTGGCCGCCACGATCCGCAAGATCCGGAAGCCCGAGCCCTACAAGGGCAAGGGCATCCGCTACGAGAACGAGTACGTCCGGAAGAAGGCCGGCAAGGCAGCCAAGGGGGCGACCGCCTGATGGACGCGAAGACGAGGCGGATCGCGCGGGTCCGCCGTCACTCCCGCGTCCGCAAGAAGGTCGCGGGGACGGCGGAGCGGCCGCGCCTGGCCGTGTATCGCTCGAACCGGCATATCTACGTCCAGCTGATCGACGATCGCGCGGCTGCGACGCTGGCTGCCGCGTCCGATACGGAGGTCGAGGTTGGCGTCGATGAGGGCGCCCAGGGCAAGACCGGCCGTGCCAAAGAGGTCGGCAAGCTCATCGCCGACCGCGCGAAGGGCGCCGGGATCGACCGGGTCGTGTTCGACCGCGGTGGGCGGCGGTACCACGGCCGCGTGGCCGCGGTCGCCGAAGGTGCTCGAGAGGGAGGACTCCAGATCTGATGTCGCGACGCTATGACTCGAGGGACCAGGAGAAGAGCCCATACGAAGAGCGGGTCATCTTCATCAACCGCGTCGCGAAGGTCGTCAAGGGCGGCCGCCGCTTCTCGTTCGCTGCGTTGATCGTCGTCGGCGACGGCGCGGGTCGCGTCGGCGTCGGCTACGGCAAGGCCAAGGAGGTGCCGGCCGCGATCGCCAAGGGGGTCGAGCTGGCACGGCGCAAGATGTTCGAGGTCCCGATGATGGGCACGACGATCCCGCACGAGATCGTGGGACAGGCCGGTGCGGGTCGCGTGCTGCTCAAGCCCGCTGCGCCGGGGACCGGCGTGATCGCCGGGGGTCCGGTTCGCGCGCTCGTCGAAGCGGCCGGCATCAAGGACATCCTGTCGAAGTCGATGGGCTCGTCGAACCAGATCAACATCGTGAAGGCGGCGATGGCCGGGCTGAAAGCGCTCCGGAAGCCGCACGAGGTCGCGATGATGCGCGACCGCGAGGATCATCAGGTGGCTCCCAAGCCGATGCTCGAGGCCGTCGCCGCTGCGGAGGCGCACGCCCAGGCCGCCCGCGCCGAGGCTCTGACGGAGGTCTACGGTGACAAGGCTTAGGGTGACCCAGACGCGGAGCGTGATCCGCCGGCCCAAGGACCAGAAGGACACGGTCCGGCGGCTGGGTCTGCACAGGATCCGCGACAGTGTGATCAAGGAGGATCGCCCCGATATCCGGGGCATGCTCGTCAAGGTCCGTCACCTGGTGCGCGTGGAAGAGGTCGATTGAGATGAAGCTGCATCACCTCCGCCCGGCGAAGGGCGCGAAGAAGGAACGGACCCGCGTGGGTCGCGGCCGCGCGGGCGCCCGCGGGAAGACCGCCGGGCGCGGGACCAAGGGCACCGGTGCCCGCGGCACGATCCGAGCCGGCTTCGAAGGCGGGCAGATGCCGCTGATCAGGCGAGTGCCCAAACTCAAGGGGTTCAAGAATCCGAACCGGGTCGAGTACGCGCCCGTGAACGTCGAGGTGCTTGGCCGGTACTTCGACGGCGACGTCACCCCGGATGCGCTCTACCGGCACGGACTCGCACACAAGGGAGCGAAGATCAAGGTCCTCGCCCGCGGCGAACTCGACAAGAAGCTGACCGTCCACGCGCACGCGTTCTCGAAAGCGGCGAAGGAGAAGATCGAGGCGGCCGGAGGGACCGCCGAGGTTCTCAGCTGAGCTACCCTAAGTCACCGTGCTGAAAGCGTTCCTCAACGCGTTCCGGGTGCCGGACCTTCGCGCGAAGATCCTCTTCACGCTGTTCGTCATCGCGGTCTTCCGTCTCGGGCTCCTACGTGCCGGTCCCCGTCGTGGACATCGGCATCCTGCAGAGCCAGGCGGACGCGGGTGGGTTCCTGAACATCATCAACCTGTTCTCCGGCGGTGCGCTGACCCGTTTGTCGATCTTCTCGCTGGGCATCATGCCCTACATCACGAGCTCGATCATCATGCAGCTGATGACGGTCGTGATCCCCAAGCTCCAGCAGTGGCAGGAGCAGGGCGAGACCGGGACCAAGAAGATCAACCAATGGACCCGCTACGTGACGGTGGTGCTCGCGCTCCTGCAGTCCACGGGCCTGGTGTTCCTGTTCCACAATCCGGACGCGTCCGGGTTCGCCGACGTGTTCCCGCAGGGCACCTTCACCGGCGCCAACGTCGCCTTCATCGTGCTGATCATGACCGCGGGGACCGCCTTCATCATGTGGCTGGGCGAGCTGATCACGCAACGAGGCGTCGGCAACGGCATGTCGATCCTGATCTTCACGAGCGTGATCTCGACGCTCCCCGCGGAGGGGAACGCGATCCTGCAGCAGGGAGGACCCGGCAAGTTCATCGCGATCCTGCTGATCGGTCTCGGCATCATCGTGGCCGTGATCTACGTGGATCAGGGACAGCGCCGCGTTCCCGTCCAGTACGCGAAGCGGGTGGTGGGCCGGAAGATGACCTCCGGGGGGAGCACGTATCTCCCGCTTGAAGGTGAACCAGGCCGGCGTGATCCCGATCATCTTCGCCACGTCGGTCCTGTATTTCCCTGCCCTGCTGAGCAGCGTGTACCACGCCGAGTGGTTCACGAACTTCGTGAACAACCATGTCCAGAACCAACGGAGCCCTGTCTACATGTTCCTGTTGGCCATGCTGATCATCTTCTTCTCGTACTTCTACACGGCGATCCAGTTCGACCCGACGCGCACGGCGGACAACCTCCGGAAGAACGGCGGGTTCATCCCCGGCATCCGGCCGGGACCGCCCACGGCCGACTTCTTGAACCGCATCCTGATCCGGATCGGGTTGCCGGGCGCGATCTTCCTCGCCGTGATCGCGCTGATCCCGACTGTCGTGTTCGCGTTCTGGAACATCCAGCAGTTCCCGTTCGGCGGCACGTCGATCCTGATCGCCGTGGGCGTCGCCCTCGAGACCATGAAGCAGATCGAATCGCAGCTGCTGATGCGTCACTACGAGGGTTTCCTCGGATAGTCCGATGCGGCTCGTGCTGCTCGGCCCCCCGGGCGCGGGGAAGGGGACACAGGGCGTTCTGCTCGCCGAGCGCTACGGCATCCCGCAGATCTCGACCGGCGACATCCTGCGCGACCACGTGCAGCGAGGGACGAGGCTCGGCATCCAGGCACGCTCGTACATGGATCGAGGCGAGTACGTGCCGGACGGTGTGGTCGTCTCGATGGTGATGGACCGCCTGGAGGAGCCGGACGCCGACGAGGGATTCATCCTCGACGGCTTCCCTCGGACCATCGCGCAGGCCGAGGCCTTGGAGCGGGCGCTCGAGGAGACGGAGGAGCCGCTCACCGCCGTGTTGAAGTTCTCGGTCGGCGGCGAGCTTGCCGTCCGACGACTACTCGGGCGCTACACCTGCCCGAACTGCGGTCGGACCTATCACATGGAGTTCAAGCCGCCGGCGGAAGACGAGTTGTGCGACATCTGTGGTGCCACGCTCGAACGACGAGCCGATGACGACGAGCTCACGGCCCGGAGGCGGCTGGCCGTCTACCGGGAGCAGGCGTCGCCGCTCGAGCGGTTCTACGCGGAACGGGACCTCCTGCATCAGATCGACGCCGAGGCGTTGCCCGACGAGGTCGTGGACCGTACAATGGGCGTCTTGGAGGGGCTCCCGTGATCATCCGCAAATCGGCCGACGAGCTGGACAAGATGCGCAAGGCCGGGCGGATCGTGGCCGGCACGATCGAAACGTCGTGCTGGACGGCGGTGGAACCGGGCCGCTCCACGCTCGACCTCGACCGCGTGGCGGAGCGCTACATCCGGGAGCACGGGGCGATCCCGTCCTTCAAGGGATATCGGGGCACGTATCCTGCCTCGATCTGCGCATCGATCGACGAGGAGATCGTCCACGGGATCCCCTCGGGCACGCGGAAGCTCAAGGAGGGGATGGTGCTCTCCCTGGACTTCGGTGCGATCTGGGAGGGATTCCACGGTGACTCCGCGGTGACGGTGTTCGTGGGCGGGCAGGCACCCTCGGAGGAGGCAGCCACGCTCGCGAAGGAGACCGAGCACGCTCTCGACGCCGCGATCGACGCGATCCGGGTCGGAGGCCGCCTGTCCGACATCGGCCACACGATCGAGTCGGTGGCCGATGCCGCCGGGCTGGGGGTCATCCGCGAGTACGGCGGGCACGGGATCGGGCGGAGCATGCACGAGGAGCCGTTCATCCAGAACTGGGGCCCGTCGGGTCGCGGACCGGAGCTCCGACCGGGACTGACGATCGCCGTGGAGCCCATGTTCACCCTCGGAAGCGAGGAGAACAGGGTTCTCGCGGACGGGTGGACGGTGGTGACCGCGGACGGATCGATCGCAGCCCACTTCGAGCACACGATCGCCATCACCGAGGACGGCCCCGAGATCCTGACCGCTCGGAGCTGAATCCGCGGTCTGCGGGTATACTTCCTCGTTCGCCCCTTCTGGAGGCCGTGTTCGCATGTCCGGCCAGCAGGGGTCGAGAGCAGGGAAAGCCCCGTTCGAAGGAAACAGTGGGAGCGTGCCGAAAGACGACGTCATCGAGGTCGAGGGGACCGTTGTCGAGCCCCTGCCGAACGCCATGTTCCGGGTGGAACTGGAGAACGGACACAAGGTGTTGGCCCACATCTCGGGGAAGATGCGGATGCACTACATCCGGATCCTTCCCGGGGACCGGGTGAAGGTCGAGCTCTCGCCGTACGACCTCACACGGGGCCGTGTGGTGTATAGGTTCAAGTAGGTCGAAGAAGAGGACCAGAGAAGAGCCAAAGAAGAGGGAAGAGCAGATGAAGGTCAGGCCGTCCGTGAAGAAGATGTGCGATCGGTGCCGGGTGATCCGGCGCCGGGGCGTCGTGATGGTCATCTGCACCAACCCGCGACACAAGCAGCGGCAGGGCTAGGAGGCTCGAAGGGATGGCACGGATCGCAGGAGTGGATCTCCCCCGCGACAAGCGGCTCGACATCGCGCTCCGGTACATCTACGGCATCGGCCCCACGCGGGCGTACGAGATCGTGTCGGGTTCCGGTGTGGAGGGCGGGACGAAGGTCCGCGACCTCTCCGAGGACGAGGTCCTGAAGATCCGCGCCTACATCGACCAGAATCTGAAGGTCGAGGGAGACCTGCGCCGCGAGGTGGCCCAGGACATCAAGCGGAAGATCGAGATCGGCTGCTACCAGGGCGTCCGGCACCGCCGTTCGCTCCCGGTCCGCGGGCAGCGCACGCACACGAACGCGCGCACCCGCAAGGGGCCGAAGAAGACCATCGCGGGCAGGAAGAAGGCCCAGGCGAAGAAGTAGCGTCGAGCGGGAGCAAGAAAGGGATCGATGGCGAAACCCAAGGCGAAGAAGGCACGGCGGCGGGAGAAGAAGAACGTCGTCCACGGCCAGGCGCACATCAAGTCCACGTTCAACAACACGATCGTCACCATCACGGATCTCCAGGGCAACACGCTCTCGTGGGCGAGCGCCGGCAACGTGGGCTTCAAGGGCTCCCGCAAGTCCACGCCCTTCGCGGCGCAGCTCGCCGCCGAGAAGGCCGCTCGCCAGGCCCAGGAGCACGGCGTCCAGAAGGTCGACGTGTTCGTGAAGGGGCCGGGGTCGGGCCGCGAGACGGCCATCAGATCCCTCGCCGCCACGGGCCTCGAGATCTCCGTGATCCAAGACGTCACGCCGGTCCCTCACAACGGGTGCCGGCCTCGCAAGCGTCGGCGCGTCTAGCGCCCGGCGAGCCCGGCACCGAGGGGGTGTCGGGACGCACCACGACGCGGGGAAGGAATGGTTGATCCCCCGCCGGAGGAGGAAGCACCGTGTTCATCGTCGCCAGACCCGAGATCTCCGAGAACGAGATCTCACCCATCCGTTCCAAGTTCACGATCGAGCCGCTCGAACCGGGGTTCGGCTACACGGTCGGCAACTCGCTCCGCCGGACGCTGCTGTCGTCGATCCCGGGAGCTGCGATCTCGTCGGTCCGCATCGACGGTGTGCTGCATGAGTTCTCGACGATCCCCAAGGTCAACGAGGACGTCACCGACATCATCTTGAACCTCAAGGAGCTCGTGCTCCGCTCGGATCTCGAGGAGCCAACCACCGCCTATCTGAAGTCCAAGGGTCCGGCCGAGGTCACGGCGGGCGACATCGCACCGCCGGCGGGGGTCGAGATCCTGAACCCCGACCTCCACGTCGCCACGCTCGGCAAGGGCGCGTCGCTCGAGATGGAGCTCACCGTCGAGCGCGGCGTCGGCTACCGCATGGCGGACAAGAACAAGAAGGCACGTGACCCGATCGGCGTGATCCCCGTGGACTCGATCTTCTCGCCCGTCCGGAAGGTGTCGTACGCCGTCGAGGACACGCGTGTCGAGCAGATGACGGACCGCGACCGGCTGATCCTCGACGTGGAGACGGATGGCTCCGTCACGCCGCGCGAGGCGCTCGCGTCGGCGGGCGGAACGCTCCTGGAACTCATCCAGCTCTTCTCGGACCTCGCCGAGGCGGCGAGCGTCTCCGTCGGGCCGGCCGAGGACGAGGACCAGCCGAGCGACTACGCGATCACGGTCGAGGACCTGAATCTGTCGGTGCGGTCGTACAACTGCCTGAAGCGCGAAGGCATCAACACGGTGGGCGACCTGGTCCAGAAGTCCGAGTCCGAGCTCATGGACATCCGGAACTTCGGCCAGAAGTCGATCGATGAGGTCAAGGCCAAGCTCGAGGAGCTCGGCCTCGGTCTGCGGGAGGAGTAGGCGCCGTGCCCAAGCCCAAGAAGGGCCCCCGACTCGGTTCCAGCCCGTCGCACCAGAAACTCCTGCTGTCCACGCTGGCCGCCCAGCTCTTCGTGCACGAGGGGATCCGGACGACCGAGGCGAAGGCGAAACAGCTCCGTCCGTTCGCGGAGAAGCTGATCACGTTCGCGAAGCGGGGTGACCTCGCGGCGCGCCGCGAGGTGCTCCGCGACATCCCCGACCGCGACGTGGTTGCGAAGCTGTTCCACGAGATCGGCCCTCGGTTCGAGGCTCGGAAGGGTGGCTACACGAGGATCCTGAAGCTCGGCCCGCGCAAGGGCGACGGCGCCCCGATGGCCCTGATCGAGCTCGTGGAGCGCGAGGAGCTCTAGCGCTGTGCCCGGGCGGCCCGCTCGCGGGCGCCTGCGTGATCGCCTCCCGATGAACGGAGCTCGATCCTGATGTCGGTCATGGTGCTCACGCTGGCCTACGACGGCACCGCCTTCCGAGGCTGGGCGATGCAGCGGGACCCGTCGATCAGGACGATCGAGGGCGAGCTCGCGCGCCACCTCGAACGGGTCCTCCGGGAGCCCGTGAAGCTCTCGGTGGCGGGACGCACCGACGCCGGTGTGCACGCGCGCGGCCAGGTCGCATCGTTCCGGACGGAGACCTCGGTCGCGCCCGGACGGCTCCAGAACGCGCTGAACTCGGTGCTCGCTCCCGAGGTGGTCGTCGTCCGTGCGCGGCTCGCACCGGACGGGTTCGACGCCCGCTTCTCCGCGACGGCCCGCGGATACGTGTACCGGATCGACGAGGCCCCTCTCGCGGACCCGTTCACGGGCCGATTCGTCTGGCATCGCCCCGGCCGGCTCGCGCTCGCTCCGATGCGACGGGCGGCCAGGGATCTCGAGGGGAGGCACGACTTCAGGACCTTCTGCCGGCATCCGGGAGACGAGCGATCGACGATCAGGCATCTACGGCGGCTGACCGTCGTGCGCGCGGGCGACGGTCTCGCCATCCGAGCCGAGGCCGATGCCTTCCTGCACCAGATGGTCAGATCGCTGGTCGGGACGCTCGTAGCGGTGGGAGAGGACAAACAGGACGCCACCGCGATGCCGCGCGTGCTGGCCGCCCGAGATCGATCCGCCGCGTCGGGCGGGCTGGCGCCCGCTCGTGGCCTCACGCTGGAGCGGGTCAGCTATCGGTGAGGCACGGCACTGTGACCTGCTTGGGAGCGAGCTTTGACGACGATGCGTTTCCGCAGGTAGCATGGGCCGTCGGCCCCTCGGGCCGACATCTTTCCGATGAAGACCTACTCTCCCAAGCCTGAGCACATCGAACGCCGCTGGTACGTCATCGACGCCGGCGAGCAGGTGCTTGGCCGGGTTGCCACGGAGGCCGCGGTGGTCCTCCGCGGCAAGCACAAGCCCATCTTCGCCCCGCACATGGACGTCGGCGACAATCTGATCATCATCAATGCCGCGAAGGTGGTGCTCACGGGCGGCAAGGAGACGAAGAAGGTCGCCTGGCGGCACTCGGGGCATCCCGGTGGCATCACCGGCACCCTGTACGAGGATCTCCTCGAGAAGCGACCGGCGTTCGTCGTGGAGAAAGCCGTCCGCGGGATGCTCCCGAAGAACCGGCTCGGTCGCGCCATGATCAAGAAGCTCCACGTGGTTCCCGGGCCGGAGCACAACCATCAGGCACAGAAGCCCCAGGAGTGGACGATGGGGATGCGACCCGTGTGGGAGGGCCTCCCAACTTCACCCGCCCCGCTCGCGGCTGAGAAGAAGGCCACGCCGAAGGGCGAAGAGGCCGAGACAGCGGCCGTCGCGAAGCGATCGGCGACGGCGAAGGAGCCGGCGGCTACCACGACATCGTCGCCGAAGGCCGCGGCCACGTCGGGGACCAGAACCACGGCGAGGAAGACGACGGCGAAGAAGCCGACGGCGAAGAAGCCGACCACCGCGAAGTCGACCGCCAAGACCTCGGCGAGGAAGTCGACCGCCACGAAGAAACCGACCGCGAGGAAGTCCACCACGGCGAAGAAGCGGACCGCCGCGAAGACGACGGCGAAGAAGAAGGAGACGTAGTGGCGACCACCCCGACGACCCTCACCACCGGACGGCGCAAGGCGGCGATCGCCCGCGTCCGGCTGGTGCCCGGCACGGGCGAGTTCCGCATCAACGATCGTTCGCTCGATGACTACTTCCCCACGCGCGTCCACCGGATGGTGGCGCAATCACCGCTCCGGTCCGTCGGCCGCGACAAGGACTTCGACGTCGTCGCCACGATCACCGGCGGTGGCGTCAACGGACAGGCGGGGGCGCTCCGCCTCGGCATCGCCCGCGCGCTCCTCGAGCTCGAGCCGGACCTCCGGGCACAGCTCAAGGCCGAGGGATTCCTGCGCCGCGACGCCCGGGAGAAGGAGCGTCGTAAGTACGGGCTGAAGAAGGCTCGGAAGGCTCCGCAGTACTCGAAGCGCTAGTCGGCGGAGCGCTCGACCGCGAGCCCCTCTGCTGAGCCCGGGGATCGCTCGTCGGGTGCCAGCGCGAGCGATCCATCCTCGGCGGCCGCGATGAGCTCCCTCGCTCGTTCGGACGCGTCCTCGGTCACGAAGAGGATCACGGGCCCCGTCCGATAGGGCCCGAGCCCCTCTCCCTTGGCGAGCACCTCGAGTCCCTCGGCCTCGAGGAGGCCGCGCACGAGCATCCCTCGGATCGGGTCGAGCGACTCGAACACGCGAACCAGCTTCACCGGCCCATCATCGCCCGGACCGGCGTGAACGTCCACGGCGTTCACGGATGGCTCCCGTGCCGTTCACCTTCGGTGACGCGCGAGCGCGTACCCTGGCTCGGATGAAGGAGCTTCTGCCGGGCGTCCTGTTCGTGTGCGTCCACAACGCGGGGAGGAGCCAGATGGCCGCCGCCCTGCTCGAGCGGCACGCCGCCGGGCGTATCCGCGTCCGATCGGCCGGCTCCGAGCCCGCCGACCGTCTGCATCCCTCCGTCGTCGAGGTCATGGCCGAGGTCGGGATCGATCTTGCTCGAGAGCGGCCGAAGCTCCTGCGCGATGAGGCCGTGCGCGACTCCGATGTCGTGATCACGATGGGGTGTGGAGACGCGTGTCCCGTCTTCCCCGGTATCCGCTACGAGGATTGGGATCTCGAGGACCCGTCGGGGAAGTCGCTCGAGGACGTCCGACGGATCCGCGACGACATCGACGGACGGGTCCGGCGACTGCTGGAGGGGCTGACGGGTCAGGCGGAGAGCGCCGAGCGGAGCGAGGCGAGCGGCTCCGGGCGCACCCGGAAGTAGACCCACTTCCCCCGGCGCTCCCGCTCGAGAAGCCCGGCCTCGTGCAGGACCTTCAGGTGGTGGCTCACCGTCGGTTGCGACAGGCCGATCGGCGCCGTCAGATCGCATCCGCATGCCTCCGAGCCGGGGCACGCGGCGATCAGGCTCAGGAGGCGGAGCCGGGCCGGGTCCGCGAGCGCCTGAAGGGCCGTCGCCAGCGTCTCGGCCGCATCCTCGCTCAGAGGTGACGACAGCAGGGGCGCGCAGCAGGCGTCGAGGTCCTGGACCAGCTTCATGCTGGTCATATTGACAGATGTCGATGCGTGAGGACAACATATCGACCGCCATCGATGTGATGGCCAGAGTCGATGGGAGGTGACCGGATGGATCCGGACTGCTGCCCGCCCGGCTGCTGCTAGGCAGCTGAGGGTGGCGGGGCGCGGGGCCGGAGGCCCCGCGTTTCGCCACCCGCAGTAGCATCACCTGCCCAATGGCGCGCCTCTTCGGGACCGATGGTGTCCGAGGGATCGCCGGCTCCGAGCTCACCGCCACGCTCGCGCGAGGGCTCGGCCGAGCGGCCGTCCGCGTGCTGGCCGACGGCGTCGAGCACCGGCCCGTGTTCGTGCTCGGGAGGGATCCACGGGAGTCGGGTACGTGGCTCGAGGAAGCCCTCGTCGAGGGGATCCACGAGGCCGGGGGAGACGTGCTCTTGGCAGGCGTGGAGCCCACGCCTGCCATCGCGTTCCTGACGATCGACGTGGGTGCCGACGCCGGCGTGGTCATCTCGGCGTCACACAACCCTCCCGAGTACAACGGCATCAAGTTCTTCGGTCCCAACGGCATGAAGCTCCCCGATGTCGTCGAGGACCGGATCGAGGCCAGGCTGTCGGACACTCCGTCGCCGGTCGCCCAGGAGGGGTCGATCCAGGACCTCGCCGGTGGCCGCGAGCGATACCTGGCACACCTCGAGGCGGCGGCCGGAGCACGGCTCGACGGGATGACGATCGTCGTCGATTGTGCGAACGGCGCTGCGTCCGGCTTGGCCCCAACGCTCTACGAGCGGCTCGGGGCGACGGTGCACCCGATCCACGACGCTCCCGACGGACGCAACATCAACGTCGGCTGTGGGGCGCTCCACCCCGAGGTCGCGGGAGCGGCGGTGGTGGAGCTGGGCGCGGACGCCGGCATCTCCCATGACGGAGACGCCGACCGCGCGCTGTTCGTCGACGCGACGGGAACGCCGATCGACGGTGACCAGATCCTCGCCGCGTGCGCGATCGCGATGAAGGAGGCCGGTGCCCTTCCCTCCGATGCCGTGGTCACGACCGTGATGGCCAACCTCGGCTTCCATCGAGCGATGCGGGACGCCGGGATCACGGTCTCCGCCACGAAGGTGGGCGACCGGTACGTCCTCGAGGAGATGCTCGAGGAAGGCGTGATGCTGGGAGGGGAGCAGTCCGGCCACCTGATCTTCCGCGACCACGCGACGACCGGCGACGGCCTCTTGACCGCGGTCCGGTTCCTCTCCCTCGCGGCGGGCAGCGGTCGCACGGTCGCCGATCTCGCCGGCGTGATGGAGCGCTACCCGCAGGTGATGGAGAACGTCCAGGTGCGAAGCCTCACCGAGCTCGACGGCTCCGAACGGGTCTGGGAGGCGGTCCGAGCGGCGGAGGAGGAGCTCGCCGACCATGGCCGCGTGATCGTCCGCGCGTCGGGGACCGAACCGCTCGTCCGGGTGATGGTCGAGGCCGAGACGGAGGACGTCGCGCGCCGCCATGCGGATGCCATCGCCGGCGAGGTGAGGAAGCACCTCGGCGCCTGAGCGCCGTGCTCGGGGCCCTGCTTCTCGTTCTCTCGGACGGACCGCCCTGCTACCCTCCATGCTCCATGTGCGGCATCGTCGGCTACGTGGGGCCCGACGAGGCCCTCCCGATCGTCCTCGAGGGACTTCGACGTCTGGAGTACCGCGGATACGACTCGGCGGGCGTCGCCGTGCTCGAGGGAGACCTCGCCGTCGTCAAGCGGGCCGGGAAGCTCTCGGAGCTCGTGACGGCGCTCGACGAGGGCGGGCATCCCCCCGGGACGGTCGCGATGGGCCACACGCGTTGGGCGACGCACGGCGCGCCGACCCATCGCAACGCCCACCCGCACCTCGATTGCTCCGGCACGGTCGCCGTGATCCACAACGGCATCATCGAGAACTTCCAGCAGCTCCGAGCACGCCTCGAGAAGGGAGGGCACACCCTCGCGTCCGAGACCGATACCGAACTCGTGGCGCACCTGATCGAGGAACGCCTCCGGGACGGAGGATCGCTGGTGGAGGCCGTACGCGCGACGGTCCGCGAGCTCGAAGGGGCGTACTCGCTCGTCGTCATGTCGTCGGAGGAGCCGGGTCTCCTCGTCGGCGTGAAGGTCGCCTCCCCGCTCGTCGTGGGGGTCGGTGCCGGCGAGACCATCCTGGCCTCCGACATCCCGGCGGTGCTCGGACGGACGACCACGGTCATCCCGGTCGACGAGGGACGGATCGTCGAGGTGCGAGCGGATGGCGCGACGTTCACGGACTTCGACGGCACCCTCGTGCACCCGGCGTCCATCGAGGTCGACTGGGACGCCTCTCGGGCGGAGAAGGGCGGCTTCGACACCTTCATGCTCAAGGAGATCCACGAGCAACCGAGCGCGATCCGCGACACGCTGGTGGGGCGGGTCGACGAGATGCGCCGCCTCGCGCTCGACGACCTGAGGGTCTCCGACGACGTCCTCCGGGAGGTGAACAAGGTCTTCGTGGTCGCGTGTGGGACGGCGTACCACTCGGGCCTCGTGGCGAAGTACGCGATCGAGCACTGGACGCGGCTGCCTGTGGAGATCGACATCGCCAGCGAGTTCCGCTATCGCGATCCGGTCCTCGGCCCCGACACGCTCACCCTCGCGGTCTCACAGTCGGGGGAGACGATCGACACGCTCGAGGCCGCCCGGCATGCGCGGCGCCAGGCATCGCCCCTCCTGGCCGTCACCAACACCGTGGGCTCGTCGCTCGCCCGGGAGGCCGACGGCGTGATCTACATGCATGCGGGCCCGGAGATCGGTGTGGCCGCGACGAAGACGTTCGCGACCCAGATGGTGTCGCAGTACATCCTCGCGATGTACCTCGCGCAGGTCCGCGGCTCGATGTTCCCCGAGGAGATCGCAGAGGTACTGACACGGATGGCGGAGCTCCCGGCGCAGGTCGAACGGGCGATCGCACTGGACGCGCAGGTCCAGGAGCTCGCTCGGCGGTTCCAGGACTCGCGGGACTGGCTGTTCATCGGGCGACACACCGGCTACCCCGCGGCCCTCGAGGGGGCCCTGAAGCTCAAGGAGATCAGCTACGTGCACGCAGAGGGCTATCCGGCCGGCGAGCTGAAGCACGGCCCGATCGCGCTGGTCGAGGACGGGGTACCCGTGGTGGCGGTCGCGACCACGTGCCATGTGTACCCGAAGATGCTCTCGAACATCCAGGAGGTACGCGCGCGTGGCGCCGAGGTGATCGCCGTCGCGACGGAGGGGGACGAGCAGATCCGCGGTGTGGCCCAGCACGTGCTCGAGGTTCCGGAAACGCCGGAGCTGCTGTCGCCGGTCGTGGTGACGGTGCCACTCCAGCTGTTGGCGTACCACGTTGCCCGGTTGCGAGGCTCCGACGTCGACCAGCCGCGGAACCTCGCGAAGAGCGTCACGGTCGAGTAGCGTCCGGGCATGGCTCGGGTGATGCGTTCCCCCGGTGCTCTTCCTCGTTCTCTCCGGCTCGCGTTCGTGTTCATGGTGGTTGCGGGCGTGGTCGTTGCCGGCGCGCCGGTACGAGCGTGTTCTTGTGTCGAGATGGACCTCGGCTCCCGGCTCCCGGAGGCCGACGGAGCCTTCGTCGGGACATATGTGGATCGTGATCCTCTGAGCGATGGAGGTGCGGCCTGGACGTTCGTCGTCGAACGTGTCATCAAAGGACCGTTCGGCCCCACCGCGATCGTCCGTACCAGCGGGGATGGGGCCTCGTGCGGGATCGAACTGTTCGACGATCCTCGCGCCGGATTGCTCCTCGATCGAGCGAACGATGGCGTCTGGGAGTCGAGCCTGTGTCAGCAGGTGCCGCCGAACCAGCTCCTAGCCTTCGCGCAGAACAGCCATCCGCCAGTCTCCACGATCGGCCCGATAGGAACAGCGTGGAGCATCGAGTCGAAGGTGGCCCTGGTCGGCGCCCTGGTGGTGGTTCTCGTAGCGCTGGTCGCGCTCGCGTGGTTCGCACGACGGCGCCGCGCCGCAACCACCGTTGGGAGCGACGTGGCGTAGCCTTCCCGGGTGGACATCGTCGGGCTGGGGGTCGACCTCTGCGAGATCGCTCGGATGGAGCGGGCGATCGCTCGACACCCGACGTTCCGTGATCGCGTCTTCACCCCCGAGGAGATCGCGTACTGCGACTCGAAGGCCCGCCCCGCGGAGTCCTACGCGGGGCGGTTCTCCGCCCGCGAAGCCACGATCAAGGCGCTCGGCGGGTACCGGGGCCGCCGCTGGCAGGACATCAGCGTGACCCGACACCCGTCCGGCGCGCCCGGGATCCGGCTCGACGGCAACGCAAAGCGGCGGGCGGACGCCCTCGGGGTCACCCAGGTGCTGATCACGTTCACGCACGAGCGGACGAACGCGGTGGCGTTCGCGATCGCGGTTCGATGAAGCCGGTCCTGACGCCGGAGGAGGCCGCCGCCCTCGACCACGACACGCAGGCCGGCGGCATCGCGGCCGAGGCGCTGATGGAGCGGGCGGGCCGAGCGGTGGCGCGAGCCGCGCGCGAGCTCGCCGGCGGCACGTACGGGCGCCGGGCGGCGGTCGTCTGCGGGAAGGGCAACAACGGGGGCGACGGACTCGTCGCGGCGCGTCACCTCGCTCGCGCGGGTGTTCGGACGACCGTGGTACTGCTCGAGGATCCCGACGAGCTCCGCGATCCCGCGGCGTCGAACGCCCGGCGCCTGGCCGAGGCCCCGGCCATCCGGGTGCGGACGTTCGACGAACACGCCCTCCGGCGCGAGCTCGTCCGAGCGGACATCGTGGTGGATGCGATCTTCGGGACGGGGTTCCGTGGCATGCCGGAGGACGACTGGGCGACGGCGATCGCGAGTCTGAACGAGGCCGATGCGCCGGTGGTGGCGGTCGACATCCCGTCGGGCGTCGATGGCGCGACGGGGGTCGTGGAAGGTGAGGCGGTACGTGCGGATCTGACCGTCGCGTTCGGTGCACCCAAGCTGGGGACGGTCCTGATGTCCGGCGCAGAGCATGCGGGCATCCTGCGGGTCGTCGACATCGGTTTCCGGGACGACCTTCTCCGAGCTCGCGCCTGGCTCACGGAGCCGGACGACGTGGCCGGGTGGCTGCCTCAGCGTGACATCGACACGCACAAGCGCGCTTCGGGGGTCCTCGTGGTGGTCGCGGGGTCGCGTGCGATGACCGGAGCGGCGCGATTGATCGCGATGGCCGCGGGCAGGGTCGGCGCGGGGCTCGTCGTCGTGGCCGCTCCCGAAGGCTGCCTGTCGCAGATCCAGGCGGGACTGACCGAGCCCACGTTCCTTCCGCTCCCCGAGACGGCGGACGGCACCGTGGCCGCGGAGGCGGCCGCACCCGTGCTGGAACTCCTGGAAGCTGCCGACGCGCTTGCGATCGGGCCGGGCCTCACGACCCACCAGGCAACGGTGGCCTTCGTCCGCGACGTCGTGCACCGTTCGCCGGTTCCCCTCGTCCTCGACGCCGACGGTCTGAACGCGTTCACGGCCGACGGGGCTGCGCTCGGGGACCGCGTGTCCGAGGCCGTCCTCACGCCGCACGTCGGCGAGTTCGGCCGATTGACCGGAGTGAAGGCTCGCGACCTCGACGCCGACCGCCCCACGCACGTTCGGGCGCTTGCGAACCAGACGGGTGCGGTGACACTCCTCAAAGGGAGTCGCACCGTGATCGCGAACCCCGACGGGCGGTTGTTCGTGAACGTGACCGGGTCGCCCCTGCTCGCGACCGCCGGCACAGGTGACGTCCTGACCGGGATGATCGGCGGGCTCCTCGCGCGAGGGGTGGCGCCGACCGAGTCGGCCGCCGCGGCCGCCTACCTCCACGGCCTGGCCGGGCTGTTCGCGGGCAGGGACCTCGGTGAAGGAGCGGTTGCGGGAGATGTCGTGGAGCGTGTGCCCGAGGCGGTCGCACACGTGGAGGGCGAGTGAGCGCCGAGTGAGCGCCGAGTGAGCGAGGGCTATCGGCCCGCCTGGGTCGAGGTGGATCTGGAGGCGATCCGACACAACGCCCGTGTCCTCCAACCCGAGACCGCCGAGCTGATGGCGGTGGTGAAGGCGAACGGCTACGGGCACGGCGACGTGGAGGTCGCCCGCGCTGCGATCGAGGCAGGCGCTACGTGGTGCGGGGTGGCGCTCGTCGAGGAGGGGCTTCGGCTCCGTTCCGCGGGGATCGAGGCGCCGATCCTCGTGCTCTCGGAGCTCCCGGCCGGTTCGGAGGCCGTCGCGCTCGCGCATCGGCTCACGCCGACGCTGTACTCGGACGGAGGGCTCGAGCGTCTCGCGGCCGCGACACGGGGATCGGTGCCGGTACACGTGAAGGTCGATACCGGGATGCACCGCGTGGGGGTCTGGCCACCGGAGGACGCGCCGGCGTTCGCCCGACGCGTGCAGGACGCCGGCTTCGAGGTCGAGGGTCTCTTCACGCACTTCGCTCGGTCGGAGGAGGACGAGGCCACGACCAAGGAACAGCTCGAGCGATTCCTCGACGCCGCCGAGGCCGTTCGGACCGCTCGCGTGCGTGCCCGCGTCCTCCACGCAGCGAACTCCGGGGCGACGATCCTGCATCCGGAGTCCCATCTGGACCTCGTGCGGCCCGGCATCGCCTTGTACGGGATCGAACCGGCGCCGGGGATCGGCGCGCACCTGGGTCTGCGTCCGGCGCTCACCTGGCGGAGCCAGGTGAGCGCCGTGAAGCGGCTCCCGGCCGGCGAGGCCGTCTCCTACGGGCACCGGTACCGGCTCGAACGCGATGCTTGGCTGGCCACCGTGCCGGTCGGCTACGCGGACGGCTACCCTCGGCAGTTGACGAACCTCGGGTCGGTGCTGATCGGGGGTCGGCGCCACGGGATCGCCGGGACGGTCACGATGGACCAGTTGCTCGTGGACTGCGCGGACGCGGAGATCCAGGTCGGCGAGGAGGTCGTGCTGATCGGGAACCAGGGGGACGAGACGATCGGGGCGGAGGAACTCGGCCGACTCATCGGGACGATCGGGTACGAGATCGTGAGCCGGATCGGAGACCGCGTCCCCAGGCGGTACGGATGAGGAAGGCCATGTCGAACCCACCTCGAGTGGCCGTCGGTGCGGCTGTCGCCGCGGGGGCGGTCGCCGCCGGCCTCGCGGGACGAGCGATCTGGCGACACCGGCATCCGGCCGGCGGCGACCGCGCGTGGGGCCCGCCCCCCGAGGACCTGGGACCGATCGAGGCGTTCGACGGCACGGAGCTCGCCGTGCGCGCGGCCGGCCCGCCGGACGGCCCGATCCTGTTGTTCTCCCATGGGTTCAGCCTCGACATGACGACGTGGCACGAACAGTGGTCCGACCTCGGCGACGAGTTCCGCTGCATCGCCCTCGACCATCGCGCGCACGGGCGGAGCGAGGTACCTGGGACGGGCGACGTGAGCCTCCGATCGATGGGGAGAGACCTCGCGACCGTCCTGGACGCGGTCGCATCTGATCGTCGCATGGTGCTGATCGGTCACTCGATGGGTGCGATGGCGATCCTGGCCCTCGCCGAGCAGCGTCCGGACCTCTTCGGTCCGCGGATCGGGGGCGTCGTGTTCCTCGGGGCGTCCGCTTCGGACCTGTTGCGAGGCGCGATGGGCGGCGTGACTCACCTCCTGCGACCCCGCGTCGGATCGGTCGCGACGGCCGCTCGCCGGGTGGACCGCCTCCGCCGCGCGATCCTCGCTGGTCCGGGGGAGGTGCCGGCCATCGTCGCGCGCGTGACGCAGTTCGCCCCCGAGGCGTCGGACGACGTCGTCGACCACGTGCTGCATCTCGCCGAGCACACGACCTCCCTCGTCTGGACGGACGGCCTGTCGGAGCTGATGCGGATGGACTTCCGCCACGCCCTCGCGCGGATCACGGTGCCCGCGCTTGTCGCCGTGGGGGACCAGGACCGCGTGACGCCGCCCGCCGTCGCCGTGGAGCTCGCCGCCGCGCTCCCGAACGGGAGGCTGTTCCTCGTCGAGGGAGCAGGTCACATCGCGATGCTGGAGCGGCCCGAACGACTCAACCCGGAGCTCCGCTCGTTCGCGCGGGAGGCCCTCTCGCTCGGATCGGATCGCAGCCGGAAGCGCCAGGGAACGAGGAAGAACGGGGCGGCGTGAGCCGGACGCTGGCGGACATCGGTGCCGAGGCGGCGGGGTGCACCCGGTGCCGGCTCGCCGAAGGGCGGACCCAGGTCGTGTTCGGCGTGGGGAACCCGGATGCGGACGTGCTGTTCATCGGTGAGGCGCCCGGGTTCCACGAGGACAAGCAGGGAGAGCCGTTCGTCGGAGCCGCCGGGCAGCTGCTCACGAAGGTCCTCGGCGACGTTCTCGGCCTCGGCCGTGGCGACGTCTACATCTGCAACATCCTGAAGTGCCGTCCGCCCGGGAACCGGGATCCGCAGGAGGACGAGATCGAGTCCTGTACGCCGTGGCTCGTGGAACAGATCTCGTTGATCCAACCCCGCGTGATCGTGACGCTCGGCAACTTCGCGACGAAGTTCGTCCTGCAGACCCAGCAAGGGATCACGCGGATGCGCGGGAAGGCCTATCCATGGCACGGCAGGACGGTGATCCCGACGTTCCATCCGGCCGCGATCCTGCACGGCGGGGGGAGAAGTCGCGCCAGTTCGGTGAGCTCCGCGAGGACTTCGAGCTCGTGCGCGACACGCTCGCGGCGATGGACCCGGCGCCCGCGTCTGCGCCGGCACCCGAGCCGACACCTCCACCCGTTCAAGTCCCCGAGCCCGCGCCGGTCCGTGTGCCGGACGCCGACGTCGCGCCGGTGCCCGAGGAGCAGCTCGAGCTGTTCTGATCATGCGCCTCGAGCTCGCGACCGCTACCGCCGACGGAACGCGAGACGTCGGTGCGGCCCTCGCGACCGTGCTCCTGCCTCGCGACACCGTCGTCCTCACCGGGGATCTCGGTGCCGGCAAGACGACGCTGGTCCAAGGGATCGGGAGAGGACTCGGCGTGGAGGATCACGTCGCGTCACCCACGTTCACGCTGGTGAAGGAGTACGCGGGCAGCCTCGATGTCGCCCATGTCGACGTGTACCGGCTCGAGCGCGTGCAAGACGTCGTCGACCTCGGGCTCGACGAGTTGGGCGGCCGCGACCGGGTGCTCCTGGTCGAGTGGGGCGACGCGGTCCAGGAGCTCCTGCCCGAGGACCGGCTCCGCGTGGAGCTCACAACGGGAACGGACGACGACGCGCGACGGATCGTGCTCACACCGCACGGACGATCGTGGGCGCTGCGGTGGGAACGGCTCGAGCAGCTCCTCCAACCGTTCCGCCGCGACGAGCCCTCCGGCGACCCGGTCGCGGAGGTGGCGCCGTGATCGTCGTGGGGATCGAGACCTCGACACCGCACACGTCGGTGGCGATCGGCTCGGAGCGGGAGCTGCTCGGGGCGGTCTCGGTGGCCGGCAAGGCTCGCCAGGAGGCGGTTACGCCTGCGCTGGAGCGACTCTGCGGATGGACCGGCGTCGAGCTCGGCCAGGTCGGCGGGATCGCCGTCGGGATCGGGCCAGGGTTGTTCACGGGGCTGCGCGTTGGCATCGAGACCGCGAAGACGCTCGCCCAGGTCCTCAGCGTCCCGATCGTCGGGATCACGAGCCTGGACGCGTTGGCGTTCTCGGTCCGTCACACGCACAAGCTGATCGTCGCGGTGATCGACGGACGGCGACGGGAGGTGTTCTTCGCGATCTACAGGGCGCTCCCGGGCGGGGTCGTCCGAGGGAGCGAGTACACCGTGGCGACGCCCGATCACCTCTGCGCCGAGCTGGAAACCCTCCCGGGGGAGATGCTTGCGGTCGGCGACGGTGCCATCCTGTACCGGAACCAGCTCGAGGGGCTGGGGAGCAGGGTCGAGTTCGCCTCGACGATCCGGGCGCACCCGGAGGCCGCGGCGCTGGTCGAGCTGGCGGTCCCGCGGTTCCTCCGCGAGGAGCACGACCGGCTCCACGACGTGGTGCCGATGTACCTGAGGAAGTCGGATGCGGAGATCGCGTGGGACAACCGGGATCGAGGGACCGGCGCTTGAGGTGACACCCATGCGCAGGCGGCACCTGCGCGGCGTCATGGCGATCGAGCGTCAGGTCTACGCGCGGCCGTGGTCACCGAACCTCTTCGCGGCAGAGATCACGGACCCGAACGGCCGCTGCTACCTCGTGGCCCGAGTGCACAAGGAGATCGTCGGGTACGGAGGACTGATCTGCTACGGCGACGAGGCGCACATCACCAACGTGGCGGTCGATCCGATGCATCAGGGGCACGGGATCGCGACGCGCTTGCTGGCGGAACTGATCCCGGAGGCCATCGAGATGGGAGCGCGCGCGGTGTCCCTCGAGGTTCGCGTCACGAACTGGGGGGCGCAGCGGATCTACGCTCGCTTCGGATTCCGCCCCGTGGGCATCCGGCGCAACTACTACCAAGAGGTGAGCGAGGACGCGCTCATCATGTGGACCGACGATGTGAGGACCGAGACGTATCGGCGGCGCCTGGACGAGATCGAGGAGACCCTCCCGCAGGGCGTGCGCCCCGCGTGATCACCCTCGGCATCGAGACGTCGTGCGACGAGACCGCGGTGGCGGTCGTGGAGGACGGCTTCCACGTGCGGGCGAACCTGATCGCCCGTCAGGAGCACCTGCACGAACGATTCGGAGGGGTGGTGCCCGAGGTCGCCGCTCGAGCGCACGTCGAGTCGCTGAACCCCCTGCTCGAACAGGCCCTGAGCGAGGCAGGGGTCGGGTTCCGGAGCCTGGACGGCGTGGCCGTCACGGTGGGGCCGGGGCTCGTCGGCGCCCTGCTGGTCGGGATGGCGGCCGCCAAGGCGATCTCGCTCTCCACCGGCGCCCCGTTGATCGGCGTGAACCACCTGGAGGGGCACGTCTGGGCGAACTTCCTCGCCCACGGTGAGCCGGACCCGCCCTACGTGGCCCTCGTCGTCTCGGGCGGCCACACGATGCTCGTGCACATCCCGGAGATGCACCGCCACGAGGTCCTCGGGCAGACCCTCGATGATGCCGCCGGTGAGGCGTTCGACAAGGTGGCGAGGCTGCTCGGCCTGGGATTCCCCGGAGGACCGGCGCTCGACGCCCTCGCGACCCAGGGCGACCCGGGGGCGGTCCGCTTCCCGAGGGCGATGGCCGACTCGGGGGATCTCGACTTCTCGATGAGCGGGCTGAAGACCGCCGTCCTCCGCTACCTCCGAGCCGAGCAGGCCGCCGGGCATGACGTCTCCCTGCCCGACATCGCGGCCTCCTTCCAGGAAGCGATCGTCGACGTCCAGGTGGCCAAGACCGTCGCCGCGGCGAAGGAACGCGGCGTGGAGACCGTCCTGCTGGGCGGCGGCGTGGTGGCGAACACTCGGCTCCGGGAGCGGATGGCGGAGGAGGGTGCTCGCGCAGGTCTGCGGATCCTCTTCCCACCGCTCGAGCTCTGCACGGACAACGCGGCGATGATCGCGGCGGTGGGCGCCGCCAGGCTCGCTCGCGGCGAACGGTCCTCGCTGGACATCGGCGCGGACCCCAACCTAAGGTTGGCGCCGTGACGACCGTCCTGGTGACCGGGGGCGCCGGGTTCATCGGCTCGCAGCTCGCTGAGCGCCTCCTCGCCGAGGGCAACCGGGTGGTGTCGGTCGACGACCTCTCGACCGGGCGGATCGCCAACCTCGTCGAAGCACGCGGCTACGGCAAGGAGTTCTCGTTCTTCAACATGGACGTGCGCGCCGACGGCCTCGCGTCGCTGTTCGAACGGAATCGTCCCGAAGTGGTGTTCCACCTGGCCGCACAGGCGGGCGTGCGGCCCTCGCTTGAGGACCCGGTCCACGATGCGAGCGTGAACATCATGGGCCTCCTCAACGTGCTGGAGGCGGCGGTGGGCGTCGGCGCCCGGAAGGTGATCTACGCCGCGAGCGGCGGGACCGTCTACGGGGAGCCCAGGCGGCTGCCGGTGAAGGAATCCGCCGCGCAGGGCTCCCGTCCGATGTCCCCGTACGGCATCTCCAAGAAGGTCGGACTCGACTACCTCTCGTACTACCAGCGGTACCGGGGGATCGACTTCACGGCGCTCGGCCTGGGCAACGTCTACGGACCGAGACAGGATCCGAGCGGAGAAGCCGGGGTCGTCGCGATCTTCGCCTCGCAGATGATCTCGGGTCAGGCGCCGACGATCTTCGGCGACGGCAACCAGACCCGGGACTACGTCTTCATCGACGACACCGTCCACGCGTTCGTCCAGGCGATGGACGGCGGGTCGGGCAAGCTCGTCAACGTCGGCACCGGCCTGGAGACGAGCGTGAACCACCTCTATCGGCTGCTCTCGGAGATCACGGGGTTCGCCGGCGAGCCGGAGCACGGTCCCCAGCCAGCGGGGGAGCTCCGGCGGATGGCGCTGGACATCTCGGCAGCGCCCTCCGCGATCGCCTGGAAGCCCTGGACCCACCTCGAGGACGGGCTGGCCGAGACGGTCGCCTACCTCAAGGGCATCTGACCCCCGAGACCGATCCGATTGACCCTTCGGCGCTCGCGGAGCTATCCTGCTAGCACTCAGGGGGGGTGAGTGCTAACGCGCCCCGACACGTACGAGGGAGGAGACAGGCATGGCGAAAGACTTCAAGCTCAAGCCGCTCGAGGACCGGATCATCGTGCAGCCCAGCGAGGCCGAGGAGACCACGGCGTCCGGGCTCGTGATCCCCGACACCGCGAAGGAGAAGCCGGTCGTCGGCACCGTCGTCGCGGTGGGCCCCGGGAAGTTCAACGAGGACGGGGATGCCCGTGTCCCGGTCGATGTGGCCGTCGGTGACTTGGTGATCTACTCGAAGTACGGCGGCACGGAGTGGAAGGACGCCGACGGCACCGAGTTCCAGATCCTCTCGGCTCGCGACGTCCTCGCGGTCGTCGGGAAGTAACCACCAGATCTGCGGCAGGCCCGCCAACCGGGCCTGATCGCATCTCCGAGAGGAAAGGGAGGACACCAGTGGCCTCGAAGCTGCTGAAGTTCGGTGAGGAGGCGCGGCGCGGGCTCGAGGCCGGCGTCGACAAGCTCGCCGACGCGGTCGCGATCACGCTCGGTCCCAAGGGACAGAACGTGGTGCTCGACAAGAAGTGGGGCGCACCCACGATCACCAACGACGGCGTGACGATCGCCAAGGAGATCGAGCTCGACGACCCGTGGGAGAACATGGGCGCCCAGCTCACCAAGGAGGTCGCCACCAAGACCAACGACGTCGCCGGCGACGGCACGACGACGGCGACGGTGCTCGCCCGGGCCATGGTGAAGGCCGGCCTGAAGAACGTAGCGGCCGGCGCGAACCCGATGGCGCTCAAGCGAGGCATCGAGAGAGCGGTCGAGGCCGCCGTCGAAGCGATCAAGGCGCAGGCGAACGACGTGGAGACGAAGGACGACGTGGCCAACGTCGCCTCGATCTCGGCGGCGGACCCCGCGATCGGCCAGACGATCGCCGAGGCGATGGACAAGGTCGGCAAGGACGGCGTCATCACCGTCGAGGAGTCCAACACGTTCGGGATCGAGCTGGAGTTCACGGAGGGGATGCAGTTCGACAAGGGCTACATCTCTCCGTACTTCATCACCGACCCCGATCGCCAGGAGGCCGTCCTCGAGGATCCGTACATCCTGTTCGCGAACAAGAAGATCTCGAGCGTGCAGGAGCTCGTCCCCGTTCTCGAGAAGGTCATGCAGGCCGGTAAGGCGCTGATCGTCGTCGCCGAGGACCTGGAGGGTGAGGCGCTCGCGACGATCGTCGTGAACAAGATCCGGGGGACGTTCTCCTCGGTCGCCGTCAAAGCCCCGGGATTCGGGGACCGTCGCAAGGCGATGCTCCAGGACATGGCGATCCTCACGGGTGGTCAAGTGATCTCCGAGGAGGTCGGACTGAAGCTCGAGAACGTCACGCTCGACCTGCTCGGCCAGGCCCGCAAGGTCGTGGTGGCGAAGGACACCACCACGATCGTCGAGGGCGCGGGCTCGAAGGAGGACGTGCAGGGCCGGATCAACCAGATCAAGGCCGAGATCGAGAAGACCGACTCGGACTGGGATCGGGAGAAGCTCCAGGAGCGGCTCGCGAAGCTCGCGGGCGGCGTCGCCGTCGTCAAGGTCGGCGCGGCCACCGAGGTGGAGCTCAAGGAGAAGAAACACCGGATCGAGGACGCGGTGTCGGCCACCCGTGCAGCGGTCGAGGAAGGGGTCGTCCCCGGCGGCGGAGTCACGTTGATCCGCGCAGAGTCGGCGCTCGACAAGCTCGACCTCGAGGGCGATGAGGCCACCGGGGCGCTCATCGTGCGGGAATCCCTCCAGGAGCCCGCTCGCCGGATCGCCCAGAACGCGGGCTACGAGGGGTCAGTCATCGTCGCGCACATCCGTGAGGAGAGCGACGCGCGTGGCTTCGACGCCGCCACCGGCGAGTGGACCGACATGCTCAAGGCCGGCATCGTGGACCCGACGAAGGTGACCCGTTCTGCACTGCAGAACGCCGCCTCGATCGCGGCCCTGGTGCTGACCACCGAGAGCGCCGTCGTGGAAAAGCCGGAAGAGGAAGAGGAGACGGCGGCCGGCCACGGTCACATGCACTGAGCTCCTCACCGAACGACGCACGAACGGAGGCGGGTCCCATCGGACCCGCCTCTTCGCTTGCGCGGGAGGTTGTCCGATGGCAGGATGCTCCTCAACTGCCGGGACCGGGGGGTCTCGAGGCGGGTCTGGGGGAGGTTCGCATGAGGAAGAAGGTTGGTTCCGGGCTGCTCGGTGTCGCGATCGCGCTCCTGCTGAGCGGGTGTTTCATGCTCCAGGGCTTCGTGGTGCTCGACTACACGTTGTCACCAGGTCAGAAGACTAAGGCTCGTTTCACCCTCCGGCCTTCGAACTTCGATCAGGAGGTCGCCGGCATCAGTGGACCTCAGTTCGAGTTCGTGGTCATCGGCGTGGCGGACGACAGCGAGTTGGCGGTCACGACGGCGAAGTGGGGCACGAATGGCGATTTCGGGGGGCCCCTCACCATGTCCGCGAACGGCACCCTTCTGGCGGCGATGGCGGATACGTGCAGCGGCAACGGCATCAACTTCGGCGACATCACGGGGATCACGTGGAAGCTGTTCGTGACCCCGGTGGAGATCAATGACCGGAACCGGTACGAACGGAAGGCGGTCGTGGAGGTCGGTATCAAGGCGAAGGCCACCGCGACGGTCGGGAACGAGGAAGAGATCATCGGGGTCGCCGGCGAGTGGAGCGATAACGGCGACGACGCGCCGGGCGCCGGTGACTTCTACCTCTGCGAGGGCATCGAGACGGGGGTCGTGCACATCATCGCCTGATCAGACTGCGAGCGTGAGTGAAGTGGCGGGCGCGCGGGTGCGCGCCCGCCACTGTTTCCGGAAACTGCTCGGGTGGCCCCGCTAGACTCGAACCGTGGCGTTCGAGGAGCTGATCGAGGCCTGGGACGGTGAGGAGGTCGTCGTGCATCGTGACGAGCCGACGTCCTCCTGGATGCTGATCGGCATCCACGACACGACCCTCGGACCCGGTATGGGTGGCACGCGGCTCTCGTCGTACCGGCAGCCCTCCGATGCGCTCGACGACGTGCTCCGTCTCTCGGAGGCGATGACCTGGAAGCAGGCGGCCGCCGACCTCCCCTACGGTGGCGGCAAGGCCGTGATCGCCGTGCCCGAGGTCCCGACGCCCGGGAGCGATGGCCGCCGGGCGCTCCTCCTCCGCTATGCGGAGCTAGTCGACTCGCTCCACGGGACCTACGTGACCGCCGCCGACATGAACACCGGCGAAACGGACATGGACACGATCGGGGAGCGCACGTCGCACGTCCTGGGCCGGTCGACGGCGAACGGCGGTTCCGGCGATCCGGGGGCGGCCACGGCCCTGGGCGTGTTCCACGGGATCCGCGCCACGGTCCTCCGAGCGTTCGGTGACGACGCGCTGGAGGCCCGGTCGGTGCTGGTGCAGGGGCTCGGGTCCGTGGGGAATCGCCTCGCGGGTCATCTCCACGACGCCGGGGCGACCTTGCTGCTCGCCGACGTCGACGCGGAACGGGCGACGGCCCTCGCCGACGCGCTCGGGGCGAAGGTCGTCCGGGCCGACGATGTGATCGGCACGGAGTGCGACGTATTCGCGCCCTGCGCCACCGGGAAGGTCCTCAGCGAGGACACGATCCCTCTGCTGCGCTGCCGCGCGATCGCGGGCGCGGCGAACAACCAGCTCACGACCCCGGAGGACGGCGACCGGCTCCGCGACGCCGGGATCCTCTTCGCCCCGGACTTCGTCGTGAACGCGGGCGGCGTGATCCATCTCGCGGGTCGAGAGACGCTCGGGTGGGACGACGCCACGACCGCGTCGCGGCTCGAAGCGATCGGCGACTCGCTCCTGGAGATCTTCGACCGAGCGGAACGGGAGGGCCTCTCGCCGGCGAGGGCAGCGGATCGGGTGGCACGCGAACGCGTCGCGGTCGCGCGCGGCGAGTGAGCGCCACCGAGATCCGCTCGCTCGAGCCGGACGACGCACCCGCCTGCGATGCGATCGTCGCCGGGCTCCCGTATCACTTCGGTCAGGAGCAAGGCCGGCGGGACTGTGCGGCCGCCGTCCGACGCGATCCCGGTCTCGTCGCCGTCGAACGGCGTCAGGTCGCGGGCTTCCTCACCTACGTGCACCGTTTCGACGAGGCCGCGGAGATCACGTGGATGGCGGTCCGTGCCGATCGACGACGTCGGGGCATCGGGCACGCGCTGATCGACCGGCTCACGGACGAGCTGGAGGCGGCGGGACGACGGACCCTGCTCGTCCTCACGGTCTCACCGAGCGATCCCGGTCCCGAGCCCGACGACGGCTACCAGTCGACCCGCGCGTTCTACCGTTCGGTCGGTTTCGTCCTCGCCAGGGATCTCCCTCGCGAGTGGGACGGGGGCGACACCGCCGTGCTGCTCGTCAGGAGCCTGGCCGCGGGGTGACCGCTCGGATCAGGCGAACGGCTGCTCCCGGCCGGCCTTCGCCAGACCGACAAGGTAGAGCGCACTGAACCCGACTGCCGTGGTTCCGAGGAGCCACCACGGCCACGCCGCCGAGTCCTCCGGGAGTCCGACCGCCGCGTGCGTGAGCGAGATCGCCGCAACCGACGCGTCGAAGAGCACGAAGGCCCAGCACCACCACCAGAGGTCGTCGAGCTTCCTGATCACCAGCACGTGGATCAGCGCGAGGGCGATGCACGCCGCGCCCGTCAACCGGATCCACACGTCGTCCCCGGCGGACTGACCCATGACCCGCTCGACGATCGTGCGCGGCACCGCGACCAGGAGGATGGCCGGCACCAGCAGCAGGACGGTTCCGAGGCCCAGCGCGCGGCGCAGCACGGTCATCGAACGGACATCTCCGGGAGGGCTTGGTCGGCGTTTCGGGCGGGTTGATAGCATACGAGAACCGTTGAGCCGCCCCGCGTTCCGGCGCGCCCGGCCCACACGGTTTCCGACGCTCGGGACGGCGCACGGAACGGGCCGAAGCAACGAATACAGGGAGGAACTCGGCGCATGCAGCAGGGCCCTCGGGTCGCGGTGATCGGCCTCGATTGCGGAACACCCCAGCTCCTGTTCGACGATCTTGCGGCCGAGGTTCCCAACATCTCGAAGCTGATGGCCGAGGGGATGTACGGAGATCTCGCCAGCATCACGCCTCCCATCACCGTGCCGGCATGGGCGTGCGCGATGACCGGCCGGACGCCGGGCGAGCTCGGCATCTACGGCTTCCGCAATCGCAAGGACACCAGCTACGAGGGCCTGAGCATCGCGCACTCGGGATCGATCGGCGCCCCCGCCGTCTGGGACTCCCTCGGCGAGGAGGGCAAGTCCTCGCTGCTGATCGGCGTCCCCCCCGGCTTCCCGCCACCGAAGGAGTTCCCGGGCTGGCGCGTGGGGTGCTTCCTCACGCCGCCATCGGCCGAACACTTCGCCTACCCCCAGGAGCTCGAGATCGAGATCGAAGAGGAGCTCGGGGGGAAGGGGCAGTACATCTTCGACATCACGAACTTCCGCAAGCAGGGGATGGACTTCGTGCTCGATCAGGTGTTCAAGATGACGGAACGCCGGTTCAAGGTGGCGCGCCGTCTCGTGAAGGAGAAGCCGTGGGACTTCTTCATGCTGGTCGAGATGGGGATGGACCGGCTCCATCACGTCTTCTGGCACTACTTCGACCCGAAGCACCCCCTCTACAAGCCCGGGAACCCCTTCGAGGACGCCTTCCAGCGCTACTACAGGGCACTCGACGACGAGGTCGGCACGTTATTGGAGCTCCTGCCGGAGGACGCGATCACGATCGTGATGAGCGACCACGGGGCGCGGCCGATGATGGGAGGCATCTGCTTCAACGACTGGCTGATCGAGCAGGGCTACCTCGTGCTGAAGGAGCCGGTGAGCGGCGTGACGCCCGTCGCGCGGACCGCCATCGATTGGGGACGTACGACGGCGTGGGGTGACGGCGGCTACTACGGCCGGTTGTTCTTGAACGTGGCCGGGCGGGAGCCGCAGGGCTCGATCCAGCCGGCCGAGTACGAGACCGTGCGGAACGAGCTCGTGACGAAGCTCGAGGCGATGCCGGGGCCCGACGGAGGGTTGCTCGGCACCAAGGTGCACAAGCCGCAGGACGTCTATCCGGAGGTCAAGGGAGTGGCGCCCGATCTCTTGGTGTACTTCGGGGATCTGGAGTGGCGCTCCGTGGGGTCGGTGGGGAACTCGAGCGTCTACACGTTCGAGAACGACATCGGACCGGACGGGGCGAACCACGACCGGACGGGGGTGTTCGCGATGAAGGGAGCGCCCGGGCAGCCCAGCGGCAAGGTGGACGGGCTCTCTCTCGTCGACGTGGGCCCCACCATCCTGTCGCTCTACGGGATCGAGTCCCACGGAGCCGCCTCGAGGAGCTTCCTGTGACGGCGACCGAGCGGAACGGATTCACCGTCTGGTTCACAGGGCTCTCCGGCTCCGGGAAGTCGACGATCGCCGAGATGCTCTTCCACGAGTTCCAGGCGCGGGGGCTGAAGACCGAGATCCTCGACGGCGACGTCGTCCGTCAGAACCTCTCGAAGGGCCTCGGCTTCTCCAAGGAGGATCGCGACACGAACATCCTGCGCATCGGGTTCGTCGCGGACCTCCTCACGCGGAACGGGGTCGCCACGATCTGTTGCCCGATCTCGCCCTACAAGGCGGCTCGAGATGCCGTACGCGCCCAGATCGGGGAGGCGTTCGTCGAGGTCTACGTGCACGCGACCGTGGACGAGATCGCCGCGAACCGGGATCCCAAGGGCCTGTACAAGAAGGCGCTCGCCGGGGAGATCACCGGCTTCACTGGCGTGGACGATCCGTATGAGGCGCCCGAGAGCCCGGAGCTCGTCGTGGATACGCTCGTGGAGACCCCGGAGCAGTCGCTGCAGAAGGTCATGGACAGGCTGGCCGAGCTGGGGCACATCGAGGACGCCACGCTTCAGGTGGAAGGGGACCGCGTCCACTCCGGGATGACCGACCTCCGGATCACCGAGTCCGGACACGTCGCCGAGGAACACTGAGTCACGGGCGACGGCTAGAGTCCCCGTCCATGGATACCCCTCGCTCGCCGGATCCCGTCTCCGAACCGAAGGCCTATCAGGACCACCTGCTCTCGCTCCTTGGTGCGGATGACCCGGCGGACGCGCAGGCGGAGGCCGCGGCGCGATGGCGCTCGCTGGTCACGGAGGCGGCGGATCGGGGGGACGTACGTCCGGAGCCCTCGGAGTGGTCCGTTGTGGAATGCCTCGGCCACGCGGTCGACGCGGAGGTCGTCTCCGCCGCGCGCTACCGATGGGTGCTCGCGCACGACGAACCACCCCTGATCGGCTACGACCAGGACCTATGGGTGGATAGCACTCCATGCCGATCGACACGACGATCCCGAGGAGCTCCTGGGGCTCTTCGAACCGGTCCGCGCGGCCAATCTGGCGCTGTGGACGCGTTCCTCCGAGGACGATCGGGCCCGGGTGGGGGTTCACGCGGAGCGGGGCCGGGAGAGCTTCGACCTGCTGTTCCGGATGATCGCCGGACACGATCGCTTCCACCTGGCGCAGGCTCGACGCGCCCTCGATGCCGTCACGCGCGCCTGAACGGTTGCGTCGGGGTCGGCTGGTACGCTGACCCCATGCAGCGATCTGACGCCCATCCGGGTTCCCGGATGGGCGTCTCGCGTTCCGTACGGCATCGGCGGGGGTGATCGGGGTGGAGTACGAGATCGGGATCGGGAAGACGGCCCGGCGGGCCTACGGCTTCGACGAGGTGGCGATCGTCCCCTCGCGGAGGACACGCGACCCCGACGACGTGGACATCGGCTGGGAGGTCGATGCCTACCGTTTCGCGCTCCCGATGATGGCGTCCGCGATGGATGCCGGGGTGTCCCCGGAGACCGCCGTCCTGATCGGGCAGCTCGGCGGGCTCGCCTGTCTCAACCTCGAGGGCGTCTGGACCCGGTACGAGGATCCGGTGCCGATCTACGAGGAGATCGCCGAGCTCGACGACGACAAGGCGACCCGTCGGATGCAGGAGCTCTACAAGGAGCCGGTGAAGGAGGAGCTGCTCGGCCGAAGGATCGAGGAGATCAAAGCGGGCGGCGTCGTCTCGTGCGGCTCGCTCACGCCGCAGCGGGTGGAACGGTTCGCCCCCGTCGTGCTGGATGCCGGGCTCGACATCCTCGTGATCCAGGGGACCGTGGTCTCGGCGGAGCATGTCTCCACGCAGACGGAGCCGTTGAACCTCAAGCAGTTCATCGCCGGGTTCGACCTCCCCGTGTTCGTGGGGGGCTGCGCCTCGTACTCCACCGCCCTGCATCTGATGCGGACGGGGGCAGTGGGGGTTCTCGTCGGTGTCGGACCCGGGAACGCCTGCACCACGAGGGGTGTGCTCGGTGTCGGCGTTCCCCAGGCGACGGCGATCGCCGACGCCGCCGCCGCGCGCCGCGAGCATCTGCACGAGACCGGTCGCTACTGCCACGTGATCGCGGACGGCGGGATGCGCACCGGCGGTGACATCGCGAAGGCGATCGCGTGTGGGGCGGACGCGGTGATGATCGGCTCACCGCTCACGCGCGCGTACGAGGCGCCCGGCCGCGGCTACCACTGGGGGATGGCGACGTTCCATCCCACGCTTGCCGCGCGGCGCCCGGGTCAAGACGCAGCAGGTCGCGTCGCTGGAGGAGATCCTGGTGGGGCCGGCGCACGAGAACGACGGCACGTTCAACCTCTTCGGCGCGCTCGCCACGTCGATGGCCACCACCGGCTACGCCACGATCAAGGAGTTCCAGAAGGCCGAGCTCGTGATCGCGCCGTCGATCAAGACCGAGGGCAAGACCTACCAGGCCGCACAGCGGGTGGGGATGGGGCACTAGGTGGCGCCGGGATCGCGGAGGGACGATCCCGCGAGACCGGTCCTGGTCGTCGACCTCGGGGCGCAGTACGCACAGCTGATCGCCCGGCGCGTCCGAGAGGCGCACGTGTATTCCGAGATCGTGCCGCACGACGCCACGGCGGCAGAGCTCGCCCGGCGCCGCCCGGCGGGACTGATCCTGTCCGGGGGGCCGGCATCGGTCTACGAGGAAGGGGCCCCGTCGGTGGACCCGGGCCTCTTCGACCTGGGCGTGCCCGTCCTGGGCATCTGCTACGGGCACCAGTTGATGGCCCGCGCGCTGGGCGGGGAGGTCGCCGCGACCGGCCAGCGCGAGTACGGCGGAACCGCGATGTCGGTCGAGTCGGCCCGGGGGTGTGCTCCTCGCGGACCTCGCCGCCGAGGAGCAGGTCTGGATGAGCCACGGGGACGCCGTTACGCGCGCGCCCGAGGGCTTCCGCGTGACGGCTCGCACCGAACAGATCCCGATCGCCGCGATGGAGGATCCGGATCGGGGCCTGTTCGCGGTGCAGTTCCATCCCGAGGTCTCACACACGCCTCGGGGACACGACGTGTTGAAGCGGTTCCTCTACGACGGCTGCGGGCTCCTGCCCGACTGGACGGCGGTGAACATCGTCGAGGACGCCGTCGAGCGCATCCGCACACAGGTCGGCGACGCGGAGGTCCTGTGCGCGCTCTCGGGCGGCGTCGACTCCTCCGTCGCGGCGCTCATCGTGTATCGCGCCGTGGGCGATCAGCTCACCTGCGTCTTCGTCGACCACGGCTTGAACCGCGAGGGAGAGCCGGACCAAGTGGAGGAGACGTTCGGGCTGCACTTCGGCGTGCCGCTCGTGCACGTGAAGGCGCAGGACCGCTTCCTCGCGAAGTTGGCCGGCGTCAGGGACCCGGAGCGGAAGCGGCGGGTGATCGGCGAGGAGTTCATCCGCGTCTTCGAGGAGGTGGCCCGCGACCATCGGGACGCCCGTTTCCTGGTCCAGGGAACCCTCTACCCCGACGTGATCGAGAGCGGCTCGCGGACCGCGGCCAACATCAAGAGCCATCACAACGTCGGCGGCCTGCCCGAGGAGATGGACCTCGAGCTCGTCGAACCGCTGCGCGACCTGTTCAAGGACGAGGTCAGGCAGGTCGGCGCCGAGCTCGGCCTCCCGGAGGAGGTCGTGCACCGACAGCCGTTCCCCGGTCCGGGCCTCGCCGTGCGGATCGTCGGCGAGGTCACCGCGGAGAACCTCGAGAAGGTGCGCGGAGCGGACCGCGTGGTACGGGAGGAGATCCGTCGTGCCGATCTCGAGCGGGAGACGTGGCAGGCGTTCTGCGTCCTCCTCGCGGACACGAGGACGGTGGGCGTCATGGGGGACGGCCGGACGTATGAGAGTCCCGTGATCGTTCGAGTCGTGACGTCCGAGGACGCGATGACGGCGGACTGGGCCCGGTTGCCGTACGACGTGCTCGACCGGATCGCTTCGCGGATCGTCCGGGAGGTCCCCGGGGTGAACAGGGTTGCGTACGACGTCACCTCGAAGCCGCCCGGCACCATCGAGTGGGAGTAGTCGAGCCTCTCGCGTCGGTGGTGAGGACCTTAGGGTCCGCTTAGGGGTGTCTCTCGTAGCCTGAACGGGTGAGCATGGCGGGAACGGTGCTCGCCGACCGCTACGCGGTCGGCGAGCTCCTCGGCCGCGGTGGGATGGCCGAGGTCCATCTGGCGACCGACCGCGTCCTGGACCGGCCGGTCGCCGTCAAGATCCTGGGGAGCTGGCTCGCGGGCGACCGCACGTTCGTCGAGCGGTTCCGGCGTGAGGCGCTGGCGGCCGCCCGGATCTCCCATCCGAACCTCGTGGCCGTGTTCGACGCGGGCTCGGAGGACGACGTCCATTTCATCGTGATGGAACTCGTCCCGGGAGAGACGCTCAGGGACGTGCTCAAGCGAGAGGGCCGGATCGCACCCGGGCGGGCCGCGGGGATCGCCGCGAGCGTCGGCGACGCGCTGGCGGTGGCGCACGCCGCCCGGATCGTGCACCGCGACGTCAAGCCCGGGAACGTGATGCTGACGAGCGAGGGACGCATCAAGCTGATGGATCTCGGGATCGCCCGTGGCCTCGACGGAGAGGACATCACCCGGACCTCCTCGATCCTCGGCACCGCCGGCTACGTCTCGCCGGAGCAGGCCCGCGGCGAACCGGTGGACCATCGCTCGGACATCTACTCCCTGGGCTGTGTGCTCTACGAGATGCTCACGGGCCGGCAACCTTTCGAAGCCGACAACCCCGTGGCGGTTGCCTATCAGCACGTGCACGATGCCCCGACCCCGCCGTCCGCGCTCGAGCCGTCCGTGCCGCCGGCGCTCGAGGCCGTGGTCCTGCGCGCGATGGAGAAGGATCCCGCGGCCAGGTACCAGCGCGTCGGGGAGATGACGGCCGCCCTGGAGGATCGGGCGGCGCCCGGACCGCCGGTCGACTCGACCGCCCCGCTCCCGGTGGCCGTTCCGGGGACACCGGCTGCGGCGGACGACATCCCCACGGGGCGAACCGAGGCGTTGCCACGGAGGGCCGATCGGCCACCGCCCCGTCGCCCCTTGGTCCCGCTGCTGATCGCCGTCGTCGTGCTCGCGCTCCTCGGCGGTCTCGCCTTCGCGCTCTTCGGCGGTGAGGATCCTCCCGACGGTGCAACGGCATCGCCGAGCCCGTCCTCGAGTCCGTCCCCTTCCCCTTCCCCTTCTCCGTCACCGTCCCCGACATCCGTCCCCGTCACCCACTGCGTCCCCGACCCCGCCGCCCGATGACCCGCTCCAAGCCGCGGTCGTCGCCCTCCAGGACGTCGTGGCGGAAGGCGTCGCCGACGGCAGGATCTCGGAGAAGGCCGCCGAGGAGATCGCGAAGGGTCTGGAAGAGTCGCTCAAGAGGTTCACCGACGGCGATGCAGAAGGGGCGATCCACAAGCTCGAAGACCTCGAGGCGAAGGTGGACGAGCTCCTGGAGAAGGAGGAGATCCACCAGTCGCAGGAGCAGAGGATCGACGGTGCGATCGAGGACATCGCTCGGGAGATGTTCGACGCCGCGTCCTCCGAGGACGAGTGACCTAGGGGACCGCCGGTCCCCGTACCAACGTCGCCGTCACGATGAGCCGCTCACGGCTCGAGTACTTCGGGTGGCACGTCGTCAGGACCAGCGTGGGGCGCTTCGTGTCGACGATCGCCGCCCCCGATCCGGCCTCGGGCAGGATGTACCGGCGGTCCACCTCGTAGCGGTACGTCCCGTGCTTCGTGATCAGGTCGATCCGGTCGCCGACATCGACGCGGTCGAGGTTCAGGAAGGGATGGAGATACGTCGTGCGGTGTCCCGCGATCGCGACCTGACCGGTCCCGTCCCACGGGTCGGCGGAATCGGGATAGTGGCCGGGTCCCTTCTTCAGGCTGACGTAGTCGGTCCCCTCGACGACGATGAAGTCGATGTCGATCGACGGGATCACGATCGCGGCGTACGCCTCACCCGGCAGGTAGCGCTCGTTCGCGGTTGGGCGGCGTGGGGTGCTCGAAGAGCGGCCGGAGCTCGTCGCCGAGCTCCTCCTGGGCGCGGGCCGTCTCCAGGCCGGTGCCCCACAGGAGCCAGCCGACGTATCCGCCGAGACCGGCGGCCGTCATCAGGCAGCCGAACCCGAACGCTCGGAGGGCAGCGCGGATCCGCGATCGTTCCCGCATCCGCTCACCGTACCCCGGGGATCCGGCCCGCGGCATCTGCCGAAGGTCCAGGTCAGGGCACCGGCCGTCGGTCGGGTCGCGAGCCCGCGTTAGCATCGTCGCGTGAGCGTCACCTCCCCCCTCCTCGACGGCCTCAACGACATCCAACGGCAGGCGGTCCTCCAGACGGAAGGCCCCGTCCTGATCGTCGCCGGAGCGGGGTCGGGCAAGACGAGGGCGCTCACGCACCGCATCGCCTACCTGATCCGGGAATGCGGGGTCTCGCCGGGGGAGATCCTCGCGATCACGTTCACCAACAAGGCCTCACGGGAGATGGCGGAGCGGGTCGGCGACCTCCTGGGCGGCCCGATCTCGCGGGGCATGTGGGTCCTCACGTTCCACTCCGCCTGCGCCCGGATCCTCAGGAAGGAGCACACCCACCTCGGGGTTCCGTCGAACTTCACGATCTACGACGACGGCGACACGGAACGGTTGATCGCCGGCATCTCGCGCGACATGGACATCGACCCGAAGCGCTACCCGGCGAAGGCGATCGCGTCCGCGATCGGGAAGGCCAAGGACCGGGTGCTCGGCCCGGCGGAGTTCGCCGACCTCACCTCCAACCTGTACGAGGAGACGGTCGCTCGGCTCTACACCGAGTACGAGCGTCGGAAGCGCGATGCCGGCGCCCTCGACTTCGACGACCTCATCAGCGAGGCCGTCCGGCTCTTCCGCGATCACACAGAGGTGCTCCAGCACTACCAGGAGCGGTTCCGGTACATCCTGATCGACGAGTACCAGGACACGAACCGTGCCCAGTACGAGCTCGTGAACATGCTCGCGGAGAAGTACCGGAACATCTGCGTCGTCGGCGACGCGGACCAGGGCGTCTACTCCTGGCGAGGGGCCACGATCCAGAACATCCTGGACTTCGAGCGGGACTACCCGGACGCCGCCGTCTTCCTGATGGAGCAGAACTACCGCTCGACGCAGAACATCCTCACGGTCGCCAACGCGTTGATCGAGAACAACGTCCAGCGGAAGCCGAAGAACCTGTGGACCGAGGCCGGCTCCGGGGACCCCGTGGTACGGGTTCGTGCCAACGACGAACACAGTGAGGCCTACTTCGTCGCGCAGGAGATCGAGCGCCTCCGGAGCGAGGAGGGGTTCCGCTACCGCGAGGTCGCGATCTTCTACCGGACGAACGCGCAGTCACGCGTGATCGAGGACGTCCTGATGCGGGTGGGGATGCCGTACCGCGTCTTCGGCGGCGTGCGCTTCTACCAGCGCAAGGAGATCAAGGACATCCTCGCGTACCTCCGCCTGCTCACGAACCCGCAGGACGTGATCTCGTTCCGGCGGGTCGTGAACACGCCGAAGCGAGGGATCGGGGACGCCACGGTGGCCGCCGTGGAGGCCTTCGCGCGCGACGAGGAGATCGACGTGATGGAGGCGTGTCGCCGCGTGGACGAGATCGCCACGCTCGCGTCGCGGGCGAAAGGGGCGGTGGCGGGGTTCAACCAGGTGATGACCGCGATCGCCGGGCACTTCGCGGACGGCGCCGGCCCCGCGCGGATGGTGGAGTTCGCGGCGCAGGAGTCGGGCTACCTCGCGGAGCTCGAGGAGGATCGGACGGTCGAGGCGCAGGGGCGGATCGAGAACATCCAGGAGCTCTCGGGGGTAGCCGCGGAGCTCCTCGCGCGCGACCCTGACGCGGGCCTCGACGCGTTCCTCGAACAGGTGTCGCTGATCGGGGAGCAGGACGACTACGACGAGGAGGAGTCCTCGGTCACGCTGATGACGCTGCACATCGCCAAGGGGCTCGAGTTCCCCGCGGTGTTCATCGTGGGGCTCGAGGACGGGATCTTCCCCCACTACCGGTCGATGACCGATTCCGCGCAGCTCGAGGAGGAACGGCGGCTACTCTACGTCGGGATCACACGGGCGCAGAAGCGCCTCTACCTGTGCCATGCGTGGGGCCGGACCCTGTTCGGGCAGACGAACTACAACCCGCCCTCGAGGTTCCTGAACGAGCTGCCACCGAACCTGCTCGACGTGCGGGAGGAGGGTGGTTCCGGGCGGGGATCGCATCCGCGCGATGCCTCCCGCGGCGGCCGCGCGAGCCGGGCGGAGCGCGCGTACACGGTCGTCGGGCTCCCGGGGAAGGGACAGGTCGATGTGGCGCCCACCGGTTCGTGGGCACCGACGCCACCTCCGAAACGCGAGGTCCCCACCGTGGCCGAGGGAGACACCGTCGTCCACGAGCGCTGGGGCGAAGGGGTCGTGGTGGCGATCAAGGGGCACGGGGACGACACGGAGGCGACGATCGCGTTCTCCGAGGCGGGGGAGAAGCGGCTGCTGCTCTCCTACGCGCCCTTGACGAAGGTGGGCTGATCCTCAGTCGGCATCAGGGAAGGTGAACGCGCTCAGCGGAGGCCCCGTGACTGCGCCGTCATGCGGAGAGCCGTTCCAGGATGTTCCGCGTGACGTGCTGCACGATCGGGTCGCCTCCCTCGATGCCGTACGTCCAATCGGTACAGCCGGCGTTGAAGACCACGCCACCTCCGGGAACGGTGAAGCATCCGACCACCGCGTGGTTGTGCCGGATCTTGTGCACGTTCGCGTCGGCGAACTCACCCCACAAGGCCGCCGCCACGTGCTCGAGCTCGCCGGGCTCCCTCGCGTAGCGCGAGGGCTGCTCGTCTCGCGACCACAGACGGGCGGGCGCGGTGGCCAGCACCTCGAGCGTGCCGGGTGCTCCGTCCTCGTGCGTCGGTACCGGGAGACCATCCACCATCGTCATGTCGCATCCATCGACCTCGTACCCGACGATGGCATCGGCCAGGCCGAGCGCGTCCCCGTAGCGAAGATCCGTACCAGTGAACGCCCAGTGATCGGGTCGCCAGACCGTGTAGGCGCCGCTCGCACGTGGAACGCCGGCCCCGTACCGGGAGTAGCCACCACGGGAGAACGACAACCCGGTCATCGAGGCTTCTGACCGCCCGATCCTCCGATCCGACCACGACCCCGTGAGGGAGCGCTGTTCGTCTGAGCCGACGACGGGGTCTTCGTCGGCTCGGTACTTGAAACAGACCATCGTCCCGCCCTCGAAACGCACCTGCCACCAGCACGTGTTCCCGCCGAAGAACGCGGCGTTGCCGCCACGGCCGAGGAACGTCTCGACGGTGTCACGCATCCCCCACGACCAGTACTCGTCGTGCCCCACCGAGAGGAGGAGCCGGCGCCCGTCGAGCACCTCGGGATGCGTCTCGAGATCCTGGGAGACGGCCACGTCGATCGCGAAACCCTCTCGCTCGGCCCATGTGACGAAGGGGCGCTCCCACGTCCACCAACCAGCGCCGCCGCTCCAGGGAGAGAGGTCATGCTCCCCGGCCCAGCCGAAGTAGCCGAGCGCTTCGCGATCAGGGACGGCCTCGGCCTTCCGCACCGCAGGCTCCGGCTTCGCGAGGAAACCCCGTGCGAGCGGCCGCTCGAAGGACACGCGTGTGCCACCCGTGTAGAGCGACGGACCGCCCCAGTCGTTGTACGCGTTGGCGGTGGAGGTGCTGATCACGAGCAGGATCGGCGCGCGGGCGGTCGCCGGCCGGACGGCGAAGAACGCGTGAGCTTCCTCGTCGGCGGCCGTCATCCGGGCGGAGTAGAAGCCGGAGCGCCATCCGGGATCGACCGGGATCGAGAGGGTCGCCGGCCAGCCGCACCCGTCGGCCGACGCCGTCGCCGGGATCGGATGCTCAGATCCGGGGACCGCATCCGCTCGCCAGACCACCTCGCGCTCGCCGCCTTCACGAGTGACCTCGACTCCGAACGGACCCGCCGACGACACGTGGAGGCTGACCTCCTCACCCGGGAGCACGCTTTGGGGCCAAGCGTAGCCGTCGAGCATCCCAGGCCTACCGCATGAGGATCAGGATGCCGGCGACGACGATCACGACGCCCGCCACGAGAGGGGCGATGACCCAGGCGACTCCGAGCCGACCGCGGTACGGACCGAGCGTGCCGACCTTCGTGGTCGGCTTCAGGCCGGGGGGACGGAACTGGAATCGTTTCCGGGCCACGGGCGCAGTATCGCAGGCACCAGGGTGGGTCCGGACCTCCACGGGAGGGCTCAGACCACGACCGCGCCGCCGTCCACGACGAGCTCCGCGCCCGTCACGTACGCGGCTTCGTCGCTCGCGAGGAACAGCGCAGCGTTCACGATGTCCCGCGCGGTCGCGAGCCGACCCAGCGGGATCTCGGCGGTCGCGGTCTCGACCCACGCGGGATCCGTGGTCCGCACCGTCTGCATCGGCGTGTCGGTGAACCCCGGATGGATGCAGTTCGCTCGGACCCCGTGCGGCCCGAACTGCACGGCGAGGTTCCTGGTGAGCGAGATCACCGCACCCTTGCTGGCCGTGTAGGCGTCCTGCGGGATCGCGTCCCCGAGCAGCGCCGAGGTGGACCCCACGTTCACTACGGCCCCGCCGCCGGCGGCGAGCAGGTGCGGGATCCCGTACTTGCAGACCCAGACCATCCCTTTCAGGTTGATCGCGAACACCCGATCCCAGACTTCCTCGTCCGTCTCGAGGACGGACACGTCGCGATCGCGCCACAGGATGCCGGCGTTGTTGTACAGGACGTGGAGCGCGCCGAAGCGCTCGACCGCGCCCTCGATCGCCTCACGCACCTGCTCCTCGATCGCCACGTCGGCCACGAAGGAGGCGATCTCACCGTCGGTGGCGCGGACGGCAGCCGCCGTCCTTGCGAGCGGCTCCGGGTCGATGTCGACGGCCGCGACCCGTGCGCCCTCGGACGCGAAGACCGCGCAGGCCTCCCGTCCCATCCCGCTGCCGGCGCCCGTGATCAGCGCGACCTTGCCATCGAGCCTTCCCGTCACGGCACGACACCGTACAGGTGCCAGCGATCCGGGATGCCCTTCAGATCGTGCTCACCGCGGTCCTGGAAGACGAGACCGGACCCGGCGACGAGGTCCTTCACGGTCGAGGAGACGAGGACCTCAGACGGCCCGGCCATCCCCCCGACCCTCGCCCCGATGTTCACGGCGATGCCGCCGACCTTCCCGTCGATCGTCTCGACCTCGCCCGTATGGACGCCGGCGCGGACCACGAGGTCGAGCGCCCGGACGGCCTCGACGATCGCCTCCGCACAGCGCACGGCGCGAGCGGGTCCGTCGAACGTCGCGAAGAACCCATCGCCGGCCGTGTCGATCTCGACCCCGTGATACCTCCCCAAGATCGCTCGGACCGTGGCGTGGTGGCCCTCGACGGTCTCCCGCCATCGTCGGTCGCCGAGTTCGGCCGCCTTCTCCGTCGATCCCACGATGTCCGTGAAGAGCACCGACGCGAGCACCCGATCGAACGATGCCTCCTCGTCGCGCACCGAGCCGAGGAACCGGCCGATCACGTCGATCACCGTCGCCAGGTCACCATCGCCCGGGAGGTGGTCCGCGCCCTCGAGCTCGACAAGATGCGCGCCCGGGATGTGGCCGGCCAGATACCGTCCTTCCTCGATCTGGTACACGCCCTCGTCCTTCCGATGCATGACCAAGGTCGGTGCCTGCACCGTGCGGAGCACCGGCCGGACGTCCGTCTCTCGTTCCATCCGGTTCAGCGCCATCGCCATGCCCGGACTCGCCGCCTGTCGGTAATAGGTCGTCCACCGGGCGATCGACTCGGGATCTCGGCGCATCGTGGGACCCAGGTACTCGATGAATTCCTCCACGTAGTCGGGCTGTCCCCAGCGCTCCTCGACTTCCCGATCGTGGGCGTTCCACTCGTCGGCACCCCATGCCCACGGGTAGTCCTCGTCGCGCAGGCCGCTCGCGTAGGTCCCGAACAGGATGAGCGCGGCGGTGCGATCCGGGTAGGTCGCCGCGAAGAAGATCGCCAGCGGCCCGGTCGAGTCCATCCCGAAGAGCGCCGGTCGCCCGGATCCCGCGGCCTCCATCACGGTCAGCGCGTCCGCGACTCGCGTCTCCAGCGTCGGCAGCCGTTCGACGGTCAGCGGGTCGGACAGCCCCGCTCCCCGTGGATCGAACACGATGACGCGTCCGATCGATGCGAGGGCGTCGAGGAACGAACCGAACGACGGGAGCGCCCAGATCAACTCGATGTTCGAGTAGGCCGCCGAGACCATCAGCACGTCGATCGGCCCGTCACCGGCGACCTGGTACGCGATGTGCGTCCCGTCGCTTGATCTCGCGTAGTGGACGTCGGGAGCCTGCACCGGCCTATCCTCGTCCGCTCCGGTCAGACCCCGCAAGCTGATGGGGAGATCGTCGATAGACTCGCCGCATGGCCGAGAAGCTGCGGGTGATCGTCGCGAAGCCGGGCCTCGACGGGCACGACCGCGGCGCCAAGGTGGTCGCACGGGCCCTGCGCGACGCGGGCTTCGAAGTGATCTACACCGGTCTGTTCCAGACGCCGGAGCAGATCGCCGAGGCGGCGATCCAGGAGGACGCGGACGCCGTCGGGCTCTCCTGCCATTCGGGGGCGCACATGACGCTCTTCCCGAAGGTGGTCAAGGAGCTCCGTGCCCGCGGCGCCGACGACGTGGTGGTCGTGGCGGGCGGCGTGATCCCCGCGGATGACATCCCCAGGCTCAAGGAGGCGGGGATCGAGGAGGTCTTCACCCCCGGCGCCAACACGGGAGACATCGCATCATGGCTCCGCGATCGGTTGAGTGCGAAGGCCTAACGGGAGCCACGTGGATCTGTACGAGCACATGGGCAAGGATCTGTTCCGCGCCCAAGGGATGCAGACGCCTCGAGGCGTCGTCGCCTTCAGCGGTGAGGACGCCGCCGCCGCGACGCGGGAGCTCGGCGGCCGGTCGGTCGTGAAGATCCAGGTGCAGGTCGGCGGCCGCGGCAAGGGAGGGGGAGTCGAGCTCTGCGAGACCCCCGAGGCCGCCGCCGCGGCCGCCGATCGGATGATCGGCACCGCGTTCAAGGGATTCGCCGTCACCCGTGTCCTCGTCGAGGAGCTCCTGCCGATCGCCCAAGAGTTCTACACGTCGCTCCTGCTGGACCGGTCACGCGGCGACTACCTCGCGATGATGACGGCCGATGGCGGCGTCGACATCGAGGAGCTCGCCCGGACGCGTCCGGAGGCGCTCCGACGCATCCATATCGATCCACTGCTCGGCCTTCGCTCCTATCACGTCCGCGAGCTCGTCGGGACGCTGCCGGTGGAGGCCTGGGAGGGCGCCGGCGAGGCGTTCCGGAAGATGTACGAGCTCGTCGTCGAGCGCGACGCGACCCTCGTGGAGATCAACCCGTTGGTCCTCCTGGAGGACGACCGGGTCGTCGCGCTCGACGCCAAGGTCACGATCGACGACAACGCCCTGTGGCGCCAGGCGGACATCGCGGAGCTCGCGGATCAATTCCCGATCGACGAGGTGGAGGCGCGGGCGAAGGAGCAGGGGCTGCAGTACGTGAAGCTCGACGGGGTCGTGGGCATCATCGGGAACGGCGCGGGGCTCGTGATGTCCACCCTGGACGTGGTGGCGCAAGCGGGCGCCCGAGCGGCGAACTTCCTCGACGTCGGAGGCGGTGCGTCGGCGGACCAGATGGCCACGTCGCTCGAGGTCGTGCTCTCGGACCCGGCAGTCAGGGTCGTGCTCGTGAACATCTTCGGAGGGATCACGCGATGCGACCTCGTCGCCCAGGGGATCCTCGAGGCACTCGAGCGCGTCGACGCGCGCGTCCCGATCGTGGTGCGCCTCGACGGCACGAACGCGGAGGACGGCCGTCGCATCCTGTCCGATGCGGCGCATCCACGGATCGTGCCGGTCGCGAACATGCTCCAGGCGGCCGAGGAAGCCGCGGACCTCGCGGGGGCCGAACCGTGAGCATCCTCGTCGACGAGCGGACGAGCCTCGTTGTCCAGGGCATCACCGGGAACGAGGGGACGTTCCACACCCTCCGGAACCGCGACTACGGGACGAAGGTCGTGGCCGGCGTGACCCCGGGCAAGGGCGGCCAGGACGTCGAGGGGATCCCTGTCTTCGACACCGTCGCGCGCGCCGTGGCCGAGACGGGCGCGAACACGTCGATGATCTTCGTCCCTCCGCGGTTCGCGGCCGAGGCGATCCTCGAAGCGGTCGACGCCGGCGTCGATCTGGTGGTGTGCATCACGGAAGGGATCCCGGTCAATGATCTCGCCAACGTCCACAGCTACCTGGAGGCGTGCAGAACGCGATTGGTGGGCCCGAACTGCCCGGGGGTGATCTCGCCCGGGCAGGCGAACGTCGGTATCATCCCGGGGGAGATCTGCGCTCCCGGCACGGTCGGGCTCGTCTCGCGCAGCGGCACGCTCGTGTATCAGATCGTTCACGAGCTCACGCAGCGGGGGATCGGTCAGTCGACGTGCGTCGGGATGGGCGGCGACCCCGTGCACGGGATCGGGTTCGTCGAGGCGCTCGAGCTCTTCCAAGCCGACGCCGAGACCGAGCTCATCGTGCTGACCGGTGAGATCGGCGGCGACGACGAGGAGCGCGCGGCCGCGGTCATCGCGGAGCGGGTGACCAAGCCGGTCGTCGGTTACCTCGCCGGCTTCGAGGCTCCGCCGGGCAAGCGGATGGGCCACGCAGGGGCGATCGTGACCGGATCGAGCGGCACGGCGGCGGCCAAGGCGGAGGCCCTCGAGGCCGTGGGGGCGTCAGTCGGGCGCAATCCCTCACAGGTGGCAGACCTGGTGGCGGAGCGCCTGGGGTGAGATTGCCGCCGTCCCCCGGGCGTCCGGGGGGGCTCGCCGACGCCGGGGGGATCGTCGGCCGGGCTGCGGTAGGGGGCACGATCGCGTTCGTCACCCTGATCGCTGTCGGCCAGCTGCTCGCCGGGCTCGGGCTCCTCCTGATCGGGGTATACGGATTCTGGTCGTGGGTGAAGATCGGTCTCCTCACCGCCCTCCTGTCGCTGCGAGCGGATGTGCTCGCGACCGTGGAGGGCCCGCCGATCCTCCGGACCGCGACCGACTCGACGACGATCCAGGGGCGTTTCGTCCCGATGGCCCTGACGATCGGGTTCCTGTGGCTGGCGGCGCGCGCCGGCCGTCGCGCGGCACACGTGGGGGCGCCGCGATCCGCGCTCGCGGCCGCCGGTCTGGTGGGGGCCGGCGCCGCGGTCCCGGTGGCCATCCTCGCGGCCGTCTGCGCGACCCTGGTGACCCTCTCGTTCCCCGCCCTCGGGCTTCGGATCGAGGTCGACACGGCCGGTGTGGCTCTCTGGGCCGGGATCCTCGCCGCAGCCGGGGCGGGGGCCGGCGCGTACCTGGAGGTGGCCCGCGGCCGGTCGTCCGCGGCCGCGCTCCGAGGTGGCGTCACGGCGTACGGCTGGGCGCTCGGCCTGCTCGCGGTGGGCATCTTCGTGGTCGCGACGCTCGAACCGACCGTGACGAGGGCGTACGTCGATGGTCTGGCCGGCCTCGGGCCGGGGGGTGGCTTGCTCTTCGGCGCACACCTGCTGGCCATGCCGGCGCAGAGCGCGCTGCTGCTGGCGCCGGCTTCGGGCTCGTGCCTGGAGATCGTCGGCGAGGGGTCGATCTTCCAGCTCTGCCCATGGCGACTCGTGGGGTGGGGGCCCGCCGGCGGCACCTTCCTCCCGGCGCCGCTCCAGCTCGCCCCGTCGCTCTGGCTGTTGAGCGCGATGCCCGGCGTCGCGGCGATGCTGGGTGGCCGGAGGGCCGCCGTCGGCACGGGGGTCACCGGTGGGCGAGCCGCCGGGCTGGGAGCGGCTGCCGGTTTGGTGTTCGCATCGCTCGTCGTGGTCGGCGGATGGTTCGCCGCGCTCCGGTTCTCCTCGGTCCTCCTGCCGGGCCGGCTCGTCTGGGTCCACCCGGCATGGGTAGGGACGGCCCCGGCCGCGCTGGCATGGGGCGTGGCCGGTGGCGCGCTGGGTGCGTGGCTCGCCGGGCGCGCTTACGAGGAGCCGGGGCTCCCGATGCCGACCTCGGCGTAGTTCGTCTCGATCGCGGTGAAGCGACGCCAGGCAGCCGCCCATCCGTCGTCGTCGCGAGGGAAACGCTCGAGGGGGCGGGTGGGATCGGTCCGTTGCCAGATCCCGAAGAACGTCCGCCCGTACCCGAGCAGGTACGTCGATCCCGAATGGGTGTACTGGAGCACCTGATCGTCGGAGGGGTCGGGTGCCGGGGATCCGGACGACCCCATGCCGGCTCCCCCCATCGGCTGCGTCGAGCTCGTCCCACCCGCCGAGGCGGACCCACCCGCGCCGACCGGGACGTTGTTGGGCTCGAGTTGGACGAACCTGGTCCACGCGTTCCGCCATCCCTCGTCCGTCCGCGGGAAGGTCTCGAACGGGTTGCCGGGCGTCTGGCGATCCCAGATGCCGAAGAGGTCCGCTTCGTAGCCCAGCACGTAGCGATACCCGGAGTGCGTGTACTGCGCGGATGCCGGAGACGGGCTGGCGAGCGCACCCGATCCGGCCGGCGTGGTCTCCGCCGCCCAGCCGGACGACGTCTCGGCGGGAGCCGGTCCCGCATCGGCGGACGTTCCTTCGGGCCGTTGCTGCATGGCGGTCTCCGGATCGGTGCGGAGGTCGCTGAAGCAGTAGCGACACTTGACAGCGTCGTCCTGGATCTCCTCGGCGCAGTACGGGCACTTCTTCACGACGGGTCCTTTCGACAGTTTCGGCCGACGGGTGGGGATCGAAGGCTACCCCGAAACGGAAGAGGCGGGCCCGGCTCGGGGCCCGCCTCTCGCGGAGGTTGCTGATGGGTCAGGTCTACATGTCCGACGTGCCCGACGGCGGCATCCCACCGCTCGGCGGGGGTGGGTCGGTCGGTGGCATGCTCGGCGGAGGCGCGCTGGGCGGGGGCGCGCTTGGAGGCGGGGTTCCGCCACCCATCGTGCCGCCTCCCGTATCGCCCATCTGGAAGCCGCCGCTCGACTGCACATTCTGCCAAGCGCCCCAGCCGATCGCGACCAGGAGGACGAGTCCCACGAACGCCGCCCACCCGGGAGACTCCGTGAGGACGAAGATGAACTTCAGGAGCCCGAAGGCCGCGACCCCGAGCCCGAGGAACCCGGTGAGCTTGTCGGCGGACATCGAGCCCATATTCATGTTCGCCATGCTTCCGGTCATCGACAGGACGCCGAAGACGATGAGCGCGATCGCGAGCAGTCCCGTGACGACGCCGAAGAAGGATCCGCTACCGCCCCACATCGTGAAGTTGGCGCAGGCGTCGAATCCGCCCAGGTCGCCCAAGTCACCGAGGACATCTGACGCACATACGCTCTGCCAGGGGAGGAAGCTATCGATCAGGAGCAGGATGCTGCCTCCCGCGAGGAGCTTCTCCGCGGTCGACATCTTCGACATGTCGAAGCCGGACGAGCCAGAACCTTCCATGCATCGCTCCTTTCAACCGCCGCGCGCTCGCGCGGCCGGGTGCATCTCGTTCGCTATCCAAGAGGGGCCCGGAGCCGGAGTCAAACACCCTGCCCGGGACGGTGTTCCGCCACGAGGCTCGCTATCGCCCCCGCCGCCGCGACCGCCCCGCCGACGGCGCCGAGCCAGGGCCCCCAGGAGGCCTCCTGGAACGTGGGTGGGAACGCGATCGCGAGCGCCGAGCCCAGCGCCACCGCGACGCCCCCGACGATCACGAGGGTCGCCAGCGTCCTGGTCCCGCGGGCTCGGAACCACCACGCCACCACGAGGAGGGCGACGGCTGCGAGGGCCGCGATCATCGACCACCGGACGCTCGGGACCCATGCACCGAGCAGGCGATCGCCGGCACCCGTCCTCGTCCAGGGACCGATCGTGGCCACGACCGCCACGACGGCTCCGGCGACGGCCGCCATCGACCGGGGGACGATCGTGACCGTTTCCGGAGGGACTGTCAGCTGGGGGTCGCCGAGCTCCGCCGCCAGGCACTCGGGGCCGATCACACGGCCTCGGACCGGGACCGCGCAGGGGAGGCAGATCGGTTCCTCGCACGCGCTGCAGCGGGCGACGGCCGCTCTGCTGGGGTGGTGGACGCACCGCTCGTGGGTGACGGCGCCGGGAGTCTCGGCGCTCGCGGCTGTGTCGCCGCTCTCCCGAGACGGGGTGGCGGGCCGGGACGCCTCCGGGGTCGCGCGGATCCGCTCGTCGGCTTCCACGGCGATAGCGTACGGCCTGGCCGGTCCGTGCCTCTGATAGCGTGGCCGCGTCGATGAGGACGTCGTTCGCCGAGCGGATCGCGGTGCTCGTTTCCGGCTCCGGGACGAACCTGCAAGCGCTCCTCGACCACCCCGTCTGCGGCCCCCGTATCGCCCTCGTCCTGTCGGATCGTCCCGGGGCGAAGGCGATCGAGCGTGCGGAATCCCATGGCGTCGAGTGGGCCGTCCTCGAGCCGAAGGACGTCGACGGCCGAGAGGCGTTCGACCGTGCTGTGGCCGATCTCCTCCGCGATCGGAGGATCGACGCGATGGTGACCGCCGGGTACATGCGACTGCTGGGACCGGCGGTCCTCGATGCCTACGCCGGCCGCTGGCTGAACGTCCATCCCTCTCTCCTCCCCGCGTTCCCGGGGATGCACGGCGTCGCGGACGCCCTGGCCCATGGGGTGAAGGTGACCGGGGTCACGGTGTTCCTCGTCGACGAGGGGACGGACACGGGTCCGATCGTCCTGCAGGAGGCGATCGAGGTCTTCGACGACGACGACTGGGACTCCCTCGAGGCGCGCGTCCACGCGGTGGAGCACCGCCTGCTGCCGGCGGCCACCGCCGCGCTCGTCGAGGGCCGGATCAGGATCGATGGGCGGCACGTGACGATCGAGGGAGGGGCGACGTGACGGACGTCCGGGAGGTACGGCGGGCCCTGCTCGCGGTCTACGACAAGGCGGGCGTGGTGGAGCTGGCCCGAGCGTTGGTGGAGCTCGGCGTCTCGCTCGTGTCCTCCGGCGGGACGGCCGCCACGCTCCGCGACGCCGGGGTGCCGGTCACGCCCGTTGAGGAGGTGACGGGCTTCCCCGAGATGCTCGGCGGGCAGGGTGAAGACGCTCCATCCGCGGATCCACGGCGGGTTGCTGGCGGACAGACGGAAGCCCGAGCACCTCGCACAGCTCGCGGCGCACGGGATCGAGCCGTTCGACCTCGTCGTCGTCAACCTCTACCCCTTCCGGGAGACGGTTGCGTCGGGCGCAGTTGCCGACGACGTGATCGAGAAGATCGACATCGGCGGGCCCGCGATGGTGCGTGCCGCCGCCAAGAACTTCGAGTCGGTGGGCGTCGTGGTGGATCCGTCGAGCTACCCGGCGATCGTGGAGGAGCTCCGCGACCGAGGCGGGCTTTCCCGCGACACGCGCGAGCGGCTCGCGGCGGCCGCCTTCGCGCACACCGCGGCCTACGACGCCGCGGTGGCGGGTTGGCTCGCCGAACAGGCGGCCGGGACCGATCTGCCGGCGTTCGTGGGCCTCGCGTTCGAGAAGGTCGGCGACCTCCGCTACGGGGAGAATCCCCATCAGCGAGGCGCCCTGTATCGGGAGGCCGGTCGGGGCGCCACGGCCACAGGTTCGTCAGGGCCTCTGGGCGGAGCGCGCGTCCTCCAGGGGAAGGACATGTCGTTCAACAACTGGCTCGATGCGGAGGCCGCCGCCTCGCTCGTCGCCGCGCTGCCAGGCCCCGCGTGCGTGATCGTGAAGCACAACAACCCGTGCGGTGTCGCCGTCGCCGGCTCGCTGGACGAGGCCTACCGGCGCGCGTTCGACTGCGACACGGTGTCCGCGTTCGGCGGGATCGTGGCGTTCGACACCGCGGTCACGGGCGGAGCCGCCGAGGCGATGCGCGAGGTCTTCACCGAAGTCGTGATCGCGCCCGGCTACGAGCAGGAGGCCCTCGCTGTCTTCGGTGAGCGCCCGAACCTGCGGCTGCTCGAGGCGCCCCTGCCCGGTCTCGGCGGGCTCGACATCCGCGCGATCCCCGGGGGGGCGCTCGTCCAGGACGGCGACGTCGTCTCGGAAGGTCGCGGGGAGTTCCGGGTCGTGTCGTCGCGGGAGCCGACGGAGGACGAATGGCGCGACCTGCTGCTGGCGTGGACGATCGCGTGGCGTGTGAAGTCGAACACGATCGTGCTCGTCCGCGACGGAGCGACGGTTGGTATCGGTGCCGGCCAGATGTCGAGGGTCGACTCGTCGTGGATCGCGACCCGGAAGGCGGGGGATCGTGCGAAAGGCGCCTCGCTCGCGTCGGACGCGTTCTTCCCGTTCCCCGACGCGCTCGAGGTCGCCGCCGACGCGGGCGCCACCGCAGTGATCCATCCCGGGGGATCGAAGGGGGACGACGCCGTGCTCCAGACCGCGGAGGAACGCGGGATGGCCGTCGTGCTCACGGGCCGCCGCCACTTCCGTCACTGATCTCCCGGCACTGATCCCTGGCACTGATCTCCTGGCACTGATCTCTGGCACCGACGTCCCCGCGCCGGGGTGGTCAGCCGATAGCATCCGGGCCCGTGACCGCTCGCATCCTCGACGGCCGCGCCGTCGCCGCCCAGATCCGCTCCGAGGTATCCGAGCGAGTCAAGGCGCTCGCCGACCACGGCGTGACCCCGGGGCTCGCCGCGGTCCTCGTGGGCGACGATCAAGCCTCGCGCATCTACGTCGGCGCCAAGCACAAGGCCTGCGCGGACGTCGGCATCCACTCCGAGCAGGTCAACCTCCCCGGATACGTGACCGGCGGCGAGATGCTCGCCACGATCCGCCGCCTGAACCGCGACCCCGAGATCCACGGCATCATCGTCCAGCTGCCGTTGCCCGCCCACGTGAACGAGCTCGAGGTCCAGCGCACGATGGCGCCCGAGAAGGACGTGGACGGCCTCCACCCGTGGAACGTCGGCATGGTGGTCCGGGGAGAGGCGACGTTCCAGCCGGCCACCCCGTACGGGATCGTGGAGCTGCTGCTCCGGAGCGACATCCCGCTCGAGGGGGCCGAGGTCGTCGTCGTCGGGTACGGCGACCTGGTGGGCGCGCCGCTCTCGATCATGCTGGCGCAGGACTCCCTCCGCGGGAACGCCACCGTCACGATCACGCACGCGAAGACCGCGAACCTCTCCACCCACACACGCCGGGCGGACATCCTCGTAGCTGCCGCCGGCGTGCCGAAGCTCGTCACCGGCGACATGATCAAGCCCGGCGGCACCGTGATCGACGTCGGGGTGCACCGGACCGACGACGGCCTCGTCGGCGACGTGGACTTCGAGCAGGCGGTCGAGGTGGCGGGGGCCATCACCCCCGTCCCCGGCGGCGTCGGACCGATGACGGTCGCGATGCTCCTCGTGAACACCGTCACGGCCGCCGAGACGCAGGCCTACGGAGGGTGAGCTCGACCGGCGGCCGCCTCGCGGCCCTGCTCGACGCCGGCGAGTTCGTCCTGACCGGTGAGGTCGTCCCGCCCCGCTCCGGGAGCGGGGCCGCGGTGCGCGATGCCGCCCGTGGGCTGGTCGGCTACGTCGACGCCATCAACATCACGGACAATCCGATCGCCTCGCCGTACTTGTCGGCAGTGGCCGCCACCCGCTTCGCGCACGAGGCGGGCGCTGAACCGACGCTCCAGCTCGTCTGCCGCGATCGCAACCGGCTCGCGATCACGGCGGACCTTCTCGGGGCGTGGGCGCTCGGTGCTCGGAACCTCCTCGTCCTCGGGGGCGATCCGATGTCGGTCGGGGATCACCCCGACGCGAAGGCGGTCTTCGACCTGTCGCCGAACGAGGTGGTCTCGCTCGCGAGGACGATCCGCGATGAGGGAACGACGGGTGCCGGAGCGGTGATCGCGGATCCGCCCCGCTTCCTGATCGGCGTCGCCGACGTGCCGCTGGCTGAGCCGTATGACCCCACGAAGCTCGAGGCCAAGCTCGACGCCGGCGGCGACGTGGTCTGGACGCAGATCGTGTACGACACCGATCGGCTCGGTGAATGGGCGGATCTGGTCCGCGCGCGCGGGGTCTTCGAACGCGCGCGCGTGCTCGTCGGGCTCGTCCCGCTCCGGAGCCTCAAGAACGCGCACTTCATGGACGGGCTCTTCGGTGTCCACGTGCCGCCGGCGGCGTTCCAACTGCTGGAGTCCGCGGGGAGCGACGCGGAGCGCGCCGGCGTGGAGTTCACCCTGTCCGTCGTGGAGAAGATCCGCGCGATCGACGGGATCGCCGGCATCCACCTGATGGGCGTCGGTCGCGACGACCTGGTCCGCACGATCGTCGAGGACGCCGGTCTCTTCCCTCGCCCGACCGGGTCGTGACCTAGCCGCGTTGGTCCACGGGGGCCCAGGTTCGCTCCGGGGGGCCGATGTAGCGGGACCCGGGGCGGATGACCTTGTTGTCCGCGTACTGCTCGCGCACGTGGGCGGTCCAGCCCGCCATCCGGGCGGCGGCGAAGACGGGCGTCATCAGGTCGGTCGGGATGCCGAGCACGTGGAACACGGCGGCCGCGTAGAAGTCGACGTTCGGGTACAGCCCCTTCTGCTCGAACGTCGCCTCCTCGATCGCCTCGGCGATCTCGTGGAGCTGCGCCTTCCCGGCGCGATCGCACGCCTCCTGCGAGAGCCGCTTCAACACCGTCGCGCGAGGGTCGTACGTCTTGTAGACGGCGTGACCGAATCCGAAGATCTTCTCGTGGCGCTCGAGACGGTCGCGCACGTACGCCTCGGCGTTCTCCGGCTTGCCCACCTCCTCGAAGCTCTTCATCGCCTCCTCGTTCGCGCCGCCGTGGAGCGGGCCCTTGAGCGTTCCGATCGCGGCCGTGATCGCGGAGAACATGTCGGCCAGCGTGGATGCCACGATCCTCGCCGTGAACGTGGACGCGTTCATCGTGTGGTCCGCGTAGAGGACGAAGGTCGTATCGAGCACCCGTACGTCCTCCGGGTCGGGCTGCTCGCCGTGCAGCATCCAGAGGAAGTCGGCCGCGTGCCCGAGGGCGGGGTTCGGGGGCACGATCTCCATCCCGGTACGCAGCCGGTGGTAGGTCGTGAGCAGCGAAGCGGTCTTGGCGATCAGCCGGAGGGCCTTCCGGGCCTGCGCGTCCTCGGACTCGTCCCACCCGTCGGGGTCGAACGCCGACGCCGCCGAGACGGACGTGCGCAGCATCGACATCGGCGACGTCTGCTCGGCCAGGGTCCTCATCAACTGCACCTGGAAGGGATGGAGGTCCCGTTCCTCCGCCAGGAACGCGGAGAGCGCTTCGAGCTGCCGGGCCGTGGGGAGCTCCAGGTGGTGGAGCAGGTGGACGACTTCCTCGAACGAGGAGTGAGCGGCGAGATCCTCGATCTCGTACCCCACGTACGACAGGGTGCCCTTCGCGCCGTCGATGTCGGACAGGTGGGTATCAGCCGCGATGACCTCTCGGAGCCCCTTGTCGGCCACGATCCTCCCGTTCTCCACCCGTGCTCCGGTGAGCGCCGGCTGGGTCCGATGCGAACTGCCAGGATAGTCGGACCCCGTTCCCCTGACCCGACGACGCTCGAGGGAGGCTCCCTGTGGTCCATCACATCACGATGATCCCGGGAGACGGGATCGGACCCGAGGTCACGGACGCGGGACGCCTCGTGGTGGAGGCGACCGGCGTCGAGGTGCGCTGGGACGTCCAGGACATCGGACTCCGCGCATGGGAGGCGTTCGGCGAGGCGGTGCCCGCCTCCGCGATCTCGTCGATCCGGGACAACGGCGTCGCGCTGAAAGGGCCGATCGAGACACCGGCTGACGGGGACGTCCGCAACGCCAACGTCGCCTTGCGTCAGGAGCTCGACCTCTTCGCCAACGTCCGGCCCTGCCGACGGTACCCCGGGGTCCCGTCCGTCTACGGGGACGTCGACCTCGTGGTGGTGCGCGAGAACATCGAGGACACCTACACGGGGGTCGAGTTCGAGGTGGGGACCGCGGAGGTCGAGCGTCTGATCGCGTTCATCGAGGAGATGACCGACGTGCGGATCCGCCGGGACAGCGGCATCTCCGTGAAGGCGATCTCGCGGTCGGGCAGCGAGCGGATCGTGCGGTTCGCCTTCGAAGAAGCGGCACGGCGGGGTCTGGCCTCGGTCACCGCGGGCCACAAGGCCAACATCATGAAGTTCTCCGACGGGCTGTTCCTCGACGTGGCTCGCCGCGTCGCCTCCCAGTATCCCGACGTCGCCTTCGACGACCGGATCATCGACGCGCTCTGCATGCAGCTCGTCCGAACCCCGGAACGGTTCCAGGTCCTCGTCCTGCCCAACCTCTACGGCGACATCGTGTCGGAGCTCGGGGCCGGTCTGATCGGTGGACCGGGGATGGCGCCGGGCGGCCATCTGGGGGAGGGGATCGCGGTCTTCGAGGCCACGCACGGGACCGCCCCAGACCTCGCGGGCCGGGACCGTGCGAACCCGGCGGGCGTGATCCTTTCGTCCTCGATGATGCTGCGGCACCTCGGGGAGCGGGAGGCCGGCGCCCGGATCGAGGAGGCGATCGCCGCCGTGCTCGCCGACGGCCGCGACGTGACGCCGGACCTCCGCGCCCCGGGCGATGAGCGGCCCGCCGTCGGTACCCGCCGGATGGCGGAGGCCGTCGTCGAGCGGCTCCGCGGTGCCCGATAGCATGACGCCGCATGCGAGTCCGAGGAGCTGAGGCACCGATGAAGGTCACCGTGGTCGGCAGCGGGTTCGTCGGTCAGACGACCGCGATGCGGATCCTGGAGAAGGATCTCGCGGAGGTCTGTCTGATCGACATCATCGAGGGCAAGCCGCAGGGGCTCGCCCTCGATCTGCGACAAGCGGCGCCGATCGAGGGCTACGAGCCCTCGATCGTGGGCACGAACGACTACGCGGACACGGCCGGCTCGGACATCGTCGTGATCACCGCCGGCTTCCCGCGGCAGCCGGGGATGAGCCGGATGGATCTCCTCGGGAAGAACGCCGCGATCATGCGGGACGTCGTGTCCCGGGTGGTACCCGGGTCGCCCGACGCGATCCTCATCGTCGTGTCGAACCCGCTCGACGAGATGACGTTCCTGGCGGCGGACGCCTCCGGCTTCCCCCGCGAACGGGTCATGGGCATGGCCGGGGTGCTGGACTCGGCCCGGCTGCGCGCCTTCATCGCGGAGGAGCTGTCCGTCTCGCCGAGCGCGGTCGAGGCGATCACCCTCGGCTCGCACGGGGATTCGATGGTGGCGCTCCCACGTCACGCCACCGTGAACGGCACGCCCCTGCCGGAGCTGGTCGACGATGCCACCCTGGACGGTCTCTTCCAACGGACGCGCGACGGGGGAGCCGAGATCGTGGCCCTGCTGAAGTCGGGGTCGGCCTACTACGCGCCGAGCGCCTCGGTGGTCGCGATGGTCGAGGCGATCGCGCGTGACGCGAAGGACGTCCTTCCGGTGTGCGCCTGGACGACCGGCGAGTACGGCATCAGCGACGTGTACGTGGGCGTCCCCGCCCGCCTCGGCAGCAAGGGAGTCGAGGAGATCGTCGAGCTCGACCTGAACGAGGACGAGCTCGCGAGGCTCCGGGCCGCCGCCGAGGGCATCCGCGCGAAATGCGCGGACCTCGCCTCGCTCTAGGTCGGGTCTCCGGACGCCTCGCCGGGGGTGCGCAGGCTCGAGGACAAGGTCGCTCCGGCCCCGAGCACGACCAGCACCCCGGAGACGATCGGCAGCCACACGGTCGCGTCTGCCCGGACCGCCAGGTCGGGGTCGGTGCGCACCCGTCGGGTCGCCTCCTCGATCGTGCTGCCTGAGGATGCCGCGACGACCCGGGCGATCTCGTCGACGGCTCGGTCCTCCGCTCGGACCGCGACCCACACCGGAAGGGCCACGAGCACGAGGCCGCAGGCGAAGACGCCCACGGCGATCCCGACGCGGGCGCTGCCGCCGAGCCGACGGAGGAGCACGACGCCGATCAGCGTGACGGCCGCGACCACCAGCGCCACGATGCCTTCGACGAGATCGAGACCACGGAACTCGAGGTCAAGGATGCCTCGAACGTCCCGGCGCAGCCCCGTCGAGATCCACGTGGTGGTCGTCGCCACGGCGGCGAGCACCGCCCCGGCGATCGTCAGTGCGAAGCCAGCCGCCGTGGGCCACCGCTCGTCCCGCACGGAATGAGTCTCGCATCAGGCGACCCGTGGACCAAGGACTACCATGGCGCGATGGCCCCGTTCCTGCGTCCGCTGCGCGAGCACGTGGGCAACTTCTTCACCAACTGGTCCGCATCCGATCTCCCGGCGGCACGGAAGGTGGCGCTCACCCTTCGGAACAGAGCGAGGTCCCTCGTGAACAAGGGGTGTTGCGGGCACCACGGCGAACCGGGCTGCTGACGCCTCACCCCGGACCCCGGTCGGGGTCCGTCGCACCGCCACGGCTAGGCGGAGAGCGCCCGCAGGATCGCGTCCGTGACCTGCGTCGTGGACGACGAGCCACCGAGGTCCGGCGTCCGCACCGTCCCGTCCGAGAGGACGGAGTCCACGGCCGCCTCCACGGCGGACGCGCCGGTCATCTCGCCGAGATGGCGGAGGAGCATCGCGCCCGACAGGATCATCGCGATCGGGTTCGCCACCCCGGTGCCGGCGATGTCCGGCGCGCTCCCGTGGACCGGTTCGAAGACCGCGTACTCCCAGCCGATGTTCGCCCCGGGGACCAACCCCAGGCCGCCGACCAGCCCCGCGCACAGGTCCGACAGGATGTCGCCGTAGAGGTTCGGAAGCAGGAGCACGTCGAAGCGAGCGGGATCGCGGACGAGGCGAGCGGTCAGGTGATCGATCTGCATGTCCTCGAACCCGACGTCGCCGCGGTCGATCTCCTCGTTCCGAGCGGTGGTCAGGAACAACCCGTCCGAGGTCGGCATGATGCCGGCCTTGTGCCCCAGGGTGATCCGGGCCCGGCGGTTCGTCTTCGCGTACTCGAAGGCGAACCGCACGATGCGTCGCGTCCCTGCGACGGAGATCGGCTTCACCGTGACGCCGGCGTCGGGCTTGATCTCGACCCCGGCGAGACTTCGGAGCTCGATCCGGAGGGCGTCGGCCTGCGGAGAGCCGGCGGCGAACTCGACGCCCTGGTACAGATCCTCGGTGTTCTCCCGGACCACGACGAGATCCACCTTCTCGTGTCGCGTCGGGACGCCCGGCAACGACCGGGCGGGACGAACGGCCGCGAAGAGGTCCAGACCCTGGCGCAGCGCGACGTTGATGCTGCGGAACCCCGAGCCCACCGGCGTCGTGATCGGCCCCTTGATGGCGACGCGCGTGGTCCGGATCGCTTCGAGGGTCTCCTCCGGCAGGAGGTCCCCGTGCTCGGCGAGGGCGGCTGCCCCCGCCGTCCGCTCCACCCACTCGATACCGGGAACCGCCGCATCGAGCACCATCCGCGCGGCCGAGGATACTTCGGGTCCGATCCCATCGCCGGGGATCAGCGTGACGCGATGGCGTCTGGTCATCGAGGCACCCTACCGACCATCTCCTGTTGCCCGTCTCGGGGCCCGGGAACCGCCCTCGGTGAGCGAGACCGAGTCAGGGTCGGTCGAACAGGACGGCGCGCTTGACCTCTTGGATGGCCTTCGTGACCTCGATGCCACGCGGGCACGCGTCGGTGCAGTTGAACGTCGTCCGGCAGCGGAACACGCCGGTCTTCTCGGACAGGATGCCGAGTCGCTCGCGCGGGGCGCGATCGCGTGAATCGAAGATGAACCGGTGCGCGTTCACGATCGCGGCCGGCCCGATGTAGGTCTCGTCGGACCAGAAGATCGGGCAGGAGGTGGTGCACGCCGCGCACAGGATGCACTTCGTCGTGTCGTCGTAGCGCTCCCGCTCTTCCGGCATCTGCACGCGTTCCCGCTCCGTCTCCTCGTCGTTCACGAGGTAGGGGAGCACCGCGCGATACCCGTCGAAGAAGGGCTCCATGTCCACGATCAGGTCCTTCAGGACGGCGAGGCCGCGGATGGGCTCGATGGTCACCTTCGGTGCGACGTCCTTGACCAGGACCTTGCAGGCGAGGGCGTTCCGCCCGTTGATCACCATCGCGTCGGAGCCGCAGATGCCGTGCGCGCACGAGCGCCGGAACGTGAGGGTCCCGTCGTGATGCCACTTCACCTGATGGAGGGCCTCGACGAGCCGTTCGTACGGGTCCACCTGGATCGTGAACTCGTCCCACCACGGCTCCTCCGAGACCTGCGGGTTGAACCTGCGGATCCTGAGCGTGAGCGTCACGAGCGGGGTCGCCCCCACCCGACGCTCGTCCGATGAGTTCAGGACCTCGGCCGGCGTGAGGGATGCCGCCATCAGTACTTCCGCTCCATGGGCACGTACGGGCCCATCTGCACCGGCTTCGAATCCAGACGGATCGAGCCGTCGTCGTTCCGATACGCGAGCGAGTGCTTCAGCCAGTTGGCGTCGTCGCGCAGCGGGTGATCCTCGCGGTAATGGGCACCGCGGCTCTCGTCTCGCGCCGCCGCGGCCGCGACGAGGGTCGCGGCGCAATCCAGGAGGAACCCCACCTCGACCGCTTCCATCAGATCCGTGTTGTAGACGGTCCCCTTGTCGGTGATCGCGATCCGGTCGTACCGCTCGCGGAGCGAACCGACGATCTCGCCCATCTTGGCCAGGCTCTCCTCGGTACGGACCACGAACGCCAGGTCGAACATCGAGTCCTGGAGCTCCGCCCGGATGTCGGCCACGTTGTCGCCCGTCTGCCGCGTGAGGATGCCGTCCAAGAGGTCGAGGGTCTGCGTGGTGGCCTCAACAGGGAGTGCCGGGAGGTCGGTCGTCTCGCAATGCGTCGCCATGTCGTCCCCGCCCCGCCGGCCGAAGACGACGATGTCGAGCAGGGAGTTCGTTCCGAGCCGGTTTGCCCCGTGGACCGAGACGCAGGCGCATTCGCCGGCCGCGTACAGGCCCGGCACCGGGGTCTCCTCGGGCCCGGTGACCACGCGCGCGTGCACGTCGGTCGGGATGCCGCCCATCGCGTAGTGGGCGGTGGGTTGGATCGGGACGGGCTCCGTCGTGGGCTCGACCTGGAGGTACACCCGCGCGAACTCCGTGATGTCCGGGAGCTTCTCCTCGAGGACCCGTGGATCCAGGTGCGTCAGGTCGAGGAGGACGTAGTCGCCTCGCGGCCCGAGCCCCCGGCCCTCCTTGATCTCCTGGTAGATCGAACGGGAGACGACGTCGCGGGGCGCGAGGTCCTTGATCGTCGGCGCGTACCGCTCCATGAACCGCTCGCCGTCGCGGTTGCGGATCACCGCGCCCTCGCCCCGGGCCCCCTCGGACAGCAGCACGCCGAGCCGGTATAGGCCCGTGGGATGGAACTGGAAGAACTCCATGTCCTCGAGGGGGATGCCGCGCCGGAACGCGACCGAGAGACCGTCTCCGGTGAGGGCGTGGGCGTTCGACGAGACCCGGAACATCCGTCCGTATCCCCCGGTCGCGAAGAGGACGGACTTCGCCCGGAACACATGGAGCTCGCCGGTCGCGAGTTCGTACGCCACCACGCCGGCCGTACCCCCGTCGTCGGCGAGCAACAGGTCGAGGCAGTAGAACTCGTTGAAGAACCGCACGTCGCGCTTCACGCACTGCTGGTAGAGCGTCTGCAGGATCATGTGCCCGGTGCGGTCCGCTGCGTAGCACGCACGCTTCACGGCGCGCTCGCCGTGGTTCGCGGTGTGTCCGCCGAAACGGCGCTGGTCGATCAGTCCCTCCGGGGTCCGGTTGAAGGGGAGGCCCCACCGCTCGAGCTCGTAGATAGCGTCGACGGCCTCCTCCGTGAGGATCTGTGCCGCTGGCTGATCGACGAGGTAGTCGCCTCCCTTCACGGTGTCGAACGCGTGCCACTCCGGGTAGTCCTCCTCGACGTTGCCCAGGGCGGCGCAGACGCCCCCCTGGGCCGCCCCCGTGTGCGATCGGGTGGGGTAGAGCTTGGAGATCACCGCCGTCTTGACCCGGCCGGAGGATTCGATCGCGGCGCGAAGACCGGCCCCGCCGGCCCCCACGATCACGGCGTCGTACGTGTGCGTGATCGTCACGACGCCGGCCACTTCGAGGGATCGAAGGTGACGACGATGATCGTGCCGAGCGCCATCAGGGCCGCGCCGAGGATGACGAAGAACCCATTGATCGCCCGCCGGGCGCCCGCCGGGCGCGCGTAGTCGAGCAGGATCATCCGGAGCCCGTTCACGCCGTGGAGCAGCGCGAGCACCAGCATCAGCCAGTCCCAGGTCTTCCAGAAGAGGCTGGCCCACCGGAGCTGGATGAAGGCGAAATCGACGCGGTCCACCCCCTCTTCGAAGACGTGCATGATCAGGACGTGTCCGACCGCGAGGAAAAGCAGGACCAGGCCGGAGATCCGCATGAAGAGCCAGGCCCAGAGCTCGAAGCCTCCGACCGGGCGGCCTCGCCCGGCGCCGACGGGCTTCCCCTGGGGGACCGGCGCTTCGGGACGAGCCTCGGCCGTCGTGGACACGCCTCAGCCCTCCAGGAGGAGCTCGACGATGGCCGAGCCCATGATCCACGTGATGGGGATCATCGATCCGACGAACAGGAGGGCGGTCGCGATGCCCAGTAACCGGATGTGTCGCGTCAATCCCGGGAAGAAGTCGATCAGCATGATCTTCACGCCGTTGAAGGAGTGATACAGGACGGCCGCCACGAGCCCGAGCTCCAGCATCCGGATGAACGGGTTGTGGTAGACGGAGGCCACCCGGTTGTAGGCGTCCGGCCCCCAACCGACCACGGCGGTGTCCACGACGTGGGCGAAGAGGAAGAGGATGATCGCGAGGCCGCTCACCCGGTGAAGGAGCCAGCTGTACTGGCCCTCGTGACCCTTGTAGAGCGGGCCGAACTGGCCCTTCCGTTTGGTCTCCGTGCTCACCGAGGCTCAGCTTATCGTCGGCCCGCCGCTGTGCGGCCTGCCATCGGACGTCACCCGACGCGGATCGCGACCAGGACGCCGTCGCGCGTGGGGACGATCGTCGAGAGGTAGCGCTCGTCCTCCGCGATCAGCCGGTTGTGCTCGAGGACCGCCTCGGTCCATCCCGGCCGGCGGTCGTCCGGATCGTCCACCGCCACGCGTCCGTACCACAGGACGTTGTCGCACACGTACAGCCCGCCGGGACGGATCCGATCGCTCACGGCCCGCCATGCCGCCGGATATCCATGCTTGTCGATGTCGTTGAAGATCACGTCGAAATCGCCCTGCAGCTGCTCGAACTCCCGCACCGCGTCGCCCACGTGGAACCGGACCCGGTCGGCGAGCCCCGCCCGCTCGAGGTAGCCCGCGGCCCGCGCCTCGTTCTCGGGGTCGCCGTCGGTGAGGTGCACCTCTCCGTCCGAACCGACCGCGCGCGCGTGCCAGTAGGCGGAGTAGCCGAATCCGGAACCGAGCTCCATGATCCGCGTCGCGCCCGCGGAGCGCGCGAGGACCTCGAGCGTGACTCCGACGTTGCGGCCCACGATCGGGAACCCGTGCTCCTCCGCGAAGGCCTCCATCTCCAGGAGCACGGGCTCGTCGAAGCGCCTGAGTCGATCCTCCATGTAGCGCTCGATCCGCGGGTCGACGATATCCATCCGACCGAGCCTACCTGCGGACGAGTTTCGCCAGGTACACCATCGCCGCATCGAGGGCGATCGGCTCCCCGTACCACTGATCCGAGTACGGCTCCACCTCGCCGAGGTCGAGGTCGGTGCCCTCCAGCAGGAGGCGGAGGTCCGCCGGTGCGTAGCACCTGAGCGACTGGATCACGACATCGTTCTCGTGACCCGTCCGCCACATCCGCTCGGTCATCCGGCTCCCCTCGGCGTCGTACCCCTCCAGGTAACGGACCCCGCTGCCCTCCGGGAACTCCTCCTCGTTGCCGGCGGTCTTCGCGAAGTACCACGGCGTGAGGATGTCGATCAGGGCGAAGCCTTCGACAGTCAGCCACCCACCGACACGGCGGAGGAGGCGTCGCTGATCCTCGTCATCCCCGATGCCGAACCCGTCGAAGTACGCGACGACGTCGAACGGCCCTCCCGCATCCACCTGGTAGAAGTCGCCCGCGATCGAGGTGAGGGAACCGCGCTCGACATCCCTGGCAAGCTCCGCGATGTGCTCCGCGAGCATCGGCTGGAGCTCGACCGTCACGACGTCATGTCCCGCGTGGGCGAGTGCAGCCGCCGTGGAGCCGGTTCCCGCTCCGAGCTCGAGGATCCGCTTCGGTCCGTCCCCGGCGAGCCGTCGGACCGCGTCGACATGCGGGTCCGAGGCTGCGGGATCGAAGTCCGCATGCCGGTTCCGCCAATCGGCCCACTCGTACTGCTTGCGATAGAATTCGGGTACCCAGTCCATCGAGGCCATCATCGCCTCATCGTCGCTACGCTGCCTCCATGGCGGAGGACGCTCGGCGCACGGACTCGGGGATCGAGATCGAGCCGATCTACGAGCCGCACCGGGGCGAGGTGGCCGCCGATCGTGTCGGGGAGCCCGGCTCGTTCCCGTTCACCCGCGGCGTGTACCCGGACATGTACCGCGGGCGGTTGTGGACGATGCGCCAGTACGCCGGGATGGGGTCGGCTGACGAGACGAACCGCCGCTTCCGCTACCTCCTCGATCACGGTCAGACCGGCCTGTCCGTGGCCTTCGACCTCCCGACCCAGATGGGGCTGGACTCCGACCACCTGCGCGCCGAGGGCGAGGTCGGGAAGACGGGCGTCGCGATCGATTCGATCGAGGACATGGAGAGGCTCCTCGCGGAGATCCCGCTGGATCAGGTGTCCACCTCGATGACGATCAACGCCACCGCCCCGATCCTCCTCCTCCTCTACGAGCTCGTGGCGGAGGAGCAGGGCCTCGACCCCGCCACCCTCTCCGGCACCGTCCAGAACGACCTCCTGAAGGAATACGCGGCGCGCGGGACGTACATCTACCCGCCGCAGCCGTCGATGCGCCTGATCACGGATCTGTTCGCGTACGCGGGGGAGCGGATCCCGCGTTGGAACACGATCTCGATCAGCGGCTATCACATGCGCGAGGCCGGCGCGACGGCCGCGCACGAGATCGCGTTCACGCTGGCGAACGGTATCGCCTACGTGCAGGCGGCCGTCGACGCCGGCCTCGCCGTGGACGACGTGGCGCCGCGCCTCTCGTTCTTCTTCGCGTGCCACATGCACTTCTTCGAGGAGATCGCGAAGTTCCGCGCGGCGCGACGGATGTGGGCCGCGATCATGCGGGATCGCTTCGGGGCGAAGGACCCACGGTCGCTGACCCTCCGCTTCCACACGCAGACCGGCGGCGCCACGCTCACGGCGCAGCAGCCGGAGAACAACATCGTGCGCACGGCCCTGGAAGCGATGGCGGCGGTGCTCGGCGGGACCCAGTCGCTCCACACCAACTCGTTCGACGAGGCCCTTGCACTCCCCACGGAGCAGGCGGTGAAGATCGCGCTCCGCACCCAACAGGTCCTCGGCTTCGAGACGGGCGTGGCCGAGACGGTCGACCCGTTCGGCGGCTCGTACTACGTGGAGGCGCTCACCGACGAGCTGGAAAGGGTCGCGACCGAGATCGTGGAGTCGATCGACGCGATGGGGGGCGCCGTCGCCGCGATCGAGGCGGGCTACTACCAGGACGAGATCCACGAGGCGGCGTTCCGGATCCAACGAGGGATCGAAACGGGCGAGCGGATCGTGGTGGGGGTGAACCGATTCGTCGACGCCGATGCGAGGGCGGTCGAGCTCCAGCGGATCTCCGCCGAGGAGACCGCGCAGCAGATGGAACGACTCCGCGAGCTCCGCGCCTCCCGGGATCAGCCGGCCGTCGATGCCGCGCTCCTCGAGGTGGAGGAGACGGCGCGTGGGACGGGCAACCTCCTCCCGCCGATGCGCGAGGCGCTCCGTCTGCGATCGACGTTGGGTGAGGTGTCCGATGCGCTCCGTCGCGTGTTCGGGGAGTATCGGCCCACCTACTAGGCTGCGCATCGTGGACGTGGCGGTGATCGGTGGCACGGGCGCCGAGGGACTCGGTGTGGCGATGCGCGCGGCCGCGGCCGGCCACCACGTGACGATCGGGTCCCGGGATGCTGGGCGCGGTGCCGAGACGGCGTCGAAGGCCGCCGAGCGCGTCGGCGCCGCGTTGGAAGGCACCGACAACGCCACGGCGGCGGCCGGCGCCGGGGGCGACGGCGTCGTGGTGGTCACCGTCCCGTACGAAGGTCAGGCCGAGATCTACCGCTCGATCAGAGACGCCGTCGCCCCCGGCGCCGTGATCCTCGACGCCACCAGCCCCCTCGCCACGGCGGTCGGCGGTCGGCCCTGGCAGGTGCTCCGCCCGTGGCACGGGTCGGCCGCGGAACAGGCCCAGGCGATCCTCGGCAGCGGGCCCCGCGTGGTCGCCGGCCTCCACACGATCGCGGCCGAGGCCCTGCAGGCCCTCGAGCAGGAGATCGACAGCGACGTGCTGCTGTGCGCCGACGACGCGGACGCGAAGGCGCGTGTCGGCTCGCTGATCGACGGCTTCCCCGGCATGCGCTGGGTGGATTGCGGCCGGCTCGAGATGGCTCGGGTCGCCGAGCCCCTCACGGCGCTCCTCGTGTCGATCAACCGAACCTACGAAGTGAAGGACTCCGGTTTCCGGATCGTCGGTCGCGACGCCTGGGGATCGCCCTAGTCGATCACCGCGAGGACCTGCCCGGTCTCCACGACCTGGCCGGCATGGATCGGGAGGTCGGTGACCTCGCCGTCCCGCGTCGACGGGACGTGGTTCTCCATCTTCATCGCCTCGAGGATGCAGATCACGTCGCCCGGGCGGACCTCCTGGCCCTTCTCGACGAGGACCTTCACGATCGTGCCCTGCATCGGGGCGAGGATCTCGCCGTGGACGTGCTCGCCGTGGTGCGCGTCCGGGGTCACCGGGGGTCGCGGGGCCGGCTCCCTCCGCTCGTCGAAGATCCGGACCGGGACGCGGCGGCCGTCCACCTCGACCAGGATGTCCGCAGGCCGGTTGGGGGGGGCGCCGGACGGGGAGAGATCCGGGTGGGCAGGCAGCGCCACCTCGGCGAGGGCCCGCTCCAACCAGGTGGTCGTGTGCCTGCCGGCTCGGAACTCCTTCGACTCCAGGATCCACCGGTGTACGGGGATCGTGGTCGGCACGCCCTCCACCCGGAACTCGTCGAGCGCCCGGAGCATCCGCACCCGGGCCGTGTCGCGGTCGTGTCCCGACACGATCAGCTTGGCGAACATCGAGTCGTAGTCACCGGGGATCTCCCGGCCCTGCTCGATGCCGGAGTCGACCCGCACGAACGGGCCCGCCGGCTCCCGGTACCTGGTGACCCGGCCCGGCCCGGGCAGGAAGTTCCTGCCCGGGTCCTCGGCGTTGATGCGGCACTGGATCGAGGCACCGCGCGGAGCGGGGTCGAGCGCCAGCTCCTCGCCGAGCGCCACGCGGATCTGGAGCGCCACGAGATCGAGGCCCGTCACCATCTCCGTCACCGTGTGCTCGACCTGGAGCCGGGTGTTCATCTCCAGGAAGTAGAAGTCCCCGTCCTCGTCCATCACGCACTCGACCGTGCCGGCGTTCACGTAGCCGGCTTCCCTCGCCAGGGTCGTCGTCGCCTCGGCGAAGCGCTCGCGGATCTTCTCGTCGAACAGCGGTGACGGGGTCTCCTCGATCAGCTTCTGGTGACGGCGCTGCACGGAGCAGTCGCGCTCGCCCAGGAAGAACACGTTGCCGTGGGCATCGGCCACGATCTGGGCCTCGACGTGGTGGGCCCGGTCGACGTAGCGCTCGAGGAACACCTCGGGTCGTCCGAAGTACGACTTCGCCTCACGCGCCGCGCGCTTGAGGGACTCCTCCAGATGGTCGGCGTCGCGCACGACGTGCATGCCCTTGCCGCCCCCGCCGAACGCCGCCTTCACCATGAGCGGGAACCCGATCCGAGCGGCCTGCTTCTTCGCCTGCGCGAGGTCCACGGGTTCACGCGTCCCCGGGACGATGGGCATGCCCGCCGCGTCGGCGACCCTCCGGGCCGCGGCCTTGTCGCCCATCGTCGCGATCACCTGCGATGGCGGGCCGACGAACGCGAGCCCCGCCTCCTCGACCGCCTCCGCGAACGCCGCCCGTTCCGCGAGGAAGCCGTACCCGGGATGCACGAGCGTCGCCTTCGACTTCACGGCGACCTCCATGACCCGGTCGATCGCGAGATAGGACGAGGATGCCAGTCCCGGTCCGATCCGGAAGGACTCGTCGGCGATCTCGACGTGGAGGGCGTCACGGTCGGCGTCGGAATAGACGGCCACCGTGGCGATGCCGAGGTCGCGACACGTCCGAGCGATCCGGATGGCGATCTCGCCGCGGTTGGCGATCAGGAGCTTCTGCTTCCGCGCCATGTGGCGCAACGATATAGCGTCGAGGTCGGTGGACACGTGTTAGGCGAAGAGGCGCTCGAGCGGGCGCTCGCCGCGGCGGGTCTGTCGGCGCCCGTCCGCTGGGACGACGTGACCGGATCGACGAACGCGACTGCCCTGGTGCTGGCGGCCGAGGGGGCGCCGTCCTGGACGCTCGTGGCCGCCTCGCATCAGACGGCCGGCCGGGGCAGGCACGGACGCGTCTGGCAGGACAGACCCGGATCGGCGCTGCTGTGCAGCCTCGTGCTCAGACCCGACTGGCCGCCGGCCCGGGTCGGACTCGTCTCGCTCGCGGCGGGGGTGGCGATGGCGGAAGCGATCTCGGAGATCGCGGGCGTGGAGATCCGATGCAAGTGGCCCAACGACCTCATGGCCGGCGACACGAAGATCGGCGGGATCCTCGGTGAAGCGCGGGTCTCCGCCGAAGCCATCGCTCACGTCGTCGTGGGGATCGGCGTGAACATCGACGTGCCCGAGGACGTCCCGAGGGCGGGGGCGATCGGGAACGTGGACGAGGAGACCCTCCTCGCGAGCTTCCTGCGTCGATGCTCGTCGATGATCGGGGCGTCCGCCGACGAGATCGTGAACCGGTGGCGGGCCGTCTCCCAGACCCTCGGCCGCCGCGTCGAGGCCACGACCGTCGACGGCGATGTCGCTCGTGGGGTGGCGGTCGACATCGACGACACGGGCGCGCTGCTCATCGACACCGATGCCGGTCCCGCGCGAGTGGCCTTCGGGGAGATCGAGCACCTCGACGTCGCACCGGGCTGACGGATGCCCGGCTTGCGAGGCCGGCGCCCCTCGCGCTAGGTTCCGCGCATGGCGTTCCCGACCCGGTTGTTGATCGCGGGCGAGGAACTGATCATGGACCTCCGCCCGCATTGGATCGCTTTGATCATGCCCGCGATCGCGACGCTCGCGACCTTCGCGGTCATGCTCGTCCTCTACGACGCGTTCGACGAGAACATCCTCGACACCGTGGTGGGGATCGCGGGGGGACTGTTCCTGCTCGCGTACCCGGTCCGCAAGCTGGTGGACTGGCTGACGTCGCACTTCGTGGTCACGAGCGACCGGATCATCCATCGGCGGGGCTTCATCGCGAAGTATTCGATGGAGGTGCCGCTGGAGGCGATCAACGACGTGCGGTTCGAGCAGGGTGTCATCGACCGCATCATCGGGGCCGGGACGCTCGTGGTGCAGTCGGCGTCCGAGGCGGGCCGTCAGGTGTTCGATCACATCCGCAAGCCCGAAGAGGTCCAGAAGACGATCTATCACCAGGGAGAGCTGAACCAGCAGCGCATGATGCGTGGCAGCGACGGCGGGTCATCGCACTCGTCCACGTCGGAGCTCGAGCGGCTCGCAGATCTCCGAGCGCGCGGGGTTCTCACGGAGGAGGAGTTCCAGGCACAGAAGCGCAGGCTCCTCGGCTGACATGACACCGGAAGGGCCGATCGTGGCGATCGACCACGTCTACTACTGGACCCGCGACATGAACCGGGCGGTGGCCTTCTACGAGACCATCCTCGGTCTTCCGGTGTCGCGGCGGGCCGGCAACGAATGGGCTGAGTTCCAGGCGGGAGGGATCCGCCTCGCCCTCCACGGCACCGAGGAGGCCTCGACGCCGCCGAGCGGGACCGTCGTCTTCCGCGTCGAGGACCTCGATGAGGCCAGATGGGCTCTCCAGCAACGAGGCGTCGTGTTCGACGGACATGAGTCCGAGGTTCCCGGGGTCGCGCGGTTCACGACGTTCCACGACCCCGACGGGAACCTCCTGCAGCTGATCGAGTACGGGCCCCCGGGAGCATCTCCGGACTCAAGCGCCCGCTGACCCGTCCCGAGGATGGTTGCAAGGGGTCCGGGGACTTGCCACTCTGTTGCGGCCGGTCCGCCTTCCTTCCCCCGGGCCGGGAGCACGCACGAGATGACCGAGACCGTTCGACGCTTCCCCCGATCGACGCGCGTCGCCGTGGTGGCGGCGCTGCTCGGCGTGGTGTCCCTGGTGACGACGGTGGCCGGCGCCGCGCCGTCGAAGGAGGACGTCGAGCGGGCCAGGGCGCGGCTCGAGGCCATCGAGGACAAGCTGAGCGGGATCCAGCGCCAGCTCGCAGCCACCCAGCAGCAGCTGAACGCGGCGACGGCGAGGGTGGAGCGGCGCGAGGCGGCGGTCGAGCAGGTCACGGCCGAGCTGATCCTGACGCAGGAGCAGCTCGACCGTGCCCGGGCGAGCTACGAGCGTGTCTCGAACCGCCTGAACGAACGGGCGGCAGCCGCGTACATGACCGGTCCCGCCTCCAGCATCGACTTCCTCCTCAACGCCCAGAACGTCGCGGATCTCACCGACCGGATCGCCTATGTCGACGCGCTCGCGCAGGCGGACGCCGAGCTGGCGGTGAAGGTGGCGAACGAGAAGAACCGGCTCGTCGCGCTCGAGGCGGAGCTCGAGGAAGAACAGTTGCGCGAGGTCCGGGAGCTCGAGCGTGCGCGGGCTGAGAAGGGCGAGGTGGTCGCGCTCTTCGACGAGCAGCAGGGCCTGCTCTCAACACAGGAGCAGCTGCTCGCCGTGGCGGAGCGGGCGTTCAAGCGCACCGAGCAGAGCTATGAGGACTGGCGCGCCGAGCAGCAGGCGTCGACCGGCGACGCGCTCGGCGGCCGGGAGTGGCGCGGAGGCTCGCTCGCGCCCTTCGAACATGTCTTCGAGGTCTGTCCGGTCCGACAACCGCGCGCCTACGGCGACGGGTTCGGCGCTCCTCGATACGCGGGCGGCTATCACCTGCACAAGGGGGTCGACATCGTCGCCCCGGAGGGGACGGAGATCCTCGCCCCGTTCGACGGTCAGGCGTTCACGAGCTCGAACGGCCTGGGCGGGAGCGTGGTGTTCGTGGTGGGGTCGCAGGGCACCGCCTACAACGCGCACCTGTCGAGGTACTCCGAGAACTCGAACGGCGCCGTCTCGGCCGGCGAGGTGATCGGCTTCGTCGGGAACACCGGGTCGAGCACCACGCCGCACGATCACTTCGAGTTCCACCCGCACACGATGCCGGGCGACTGGTACAGGAGCGTCTACGGATACGGCGTGATCGAGGACGCGATCAACCCGTACCCCTTGCTGCTCCAGGCCTGCGGCTAGCACCGCCTCGTCTCCTATCCTGGAGTCGATGCGACCCGAGGACATCCGACACGTCGGCGTGGTGGGCGCGGGTCTGATGGGGTCGGGCATCGTCGAGGTCTGCGCCCGCGCCGGGCTACGCGTGACGTTCACCGAGGGCTCCGACGAGCTCGTGGAGGCCGGCCGCGGCCGCGTCGAGCGCTCGGTCGCGAAGGCCGTGGATCGCGGGAAGCTCGACCCGGCCGCGGCCGGGGATCTCCTCGGACGGATCGACGCCGCCACCGACCTGGGCGCCCTCGGAGACGTCGATCTCGTGATCGAGGCCGCCACGGAGGACCGGGAGGCGAAGGCGGGGATCTTCGCGGAGCTGGGCCGGCGCACGCGTGCGGAGGTCGTCCTCGCCTCCAACACCTCCTCGATCCCGATCCGGGAGCTCGGGGCCGCAAGCGGGCGTCCGGACGACGTGATCGGGATGCACTTCTTCAATCCACCTCCGGTGATGGCCCTCCTCGAGCTCACGCCGTCCACCGACACGAGCGAGGAGACGTACGAGCTCGTCCGGGCGTTCGGGACCGACGTGTTGGGCAAGACGTGCGTCCGGTCCGGTGACCAAGCCGGCTTCATCGTGAACCGGCTGTTGATCCCGTACCTGTTCGACGCGATCCGCCTCTACGCGTCCGGCTTCGCCAGCCGTGAGGACATCGACACCGCGATGCGGCTCGGGCTCGCCCACCCGATGGGGCCGCTGACCCTCTCGGACCTGATCGGGCTCGACACGCTGCTCGCGATCGGCGAGGTCCTCCGCGAGGCGTTCCCGGAGGACCCTCGGTACGAGGCGCCAGCGCTGCTCCGCGACCTCGTGGCGCAGGGGAAGCTGGGGAAGAAGACCGGCGGCGGCTTCTACGACGACTGAGGTCCCCGTCACCGGGAGGCCTCCACACACTCGCAGCCCTCGCGGCCAACGGTCGCGGCATGTGCGGTCCCAGGCTCGAGATCGAGGCGATCCCCCGCGCGGAGCTCGATGTCCCCATCGTCGGTGTGGAACACGATCGAGCCGGACAGGCAGAACAACACCTTGTGGTAGGCGTGGTCGTGCCGCCCGTAGCGATCCCCTCCCGCGTTCCCCCAGGAGCGCGGCGCCGAGCACCCCTCCGCCTCGAATGTCGCGACGGCGTCGTCCAAGGTCGCGGTCCCGGCGTGCCTGGTGGCGCCCACCGCGCTCAGGCCAGGGGGGTCAACGGACGTCGCCGCGGCCGTTGACGGGCGGGACGCCCTTGCGCGCGAACTCCACCCACTGCCCGTGCCAGGGCTCGCGGGCGAACCTCCTGACCTGGAGCGCGCCGAACCCCGTCGCGTCGATGCGCCCCTGGAGGACCCACGGCGCGGGCTTGGGGTTCTCGGCGGAGAAGTAGCGCTCGAGCGCCATCAGGATCGCCCGCTCCTCCTCGGGCGTGACCCCTTCCGGGATCTCGAAGCGCCGACCGTCGCTGGTGCCGTTCATGCGCGAGGACCGTTCATGCGGGCACCATGCCTGTCCTAGAGGGGGATGTTCCCGTGCTTGCGCGCGGGGATCGTCTCGCGTTTCGTGGACAGCATCCGGAGCGCCTTGATCAGCCGAGGCCGCGTCTCGGCGGGCTCGATCACGTCGTCGATGAACCCGCGCTCCGCGGCGGCGTACGGGGTCGAGAACTTCGAGCGGTACTCCTGGATCAGCTCCTGCCGGCGGGCCTCCGGGTCGGTCGCCTTGTCGATCTCTCTGCGGAAGACGACGTTCACGGCGCCCTCCGCCCCCATGACGGCGATCTCGGCCGTGGGCCAGGCGAACGAGACGTCGGCGCGCAGGTGCTTGGAGTTCATCACGAGGTAGGCGCCGCCGTAGGCCTTCTTCGTGATGACCGTCATGCGGGGGACGGTCGCCTCGGCGAACGCGTAGAGCAGCTTCGCCCCGTGTCGGATGATCCCGCCGAACTCCTGCTGGGTCCCGGGGAGGAAACCCGGCACGTCGACGAACGTGAGGATCGGGATGTTGAAGGAGTCGCAGAAGCGGACGAAGCGCGACGCCTTCTCGGACGCGTCGATGTCGAGCGTGCCCGCGTTCACCTTCGGCTGGTTGGCGACGATCCCGATCGTGTGCCCGTCGAGCCGGGAGAACCCGGTGACGATGGTCATCGCCCAGAGCGGGAAGATCTCCAGGAATTCGCCGTCGTCGACCACGCGCCGGATCACCTCGTGCATGTCGTAGGGCTCCTTGGCCCGGTCCGGCACCACGTGGGTGAGTCCCTCGTCCATCCGCTCCGGGTCGTCCGTGGTGGCGTAGGCCGGCGGATCCTCGAGGTTGTTGGACGGCAGGAACGACAGCAAGTACCGGACCCGGTTCAGCACGTCCTCGTCGTCCTCGCCGATCAGCGATGCCACTCCGGACTTCGTCGCGTGGGTCATCGCCCCTCCGAGCTCCTCGAACGTCACCTCCTCGCCGGTGACCGTCTTGATCACGTCGGGGCCGGTGATGAACATGTGCGAGGTCTCCTTCACCATGAACGTGAAGTCGGTGATCGCCGGCGAGTACACCGCCCCGCCGGCGCACGGGCCCATGATCACCGAGATCTGCGGGATCACGCCGCTCGCGCGCACGTTCCGTTCGAAGATGAACCCGTAGCCGGCGAGCGAGGCCGCGCCCTCCTGGATCCGCGCCCCGCCGGAGTCGTTGATCTGAACGAAAGGCGCGCCGGTGGAGATCGCGAGGTCCATCACCTTGCACACCTTCTGCGCGTGCACCTCGCCCATCGACCCGCCGAAGACGGCGAAGTCCTGGGACGCCACGAAGACCTTCCTGCCGTCCACGTTCCCGTACCCGGTGACGACGCCGTCTCCCGGCGGGCGCTTGCGATCCATCCCGAAGTCGTGTGCCCGGTGGACGGCCAGAGGATCGGTCTCCACGAAGGATCCCCGGTCCATCAGCAGCTCGACGCGCTCGCGGGCGGTCAGCTTCCCACGGTCGTGCTGCTTCTTCGCCGCATCCCTGCCTCCGGGCGTGAGGGCGGCCTTCCTGCGCTTGCGGAGCTCGTCGATCCGTTCCTCGACGGTGATCGTCTTCGCGGTCTCGACGTCCTTGTCCGTGGTGGCCATGGGCCGAGTCTATGCTCCCGTCCTGTGCCCGGCGGCTCCCGCGCAGCCTGGCGAGAGGCGTGACCGCTCCCCGCCGTCCGCTCAGCACTCCTTCGGGGGCCAGCCCGCGGCGCGCCACGTCCCGTGGTCGACCACCATCCGGATCGTCACGACGGCGCTCGTCCGGCCGTTGAGCGCGGGCTGCGGCAGCTCCCAGGCGAGCAGGGTGTACCGGTCGTAGCGCGCGGGCCACAGGTCGCGGTCGTGCTGGTAGAGCCCGCGGTACCGTCCCGTCGGCGACGAGGTGACGGACGGGTCGAGGCCGCTCTCGCGCCGGGCGATGCAGATCGCCCTGGCACTGCCCCCGGGGACGGGGCCGAACCGCGCCACGGCGCAGGTGATCCTGCGTCGCGAGAACGCCTGGTCCGATTCGCCGTCGAGGCGATGGAGGTCGCACGGACCAGGGAGGTGGTGGGCGGCCGCCGGTGTGGGTCCGAGGAGGACCCCCGCGAGGAGCAGGAGGACCGCGGCGGCGGAGCCGATTCGCGTCAAACGCATCATCTCGGTCGTGAACGAGCGGAACCGCCGATGGGAAGGCCCCGACTCGGCGGCTGCGGCGACCCTACCCCTCCCGGGAACCCGTGTCACAACTCACAGGTCCACACGACCGCCCGTCCGCCAGTAGGTGCCGGCCTCGCGGTCGAGGAACCCCTCGTCGACGAGATACCTGCGGAGGGAGGCGTGGTCGTTGAAGAACGCCCCGACGATCGCGTTCACCTCGCGCTCGTCGTACCGGACGCCTGGCTCGAACTCGAGGGCGACCCGCTCGAGGACGATCCGTCGCTTCGACGCCTTCGTCGGTACCTCGATGAGGCGCCCGTCGCGGAAGAAGGCACGGAGCACCGCCTCCTCGTCCTCATTCGCCGTACCGAGCGCGATCCCCGCGTCGCGGGGCGGACCGACCTGCTCCGCCGCCCATCGCAGGGTCTCGGTGTCGAGTCGGTACGTGCGGCGGTCGGGTTGCAGGCGAGCGATCCCCGCGTCCGCGAGCCGGGTGAGGTGCCGGCGCACGCGCGCGAGAGGCAGGTCGAGCGTCTCGGCCAGGGCCGCGGCCGCGGCCTCGCCCGCCGCCAGGGCGCCGGCGATCCGGAGCCGATCCGGATCCGCGAGGGCACGAAGGATGTCGTCCGGGTGCTCGGTCATGTCGGTCTCGGTGCCTACCATGATGCGATGCTCCTCACCGATCCGCAGCGGCGCACCCTGGATCGGTTGATCGGCACCGCGGAGCGGCCAGTCTTCGCCGCGGATCTCCGCCAGCGCCTCGTCGATCGGATCGAAGGAGCGGCGCGGGAGCTCGAGCTCCGGGAGCCGCTCTGGCTGGGGAAGGAAGCCCTCAACCAGCTCGCTCGCTGCGAGGGGCGCTTCGCCGCCCGCCTCGAGGGAGAGGATCCACCGTTCGAGCATTCCGTCCACACCGCCGCCGGCGTCCTCGTCCACAAGGCCATCGAAGTCGACGTCGGATCGCGCGACGGGCTGGAACCGCACGCGATCGCCGTCACCGCGGCCGAGCGGCTGGCGGAGCGGGAAGAGCGATTCGCCGAGTACTGGCGGGGACGCACGGCCCCCGAGCAGGACGAGCTGCTGATGGAGGTCGTCCGGAAGGTCACCCTGTTCCAAGGTTCGTTCCCACCGTTGCGCGAGCTCCGCCGCGAGATGGCGCCGGTCACGGAGCTCCCGGTGAAGGCGCAGCTCCTCGGCGGCGACCTCACCCTGTCCGGGAAGATCGACCTCGTGCTCGGGGTCCCGGACCGGCTGGAACCGAGTCGAGCCACGCGGCTGGCGGTCGACCTGAAGACCGGCGGCGCCTGGCCTGAGTACGCGGAGGACATGCGCTTCTACGCGTTGCTGATGACCCTCCGGTTCGGGGTTCCGCCCTACCGCGTCGCGTCCCTCTTCTTGGACTCCGGCGAGTGGCAGGCGGAGGAGGTCGCGGAGGAGACGCTCTTCCACACCGCCGATCGCGTCGTCGCCGCCGCCCGTTCGGCCGGTGCGCTCCTCGGCGGGCGCGAGGCCACGCTCACCCCCGGCTCGTGGTGCGGCTGGTGCCCGCGCGTGCTCGTCTGCCCCAGCGCCGAGCCGCGCTCGGCCTAGTTCAGCGTCGGGTCCACCGGCATGGTGGAGAGGAGCCGGAAATCAGGGCCCAGGCGACCCACGGCGGTCGACCACAGGCCTTCGGGATCGTCGGTGAAGACGTCGCCCGGCACCGCCGGTGCAGCGTGCCAAGCATCGTCCGCCATCTCCGCCTCCAGCTGTCCCGCGCTCCAGCCCGCGTAGCCGGCGAACACGCGGGCCCGGCGGAGCCCGCCCAGCGACTCGGTATCGCTCTCCTCCGGGAGGAAGCCGATCGTGTCCAGCGCGAGGACGCCGGCGCGCTCGGGATCCTCGAAATCGGCGAGGACCACGGCCGCCTCAGGCTGCACCGGCCCGCCGCGGAACAACGATTCACCCGGCGGGACCAGCGGGGAGAGCGGTGGTGCCGCTTCTTCCACGGTCGTCTCGAGCGGCTGGTTCAAGACGACGCCCACGGCGCCGTCCTCGTCGTGATGACCGATCAGCACGACGGTCCGCCGGAAGTTGGGATCCCACAGACCTGAGCCCGCGATCAGGAGGCGACCCTGGAGGCTGTCCATGCCCCCATCGTCTCAGGTGGACCCCCGACCGCTCCGGCGTTGCTAGGGTTCCGTCGCTCGCTCGGCGTGTCGAGCACATCGAAAGGACCCGATGGCGAAGGATCTGTACGAGATCGGGGAGATCCCTCCCCTCGGCGAGGTGCCCGCCCGGATGCACGCGCAGCTCGTCCGCCCGGACCGGTTCGGGGAACCGGTGGAGGCGATCCGCGACGAGGTGATCGACGTCCCCGAGCTCGGGCCGACGGACGCGCTCGTCCTGGTGATGGCGGCCGGAGTGAACTTCAACAACGTCTGGGCGGCCCGGGGGGTGCCCCTCGACGTGACGAAGACGCAGGCGCGCTGGGGAGAGCCGACGGACTTCCACATCGTCGGCTCCGACGCGTCGGGCATCGTCTACGCCCTCGGCTCGGAGGTCACCGGTGTCGCCGTCGGCGACCACGTGGTCGTTCACGCGGGACAGTGGGATCCGGCCGACCCGTGGGTCGTGGACGGGAACGACCCGGGTCTGGCGCCGACCTTCCGGGTGTGGGGGTACGACACGTGCTGGGGGTCGATGGCACAGTTCACGAAGGTGCAGGCGCATCAGTGCCTCCCGAAGGCCGAGGGGCTCACGTGGGAAGAGACCGCCGCGCCCACGCTCACCGGGGCCACCGCCTATCGGATGCTGCACGGATGGCCCCCGCACACCGTGCAGCCGGGCGACGTCGTGCTCGTGTGGGGTGGAGCCGGCGGGCTCGGCTCGCTCGCGATCCAGCTCGTGGCGCTCGCCGGAGGGCGCCCTGTCGCGGTCGTCTCCTCGGGAGAGAAGGCCGAGTACTGCAGACAGCTGGGCGCGGTCGGCACCGTGAACCGGAAGGACTTCTCGCACTGGGGTGTGCCGCCCGCGTGGGATTCGCCCGGATGGACGACGTGGCTCGACGGGGCGAAGGGGTTCGGCAAGGCGATCTGGGACGGGGTAGGGGAGAAAGTGAGCCCTCGGATCGTCTTCGAGCATCCCGGGCAGGACACGATCCCGACGTCCAACTTCGTGTGCGACCGCGGCGGGATGATCGTGATCTGCGCGGGCACCACGGGCTACGACACGATGATCGATGTCCGCTACCTCTGGTACCTCCAGAAGCGCTACCAGGGCTCCCACCTCTTCAACGACGAGCAGGCGGCGGCGTTCAACGACCTTGTGCGCGAAGGCAAGATCCACGCCACGCTCGGCCACACCTACCCCTACAGGGAGACCGGCCTGGCGCATCAACTGATGGCGGACGGAGCCCTGCCGGAGGGGAACGTCGCCGTCCTGGTCGGCGCCCCACCCGGCGAGACCGGTGCGGACTAGCCGGGGACCTGCACCAACTCGATGAGCACGCCGGCCATCTCCTTCGGATGGACGAACGCGATCAGGGTGTCGCGAGACCCCCGCCTCGGCACCTCGTCCACGAGACGCACTCCCTGGCCCCGGAGGCGGACGAGCGACGCCGCGACGTCGTCCACGCGATAGGCCACGTGATGGACGCCCGGGCCGCGCGTCGCGAGGAACCTGCCCACCGGCGTGTCCGCGCCCAGCGATCCGAGCAGCTGGATGAAGGACGTCCCCGTCGGGAAGAGGACCTCCTCGACACCCTGATCCTCCACGCGCTCCCGATGGGAGGGTTCGACCCCCAGCGTGCGTCGATAGCGCTCGACGGAACCATCCAGATCGTCGACCGCTATGCCCACGTGGTCGATGTCGAGGATCACCGCTTCCTCCGCATCCTCGGCTGCATCCGCGCGATCAGATCCTGCGCAGCCGCCACGTGGTACAGCGGGAGTGCCAACGCTCGGGAGACGGCCGCGATACCTTGCGCGCGAAGGTCCTCGTCGGGTTTCGCACCGTCCCGATGGGGCGCGCGCAGCACGTAGAACTCCACCAGGTCGAGGAACTGGGTCAGCGACGGGGTGAGCCCGCCTCGCTCGTAGGCATAGATCGTCTGTCGGGAGGACGGGGCGGCGTCCTCCGCTGCCGCGGCATCGACCGATCGGTACCCCGCCGCCTTCCGGAGGTCGCGGAGCAGCGCGCCCACGATGCTCCGGTCCTCCGTGCTGATCGGGGGCTGCTTCGTCCGGGCCACGGCCGAACGATAGCCGAGCTTCGGCGACCCTCGGCTGCGACTTTCGGCCCAGAGGAGCGTCCCCCATCTGGGCCGAAGGTCTGATTCACGGGTGAGGATGAAGGGTATACGGTGGCTATCCGACCATGGCCCAGAAGGCATCCCGCACGGCGCATCTCGGAGGAACGGTGACGGCGAAGAACCACAGCGCGGCGGCGGCAGCTCTCATCGCGGGCTCGAGCACGCTCCGTGCCGGGCGCGCCGACGTCTTCCGTCAGCGGGAGCGGACCAAGCGGAAGCGTCTGATCAGAGCGATCGTGCTCGTGGCCTCGCTGGACGTCTACCTCTGGTGGCGCTACTCCTCCGGCCGGCCCCTCAGGCTCCCGACGATCCCGGACGGCTTCCCTTGGGAGATCTACCTCCCGGGGGGTCTGCTGATCATCGCGATCGGGCTGATGATCGCGTTGCCGCTCATGACAGGGCGCTCCCCACACATCACGGTGTATCCGGAACAGGTCGAGGTCGGGCTGACCGACGTGACGGGGCTGAACCTCCAAGTGGACGAGGTGATCCGAACCCTCGACGTCTTCCTCGGCTACGGGACGTTCCGGGACGAGCTGGGCGGAACACCTCGGAGGGGGATCCTATTCGAGGGGCCGCCCGGGACGGGCAAGACCTATCTCGCGAAGGCGATGGCGAAGCAAGCGGGGGTCCCGTTCCTATTCATCTCGGCGTCGTCGATGGTGTCGATGTTCCAGGGCATGACGGCGTACCGCATCCGGTCGTTCTTCAAGGCGCTCCGGAAGGCCGCGCGCAAGGAAGGGGGCGCGATCGGCTTCATCGAAGAGATCGACGCGATCGCTGGATCGAGGGATCGCATGAGCTCGGCGGTTCCCGCTCCGGCTCCGATGGAACGGAGCGTGGAACGTTTCATCGGCGCGGCGGAGAGCGGGATGGTGAACGAGCTGCTGATCCAGATGCAGTCCTTCGATCAGCCGCGGCTCCGGACGCGGATCCGCGGCAAGTTCCTCGCGTGGCTGAACGGCTACCTCCCGACGAACTGGCAGTTCAAGATGCTCGGGCCCGAGTACCACAACCTGCTGCTGATCGCCGCCACGAACCGGGCCGAGGTGCTCGACCCCGCGCTGATGCGGCCGGGGCGATTCGATCGGCGGCTCTACTTCGATCTGCCGACGCAGAGCGAGCGAGAAGACCTGATCGATTACTTCCTCGGGCGGAAGAAGCACCACGAGCAGCTGGACGATCCGGCGGTTCGGTCGCGGATCGCGCACGAGTGCTTCGCGTACACGCCGGTGATGATCGAGCACCTGTTCGACGAGTCACTGCTGGTCGCGCTGCGCGACGGGCGCCGTGAGATGAACTTCGACGATGTGATGGAGGCGAAGTTCGCCGAGGAGATCGGCCTGAAACAGGCCGTGACCTACACCGAGAACGATCGTCGCTCGGTGGCCGTGCACGAGGCCGGCCACGCGGTCGTCGCCCACTTCCTCGGGCAGAACCGCCGTCTCGAGGTCCTCTCGATCATCAAGCGCCGCGGATCCCTCGGGCTGCTCGCGCACGGCGACGAGGAGGAACGGTTCACGAGGAGCAGGACCGAGATCGAATCCGGTATCGCGATCGCGCTCGGCGGTCTCGCCGCCGAGGAGCTGGTCATCGGGGAGTCGGGGACCGGACCGGCGAGCGACCTGATGATGGCCACCCAACTGGCGGCCCAGATGGTGGGATCCTTCGGCATGGCCGGCTCCTTGATCTCCTTCGACGCGGTCTCGCACGGCCCGATCGGCGGCGCGAACCTCGTGGCCAAGGTCCTGGCAGACGATCGCGGCAAGCAGAGCGTCGAGGACATCCTCACGGCGCAGAAGGAGCGGGTGCTGGAGGTGCTCGCGGAGAACCGCGACGTCCACTCGGCCCTGGTGCAGGCGCTCGTGGAGCGCGACGAGCTCATCCGCGACGAGATCCTCGCGGTGATCCACGAGGCCCTCGCCGCCCGCGCCTGATCATCGACCCCGTTCACTCGACCGTGGCCTCGTCCACGGTCCGCCGCCGTAGACTCGATCCGTGAGCCCGTCCACCCGATCCGTGATCGTCGCGGGCGCGCGGACGCCGACCGGGAAGTTCCGCGGCGCGTTCTCGGAGCTCCGCGCGGTCCAGCTCGGGGCGCACGCGATCCGTGCCGCCGTCGAGCGCGCCGGCATCGCCGGCGAGCAGGTCGACTACACGATCCTGGGTCATGTCCTGCAGGCCGGAGCCGGCCAGATCACGTCGCTCCAGGCGTCGATCGGAGGCGGCCTGCCCAAGGACGTCCCGGCGATCACGGTCAACAAGGTCTGTCTGTCCGGGATGTCGGCGATCGCGATGGCCGATCAGATGATCCGGGCGGGCGAGATCGAGGTGGCGGTCGCCGGCGGGATGGAGTCGATGACGAACGCCCCGTTCGTCCTCCCGAAGGGTCGCGAGGGTGTGCGGCTCGGTGACACGGGATTGATCGACTCGATGATCCACGACGGCCTCTGGTCGTCGTTCCTCGATCACCACATGGGCGAGGGCGCGGACGAGGTGGGAGCAGAGCTCGGCCTGACCCGGGAGGAGCAGGATGTGTGGGCGGCACGGTCGCACCGACGCGCGCACGCGGCGTGGGAGTCAGGAAGGATGGCGGAGGAGGTCGTGCCCGTCGAGGTCCCGCAGCGTCGGGGGGCCCCGGTGACCGTCGAGCACGACGAGGGGATCCGTCCCGACACGTCGCCGGAGTCGCTCGCGGGACTGCGGCCCGCGTTCCGGACCGACGGCACGATCACCGCGGGGAACGCCTCCCAGATCTCCGACGGCGCCAGCGCGGTCGTGGTGATGAGCGCCGAGCGCGCGGAAGAGCTGGGGGTGACGCCGCTCGCCGAGATCGTTGCCTACGGCATGTCGTCCGATCGCTATCCGTCCCTGCAGACGGTCCCGGCGATGGCGCTGGAGCGCGCGCTGAAGAAGTCGGGTCTGGCGGCCTCGGACCTCGGTCTCGTCGAGATCAACGAGGCGTTCGCCTCGGTGCCGATCCACTCCGCCCGGCTGCTCGGCCTCGACGACGAGATCGTGAACGTGAACGGGGGAGCGATCGCCCTGGGACATCCGATCGGCTCCTCGGGCGCGAGGATCGTCCTCACCCTCGTCATGGAGATGCGGCGACGCGGCGTCGACCTCGGGGGCGCCGCGATCTGCGGCGGCGGTGGACAGGGAGACGCGCTCGTCCTGCGGACGGCGTAGCGGCTATTTCGCCTTGCCCTGCGAGAGCTGACGCAGCTCGCGGACGAGTGCCTGCTCCGCCTTCACCCAATGGTTGGGGTCGTGCTCGACCTCGTCCGCGACGGGCTCCGGCGCGGACAGATCCTCCGCGGGCTCCGACGGCGCCGGGCCGGCCGCCCCACCCGCCGGGAGGAAGACCGTGAACGAGGAGCCGCCGCCCTCGCGGGGTTCGATCTTGGCCCACCCGCCCTGCACCTCTGCGAGCCGTCGCACCATGGGGCTGAGGGAAGTCTCGGACGATGCCTCCGCGTCCTCGACGACGATCAGCGCCCCGCCCCGCTCGTGGAGGAGGCGCACCGTGATCGTCTTGCCCGCGGGTGTGCGGTCGGCGACGCCGCCGAGCAGGCCGAGCAGGATCTGCTCCGTCCTCGTGCGGTCGACCGACATGGTGACGGGCTCCGCCTCCACCCGCACGTCCTGGTCCGTCTCGATCCCTGATTCGTCCACGACGCGTCGCATCAGCGATTCGAGGTCGGTGTTCCGCCACTCGAGCGCGATCGTGCCGGTCACGAGGGAGTCGATGTCCGACAGGTCGCGGATCGTGTTGTCGAGTCGGCGAGCGTGCGCGGTGAGCTGTTGGACGAGCTGTGCCTGTTCCTTGGCGCCGGGCTTGTGCTTGAGGAGCTGCGTCACGCCGATCATCCGCGAGATCGTCTTCTGCGCGTCCATCGACATCTCCTTCAGGAAGGGTGTCGACAACCGACGATCCTCTTCGGGCGCGGCGTCGTCGGTCTCGCGGTGCTCGTGCTTCGGGCCCTGGAGCTCGCGCATCTGATCGGCCATCTGGTGCTGTCGGAGCTTCGCCTGGAGCTCCTCGAGCCGTTCGGCGTCGAGCGCTGCCTGCCGCTCTACCTCGCGAACCCGCTCCTCCGCGGCTATCAGCTTCTCGCTCTGTCCGGCGAGCCGCTGTTGGGTCGCCGTCAGCAGCTCGTCGAGGTGCGCGCGACCTTCGTCCTCGGCGACCTCCAGTGCTCGCCTCGCCTCCATCTCCTGAAGGCGGCGGTTCATCTCGGTGTTCGCCTGCGCCGCGGCTTCGAGCTCGGCGGCGAGGCGATCCGCCTGCTCGGCGAGGCGGGCCGTCTCTTCCTGGGTCAGTGCGTCGGAGCTCTCGAGCGCCACCCGGGTCGCGCGCTCCGACGCGGCCTCCGCCTGCGCCTTGTCCAGCGCGGTCTTGAGCTTCGCGATCTCCTCGGCGAGCGCGTGGCGATCCTCCTGGGCCCGACGGACCTCGTTCGCCGCGCCGTCGAAGGCACCCTGGCGCTCGGACAGCCCTTGCTGCAGCAGCGCGATACGGTCGTGCGCCGCTTCGAGTTCGGCGCGAGCGCTCTCCAGGTCGACGACCCGGGCCTCCGATTCCGCCCGAGCCGCTTCGAGGTCGGCGCCGGCGGCGGCCACGCGAGCGCTGGCCTCTTCTGCGCCCTTGGCGACGGCGGTCACGCGATCCTCGTACTCCTTCTCGGACTTGGCGAGCTCTGTCGTATGCCGGGTCTCGGCCTCGGCCAACTGGCTCTGGAATTCTTCGCGGAGGGTGCGGACCTGGTCCTCCAGCTCCGCCTCCCGCTCGACGAGCTCGGCCCGGTGTGACGCGTGCAGGCTCTCGACCTCGGCCTTCACCGTTCGGAGCTCGTCGGTGAGTTCGGCCGCCCGCTGCTCCTCACTGCGCAGCGCCCGGAGCTCCCCGCGCGCGTCGTCCAGCTCGGTGCGGGCGCTGCGCAGCTCCGATCCCATCGCGTCCATCGCGTCGCGCGCGTGGAGCGCCTCCAGCTGTGCGGCATCCAACTCTTCCTGGAGCTCACGCGAGCGCTCCGCCTGACGCTGCAGCGTCTCGACCTGCTGGATCGTCATCGAGAGCTGTGTCTGCGCCCCTTCGAGCTCCGCCCGGAGGCCGATCGCCTCGGCTTCCACCTGCTTGAGGTCCTCGGTCGCCGGGCCGGCGACCGTGTCCCGGCGAGCCAGCAGCTCGCCGGCGATCCGGTCGCGCTCGGCCGTGACGCTGTGGAGGCGCTGCTCGAGCGCGCGAACGGCGGACTCGGCCTTGACCGCGCGCTCCTCGTCCTCGCGGCTCCGACCGGGGGGCTGCTCGCGGAGCATCCGCTGTGCCGCCTGGAGCTCGTCGAGGGTGGCGCGATACTGGTCCTGCAGGAGGGTCACTCGTTGCTCGGCTTCCTGAGCGCGGGTCTCGGCTCGACGACGCGCTTCGGCCTCTTCCTTCATCCCCGGCTGGGGAGGTTGGATCACGCGCTTGGCCGACGCGCCCGGCGTGCGCCCGGGGATCACGGGGACTCGCTGTCGGACCTCCTGAACGTCCGACGCCTCGCCTCCACGGAGCATCGGGGCTCCGGCGGCGAGCACGACGAGGATCAAGGCGCCGGCCAGGAAGAACATGTTGGTCCGCCACGGTCCCGCGGCACTCGCGATGTCGTCGGCGGGTCGCGACAGTTCCACGGCGGCGGTGGTGCCGGCACCGGACGGGAAGTGGAGCCCGACAGTCACGATCAGGCGCCCATCCACCAGCCGGGTCTGGGGCTCACCTCGGAAGGCCGCGCTGATGCGCGAGCGCTCTCCCGTCAGCTGCTGGCCGATGTTCCCATCCTCGGTCGAGAAGAGGATCTCGCCGTTCGACGCGTACAGGATCACGCTCTCGAAGTCGCTGGGATCGAAGACGACGTCGTCGATCGCGTGGGTGAGCTCCCGGATCCGCTCGGAGGGAAGATCTCGTTGCAGGTCCTCGGGATCGAACACGAGGGTGAGCGAACTGTCGACGAGGGCCTCCGCCTGCTCGGCAACGGCGTCGCGAGCCGCCGCCTGCGCGCGAACGCTCATCCAGAACGAGCCGGCGACGCCGAGCACCAGCAGCACGATGAGCGCGATGTGAACCCTGCGTGCCAGCCCGTTCCCAGTCAGCATGTACCTACCAGCCCCCTGTGCGGTCTCCGGCCTCGTTATCGGCACGGCTCCGGAGCGGGTTCAGTGCCGACCGGGGGATTCCTCTTGGTCATTCGGGAGCGACGAAGGACCTAGGGCGGATGGCGGCCGGCTCCTGGCTCGTCGGAGGGGCAGACCGCCCACGTCATTCCTCGACGAGCGTCCTGTCGATGACGCGCCACATCGTGCCCGTCCAGATAAGCGTCGTTCGCCGGATGGCACTCGGGCAACAATGGGCGTCGCCCTGCCGATAGACCGATCCGGTCAGCACGAGGCCGGGCGAGCCCGGCGGCCCCGGCTCGATGCGCCCGTCGCACAGATCCCGCCGGTACGTCTCCTTCACCCGGGCCAGATCCACCACGGACCATCGCCCGCACGCCCCGGAGCCTCCGACCCCCTCGAAGACCAAAGCATCGTCCGAACCGTCCCCGGTCAGGTCCGCCGTGGTGATCTGGATCTCCTGGATGCCGTCCTCGGGATCGTGCCGCGTGACGAGGCCCGTCCGCCAATGCGGTTCCGCATCGAAATGGCGCCAGACGGCGAAGCCTCGGGGGAGCCGGGAATAGTCGGTGCCGGGCTCCACCCACGCGATCAGCACCGCGGCGCCCCGGTCCGTGAACGCGAACCACTCGCCCGTCACGTCCGCACCGGTCGGGACCAGCTCCTCCGGGGGGAGGTCGGGAGGTGGGAGATCGGCGACGAACGCGGTCGGCATGGCCCCGGCCTCCGGGTCGGGGCTCGGACTCGGCTCGGGACTGGGAGACGGCTCGGGACTGAGAGAGGTCGTCACGCTCACGCTCGCGCGCGGTGTCGGGCTCGAGGGCGCAGGCGCTTCCTCCGCGCACCCGGCCGTCGCGAGCGCAACGGTCAACGCCCCGGCCCAGATCCGCATCGTCCGATGCTATCGGCGTTCCAGCGACCCCTTCCGAGCGCCCCGTAGGATGCGCACGTGTCCTCGTCCGGCGCGCGCACCGTCTCCGATTCGGAGGTGACCCTCACCCAGATGATGGAGGTGACCGACGCGAACATCGCCGGGAACGTCCACGGGGGCGCGATCATGCGCCTCGTGGACACGGCCGCCGCCCTGGCCGCGATCAAGCATTCCGGGGGCGTGGCCCTCACCGTCGGGATCGACGAGATGTCGTTCCTCGAGCCCGTCCACATCGGTGAGGTGGTCGTCCTCAAGGCATGCGTGAACGACGTCGGCCGGACCTCGATGGAGTGCGGGGTCCGGGTCGAGGCCCAGGACCCGCTCACCGGGGCGGTCCGGCACGTGAACAGCGCGTACCTTGTCTTCGTCGCCGTGGACGCGGCCGGCCGCCCTCGACCGGTCCGGCAGCTGCTCGCCGAGACGGACACGCAACGCCGGCGCCAGCAGGAGGCGAAGCTCCGGCGAGAGCGCCGGATCGCCCACAAGGAGGCGATCGACAGCGCTCGGGCCGCGAAGGACGCTCCCGAGAGCGCCTGACGTCTCGTCCGGGGCGACGGCCTCCCGTCGGGGTTCCTCCGTCTGCGTGGGAGGATGGAAGAGACGACCACGAGAGGACCCATCGGATGACCTCGGAACTGGCCGGCGCCCGGAAGCGGCTGGAGACCGCCGAAGGAGCCCTCGACATCTACTCGCTTCCCTGGCTCGCGGAGTCGGGCGTCGCCGACGTCAGCCGCCTCCCGCTGACGGTCCGCATCCTCGTCGAGAACCTCCTCCGTCGGGCCGGTTCGAGGGACGTCGCGGACGGGGACGTGCGCGCGCTCGCACGGTGGCCGGAACCGGCGGCGGACGTGGCGTTCATGCCGGGCCGGGTCCTGATGCAGGACTTCACGGGGGTCCCTGCGGTCGTCGATCTTGCCGCGATGCGGGGTGCGGTCGCCCGGGCCGGCGGGGATCCGGCCGCCGTCGATCCGCTCGTACCGGTCGACCTGATCATCGATCACTCGGTCCAGGTGGACCTCTTCCGCTCCCGGGACGCGTACGAGGCCAACATCGATTGGGAGTACCGGCGCAACGGTGAGCGCTACGCGCTGCTCCGATGGGCCCAGCAGGCCTTCGACGGACTCCGTGTCGTCCCGCCCGGCGCCGGCATCTGCCACCAGGTGAACCTGGAGCATCTCGGCCAGGTCGTGAGCGTCCGGGACGGCGTGGCCTTCCCCGACACGCTGATGGGCACGGACTCCCACACCACGATGGTCAACGGGCTCGGGGTCCTGGGATGGGGCGTCGGCGGGATCGAGGCCGAGGCGGCGATGCTCGGTCAGCCCACGTTCCTCCCACAGCCCGACGTGGTCGGCGTGCAGGTGACGGGCGAGCTCCCCGCCGGCACGACCGCGACCGACCTCGTTCTGACGCTGACCCAGATGCTCCGTGCCCACGGCGTGGTGGGCCGGTTCGTCGAGTTCTACGGGGTCGGTCTCTCCTCCCTCGCCATCGCCGATCGCGCGACGCTGTCGAACATGTGTCCCGAGTACGGGGCCACGTCCGCCTACTTCCCGGTCGACGAGCGGACGCTCGAGTACCTCCGGTTCACGGGACGGGGAGCGTTGATCGATCGCGTCGAGCGATACACGAAGGCGCAGGGGCTGTTCCGGACCGATGCCGATGAGCCGCCGACCTTCACGGAGACGTTGGACCTCGATCTGTCCGCGGTCGAGCCCTCGATGGCGGGTCCTCGCCGGCCGCAGGATCGAGTCGCCCTCCCCGACGTCTGGGGCTCGTTCGTCGACGCCTTCCATCGCCATCTCGAGCCCGAACCGAAGCCGACCGAGCTCGGTCGATTCGTCGCCGAGGGAGGGACCCCCGCCGCGGATGGGGGGCAGCGAGGATGGACCGAGGACGTGACCCCGAACGGCGACGACGTCCGACACGGCTCCGTCGTGATCGCCGCGATCACGTCGTGCACGAACACGTCGAACCCCTCGGTCATGGTCGGCGCCGGCCTGCTCGCCAAGCGCGCGATCGAGGCCGGCCTCGCGTCGAAGCCGTGGGTGAAGACGTCGCTCGCGCCGGGGTCGCGGGTCGTGACCGACTACCTGGACCGTGCGGGTCTGACGCCGTACCTCGAGAAGCTCGGCTTCGATCTCGTCGGGTTCGGCTGCACGACGTGCATCGGGAACTCCGGGCCGCTCCCAGACGAAGTCGCGGCGCGGATCGACGAGAAGAACCTGAACGTCGTCGCGGTCCTATCCGGGAACCGCAATTTCGAGGGGCGGATCCACCCGCAGGTCCGCGCGAGCTACCTGGCGTCGCCGCCGCTGGTCGTGGCCTACGCCCTCGCCGGCAGGATCGATCTCGATCTGACGACGGAGCCGCTGGGCGAGGGAGACGATGGTCCGGTCTTCCTCCGGGACCTCTGGCCGAGCCCGGCCGACGTGGCGGAGGTGATCGCCGAAGCGGTCTCGGAGGACCAGTTCATCCAGCAATACGCCAGGATCTGGGACGGCGACGAGCGATGGACCGCGCTCCCGACGCCGACCGGGCCGGCGTACGACTGGGATCCCGACTCGACGTACGTGCGCGAGCCGCCGTTCTTCCAGAAGGCGTCCGCGGATCCGGTGGGGGTCGGGGAGGTCGAGGGTTCCCGGATCGAGGGCGCCCGGATCCTCGTCGCCGTCGGCGACTCCATCACGACCGATCACATCTCGCCCGCGGGCGCGATCCGTCCCGACTCGCCCGCAGGTCGGTACCTCCTCGAGCACGGGGTTCTGCAGCGGGACTTCAACTCGTACGGGGCGAGGCGCGGCAACCACGAGGTGATGATGCGGGGAACGTTCGCGAACGTGCGCCTGCGGAACGCGCTCGCGCCGGAGACCGAGGGACCGTGGACGACCCATCTCCCGAGCGATGAGGTGACCAGCGTCTACGAGGCCGCCGTCCGCTACGCAGAGGAAGGGACGCCGCTGGGCGTCCTCGCGGGGAAGGAATACGGGAGCGGGTCATCCCGCGACTGGGCGGCGAAGGGACCGGCGCTCCTCGGCGTGCGGTTCGTCCTGGCGGAGTCCTTCGAGCGGATCCACCGACAGAACCTCGTCGGGATGGGCATCCTCCCACTCCAGTACAAGCAAGGGGGAACCGCCGCGGGCCACGGCCTCTCCGGCCGCGAGACCTACTCGATCCAGGGCCTGGAGATCGGGATCGCTCCCGGGCAGGACGCCACCGTGGAAGTCGTGCGCGAGGACGGGTCGTCGGATTCGTTCCCGGTGACGGTCCGGATCGACCAGGCGGCGGAGGTGGCGATCTTCGGTCACGGCGGCATCCTCCCGATGGTCCTCCGCGAGGCGCTCGGGGGCTAGGGAACCTCGAGACCGCGTGGCGAACCCCCCCGCGATTCGACCTACTGAGCGGCGCCCGGCTCCGCCGTGTACACCGGATCGGTCGTCGGAGCGTCGGGGCACTCCTGGGACTCCACCGTGACGGCCATGATGTCCGCGGACGACGGATCCGCGTCGAGGAACGCCGCCACAGCACCACTCTCCGGAGCGAGGCATGCCCCACGGACTGGCTCGCCGTCCTCGATCATCCAGAGCTCGTACACCTTCCCCGGTCCCGGATCGGGCAGGCCGGTCGCCCACACGAGGGCGCCGGACTCTCCCGGCGTGAAGGACATGGCCAGCTCGCCTGGAGCCGCGCCCTCGAACGCCACGATCGCGGGCCCGGGAACGCCCGGGTTTCCGCCGTCGCGTGTCGCCAGAAGGATCGCGAAGACGAGCGCTACCGCTGCCGCGACGCCGAAGGCCGCCTGCCACCATCCGAGCCGGGCGTCCCGCCGGGCCCCGAGGGGTTCGATCGGTGCGGCGGCGCTCCGCCCCTCGGCGAGGATCCGATCCACCATGTCCTCGCGCACGGGACGAGGGTCGAGCGCGAGCGCCAGCATCCCCGCGACCTCCGCATGCTCGATCTCGAGCCGACGGCACTCCTCGCAGTCGCCGTGCGCGGCCAGCTCCCGTTCCAGCAGCGCTGCGTCGTCGGCGTCCAGGCCGTCGAGGGCCTGGGCCGCGAGGAGCTCGTCGATCAGCGCGTGGTCGCGGATCATCGGGTGCCTTCCCCGAGGTTCGCGCGCAGCCGGCGCATCGCGAGCAGCGTGCGGGACTTCACGGTCCCGAGCGGAAGCCCGGTCCGCTCGGCGATCTGCGATTGCGAGAGTCCCTCGAAGTACATCCGCTCGATCACCTCGCGTTGCTCGTCCGGGAGCGCACCGAGCGCGGTGCGCACGAGCTTGCGCTCCCGTGGGAGGTCGATCGCCGCGAGGAGGTCGTCGACCGGATCCTCCTCGACGCCGGTCCCCATCCCCGACGCCTGTTCGGCCCGGCGCCGCTGCGCCTGCTCCCGTCGCACCGCATCCACGGCTCGGTGATGGACCGTTCCCATGAGCCAGGACCGGACCGACCCGCGAGCCACGTCGTAGCGATCCGGGTTCCGCCACACGGCGAGGAACGCCTCCTGGACGATCTCCTCCGCGACCTGCGCCTGTCGGACCAATCGGAAGGCGAGGGCGTGGGCAGCGGCCGCGTAGCGGCTGAAGAGCTCGCGGAACGCCTGCTCGTCGCCGGCGACGAGACGACGCAGGAGATCCTCGTCACGAGCTCCGCCCGGCTCAACCGAGCGCACGGTCACGCTCCGGCCCGGGTCGATCGTCATCGATGCGTTCGTGGCGCCCGCCTCTCGGGAGATCCGCCAGAAGATCCGGTGGTCTCCCGGGGTATTCGCAGGTCATCGGCTCTCGGATGAGTGGGGGCGCATGCCGCCCTCGGCGGCGTCGAGCAGGTCCTCGAGGCCGACGGGATCGGAGGGGTCGTAGATCGCGCTGCCGATCGAGAGCGAGATCCGCCGGGGATGGGTCCTCTTCGCATCGTGCACCGCGATCGCCTCCACCAGACGCGAAAGGACGGTGACCTCCGCCCCCCTCGCGTCGCCCGCGAGGAGCACGCAGAACGTGTCCTCGGCGATCCGCGCGGGCAGGTCCGCGTCGCGGATCGCGCTGATCAGCACGTCCGAGGCCTCGACGGCGCGTTCGTCGACGTCGGTCGGCGTCGTCTCGGCTCCCTCGTGCTCGTTGAACCGCATGAAGAGGAGGACCAGCGGGGTGCCGGCACGGTCGGCCATCCGGAGCTGATGTTCGGCGATCGCGACGAAGCCTCTGAGGTTGGGCAGCCGGGTGGATTCGTCGATCGTCGCCAGCTCGCGCCGCATCCGGCGGCGTTCCACCGCGTACCGCACCGCTCGTGGCAGCAGCCCGTCCGCGATCGAGCCTCGGACCAGATGATCGTCCGCTCCCGCGTGCAGCGCGACGGCACCGTCGGCTTCGTTGCCGGCGGTGGTGAGGACGATGACGGCCGCGGCAGGTGTCTTCAGGCGGAGGGTCTCGAGCGCCTCGAGAGGTCCCACATCGTCCAGTGCCACGATCACTCCATCCTGGTCGGAGCCGGGACCGAGGGCCGCGAGGTCGGGGATCCGGGTGACCTCGAACCCGTCGCGCTCGAGATCGGATCCGAAGCCCTCCCCGGTCCCGACCAAGAGCACCCGGATCGCGTCGCCCGTCACGTTCTCCCCCCTTCGCGACGGGTCATCCTAGCCCCGGTGGCGATCCTCCACAGGAACGCCACCCGCCGCGCCGAGAACGACCAGCCCACACCGGTACGCTGGAAGGCGTATGAGCGAAGAGACCTCGGCGCACGCGCTCGGTCGCCTCGCGCGAGCGCTCATCGGGACCACCGCGACGATCGCTCTCCTGGTCGGAGCGTTCTCCGCGTACGCGATGGTCTCCTATCTCGACGCGAGCGGAACCGGCGATGTGATCCTTTCGGACGATCCTCAGGAGGTCGCCGTCGGTCCGTGCGTCGATGACGTCTGCAACTACCTGCTGCTCGGCAGCGACTCGCGGAGGGGACTCACCCCCGAGGAGCAGCAGGCGTTCGGGACCGACGAGAACAACGGCGGCGTCTTCCGATCGGACACGATCATGCTCGTCCAGCTCGATCCCCGCCGGGAGAAGGCGGTCGTCCTGTCCTTCCCTCGGGACCTCTGGGTGCAGATCCCCGGACGGGGCTGGGACAAGATCAACACGTCGTTCGAGGGGGGCGTCAGCGGGGGAGGCCCGCTCCGGGTCGCGCAGACGATCCACCGTCTCACGGGCCTGAAGGTGAATCACTTCCTCTACGTGGATCTGCTCGGCTTCCAACAGGTGGTGGACACGCTCGGGGGGGTGGAGATGTGCATCCCGTTCGACGTGCAGGATCCGCTCTCCCTGCTCGACCTCAAGGCCGGGTGCCAGACCTTGGACGGCCGGCAGGCGCTCGGGTACGTGCGGACCCGCCACCTCCCGTGCGACGACGCTGCGCCCGACCTGAGCCGGATCGGGCGCCAGCAGCAGTTCCTGCGCGCCGTGATCAACCAGCTGCTGGCACCACAGCAGATCGTCCGGGCGCCGGGCCTCGTCAAGCCGGTGCTCGCCAGCTTGAAGCGTGACGACGACCTGGCGATCGCCGACCTCGCGTACCTGGTCGGACGTCTCCGAGGACTCTCCACCGGTGCTGTCGAGTTCCGGGCGGTCCCCGCCGTCCCGGGCATGGTCCAGCCACCCGGGTTCACCACCGAGATCTCGGTCCTCCACCCCGACCCCTCGGCGGGAGCGATCTTCCGGGCGCTCCGGAACGGCTCCGCGCTCCCGGCCACCGGGACCGAGCTGATCAACACGCCGACGTCGCCGGCGAACATCCCCGTCGCGGTTCTCGACGACGGCTCGGGTGACGTCGCCGGCCAGGTCGCGGACATCCTGTCGACCTCGGGCTTCGACGTGTCGCCGGGGATCATCCCCTTCGAGGGATCCGGGATCCGCGTGGACGGGCCGAGGATCGTCTACACGCGCGGGCACGAGGAGGAAGCGCAGGTGGTGGCCCAGTATCTGCCCGGGGTCGAGCTCCGCGAGGTGGCGCGATCGTCCGCGCCGTGGGAGGTCGCCCTGATCGCGACCCCCGGGTACCGTCCGGATACGCTCGGCGGTGGTGGCTCGGACCCGGAGTGCATCGAGCCGGACTGACGGGCGCCTGCGTCTCCGCGCGACGAACGACCCTCGACCCTCAGGTGCGAGACGAGGCCAGGACCGACCGGTAGACCTCGAGCGTGCGATCGGCGGCCGCGTCCCAGCTGAACCGACGCGCGCGGGTGAGCCCCCGAGCCCCGAACCCGGCGCGGAGCCTGGGATCCCCGAGGAGACGATCGATCGCCTGGACCCACCCCCTGACGTCTCGAGGGGACACGAGCATGCCGGCGTCGCCCACCACCTCGGGCAGGCTCGCGGCGTCCGAACAGACCACGGGGATCCCGCACGCCATCGCCTCGAGCGGAGGCAGGCCGAACCCCTCGAATTCCGACGGGAAGGCGAACACCTCGGCCGCGTTGAACAGCGCGGGCATGTCCTCGTCCGGAACGTGACCGGCGAAGACGACCTGACCGTCCAGTCCGAGTCCGCGGACCCGTTCGAAGAAGCGTTCGTAGAGCCAGCCGCGTCCTCCCGCGATGACGAGGCCGACGTCCGGGTGCCGGTCGCGGAGGGACGCGTACGCCTCCACGAGGGTCGCGTGGTTCTTCCGCGGCTCGATCGTGCCGACCGAGAGGACGAAGCGCTCCGGGAGCCCGAGTCGACGCCGGACATCGGCGACGACCTCTCGCTCGATGTCGGCTCGGAACCGCGGCTCGACCCCTTCCGGGATCACCTCGATCTTCTCCGGATCGAGCGGGTAGTTCCGCAGCGCGTCACGACGGGTGTGCTCGGAGACGGCGATGATCCGATCGGCTCGACGGAGGAAGCGGGGCATCATCGTCCGTAGGTAGATCCGGTTCCGCGGCAGGTGATGCTCCGGGAACAGGAGATAGGCGATGTCGTGGAGGGTGAAGACGCTGTTCGCTCGAGTGAGCTTCGGGAGCAGGTGCTCGGTCGCGTGGAACAACCCGATGCCGGGGAACACCCGGTCCATGGAAGGTCCGCCGAAGTAGGAAGCGGCGGCACGCAGCCGCCATCGTCGGCGCGAGAGCCCCGCGGTGCGCGTGGGGAGGTCGCTGAGGGGCGGGCGCAGATCTGACTCACGAGGATCGTTGACGAACGCCGTGAGCGCCGCGCCCCGCGCGAGCATCGCCTCCGTCAGCGCGCTCGCATAGCGTCCGAGCCCGGCCCGTTCGTGAGCAGCCGCCGAAAGGTCGATGCAGTACGAGCCCTCCTCGGGAGCTGGAGACGACATCGGTGGCGGCGATCCTGTCTGTCGGGCGGCAACGGCGGTCACGTCTCCGCCGCTCGTCGCGAGGAGGATACGAGACGGCTTCCCGGCGTCGTTCTGGCTTCCGTGCAGGAGCGCCCACGTACACTCGCTCGCGTGAGCCGCTCGTCATCGCCTCCGGCCGCGTCGTGCGCGTAGTCATCGATGCCAGGCCCGCGATGCCGCAGGCGCGCACGGGGGTCGGCTCGTACACGTGGCAGCTGATCCGGCGGCTCCCGCGCGCCGATCCCCACACCACCTTCGTCGCCTGGTACCTCGACGTGCGGGCCGCCCTCCGTCTGGAGCGGAGGGCCGGCGTGTTCGCGGACGTCGGGGCGGCGAACCTCGTCGAACGGCGGATGCCGATCCCCTCCAGGTGGTTCGATCGGGTGGCGATGCGGTTCGACGTTCCGAGGATCGAGTGGATGGTCCGATCCGACGTGGTGTTCGCACCGAACTTCGTGCCACCGCCCACGCGGAGTCGTCGGGTGGTCCTCACGGTGCACGACCTCGCGTTCAAGCGGTTCCCGGAGACCGCCCCGATGGCCACGCGCCGCTGGCTCGCCCGGCTGGAGTCGTCCCTCCGAACTGCATCGCAGGTGATCGTCGTGTCCGAACAGACGCGGCGCGACCTGATGGAGTTCTACCCGGGGTCGGCGGCTCGTCTCGTCGAGCGGCTGACGGTTGTTCCGCTCGGGGTCGACACGGAGGGCTTCCGGCCGGTCGGGGCCGATGCCGTCGACCAGGTGCGGCGCCGCTTCGGGGTTGCGGGGCCCTTCCTCCTCTCGCTCGGGGGGATCGAGCCCCGGAAGAACCTTCCCGCCCTGATCCGCGCCTACGCGTCACTCCCGGACGATGTGCGCCCGGCCCTCGTGATCGCGGGTCCCGTCGCTCCGTGGAACCCGGAGGGCTGGAACCTCGTGCGCCCGGCCCTCGAGGCGCTCCCTCCGGGGGTTCGCGACCGTGTCGTCGTGACCGGGTACGTGTCGGAGGAAGAAAAGGTGGCGCTGCTCGGTGGCGCCGAGGCGCTCGTGTATCCCTCGCTCTACGAAGGCTTCGGGCTCCCGGTGATCGAGGCGATGGCATGCGGCACGCCCGTCCTCACGTCGAACGTCTCGGCCTTGCCGGAGACGGCCGGCGATGCGGCGCTCCTCGTGGATCCGCACTCCGTCGAGGGGATCGCCGCGGGCATCGAGCGCCTCCTCACGGACTCGGCCCTCCAGGAACGACTGCGGAGCGCGGGCCTCGCTCGGGCCGGGACCTTCAGCTGGGAGGAGACGGCTCGGCGGACGGCGGAGGTCCTGCGGCGGGGGAGCGGCTAGCCGCGACGTCGCGCCGTCCCGATCCGCGGACGCGCTGGATCGCGAGGCGCAGCTCGTCGTCGGAGCGCACCACTTCGTCGTCGGGACCGATCTGCTCGACCAGCCCTCCCACGTCGGTGACGATCGCCGTAGTCCCCAGCGACCGTGCCCGCGCCAGCGCCCCGGAGGACCAGGCGCGGGTGTACGGAAGGAGGAGACGGTCCGCGGCGCTCACCCAGGCGTCGAAGTCTTCGTCGCTCGGGAACCCCTCGAGGAACGTCACTCCGTCGGTGCGGTCGGCGAGCCCCCGCAGCTCGTTCGCGTACGCCACGTTCGCCGGGACGGCGTCCCGGACCGATCCGACGATCACGAGACGCCCCGGACCCTCGGATGCGGCGAACGCTCGCACGGCCCGATCGAAGCCCTTCCACGGATGGAGGAATCCGGCGCACAGGAGGAGTGGCTCGGACGGGTCGAGGCCGAGGTGTCGCCGGGCCGCTCCTCGATCACGGATACCTTCGACGCGGACGCCGTCCCGGTGATCCACGATCCGGGCGTCGACCTGCATGCGGTAGTCGCGCTCGAACGCCCGATGCTCCGCGTTCGTGTGGAACAGGAGTCGAGCGCGCGCGAACGCTTGACGGAGGAGCACGTGGTCTGGACGCCACCGGGTGGGCCGGTGGGCCTCGTGCACGAGGATCTCCGTCTGAGGGTGGCGGCGGACGAGGGAGAGAAGCCCGAGCGACGTGCGGATCTTCGAGAGAGCGGCGGAAGCTCCCGGCCGGTAGAAGAGGCCCGGCTGGAAGTGGACGACGATGCGATCGAACGACGCCCCGCGGCGGGATGCTTCGCGGAACTCCCGTCCGCCGGCGAAGGGGACGCGGACGTCGCCGTCACCATCGGGCGGCGAGATGACGGTGACGGCGTGGCCGTCCGCTCGGAGCCGGAGGGCCTGCGCATGCGCGTAGGCCCCGATCCCGCAGTGCCGTGGAGGGTAGGAGGAAACGATGGCGATCCGCATCGAGCATGCAGCTTAGCCGCCGTCTCGGTTGGGCCGGCCGCAGCCGCGGCTCGCGAGGTCACCCGGCGCGATCGAGCAGCACCCGGAGCGGGAACACGACGGTGGCGCGGATCATCCTCGGCAACCGCCGGGGCTCCAGCGCCAACCGCCAGGCCCACTCGAGCCCGAGCTTGCGGAGCGGCCCAGGTGCGCGGCGGAGCTCGTCCGTCCACATGTCGAACGAGCCGCCGACGCCCATCACGATCCGAGCAGACGGAACGGCGTCGGCATTGCGCGCGATCCATCGTTCCTGCTTCGGTGCGCCGAACCCGACGAGGACGATCGCCGGCGAGCCGGCCGCGACCGCACGGGTGAGGTCCGGATCGTCCTCGGCGGGGTCGACAACCCCGTCCTCCGAGATCGCGATACCTCCACCCGCGACCGCGATCCGCGCTCCCGGGAGCGTCCGCATCCAGCGCTCGGCCGCGCGCTGGGCGACGCCGTCGCCTCCGCCGACGAAGGTCACCGAGGCGCCACGCTCCGCCGCGATCCGCATCAGGAGCTCGCCGATCTCCACGCCGGGCCATCGCCGGATACGGCGTCCCGCCCGGAGGCTCTCGATCATCGCGACGCCCGAACCGTCGGGGAGGGCGAGATCGGCGGTCCGCAGGACCGCGGCGTACGTCGGGTCGGCCCGCGCGTGCAGGAGGATCTCGGGGTTCGGCGTGAAGATCCGGATCGCGCGATCGCCCTCGAGCCAGCGGAGGCAGAGGTCGCGGAGCCTCGCCTCCGATGCGAGGTGATCGACGCGGACGCCGTAGATGCGCGACATCACGGGACGCCCGTCGTCGTCGGCTCGGGTCGGACGTCGTCGCATCGTCGCGTCCAGCACTCCTGGCGACCCATCCCGCGCACCGTACCCTGTGCCGGATGACCCGACGAGCCCTGTCGCGCAGACGTCTGTCGGGTCTCCTCACGATGTTCGCCCTCGCGAGCGCGTGTACCGCTGCCGCCCCGACGATCGGGGAGCGGACGCCGAGTCCCTCGGATCGGTCACCCGACCCCAGCGCCGAGCCGCCGGCCGCCCCGACGAGGTTCCCGATCAAGCACGTCGTCTTCCTGATCAAGGAGAACCGCTCGTTCGACAACCTCTTCGGACGGTTCCCGGGAGCGAACGGAGCCACGGTCGGGGTGCATCATGGCGCTCCTCGGCCACTGATCCGGGGGATCGACCGGCTCCCCGGAGACCTGCCGCACTGCTACTCCTGCGCCATCGCCGCCTGGAACCACGGCGCGATGGACGATTTCGAACAGGGGCTGTACGGGAAGTGGGCCTACAGCCGGCTCGGCCGGGAGCAGCTTCCCAACTACTGGCGGTGGGCGAAGGAGATACGTCCTGTTCGACCGGTTCTTCGCGAGCGCGCACGGGCCGTCGTTCCCGAACCACCTGTACACGATCGCGGCGCAATCGGGCGGAGCGGTCGACAATCCGCTCCGCAACGGCGCCGCCTCGTACAGCTGGGGGTGTGACCTGCCCGAGAAGGCCGTCGTCCAGGTCGTCGACTCCGAAGGCGACATCGAGTTCGTCCCTCCGTGCTTCGACTTCCTCACCGAGGGCGACCTGCTCATGCGGGCGGGGATCCCGTGGGCGTACTACGCCGCCGAGGAGGACCAGCGCGGCCATATCTGGTCGGCCTACTCCTCCATCCGCCGCTACCGAGAGCACCCGCAGCGATGGCAGCGGCACATGTTCCCCGTCGATCGTGTCGTCCAGGACATCCAGGCCGGTCGCCTGCCGGCGGTCACCTGGATCACGCCACGGTTCGAACTCTCCGAACACCCCGAGTACAGCTTCTGCCACGGAGAGAACTGGTCCACCGAGGTGATCAACGCGATCATGGACAGTCCGATGTGGGAGGACACGGCGATCTTCCTGACCTGGGACGACTACGGGGGGTTCTACGACCACGTGCCGCCGCCGCAGGTGGACGGCTTCGGCTTCGGGATCCGCGTCCCGATGATCGTGCTCAGCCCGTACGCCCGGCGGGGGGCGGTCAGCCACGAGCTCGGGGAGTTCTCGAGCGTCCTCCGGTTCATCGAGGACAACTGGGGCCTGGGGAGGCTCACCCATCGAGACCGGCGGGCCACGCCGATGCTGTCCGCCTTCGACTTCTCGCAGGCGCCTCGACCGCCGGTCCCGTTGCCGGTGCGCGATGACTGCGAGGGCCCGAAGTTCCCCGAGGGATAGGGGGGAACCCGAGCGCAACCGCGCTCCGGTGTAGCCTGTCGCGCGATGGAGGACGATCGCTCGTCCACGGTCGTGCCGGGCTCGGAACCCTGGGAAGGAACCACCCGGGAGCTCGCTGCTGCGCTCCGCGAACTCGTGGCGCGCCTGCGCGAGGAACAGGGTCAGCCGCTCCCGGAGGGGGAGGCGTTCCTCGAGTCACCCTCCTCGATGCGGCGCCGTCTCAAGACGCTCGTGTTCCGTACGACCCGACCCGCGACGCGCCGCTACGACCGGCTCACCGCCGACCTGGCGACGATCGCCGGCGACCTCGCCGCACGGCTCGCCGAAGCGGAGGAGGTCATGCGGAAGGCGCGAGGTGACTACGAGCGGCTGGAGATGGAGCTCCGTGCCCTCTCACCCTCCGGAGCGGCGACCACGGGGAGCGCCGTGTGGACGGAGATCCCGGACGGCTACTACTGGGCCTTCGAGCGACGCATGCGCGGCGCCGCGGGATCGATCGAGGATCGCCTCCGAGGCTACGAGGATCTCGTCGTCCCGCACCGCGAGGCCGTCGGGACGACCGACGACCGGCGTCCTCGCTGGGTCGATCTCGGCTGCGGTCAGGGCGAGTTCTGCGCCTTGCTCGGCGAATGGGACTGGGACGTGGAGGGCGTGGACGCGTCTCCGGACGCCGTCGAGTCGTGCCGTGCGCGCGGGGTCGACGTGACGCTCGCCGACGTCCTCACCTATCTCGAGACGCGGCCGGACGACCCGGTCGGCGGCGTCAGCGCGATCCAGCTGATCGAGCATCTCCCGAGGCGGGCCTGGGTCCACCTCTTCCAGGAGATCTACCGTGCGCTCGCACCCGGCGGGGCGCTCCTCCTCGAGACGATCAACGGCCAGAATCCCGACGCGATCGCCGACTACTTCGTCGCGGACGTCACCCATACGTGGCCGGGGCACCCGGAGACGCTGCGGCTGATGGCCGAGCACGCAGGCTTCGACGAGGTTCAGGTGCGGTTCCTCCACGAGGACCATCGCGGGCGAGCGCAAGACGTGGCGATCTGGGCGGTCAAGGCGTCCTCGTGATCGATCCGAGGGACGGGAAGGAGGACGCGCCAGGCGGCCAGACGCCCGGCGAGCCGGATCCGGTCGCTCCCGAGAACGTGGACGACGCGGTCGCGACCCTCGCCCGAGAGGTCTACTGGGCAGGGGAAGGAGGCTCGGGGCTCCCCGCGGACGCTCGCTCGCTCCGCGAACGACTGGATGCGTTCACGTACCAGATGCGCGCCGACCAGCGTCAGGCCGTTCCCGTCGGCGAGACGTTCCTCGGCTCGGATGCCGGCTGGAAGCGCGGGTTGAAGCAGTTCGTGTGGCGCCTCACTCGGTTCTCGACGATGCGCTACGACCGGCTCCTCGCGGAGCTCGCCGAGATGAACGGCGAGCTCGCGCGGCGCCTCGTGGCGACCGAGGAGGAGCTCTCCCGCCTGCGCCGCCGGTTGGATGATCGCGACGGGGATGCCCGATGAGGGTCGCCGTTCTGCATCCGCAGACGGCGTTCACGCGAGGTGGCGCCGAGCTCCACACGGAGGCGCTGGTGGGCGCGCTCCGGGAGTCGGGACACGACGCCGAGGAAGTGACGATCGCGGGCAAGTGGTATCCGGCCACCGAGCTCGCCCATCAGATGGCCGTGTGGCGGAGCTTCGACATCTCCGAATCGAACGGCCTGAAGGTGGACGCCGTGATCGCCCTGAAGTTCCCCGCCTACCTCGCGGCCCACGAGCGGAAGATCGTGTGGCTGATCCATCAGCACCGCTCGGCCTACGAGCTCTGGGACCATCCGGACTTCGCCGACCTCTCCCGACAGGACGAGGGCCCCTTGATCCGCAGGCTGGTGTGGAACTCGGACCGGCTCGGGCTGGGCGAGGCCAAGCAGGTCTTCACGAATTCGAAGAACGTCGCGGAGCGTCTGTGGACATCGCTCGGGTTGAAGGGCGACGTGCTGTACCACCGATCGCCGGCGACGGAGGCACTGCTCGCGCGCGATCCCGAGGAGTTGGGCGACTACCTGTTCTATCCCAGCCGGCTGGAGATCCTGAAGCGGCAGTCGCTGGCGATCGATGCGATGCGGCACGTGACGACCCCGGTGAAGCTCGTCCTCGTCGGACGGGGTCCCGACGAGCGCTCGCTCCGCGAGCGGATCGCCGCGCACGGTCTCGCGGACCGGGTTCGGCTCGAGGTGGGCGTCTCCGATGAACGGCTGCACGAGCTGTACCGCGGGGCGCTGGGCGTCTACTTCGGGCCATTCGACGAGGACTTCGGGTACGTCACGACCGAGGGGTTCGCCGCCGCACGGCCGGTCGTGACGCTCACGGACAGCGGAGGGCCGCTCGAGTTCGTCCGTGACGAGGAGTCGGGGCTCGTCGCGACGCCCGAGCCGAAGGCGATCGCCGCGGCGTTCGACCGGCTCTGGTCCGATCGGGAAGCGGCGCGCGCCTGGGGCCTCGAGGGCTACCGCCTCGTACGCGAGACGGTGCCGGAGTGGCCCGCGGTCGTCGCGCGGCTGCTCGGATGAAGCCCGCGATCCGCAGGCTCGCGGGACGGGTGGCGCGAGGGGTCGGGTTGCGACGCCCGGCTGGGTCGGGCCGCCGGAAGACCGCCCGCCGGACCAACGGCCGGCTGGCGTTCGTCGGTCCGATGCCGCCGGCATCCACCGGGATCGCGTCGTACGACCGGGCGGTGATGGACGGACTCCGGCGCACCGGGTTCCTGCAGCGGCATCGAACCGACGTGATCTGGCCGGTACGGTCCTCGCAGGACCGCAGGATCGCCGCCTACGACCTCGGGATCTTCCAGCTCGGGAACAACGCGAGGTTCCACGGGCAGATCTACCGATTGGCGATCGCGTCGCCCGGACTGGTCGTTCTGCACGACCTCGCCCTCGACGGGCTCGTCCTCGGCCTCGCGGCGCAGGGCGATCCGGCGGCGATCGCGGCCGCGCGCGAGGCCGCCGCCCTCCGCTCGCGGGTCATCGACCCCGACATGGCGTTGCACGAGCCGTTGCGATCGGTGTGGTGTGCGGCCGTCGCCAGAGCATCTCGCGGCATCGTGGTCCACTCCCCGTTCGGGAAGCGCTACCTCGAGTCCGTGGGTGTGCGCACTCCGATCTTCACGGTGCCCCATCCGGTCGTCGAGGATGAGATCACGATGCGGCGCGCTGAGCCCCGCGCGCACGAGCTGCGCGCGATGCTCGAGGCGCAGGGTGCGCGCACGATCGTCGTCGCCCCCGGCGACGTGAACGAGGCGAAGTGCCTCCCCGCGCTCGTCGAGGCGATCGCCACCCTGCCCGGCGACGTGCACGCCGCGCTCGTGGGCCGTCGCATCCCGGGGACCGACATCACCGCGGCGATCGATTCCCACGGCATCGGGGATCGGGTCACCGTGCATCATGATGTCTCCGACGACGACTTCCGGGCATGGCTCGTGGCGGCCGATATCGCGGTGGACCTCCGGTTCCCGCATCGTGGCGAGGTGAGCGGGTCGCTCTCGATGGCGATGTTGGCTGGCACACCTACGGTCGTTTCGGCCACCGGCACGTACCTCGACATCCCGGAGGAGCTCGTGGTGCGCGTCGCTCCGGGTCCGGCCGATCCCGCGGAGCTCGCGCGCCGGATCCTCGACCTCCGGGACGACCCGGAGCGGCGCGCGCGGGTCGGCTCGGCCGCGCGCGCCCACATGGCCGCGCTCCGCGACACGGATGCGACGGCCCGAGGCTACGAGGAGGCGATCGTCGCGACACGCGCGATCGTCGCCGACCCCACCAGGCCGCTTCGCGCGCGATGGGCGGCGAGCCTGGCCGCGGTGGGCATCGACGACACCCTCGTGGAGGAGGGCTACGGCGTCTCCTACGTGCGGGCGCTCGAAAGCTTCGAACGAACGCCATGATCGTTCCGCGGTGCGGCGCAGGGCCGTTGCTAGACTCGCGACCGTCGCCCTGACCTGGGCGTTCGCCGCGAACAGGAGCCCTGCCATCGCTTCGACGGCCGCCGTCGTCCGCACGTCCGAGTCGCCCCACCTCCGCGTTGGACCGCGGCTCCGCGAGCTGCTCGCGCATCGCGAGGTGCTCGTCAACCTGATCCGCAAGGAGCTGAAGGTGAAGTACACCGCGTCGGTGCTCGGCGCGGTGTGGTCGCTCCTGAATCCGATCGTCTTCCTGGCGGTCTTCTCCTTCGTCGTCGAAGTCTTCAGCAACCCGGTCCCCGATTTCCCCGTGTTCCTGCTGTCGGGGCTCCTCGCCTGGAACGTCGTGGCGAACGCGCTGCAGGCAGGCTCGCGGTCCGTGATCGACAACGCCAACCTCGTGAAGAAGATGGCGTTCCCGCGGGAGATCCTTCCCCTCTCGTCGATCGGTGTCGCGCTGTTCGACTTCCTGCTCCAGTCCGCGGTCTTGCTGCTGATCATCGGGGTGTGGTGGGCCGCGGGGCCGGGGCCTGGCTTCCACCTGCCGGAGTTGGCGCTGTATCCGCTCTCGATCGTGGTGCTCATCGTGTTCACGGCATCGCTCACGTTCTGGATCGCGGCGCTCAACGTGCGCTACCGCGACGTGGGTCACCTCCTGAACCTCGCGCTGCTCGTCTGGTTCTGGGCGACGCCGATCGTGTACCAGGGGTGGCTCGTCCAGCGGAAGCTCGAGACGATCTCGTTCCTCGGTCTCGACGCCTGGACCCTCTATCTGCTGAATCCGGTCACGGTGATCGTGCTCGGGTTCCAGCGCGCGCTCTACTCGATCGTGATCCCCCCCGACGGCGGAGATCCGATCCTCCCGGTCATGAGCCTCGGAGACCTGGCGGGCATGCTGCTCGGGGTCCTCGTGGTCTCGACTCTGCTCCTCTTCCTGGCGTGGCGTTCCTTCTTCCATCGCTCGGGCGACTTCGCGGAGGAGCTGTGACGACCGCGATCCGGGTCGACGGCATCTCGAAGATGTTCCGGCTCTTCCGTGAGCGCCCCACGTCGCTCAAGCAGCGAGTCCTCGTCTCGCGATCACGCTCGGAGGAGTTCTGGGCGCTCCGCGACGTGTCGTTCGACATCGCGGAGGGATCCTCGATGGGCCTGATCGGTCACAACGGGTCGGGGAAGACGACCTTGCTCAAGTGCATCGCCGGGATCCTCCGTCCCACGGCCGGCACGATCCGCTACCAGGGGCGCCTGGCGGCGCTCCTGGAGCTCGGCGCCGGCTTCCACCCCGATCTCACCGGCAGGGAGAACGTGTACCTGAACGCGTCGTTCCTCGGCCTTTCGAGGCGAGACACCGATCGGATCTTCGACGACGTCGTGGCGTTCGCCGAGCTGGAAGACTTCATGGACAACCAGGTGAAGTTCTACTCCTCGGGGATGCTCGTGCGGCTCGGCTTCGCCGTCGCCGTCCACGTGGATCCGGAGGTGCTCCTGATCGACGAGGTGCTGGCGGTGGGCGACGAGTCCTTCCAGCGACGCTGCCTCGATCGCATCCGCCGGTTCCAAGCGGACGGCCGCACGATCGTGCTGGTCACACACGCGCTCGACGTCGTCCGCGACGTCTGCGACGAAGCCGTGATGCTCGACCACGGCACGATGCACGCGATCGGGACGCCGGACGACGTGGTGCGCACGATGCGGCACCGGATGCTGAGCGACGACCCCACGTTCGTCCCGGAGCAGGGGAGCCGCGAGGTGGAGATCTCCGGCGTCGTGATCGAGTCGGAGGGAGGCCTCCGGGACACCGTACGCCCCGGCGAGGGGCTCACGATCACGGTGGACCTCCGTGCGGACGCGCCCGTCGCCGACGCGGCGGTATCGTTCGCGGTCGTGTCCGGCTTGACCAACCACGCGGTGCTCGAGGGGAAGACGTCCGAACTCGGCGTCGACCTCGGCCCGGTCGACCGGAAGAAGCGGGTCCGGTTCCGGATCCCTCCGGCGCCCTGGGTGAGCGGCACCTACTTCGTCACGGTCGGTCTGGACTCCGTCGACGGCCGTCTGTTCCACGTGCAGACCCAGCACTACCCGCTGACCGTCCCCGACGTCGACCACGTAGTCCACGCGCTCGCCGCGAGACCGACGGTGGAGGTCGAGGACCTGTGAAGGCCGACCGAACAGGGGCGATCTCCGAAGGTCACTCCGGCAGCGCTCCCACCCAACCCGCTCCCGAGGAGATGAGTCACATCATGCTGATCGCACTGATCCTGTTCTCGGTGGTGCTCGCCGCCGTCGCACAGCTCACGTTGAAGCACGGCATGAACCAGGTCGCCGCCGACACGGGGGTGCTGCGGTTCAGCGCGGACTCGGTGCGCGACGTGGTGACGACCCCCACGGTCTGGGCCGGACTCGCCCTGTTCGCTCTCTCCGCCGTCGCGTGGCTCGCCGTGTTGTCGCGCGTGTCGCTCTCGTTCGCCTACCCGTTCGCATCGCTCACGTACGTCCTGATCCTCCTGGCCGATCGGTTCGTGCTCGATCAGGAGATCCCGGCTCTCCGCTACGCCGGCGTCGTCTGCATCGTCGTCGGGATCGTGCTGGTGGCCCAGACGCGCCACGCATGAGATCCGGAGCGGAGCGAGCCGGATGAAGGCCGTCGTCCTCGTCGGGGGAGAGGGCACGCGCCTCCGTCCCCTCACCGAGACCGTGCCGAAGCCGCTCCTGCCGCTGGTCGATCGACCGATCCTCGCGCACGTCCTCGACCACCTCGTCGCCCACGGCGTCGCGGAGGTCATCATGTCGTCGCCGTACCTCGAGGAGACGTTCCGTCCCTTCCTCGAGACGAGGGGAGGTCGCCCCGCGGTCACCTGGGTCACGGAGCGGGAGCCCCTCGGGACGGGCGGCGCGATCGTGAGTGTGCTGGATCGCCTCGGCGTCGAGCCGTTCCTCGCCCTGAACGGGGACATCCTGACGGACCTGGACCTCACCGCGATGCTCGATCGGCATCGGTCCCGCAGCGCCGCGGTCACGATCGCGCTGCACCGCGTGGAGGACGCGCGCGCGTTCGGCCTCGTCGCGACGGATCCGACCGGCCTCGTCACCGCGTTCCGGGAGAAACCGCCGGATCAGATCCCCGGGGACATCAACGCCGGAACGTATGTCCTCGACCCCTCCGTCCTCCGCGGCTGGGACCCCGGGACGTACCTCTGGATCGAGGGCGAGATCTTCCCCTCCCTGATCGCAGAGGGCGTGCCGATGCACGGGTTCGGCTCCGACGCGTATTGGCTGGACCTCGGGACGCCGGAGCAGTACCTCCGTGCGCACGGCGACCTCCTGGACGGCAGGGTCGCCGGCCATGCCTACGACGCTCCCTGGATCGGCCCGGGCGCTCGTGTGGACCCCTCGGCACGCGTCGGGAGGTCCGTCGCGATCGGGCCCGACGCGCGGGTCGAGGCCGGCGCCGAGGTCGACGGAACGGTGCTCCTCCCCGGTTCGGTCGTCGAGGAGGGCGCGCGGGTCGTGCGCTCGGTGCTCGGCTCCCGGGCGACGGTCGGGGTCGGCGCATCGCTCGCCGGATGCGTGCTCGGCGACGGTGTCCGGGTGGGCCCCGGTGTGAGCCTCGACGGGGTGCGCCTGGGCGCCGACGCCGCGAGCCCCTGAGGAACCCGCCCCCCCCGGCCTCAACCACTGGGGGGACGGCACCGATGTGTGTAGGGTGTCCGACTCGACCGTGGGGAGCCCGAAGCTTCGACGTGCGCGTGTGCTCGTGACGGCCCTGGTGGTCGTCATGACGCTGTCGACCGGTGCAGTCGCACAGGCGGTCGACACGTTCCGCTTCCACGGGTCGGGCTACGGCCACGGTATCGGGATGTCCCAGTGGGGCGCCTACGGGCTCGCGCAGAAGGGCTGGCCGCATCGGAGGATCCTCACGCACTTCTACTCCCACACACGTGTCGTAGCCTCCTCGACGCTGCCGAAGAAGCTGCGCGTGGGGCTCACCGCCGGCCGGCCGAAGATCCACCTCGGCGCCAGGAGTGGGCCGGTCCAGTTGTGGCTCGACGGACCCGGTCAGACGTTCGTCGCGAAGATCCCGTCCGGGAAGACGTGGACCGTCTCGGCCGCTCCGGCCGTCCGCAAGTACACGATCCGCGACGACAAGCGCAACTTGGTCGGAGGGGTGCGGTGGGGTGGTCCCGCCCGACCGCTGTTCGCCACCTTCGCCCGGGCGGGCGCCCGGGTGTTCGTCCCCGAAGCCGACGAGGTCTGGCATCAGGGATACGCGTACGCCTACGGGTTCCTCGAGTTCGACCTGACCGGATGCGCCGATCGCTGCGTGGAGCGACTCACGATCGAGCTCCCGTTCGAGGCCTACCTCCGCGGGATGGGGGAGATGCCGAGCAGCTGGCCGACCGCCGCGCTGCGGACCCAGGCCGTGGCCGCCCGGACGTTCGCGACCTACAAGATCAAGCGGTACGGGCTCCGGAGCGACTGCGACTGTCATCTCCTCGATGGCTCCGGTGACCAGGTCTACGTCGGGTGGAACAAGGAGAGCGGGCCCGATGGCGACCGATGGGTCGCCGCGGTGGTCGACACCCGCAGGGAAGTCGTGACGTATCAGGGATCGGTGATCCAGGCGTTCTACTCCGCGTCGGACGGTGGCTACACCGAAGACGTGGAGGATGTGTGGCACGGCGGGAACCCGGCCTACGCGATCCCGTACCTGCGCGGCGTCTGCGATCCGGGGGAATACACGTCCGCGAACCCGTGGACGGACTGGACGAGGACGTTCACGGCTTCGAGCCTGTCGTCCCGCCTGGCTCCGTACACCGGCGGCGTCGGCAGGATCAAGCGGTTCACCGATGTGCGGCGAGGGGTCTCGGGACGCATCGTCCGGGCGATGGTGCGAGGGACCGGTGGGTCCGCCTCCGTCGAGGGCGACGAGCTGCGGCGCGCGCTGGGGTTGCCCGACGGTCGGGTCTGGATCAACACGGATCGCACGATCGTGGGCGCGGTCCGAGCGAAGTACGACGCGCTGATGTGCCGGCCGGGTTTGCCGAGGTCTCCCGTGATCACGCTCGATCACGGATCCCGTCAGCTCTTCAAACGAGGCGGGATCTACCGCAACGGCCAGGTCGACCTCACGATCTGGCTGAAGGGAGCGATCCAGACCGAGTACGAGGCGGCCGGCGGCGCACGAGGCCGCCTGGGACTGCCCGTCTCCGACGCGGTGTCGGTGCAGCGGACCTCCGCGGCTGCCGCCTGCTCCACCTGCCGCCGGATCATCCTCGAGTCCGGGCGGATCTACTTCAAGCCGGGCGTGGGGGCGCATGCGCTCTGGGGACCGGTGCTGTCGGCCTATCTGGACCGCGGAGGGCCACGGGGCGCGCTCGGATACCCGAGGACGCGGGTGCGCGTGGTGAACGGAGCTCGGCGGGCGTCCTTCGAGCACGGCACGATCGCGTGCGCGAACGGCAGCTGCGACGTCAGCGTCGGCTGAGGTTCAACACGGGGAGAGCCCGTTCTCGGGTGCGTCTCCCGTGCACTCGAACCCGATGACGAACCCGTTCACGATCGTGGCGGCGGCCGCCGGCGTGAGGGCGGTCTCGTCCGCCGAGACCGGACAGGACTGTCGGTAGTTCCAGGCCGTCAGGCTCAGTGCCGTCTCCGGCGTGAGGGTCGGGTACGGAGCGAGGAACGTCGCGTTGCTCCGCGAGGCGATGTCCGCGAGCCGGTCGACCACGGCCTGGGGCAGTCCGCCGTCGGCCTCCGGGAGGTAGTACACGAACACCGCTCCGTGCTCCAGGCCGTGGACGGCGACGGTCTCATCGAAGGGAGCGTCGAAGACCTTCGGATCATCGGGGGGCTGCGAGCCGTTGTGTTTCCCGGACGTCGCGGGCGGATCGGGGTACGTGATGGCCTCACCCGGGGTCAGGTGCCTTTGCGAAGGCGTCAGGTCGGGCCGCTGTTCGGGGACCGTGCAGCCGGCCTCGCTCGCGGCCAGGACAGCGGCCTCGGGGATGTCGTTCGGCCCCTGGAACGAGCGGAACAGCGAGATCGCCGCGACGGCGGCGATCGCGATCCCCGCCGAGGTGAGCGTGCGACGGAGTGACGCCGCGCGCCGCGCGCGGCGGCGCTCCGCCTCGCGGAGCCGCCTGGCTTCCTCCTTGCGATCGCGCCGCTCGAGGTTGGCGCCCCCTCGCGGAGCCTGCGTGCGTTCCGAGGCTGGATGCCGCGGTCGCTTCTTCTTCTTGGCCATCAGATCCCCTCGATCATCCGAGCGAGGCCCCGGGTTCGGGCGCGACGCCCGCGTACTCCCGGTCCTCCGCGGTCGGGAAGCTGAACTGCGACGTGAAGTCGAACGCGACCGCGAGGTCGATGCTCGCGCACGAGCGGAGGCGATGCCACGACACCAGCGCCATCTCCGTGCCTTCCGGGAGGATCCCTGCGGCATCGCCGGGGATGTCGTACGGCGCCACGATCACCCGATCCTGCCCGACCTGTGCGTCCTGGAGGCGGCGGTCGTAGAACTCCCGCAGCCGGGCGACCTTCCCGACCGGCGCGGTCGGGTCGTACCAGACGATGCTCGCACCGTGCTCCAACGAGTGGATCGCGCGGTAGACCTCCTCCAGGGTGAGGGAGTCGTAGACGCCGGCCGGGAGCGGCCCCGGGGGGATGTCGGCGTGCGGACCGGAAGCCGGCGGCGTCGTCGGGTACGTGGACAGCGGCGGGCCCGCGGCAGGATCGATGTGAGCCCGATCGCTGTCGGCGGGGTCGTAGTCCGGGGTCGTCGCGACCTCACCGCACCCCGCCTCGGTGGCGGCCGCCGAAGCCCGCTGGAGGAGCTGCGCGGGTTCCGGGAACTCGCCGCCCGAGGGGAGCAGTGTCGCGGCGACGACGACCGCCGCGATCACGGCCCCACCGGCGGCGATCCCGATGGTGCGGGCGCGGCGCTTCGACGCCAACTTCCGCTGGAGTTCCTCACGTTCGCGCCGCGCCTGCTCCTTGCGCTCGGCCTTGGTCAGCCGCCGGCCTTCGCCTGGCCGTCGGGGCGCATCGTCGCTCAATCAGATGCCTCACGCATGGATCGCGGAAGCTTACCGGCCGTATCGGTCGTGCACGGGAATGCCCGTCTTGCGGCGGCGAGGCTGCGGGCCTATCCTGCTCGCGCCTTCCCCCGTGAGCACGGCCGGCCAGCCGGTCGAGGGAGGGAGGGCGCGTGTCAGACACCAAGCACGACCAGGTCGTGAGGGTGCCCGCGGCGGAGGAGCGCAGCGGTCTCGATCGCTTCTTCAAGGTCTCGGAGCGGGGTTCCACCATCCGCATCGAGGTCGTCGCCGGGATCACTACCTGGCTCACGATGGCCTACATCCTGTTCCTGAACCCGCAGATCCTGGGGTTCGCCGCGGTGCCCGACCTGCAACCGCTCGGACTCCCGTTCGGGGCTGTTCTCACGGTGACGGCCCTCGTCGCCGGGATCGCCACGATCGCGATGGGGCTCTGGGCGAACTACCCGTTCGCCATCGCGGCGGGGCTCGGGCTGAACGCGTTCGTCGCGTTCACGCTCGTGGCGGGGGAGGGGCTCAGCTATCCGGAGGCGATGGGCGTGATCGTCGTCGAGGGCCTGGTGATCACCGTCCTGGTCCTCACGGGGCTCCGGAACGCGATCGTGGACGCGATCCCGATGGACCTGAAGCGTTCGATCGCGATCGGCATCGGTCTGTTCCTGGCCGTCATCGGGCTCGTGAACGCCGGCGTCGTGGTGCGGGGCGAGGGAACCGTCGTCGCGATGAGCGGCAACCTGACGACGCTGCGGATCCTCACGTTCGCGATCGGCCTCGCGTTGTGCTCGATCCTCGTCGTGCGGAAGGTCCGCGGCGGTCTGCTGATCGGGATCGTCGCGACCACAGTGATCGCCGCGATCATCAACGCGATCTGGGGTCACAATGCGATCTGGGACGCGCTCGGCCCGGGGATCGCGCAGGTGCCGGATTCCGTCACGTCCACGCCCGACTTCAGCCTCGTCGGCGAGTTCTCGTTCGGATTCTTCTCGACGATGGGCGTGGCGGCGGCGATCGCGGCGGTGGTGACGGTGATGCTCTCCGACTTCTTCGACACGATGGGTACCGCGGTCGGGTTGGGCGATGAGGCGGGGCTCCTAAAGGAGGACGGCCGGCTCCCCGACATGAACCGCGTCCTGTTGGTGGATTCGTTGGCCGCCGCGGCCGGCGGCGCCGCGAGCGCGTCGTCGAACACGACGTTCATCGAGTCGGCAGCCGGAATCGGCGAGGGCGGTCGCACCGGACTCGCGTCCGTCGTGACGGGCGGGCTCTTCCTCCTGTGCATATTCCTGTCGCCGCTCGCGGGAGTGATCCCGCCCGAGGCGACCGCGCCGGTGCTCGTGATCGTCGGGTACTTCATGATGCGGGGGATCGGGGAGATCGACTGGCGCGACCCGGCGATCGGGATCCCCGCGCTCCTCACGATCGGCTTGATGCCGTTCACGTTCTCGATCACGAACGGGGTCGGGGCCGGCTTCGTCGCCTACACGGCCATCAGACTGATGCAGGGCAAGGCCCGGGACGTGCATCCGTTGCTGTACGTCGCCACGGCTGTCTTCCTCTGGTACTTCCTCCGGGGGACGTTCGCGTAGACGGTCCAGGGCGGCGCCGTCAGGCCCCGCCCTCCGGGATCGGGCCCACCGCCACGACGCCGATCGGGCGCCGCTCCGGATCGAGCGTGAGCGCCGCACGTACGCGGTCCGGGTCGAGGAGGCGGCCCGGGTCCCAAGACCACGCGAGGTCCTGTGCGTGGAGGGCGAGCAAGAGGGACCGGATCGCCGCGCCGGCGGTGAGGAGGGTCGCCGGCTCCGAGATGTCGAGAGCTGTTCCCACACAGGGGATGATCAGGACGGGGGCCGTCCGGAGGGCATCGTCGGGGTCCTCCACGACGGCGAGCAGCCGGCGCCGCCCGGCGGTCGAGTCCACCGCGACGAAGGAGCACACGGCCGCACCGAGGGGCGGGCTCGCCGTCGCCATCGCGTCTTCGAGGACGGTCCGCGGCACGTCTCCGGAGCCGAACGCGCTGCTCGGACGGGCGGAGGCGAGGGCCACCGCGACTGATTCCCGGAACAGGTCGTCGGCGGGCGCGCGGACGAGGTCGCGCGCGGCTCCCGGCGGCGTATCCCCGATCGCCCGATCCAGTCCCCGGACGATCGCCGCCGGGACCCGCGCCGTCTTCGTCATCACCAAGCCGCTCGCCGCCGCCACCGCGTCGGCGAGCGCCACGACCGTGGTCTCCAGCACCGTGCCGTGGTCGTCGACGGTCCCTCGGAGATCGAGCACCGCCGGCATGCCGGCGCAGCCGATCGCGACGTCGACGACCCCCTCGCGCCAGGGTCGGCCGAACGTGTCGGTGACCACCACAGCCAGCCGCGCGAGGCCGAGGCGAGCCACGAGCTCCTTCTGCAAGCGCTCGGCGCTCGCATCCGGATCCTCGGGGAGCAGGGTGAGGAACCCCGGGGCGACGTTCGACGCGTCGACACCCGCGTTCGCACACACCAGCCCGTGCTTCGTCCGCGTGATCAGCAGGTCACCCCGGCGGGCGACGACCGCCACCGATTCCCGGGCCACCCACGACGCGCGATCGTCGCCGGGGACGATCCGTCCCTCCGCCTTCGAGACGACCTTCTGCGTGATCGCCACGACATCGCCCTCGCTCGCTCCGTGCCGGAGGAGCGACGGTTCGAGCAGTGAGGCGAGATCGTCGCCGGGCTCGACCTCAGGGAGCCCCTCGAGCGGGATCAGCTCGATCGTCATGCGAGGGTCGCCAGCGCGGTCCTCGCCACGTGCTCCGCGACCGCGTCGTCGCGCATCACCGTGTCGGTGACCGCGACCCGTGCCCCGACCTCGTCTCGCACACGCGTGCGCAGCCCGGCGTCTTCCCCGTCGATCACCCAGGCGTCCAGCAGGTCGTCGTACGCGTGGGCGGCGCCCACCGCCGAGACCTCGAGCCCGACCACCGGCATCAGCCGGTCCGCCATCCCGGCGAGCGGTCGTCCCCCGACGATCGGGGAGACCCCCACGACCGGCCTCGCGGCGACGGCCGCGCGCACACCGGGGATGGACAGGATCGGGCCGATCGAGACGACCGGATTCGAGGGGCAGATCACGACGACGTCCGCGGTTCCGATCGCGTCGAGCACGCCGGGGGCCGGGGACGCCCGCTCGGCGCCCTCGAAGCGGATCGCCTTGACGTCGTCCCGGGCGCCGCGCCTGACCCAGTACTCCTGGAAGTGCAGGTCCATCTCCCGGCCTTCTGCCACGACGTCGAGCCGTGTCTCCACGCGGTCCTCGGTCATCGGCACGATCGTGGCGTCGATCCCGAACCGCTGGGCGATCCGTGCGGTGACGCCGGACAGCGACATGCCTCCGGCCAGCGACCGGGTCCGGAACAGGTGCGTCGCCAGGTCGAGGTCGCCCAGCCCGAACCACGCGGCGTCGGGATCGAAGGTCCGGAGCTCCTCGTTCGCGCGGAAGGTTTCGTCCCGGCGACCCCACCCGCGCTCCCGGTCGAAGGCGTCGCCGAGCCAGTACGTGACCGAATCGAGATCCGGGCACACCCGGAGCCCGTGCACGTCGATGTCGTCCCCCGTGTTCACGACCGCGGTGAGGTCGGCGTCCGGCGCGGCGCGCACGAGGCCGCGCAGGAACTTCCCGGCACCGACACCTCCCGCGAGCGCGACGACCTTCACGAGCGCAGAGCGTAGTAGCCTCCCGCCGTGGCGGCCGCGACGACGCACGCTCTGCGGCGCGCGCTGGCGCGTGCCGAGCAGGGAAAGGCCGTGTCCGTGCCCGAGGCCGCCGAGCTGATGACCGCTCGGGGGCCGGACCTCGAACGTCTGACGGCGATCGCGGGACACCTTCGGGATCTCGGCTCGAGGGATCGCGTCACGTACTCGCGGAAGGTCTTCGTGCCGCTGACGATGCTCTGCCGCGACCATTGCCACTACTGCACGTTCGCGAAGCCGCCGGCGAAGCTCGACGCGCCCTTCCTCGCGCCCGAGGAGGTGCTCGCCATCGCCCGCGGGGGAAGGGAGCGCGCGTGCAAGGAAGCGCTCTTCACGCTGGGCGACCGGCCGGAGGAGCGGTACGAGGTCGCTCGGGAGTGGCTCGCCGCTCGCGGGTACGGCTCGACACTCGAGTACGTGCGTGCCTCGGCGATCAGCGTGATCGAGGAGACCGGACTCCTTCCGCATCTGAACCCGGGGATCATGAGCTACGAGGAGCTCGCCCGGCTCCGGCACGTGAGTGCCTCGATGGGACTGATGCTGGAGACCTCATCGGACCGGCTCTCCCGACGCGGGGGCGTGCACTTCGGCTCACCGGACAAGCGTCCCGCCGTGCGGCTGCGGACCATCGAGGACGCAGGCCGCCTCGCGATCCCGTTCACCACCGGCATCCTCGTGGGGATCGGGGAGGACTCCTTGGAGCGTGCCGCGTCGGTCTTCGCGATCCGCGACCTCCATCGCCGGTACCGACACATCCAAGAGGTGATCGTGCAGAACTTCCGCGCCAAGCCGGGGACGGCGATGGCGCACGCGCAGGGACCGGGACCCGAGGAGTTCCTCGCCGCGGTGGCCACCACGCGCATCGTGATGGGACCGCACGTCGGCGTCCAGGCGCCTCCGAACCTGTCGGATCCGGAGCAGCAGCTCCGGCTCCTCGATGCCGGGATCAGCGACTGGGGCGGGGTGTCGCCGCTCACCCCCGACCACGTGAACCCGGAGCGGCCGTGGCCCGCGATCGAGGCGCTGGCCGCCACCACGGCGGCTCGCGGCAAGTCACTCCGCGAGCGACTCACGATCTATCCGCGCTTCGCCCTCGACCCGGATCACTTCCTGGCCGGCAAGATGCGCCTGCCGGTCGAGGCGCTCCTCGACGGGAACGGCCTGGCGCGCGAGGGCGTGGCCCCGCAACCCGCTGCCTGGCAGGACCCCGACGTCACGTGGAAGCCGCGGGTGATGGACCTCACGTTCGCGAAGGGCCCCGAGGCCGGTCTCCGGGCGGACGCGGAGGCTGTGTACGGGGAGATCTCTTCCGAGGACGCCGTCACGGCGGCGTGGGCCGCGCGGACGGTGGTGCCCACGCGTCTCGACGCGGAGATCCGCCAGGCGCTCCGCAAGGCGGAGCGCCATCGCCCGATCTCCGATGCCGAGGCCCTCGCTCTGTTCCAGGCCGAGGGCGCCGACCTGGACACCCTCCGGACGGTGGCCGACGGCCTCCGGCAGGAGGCCGTCGGCGACGTGGTCACCTACGTGATCAATCGGAACATCAACTTCACCAACGTCTGCTACGTGGGGTGCCGGTTCTGCGCGTTCGCACAGCGGGAGGTCGACCCGGAGGCGTACACGCTCACGCTCGGAGAGGTGGCCGACCGGGCGGAGGAGGCGTGGGCCGACGGGGCGAGCGAGGTGTGCATGCAGGGAGGGATCCATCCCGACCTGCCAGGGTCCTTCTATCTGGATCTGCTCGATGCGGTGAAAGCGCGTGTCCCGGGGATCCATGTCCACGCGTTCAGTCCGATGGAGATCCTCAACGGCGCCACGAGGATGGGTGTCTCGTTCCGTGAGTTCCTGACGGCCTGCAGGGAACACGGACTCGGAACGATCCCCGGGACGGCCGCGGAGATCCTCGACGACGACGTCCGCTGGCTCCTCACGAAGGGGAAGCTTCCGGCCGACACCTGGGAAGAGATCGTGCGGATCGCCCATGACGTCGGGATCCGGAGCTCCTCGACGATCATGTTCGGACACGTCGACGCGCCACCGCACTGGGTGGCGCATCTGCGCCGGATCGCCGCGATCCAGCGGGACACGGGAGGGTTCACGGAATTCGTTCCCCTTCCGTTCGTGCACCGGAACGCGCCGATCTACCTCGCGGGTCACGCGAGGCCCGGTCCGTCCCACGCCGACAGCCTCCGCGTGCACGCGGTCGCACGGATCCTCCTCGACGGAGTTATCCACAACGTGCAGGTCTCGTGGGTGAAACTCGGCATCGAGGCATCGCAGGAGATCCTGCGGTCGGGCGCGAACGACTTCGGTGGCACGTTGATGGAGGAGACGATCAGTCGGATGGCGGGCTCCGGATGGGGCGTCAGGATGACGCCCGCGGAGTTCGACGACGCGATCCGTTCGATCGGTCGCACGCCGGGCGTGCGGACGACGACGTACGATCGGATCGAGACGAAAGCCGCCTCCTGACCGTGGTCCGTCAGTCTCACTGACCGTTCTCGTCAACTCGGTTGACCACACAGTTTCTTCCCCGAAGGGGTTGCACTCGCGCTTCCGCTTGGGGACGATTACTCGAGATGAGGGTCGAGGCAGAGAATCACCTGAAATTCCCTCTTGCCAGGGAGGCGGTTCTTCCCTCAGAATCACATGGATGTGATTTGGGGGGGAGAGCAGCGTGCATCACTACATCCCATGGCAGGAACGGGCGAGGTGCCGAGACCACGACCCTGAGGTCTTCTTCCCCGAGAAGGGGGGATCGTCCAGGGAGGCCAAACGCATCTGCTCGGAGTGCCCCGTTCGGATCGAGTGCCTCAACTACGCGCTTCGCCGCGACGAGCGGTACGGCGTGTGGGGCGGGATGAGCGAACGGGAACGGCGGCGCCTCAAACGGATGGCGTCGTAGGCGCAGGATCCTTCGTTCGTGACGGAGGAAAGGGGGACGGGAATGGCAGCACGGAAGACAGCCGCGCGGAAGCGGCCCGCCGCGAAGAAGACGGCGGCTCGCAAGCCGGCGCGCCGGAAGACGGCAGCCAAGAAGACGGCGGCCCGGAAGCCGGCACGTCGGAAGACGACAGCCAAGAGGACCACAGCCCGGAAGCCGGCACGTCGGAAGACCGCCAAGAAGTCGGCGGCCCGGAAGCCGGCCCGGAGGAAGACCGCAGCGCGTAAGAAGACGGCCGCACGCAAGCCGGCCCGCAAGAAAGCCACGGCTCGCAAGAAGACGGCGGCCCGCAAGCCGGCACGTCGGAAGAAGACGGCCGCCCGTAAGCCGGCCCGCAAGAAGGCCACGGCCCGCAAGAAGACCGCGGCCCGCAAACCGGCTCGCAGGAAGAGCGCAGCGAAGAAGCGCTGATCGCGAGCTCGTCGCATCTCGAAGGGGGGCGGAGACGCCCCCCTTCCCTATCCCGCAGAACCCGCTGCTAGGCTCCCGCCGCGCCGTAGGCGCCCACCCGGATGACCTCGCCAGCCGCAACCCTCGCGTCCACCGGCACTGCCACACCAAGCGTGCTCGCGCTGCTCGTGGTCGGGACCGGGGCTGCCCCGTGGCTGCGCGATTGCCTGCTCTCGCTTGCGAACCAGTCGTACCCTCGCCTCGGCGTCCTCGCGGTCGACGACGGAGCCGACGAGGAGTCGCGGGAGCTGCTCGATCGCTCGCTCGGCTCGCGACGCGTCCTGCGGAACGAGCGGCCGCTCGGAGCCGTTCGCGCGGTTCGCGCCGCGCTCGACCGCCCGATGGCGAAAGGCGCCGACTTCATCCTCATAGTCGAGCCGTCTGCGTCGCTCGACCGGGATGCCGTCGGCCGGCTGGTGGAGGCCGCGGTCGGGATCGGCGTCGAGGACGTCGGAGTCGTCGGCGCCAAGATCGTCGACAAGGACGATCCGCGTTCGTTGCGCGATATCGGCCGATCCTCTGACCGCTTCGGCCATCCCGCATCCGCGCTGCAGCCGGGCGAGATCGATCAGGGGCAGTTCGACCGAGTCCTCGAGGTCCTCTGCGTCTCGTCGGCAGCGATGCTGATCGCTCGAGAAGCGTGGGAGCGAGTCGGGGTATGGGACGAGCGCCTCGACCGCGCGCATGCCGACCTCGACCTCTGCTGGCGGATCCGGGTCGCCGGATACCGAGTGGTGATGACGCCGCTGGCCCGGGTGCGCGTCTCCGGAACGGCGGCGCGAACACCCGATGACCGCGACGGCGGCCCGAGCCGACGGTACGAGGAGGATCGTGCCGCGATCACGGCGATGCTCAAGAACTACGGGCTCCTGTCGCTCGCCTGGCTCGTGCCCGCAGCCCTCCTGATGGGGGTGATCCGCATCGTCTACCTCTCGGTCGCCCGCCGGTTCGAGGAGGCGCTCGACGTCGTCGCGGCCTGGTGGTGGAACGTCGCGCACCTCCCCGGCACCGTGTCGCGACGACGGCGCGTGCAGAAGGCCCGCCGGGTCGGCGATCGCTCGCTCCGACGGTTCATGGAATCGGCGGGCGTGCGGTCGCCCCGGTGGTTCGCGACGGCCGAACGCATCCTGGAGGAGCAGCGCGCGATCGACGAGGCGGACGAGGGCGAACCGATCCAACGACGGCTGCGGGATCGAACGGCATCACTTGTGGGAACGCACCCAGTGATCGTCGGAACGCTCCTCGCGATCGTGGTGGGCGCGGTCGCCGTGCGCGAGCTGGTCGCACTCGACGTTCTGGCCGGAGGAGCGCTCCCCGCGTTCCCCGCACGGGCCGGCGATCTGATCGGCGAGTTGGCGTCGGCGGTCCGCTCGACGCCGCTCGGGGGCCCGCTCGCTCCTTCCCCGGCCGTCGGCGCGCTGGGCGCGCTCTCGTTCGTGGCGTTCGGGGACCCGTCCACCGTGCAGAAGGCCATCCTCCTCGCGGGACCCCCCTTGGCGGCGATCCTGATGTACCGGGCGGCCGTCCGTCTGTCGGTGCGGCCCGGCCCGGCGGTCGTCGTCGGAGCGGCGTACGGGCTCGCTGCCCTGACGCTGTGGTCGTTCTCCGAGGGACGGATCGGCCTTTCGATCGCGATCGCCGTGCTGCCGGCGGCCGCGGAGCGCGTGGAGACGGCGTTCGCCGGGGAAGAGCCTCCCGGCGACCGGCAACGGTTCGTCGCGGGGACGGCGGTGACGCTCGCCGTCGGGATCGCCGCCTACCCGGGGTTCATCCTCGCGATCGCGACGCTCGTCGTGGTGCGCGTGTGCCTCGGCCCGTCGCGCGTGCGGGGACTCCTCCTGATGTCGCTCGGCGCGATCGGAGCAGCCGTCCTGTTGTTCCCGTTCGTACCGACGTTGCTGACCGACGGGGGACGCGCGCTCGCCTCCCTCGTCGGCACGACCGAGCCGGATCGGCTCGCGCGACTGGCGATCGGGCCCGGGCCGGGCACCTGGCCGATCGCGGCCTTCCTCCCGATCGGCGCCGCCTTGGGCCTCGGGCTCGTCCGCGGACCCTTGCGTGGCCCGGCCGCGCGCGCCGCCGTCGCGGCGGGCGCCGGCCTGCTCCTCTCGTGGCTGGCGGCGGCGAACTACCTTCCTTCCCCGCTCTCGAACCCACCGGCGTACGCGGCGCTCGCGGCCGTGTCGATGGCCGGTCTGATCGGGTTCGGGCTCACGTCCTTCACGGGCTCGCTCCGCCTCGAGGCGTTCGGACTCCGTCAGGTGAGCGGTGCCGTGCTCGCCGCGGTCCTCGGGGTCGGCCTCCTCCTGCAATCGGTGGCGGTCATGGCCGGAACCTGGGGTGTGGGTTCGCCTCAGGAGCGGATCCCGCCGGCCTGGACGGTCGTGGGCGGCGCTGCCAACGGCCCGTTCCGCGTGTTGTGGCTGACGGGAGACGTCGGCGGCGGCCTTCCCCCTCCCGCCGGAGATCCGCAACGGCGCCTGGAAGCGGGTCCGGGCACGATCCGCTACGCGGTCACGGATAGGGAGGGTGCCAGCGTGCTGGACATCGGCCGGCCGTTCTCCGGCCCCGGGCCCGACAACCTGGAGCTCGCTCTCCGCGAGATCCTGGCCGGCACCTCGCGTCACGGCGGCGCCCTCCTCGCGCCCTTCGGCATCCGTTTCGTGGTGGCCGAGCAGGGAGCCCTTCCCGAAGCTGCCCACGACGCCTTCGATGCACAGGTCGACGTGAACCTCGTGCCGGCGTCGGGCTTCGTGATCTTCCGGAACTCGGTGGCGCTCCCACCCGCCGCGAGCCTCGCGACGGAGCCGGCCGACGTCGAGATCCTCGGCGCCGCCGACCCCTCCACGATCGCGATGTGGCGAAGCGTGCCCGCCACGGCGCTGGAGCGGGTTCCCGGTGGGTGGGACGGCGCCGGCGTCGACGGAACGGTGTTCCTCTCGACCGAGTACGACGCGGGATGGGAGCTGCAGGGAAGCGCTCGGGGACCCGAGGTCGCGTTCGGCTGGGCGACCAGCTTCCGTGCCGAGGGGGACCCGGTGCGGATCCGTCACGGTGGGTCGGTTCCCGCGAAGATCGAGGTCGCGCTGCTGGCGATCCTGTGGCTCGCCGCACTGTGGGCGACGAGGAAGCCCGTGGCTCGATGAGTGCCTCCCTCGAGGGCTCGGGGCGCGGACAAACGTTGTTCGCGCTCGCATCCGTGGCCTTCGTGGTCGTGGCACTCACGTGGCTCGACCGCGCCGGGCCCCGGGCCCCGACGCCATTGGCGGCCGGGGAGGCACCGTCGGGCGCCTGGATCTGTCCGCACGGCGGCGGGCCGGACCTGCCGGTCGCGTTGTTCTTGGCCAATCCGGGCGAGGTCGCGGCGACGGCCCGATTGACGCAGCTCGGTGCGGAGGCGGCCGCGCCCCCAGAGACCTACGGCGTGCCGGGGGGGACGACCCTGCGGGTGGACCTCGCGCCCGGTGCACGCGGCGATGCGACTTTCGTGGAGTTCTTCGGCGGCTGGATCGGCGCGGGATGGGTGTCGTTCACGGACGCGGGGGCCGCCGCGGAGCCGTGCGCAGCCGAGGCGTCGCAGCGGTGGTACCTCGCGGACGGATCCACCGAGCTCGGCGAGGAGTCGTACGTGGTCGTCGCCAACCCGTTCTCCGGGCCCGCCGTGATGGACGTGGTCCTCTATTCAGCGGACCAGCCGCCGGTCCGCCAGTCCGAATGGACCGACCTCGTCGTGCCGGCCGGGCGGAGCGTCGCCCTGCATCTCAACGAACAGATGAAAGGTGAGCCGGTGGTCGCGACGACGCTCGAGGTCTCGGTCGGGCGGGTCGCCGCCGCATCCCTCGTCGTGAGCGACCGCACGACGGTGCGCAGCGCGATCGGATGGACCGTACCCGCCACCGAAGCCTGGTTCCCGACGATGAAGGGGTCCGGCCAGAACGAGCTGATCCTCGTGTCCACGGCGTCGGCGTCGATCCGATTCGGCGCCACCTCACTGAGCGAGGGTGAGCCGCGGCCCGCGGGCGGGCTCACCGAACAGGAGCACGGTCCGACCGCGGCCCGCGCCTACGCCGTCCCCGAGGAAGCCGGGCCCACCGCGGTCCGGCTCTTCACGCTCGAGGGCGCTCTCGTCTCGGGAGCGCTGCGCGTGTTGGGACCGGGGACCGACGTCGGGTCCACGGGGGGCTCGGCCTCGGCGTCCGAGGCCTGGGTGCTCTTTCCGGCTTCGGCACGCATCCCGGCCGAGCCGGGCGCGCTGCTCGTGAACGACGGTGACGTCGCCGTGGCCGCCTCCATCGAGCTCCTCCCGGAGGAGGGGGGCACGCCGCCCTCCTCCGTCACGATCACCGTCCCCCCGCACGCGACGGCCGCCGTGCCGCCGGACCTATGGGCGACGGCCCCCGGCTCGGCCCTCGTGGTCCGCGCCGACGGACCCATCCTGGCGCTCTCCGCCGCAACCTCCCCGGGGTCTCGCGACTCCGAGGCATTCGCCCTCAGTATGGGAGTGCCGCTGCCGCTTCTGCCGTAGTCCAGGCGCACCAGGGGGGAAGGGTTGTCTCCTGGCGTATCATCTTCGTTCCGGGTCCCGATCCCGGAACGAAGAGCACGATCCTCCCCATGGCCAAAGGACGTCACGAAGTGCGCGCGGCCAGGAAGCGATGGCCGCTGATCGTCGGTCTCGTCGCCGGCGTGCTCGTGCTCGCCCTGGGTGGGGCGGCCTACGCGACGTTCCGCTACGAGCAGGCGAACGCCGGGCGCATGCTCGCCGGAACCACCATCGGCGGCGTGAACGTCTCCGGGATGACCCGGGCGGAGGCGATCGCGGCCGTCCGCGCGCACGCCCGCGAGGACCTCAACCGAGAGATCGTAGTCGTCGTCCGGGGCGAACGCTTCACCGCGACGGCTCGGCAGTTGGGCCAGCGCCCGTGGGTCGGCCAGGCGGTCGACCAAGCGATGGATGCCGCCGAGCGGGTCGGTTGGGTCGAACGAGCCTGGCGACGCTTCCGGAACGACCCCGTCGACCTCGACATCGAGCTCGGCATGGCCGGGGACCGTGGCGTGGCGGGATTCGTCCGGCGCACCGCGCGGCAGGTACGCGTCGATCCTCGGAACGCGTCGATCGGGATGGGAGAGGGCGGCGGCTTGTTCTTCCGGCACGCGAAGGCGGGCAGGGAGCTGGAGGTCCGTCGGGCGGAGCGGCTCCTCACCGAAGCGCTCGACGACGGATCGGCGACGGTCCGGCTGTCGGTGCGATCGGTGGCCCCGAAGTTCACCGAGGACACGATGCTGCCGACGGTCGTCGTGCACGTCGACACGAACCGTCTCGACCTCTACGAGGGGTTCGACGTGGCGCACAGCTGGGATGTCGCCACCGCGAAGCCGGGATGGACCACGCCGGTAGGCGAGTGGTCCCTGTATCAGAAGCGCGAGAACCCGACGTGGTACAACCCGGCGCTCGACAGCTGGGGCGCCGGTATGCCCGCCGTGATCCCCGGCGGACCCGGCAACCCGATGGGCACGCGGGCCCTGTACATCACCGCCCCCGGTCTCATCCGGATCCACGGGACAACCTCGCCCGATTCGATCGGTCGGTATGCGTCCCACGGCTGCATCCGGATGCACAACGAGCAGGTGGAAGAGCTCTACGACCTCGTTCCCGTGGGGGCGAAGGTCATCATCATGGGCTCAAGACCCTCGTGGGCATCCGAAGGGGACTTCCCCGACACGCCGGACGGCTCCGATACCGTCGCTTGATCGGCGCTCGGCACGCTGTCTCCATGAGCACACGGGCCGGCCGGTTGGTGGACGACACGCGGTTCGCCGCTGCGTGAGCCCACCGGGCTGACTAGCTCTTTCGGGCTAGACGGATCGGCGTTCGGCATCCCACACGACCGCGCCTCGGGGGACCCGAGAATGACTCCCAGGTGTCTGCAGTTCGAAGGGGCTCCGCTGCTACCGTCCGTTGATCAGCTGGATCGGTTTCCCCCAACAGATCCCGAACGGGCCTCGCAGAGCCCCCGTACGGATCCCCGAACACGGAGCGTGGACGATGCCACAGGCCAATACCTGCCCCGAGTGCAAGCAGGGCGATGTGATCGCGATCTCGATGAACGTGAGCGGCCGGGACCTCGCGTTCTCCACCTGCCACGCGTGTGAGGCGAAATGGTGGCATCGCGACGGCGAGCAGATCGTGCTCTCCGACGTGATCGAGACAGTCGTCCGGACCTAGCCTGACGCCCGCCGCGCGCCGTCCGTAGGATGGCGCCGGTGGACCTCTCCCGCATCTTCAAGGCGTACGACGTTCGCGGCACGGTCCCCGATCAACTGAACGCCGACGTTGTCAGGCGCATCGGCGCGGCATTCGCCGACTGGAGCGGAGCGGACGAGATCCTCGTCGGGCGCGATTGCCGCCTCTCCTCCCCGGAGCTCGCCGCCGCCTTGATCGAGGGAGCCACGTCGCGCGGCGTCGACGTCGTCGATCTGGGACTGGCGTCGACCGATCTCTTGTACTTCGCCTCCGGATCCCTCGATCGGCCGGGCGTGATGATCACCGCGAGCCACAATCCCAAGGACTACAACGGACTGAAGTTCTGTCTCGCGCGAGCGAAGCCGGTGGGAGAAGAGTCGGGCCTCGGCGAGATCCGGGCGCGCACCGAGAAGGGTGACGACATCCTGGGGACGGGCAACGGCTCGATCCGCCGACACGACGTCCTGGGCGCCTACGTCGATCACGTGCTCTCGTTCACGGACGTCGATCGGATGCGCCCGCTGACGGTCGCGGTCGACACGGCCAACGGGATGGGCGGACTCGTCGTGCCGGCGGTGATGGAGCGGCTGCCCGTCACCCTGCATCACCTCTACGCGGAGCTCGACGGGACGTTCCCGAATCACCCCGCGGACCCGATCGATCCGGCGAACCAACGAGACCTGAAGCGAGCCGTCCTCGACCACGGTGCGGACGTGGGGATGGCGTTCGACGGCGACGCGGACCGCGTCTTCCTGGTGGACGAGCGGGCGGACGACGTCAGCGGATCGATCCTCACCGCGCTCGTGGCGGCGGCGATGCTGGACCGTGAACCGGGTGCGCAGGTGGTCCATAACCTGATCTGTTCGTGGACGGTCCCCGAGGTGATCAAGGAGCACGGTGGTGTGCCGGTCCGAACCCGCGTCGGTCACTCCTTCATCAAGCAGGTGATGGCGGAGACGGGCGCGGTGTTCGGTGGCGAGCATTCGGGGCACTACTACTTCCGGGACAACTACGGCGCCGACTCCGGACTGATCGCGTCGGTGATCGCCCTCGGGGAGCTCTCGGACGCCTCGGTCCCGTTGTCGGGGCTCCTGGGGCAGTACCGGCGCTACGCGAGCTCCGGAGAGATCAATTCCCGCGTCGACGATCCGCTGGCGAGGATCGAGGACATCGCGCGGGCGCTTCGCGAAGGTCGCCAGGACCGCCTCGATGGGCTGACGGTAGAGTTCGACGATTGGTGGTGCAACGTCCGGCCGTCGAACACGGAGCCGCTGCTGCGGCTGAACGTGGAGGCCCGGACGGACGAGATCCTGACGGCCAGAGCGGCGGAGCTCCTCGCCCTGATCAGAGGAGCGGGAGACGCCGGAGGGAACGCTCCGGGAACCTCCGGAGAGGGACGAAAGGACGAGCCGTGACACTCGACGCGGAGCTGTTGGAGATCCTCGTCTGCCCCAACGATCGGGGTGACATCGACTACCACGAGGACGAGCAGGTGATCGTGTGCCGCACGTGCGGCTACCGCTATCCGGTGCGCGACGGCATCCCGGTGATGCTGATCGACGAGGCCGAGAAGCCAGGGGTCAAGAACGGATGACGATCGACCTGGACGACCTCGAGGCCGTTCGAGCTCACGATCCCGGGGGGATGCTGGCGGCCGCCGCCCAGCTCGCCTCCCACTGCCGTGAGGGCTATGCGAACGGCACGGATGCAGGTGCGCTCCCGGACCTCGTGGACGTACGCAACGTCGTGTACTGCGGGATGGGCGGATCGGCGGTCGCCGGCGATGTGCTGCGATCTGTGTTCCGCGACAGGCTCGGCGTTCCGGTCGAGGTGAACCGATCGTCGGAGCTGCCCGAGCACGCAGGCCCGCATTCGCTCGTCGTCGCCTGCTCCTATTCGGGGAACACCTCCGAGACGCTCGCTGCGTTCCGGGAGGCGATGAAGCGCGGCTGTCGGTCGGTCGTGATCACGTCCGGTGGGGCGATCGCGGGCGAGGCGGCCGAGGCGGGTGTGCCGGTCGTCCGCGTGCCCGGCGGCATGCAGCCGCGTGCCGCGCTGGGGTGGCTCGGGTGCACGGCGCTCGGCGCGCTGGAGACCGCGGGGTTGCTGCCCCCGCTCGCCGAGGACATGGCCGAGGCTGCCGACGAGGTCCAGGCCCGGGCCGCGACGTGTGATGCGGGGGTACCGGTCGCGGGCAACCCGGCGAAGCTCCTGGCGGAGGAGATCGGCGAGCGCGTTCCCGTGATCTGGGGTGCGGAGGGCATCGGGGCCGTCGCGGCGGCCCGCTGGAAGACGCAGATGAACGAGAACGGCAAGGTGCCCGCCTGGTGGTCCTCGATGTCCGAGCTCGACCACAACGAGGTGGTCGGGTGGACGCAGCCCTTCGGCCTGGCGCACGCGGTCGTCGCGCTCCGGCACGACGCCGAGGATCCGGAGATGGCCGCGCGCTTCCCGCTCTCGCTGCGGATCGCCGCGGAAGCGGGCGCCACCACCGCCGAGGTCCGAGCGACCGGACGGAGCGCCCTCGCCCGCCTGTTCTCGCTGATCTCCTTCGGCGACTTCGTGAGCGTCTACGTCGCGATCCGCCGGGGCATCGATCCGACGCCTGTCGACGTGATCACCCGACTGAAGGCCGCGCTCGTCTCGTGACGGCGGAACGCGTCCCGTCGCCCGGGGACGGGGTCGCGGAGCAGATCGTCGGCGCGATCCGTGAGCGGACCGATCTGCGACCGGTGGCCGGCGTGGTCCTCGGCTCCGGCCTGGGCGACTCGATCTCGGCCGCTTGGGAGCGCGCCGGATCGGGCGAACCGATCGAGATCGCGTACGCCGACCTCCCGGGGTTCCCGCCTCCGACGGTGCCCGGTCACGCGGGGACCCTGTGGTTGGGAACGATCGCTGGCCAGCCGATCGCGATCTTCCGCGGCCGGATCCACTTCTACGAAGGTCACCCGATGGCGCTGGCGTCGATCACGTCTCGGATCTCCCGCGGCCTCGGGGCACGGACGATGGTGCTGTCCGCGGCGGTCGGCGGTCTCGATCCGTCGCTGCCCGCGGCCTCCTTGGTCGTCGTCCGCGATCACCTCAACCTGATGGGGACCAATCCGCTCACCGGCTGGCGGTACGAGGACGGCTCGCCGGCGTTCGTCGACGTCTCTGGCGTCTACGACCCAGAGCTCGCGGACGCCGCTCTCGGCCTACTCCGGGACCACGGCATCGCGGTGGCGGACGGCGTCTACGCCGCGGTGGCGGGTCCCGCGTACGAGACCCCCGCCGAGACGGAGATGCTCCGCCGTATGGGGGCGACGGTCGTGGGGATGTCCACCGTGCCGGAGGCCGTCGCCGCCCGGGCGCTGGGCATGCGCGTCCTCGGGCTAAGCTTCGTCACGAACGCCGCGGGCGGCGCCGTCTCCCACGAGGAGGTGCTGCTCGCGTCGAAGACGGCGGCGGAGGCGATCGGCCTTGTGGTGGCCGAGCTCGCCGACACCTTCTGACGGAGAGGATCCAGTGGGACACGACATCAGGGACAGCGGGCTCGCGGAGTCCGGGCGCGGCAGGATCGATTGGGCTGCGGGCGAGATGCCAGTGATCGCCCAGATCAGGGAGCGGTTCGACAAGGAGAAGCCGTTGCAGGGCGTGCGGGTCGCCGCCTGCCTGCACGTCACCACGGAGACGGCGAACCTGATGGAGACGCTCGCGGCGGGTGGCGCCGAGGTGGCGCTCTGCGCCTCCAACCCGCTGTCGACCCAGGACGACGTGGCCGCATCTCTCGTCGAGCAGAGCGGCATCGATGTCTACGCGATCAAGGGCGAGGACACCGACATGTTCTTCAAGCACATCAACGCGTGCCTGGACCTCAAGCCGCACGTCACGATGGATGACGGCGCGGACATGGTGAGCGTGCTCCACAAGCAGCGCGTGGACCAGATCGACGAGATCATGGGCGGGACGGAGGAGACGACCACGGGCGTGATCCGTCTCCGCGCGATGGCGTCCGACCGCGCGCTCCGCTACCCGATCGTGAGCGTGAACGACGCGAACACGAAACACCTGTTCGACAACCGCTTCGGGACCGGCCAGTCCACCATCGACGCGATCATGCGAGCGACGAACCGCCTGCTGGCCGGCCGCGCCGTGGTGGTGTGCGGGTACGGGATGTGCGGGCGCGGCGTGGCGTCGCGCGCTCGAGGGATGGGCGCGCACGTGATCGTCGTCGAGGTCGACCCGACGGCCGCCCTCGAGGCCGTGATGGAGGGCTTCCGCGTCATGCCGTTGCTCGAGGCGGCTCGGGTGGGCGACGTGTTCGTTACGGTGACAGGCGACAAGGGTGTGATCCGCAGCGAGCACATGGAGCGGATGAAGGACGGCGCGATCCTCGCGAACTCGGGGCACTTCGACGTGGAGATCGACAAGGCCGCTCTGGCCGCGCTCTCGGAAGGGCGGGTGCGGCGGATCCGCGAGTTCGTCGACGAGCACACATTGGCGGACGGCCGTCGGCTCAACCTCCTGGGCGAGGGCAGGCTCGTGAACCTCGCTGCCGCGGAGGGCCACCCCGCCGCGGTGATGGACATGTCGTTCGCGAACCAGGCTCTCTGCGTGGAGTGGCTCGTGAAGAACTACGGCGGGCTGGAGGCCAAGGTGTACCCGGTCCCGACGGACATCGACGAGGAGGTCGCGAGGCTCAAGCTCCGAGGGATGGGTGTGGACATCGACACCCTCACCGCCGAGCAGGAGACGTACCTCCGCAGTTGGGAAGAGGGAACGTAGCCCTGGAGGCCGTCCGGATCCGCGCGCATTTCGAGCGCTTCCCCGCCTCGCTCAAGGGATCGCTCGTGATGCGGGGCGCCGACGGGAACCCCCATCAGGTCCGGCTCGACGATGCCCGGGCCGTGGAGCTGGCGGGGCGCGGCCCCGTGTCGATGGGCATGTCCGCGGCGACGCTCGAGGTCGCGCCGAACCGCGATCTGTTCGTTCCGTTCGAGTTCCCGGTCGTCGAACTCGCGCCCGGCTGGTACGCGATCGAATGCGCCGTGGCGATCGACGGCGCGCCGGAGACCGTCCGTCCCGGCGCGCGCTTCGCCGTGCCGTGGCCGCGAGGCGCGACACGGAGGGACCAGGTCCCCGTCGGGAGGTCGATCGAGACCGGGGCGGGCACGGTGCGGATCGACGAGCTCGGGTGCAAGAGCGATTCCATGGAACTCCGGTACGGAGGGGCGGAGACGTCGTTCACCCTGGCGGCGGACGGGGCCCGGCTGCCGGTGTTGGAGACGGCGTTCGACAGCGGGTCGGAGGTCGGGTCCGTCGTCGCCTACCCCGTGCTGAAGACCCAGTCGGTCGTCAGGATCTCCGTCAGGGACGCCGACCCGATCGAGGTCCCGCTGCCCTGAGCGTGTCGGCGGCGCGCCGTAGCGTGCCGCCCGTGCGAGAAACGGCGCTCGATCGGGCGGTCGACATCCTCTTCCCACGGGCCTGTGCCGGGTGCGGCGTGGGTCCGTGGCCGTTCTGCGAGCGCTGCACGGATGCCCTCGTTCCCCTGCAGCCGCCGTGGTGTCGGCGCTGCGGCCGTCCGGCGCCCGCGGAGGTCGATTCCTGTCGCGACTGTCCGCCGGCGCCGATCGCTTCGGCCCGTTCCGCGTTCGCGTATCGGGGGCCGGCCCGCGATGCGGTCCACCGGCTGAAGTTCTCGGGATGGCGAGGGGTGGGGGAGGCACTCGCGGCCGCCGTGGCGGCGCTCGGCCCGCCGCCGGCCGACGCCGTGACGTGGGTGCCGCTCGCTCGCCGGCGGCGGGCCGAGCGCGGGTTCGACCAGGCGCGCGTGCTCGCACGGGCCCTCGCCCACGAGCTCGACCTCCCGGCGGTCGCCCTCGTCCGGAGGACGACGGCCACCACTCCGCAGTCGCGTCGGACGCGTGAGGAGCGGGTGCGGGCGATGCACGGCGCGTTCGCGCCCGCCTCCGGCCGTCCGGCGCCCGCGCGGCTCCTCCTGGTGGACGACGTCCTCACCACCGGCGCCACGGTATCCGCCTGTGCCGCGGTGCTCTCCGAGGCCGGCGCTCGGGAGATCCACGTCGTCACGGCCTGCCGGTCCTTCTCGGACCTGCCTTCCGGCTCGGACCGTCCTCCGGGGCCACGTGGTTCGCGCCACCCATGAGGCGGTGCCTATACTCGGGAGGTGCTCCCGTCCGGGTCTGTGGTTGCCCGGGGATCAACCCCGGTAGTCGATGCCAGCCGCGGGCGAAGCGACCCACGTAAGGCGACCCTTGGTCGCCGAGCATGGAGCGGTTTAGAAGTAAGCCCTGCCCCGGGCCTCGCAGGAGGCGTCGGGAGAGGGCGGGAGTCGGCGATCCTTCGGAACGACACGGGCCGCCGGCCAACGCCCCCGCAGGCGAGTGTGGGGTCAAAGACCAGGTCAGCCGGGCGGGAGCACACCCCTTCGGAAGGCCGTTGATGGATCTCAGCTTCACCGGCCGCGGCGTGCCCCTGTCCGACGACATCCGCGACCAGGCGGAGCACAAGCTGGCGCGCCTCGAGCGACTCGAGCCGAGGACGATGCGGCTCGACCTCGAGTTCGTCGCCGAGCATCATCCGAGCCCCGACGGGCTGAAGTTGATCAAGGCGGCGTTGAAGATCCCCCGGAAGACGTTCCGAGCGCACGCGGAGGCACCCGACGTGCTCACGGCACTCGATCACGTGGCCGAGAAGCTGGAGCGGCAGATCCGCGATCACCACGGGAAGCGGCTCCGCCGATGGCGCAGGGGAGTACGATTCCCGCGGGGTGCGTCTCCGCCCTCCGCCGGGGACGATGAGGTGACATGACGCCGACCGAGAAGGGTCCCACCGAGAAGCTGCGCGTGCTGATCGTCGACGATCACGCGTTGTTCCGCAGGGGACTCGAGATGGTGTTGCAGGACGAAGACGACCTGATGCTCGTCGGCGAGGCGTCGGACGGTGTGGAGGCCGTTGAAAAGGCACAGGAGCTGATGCCCGACGTCGTGCTGATGGACGTCCGGATGCCCAAGCGCTCGGGGATCGAGGCGGCCGGTCACATCAAGGAGCTCCTCCCGCACGCGAAGATCCTGATGCTCACGATCTCCGACGACGAGGGCGATCTCTACGACGCGATCAAGGCGGGGGCCGCCGGATACCTCCTGAAGGAGATCCCGATCGAGGAGGTCGCCGATGCGATCCGGAGCGTCTGGGCGGGGCAGTCTCGCATCTCCCCGTCGATGGCCTCGAAGCTGCTCACCGAGTTCGCCGCGATCTCCAAGGAGGCGGACGAGCGTCCCCAGATGCCGGCGCCCAAGCTCACCGACCGCGAGATGGAGGTGCTCCGCCTCGTCGCGCAAGGGCTGAACAACCGGGACATCGCCAAGCAGCTGTTCATCTCCGAGAACACGGTCAAGAACCACATCCGGAACATCCTCGAGAAGCTCCACCTGCATTCGCGCATGGAAGCGGTCGTGTACGCGGTGCGGGAGAAGATGATCGAGATCACGTGAGGCGCCGGTAACCCGCGATGGGCGATCCCACGATCGAGGCGGCGCGGGAGCTCTTCGACGAGGCGTTCGGGCAGATGCGCGACGCGATCGACGGCCTCTCGGCGGATGCCCTCGCCTGGCGGCCGCCCGCGGAGGACTCGAACCCGATCACCGTCCTGGCCGTCCATTCGATGCACAGCACCCGATGGTGGCTCACGATCGCGCGCGGCCTGCCGCTCCCGGACCGGGACCGGCCGTCGGAGTTCGTCGCCGAGACGGGCGGCGACGCCGAGCTCTTGGGGTTCCTCGACCGGATGGTGAGCGAGTGCCGGGAGCGGCTGGACCCGGCGGAGGCGTTCGACGCCGGTGCCGAACGGTCCGTGCCGGACGACGAGCCGGTGACCGCGGGGTGGGCCCTCCTCCACGCCCTGGAGCATCTCCGGGAGCACGTCGCGCAGGCGCAGCTCACGCGACAGCTCTGGGACACGCGGTAGCGCGCGGGAACCCGCTCACCAGCCGTTGCGGTGGATCTGCTCCTGCAGCGGGCGACGGCGCCGACGCATCCACGACCCCGAAGGCTCCTCGTCCGCCGCTCGGTAGCCCAGCCCGATGATCCCGATCGGTCGGAGATCCCCGGGGACCCCGAACCGATCGAGGAGCTCGCGCTCGCCGTGCGTGATGCCGAAGAACCAGCCGCCGAGCCCCTCGTCCACCGCCGCGAGCAGGATGAGCATGGAGGCCATCGCCGCATCGATCTCCCAGAATCGCACCGGCCAGTTCGCCTCTTCGTCCATCCCGAAGTCGATCTTGTCGGGCTGCGCGTAGCGGTCGAAGTACCGGCTCGCATCGGGGAGCGGGAGGATCAGGACGGTCGGCCCGTGCGTGACGGTCTCCTCTTCCCAGCCGAACTCGGGGTCGCGGGTCGTCTCCCAGAACGTGGCGATCGCGTCGGGCGTGTCGAGGACGAGGAGCTCGAGCCCTTGCGAGAACCCGGCCGAGGGAGCGCGACGTCCCACGTCGATCACGCGATCGATGACGTCGTGCGGCACGGGCCGCCGTTCGAAGCGCCGCACCATCCGCCGATGCCGCAACACGTCACGGAATTCCACCGGTCGAGCGTACCGACCCGGACCGCCGGGTAGCCTGACGCCGATGGACGACGCACAGGGGAAACGAACCGTGGCACGCCTCCTCGTCGAGTGCCTCGAGAACGAAGGGGTCGGCTACGTCTTCGGCCTGCCGGGGGAGGAGAACCTCCACGTGATCGATGCGCTCGCCTCCTCCTCGATCCGGTTCGTCACCACGAGGGACGAGCGCGGCGCCGCGTTCATGGCCGACGCCTACGGAGCCTTCACCGGCCGCCCGGGCGTGTGTCTCGCCACCCTGGGGCCGGGCGCGATCAACCTGATGCTCGGGATCGCGAACGCACATCTCGACTCGCATCCGTTGGTCGCGATCACGGCGCAGGCCGGCCTGCACCGCCTGTATAAGGAGTCCCACCAGGCCGTGGATCTCGTCCAGCTCTTCCGGCCCATCACGAAGTGGGGCGGGATGATCACGGTGGACGAGGCCGTGCCCGAGATGGTCCGCAAGGCGTTCAAGCAGGCACGGACCGAGCGCCCGGGCGCGACGTTCCTTGTGCTGCCGGAAGACGTGGCCGAGCAGGAGACCACGGGCGCGCCCCTCCGCGTCAACGTCCCGGTCGACCCGGCGCCCGCGGAGGCACAGGTCGAGCGCGCGGTGGAGGTGCTCGAGGGAGCGACCGCTCCAGTCGTCCTGGCCGGGCCGGGGGTCGCTCGAGACGGCGCGATGGACGCGCTCATGCGCTTCTCGGAGCGCCTCAACCTCCCCGTGGCGACGACGTTCCTCGGCAAGGGCGTCTTCCCCGACGATCACCCGAACGCGCTCGGGACGATCGGCTTCATGGTCCGCGATTACGCGAACTTCGGCTTCGATCGCGCGGACGTGGTCGTGGCGGTCGGCTACGACCTGGTCGAGTACGCCCCCGAGCGGTGGAACCCGGGGCGTGACAAGGCGATCGTGCACATCCACCGGACGGTCGCCGAGGTGGACGAGGCGTACACGCTCGAGGTCGGCGTCCAGGGGGACATCGGCGCGGCCCTGGACGCGATCGCAGAGGCGGCCTCCGGCGTCTCCCAACGGGACCGAGAGCCTCCCGTCGAACGGCTCGTCCGAGAGGAGCTCAGCTCCGGCGCCGACGACGACGCGTTCCCCGTGCGTCCACAACGGATCGTGCACGACGTCCGCGAGGCCCTGGGCCGCGAGGACATCGTCCTCTGCGACACGGGGGCGGTGAAGATCTGGATGGCGCGGCTGTTCCCGACGTACGCGCCGAACACCTGTCTGATCTCGAACGGCCTGGCCACGATGGCGTTCGCGCTCCCGGGTGCGTTCGCGGCGAAGCTCGTGCATCCCGAGCGGAAGGTGCTCGCGGCGATGGGCGACGGCGCCTTCCTGATGAGCGCGGCGGAGATCGAGACGGCGGTGCGGGAGAAGGTGCACTTCGTGATCCTGGTCTGGGTGGACGGCGGGTACGGATTGATCGGGTGGAAGCAGGACATCCATTTCGGCCGGCGGGCGGCCGTCTCGTTCGGCAACCCGGACTTCGTGCGGTTCGCCGAGAGCTTCGGGGCGAAGGGCTACGCGATCGGCGAGGCATCCGAGCTGCTGCCTACGCTCCGGAAGGCGCTCGACGACGACGCCGTGTCGGTGATCGCGGTTCCGGTGGACTACGGGGAGAACGCCAAGCTCGTTGAGCGGCTCGGAGCGCTCACGGAGCCGCTGTGACGATCGGGGCTTCCCGTCGGACCGCGTGATCTCGGTCTGACACGGGAGCGCCGGTAGAATCGAAGGACCCCGACCACGGAAGAGGACCTGTCGTGCCCCTGATCGAACGCTTCAGCAACATCGGCGAAGGCCGCCGGCGGAAGGAGCTCGAGCAGCTCGCGAAGCTCGTGAACACGTGGGAGCTCGAGATCGAGGAGCTCTCGGACGAGGACCTCGCGCACAAGACCGTCGAGTTCCGGGAACGCCTCGAGAACGGCGCGCCGCTGGACGACCTCCTCCCCGAGGCGTTCGCCGCCACGCGCGAGGCCGCGCGGCGGACGATCGGCCAGCGGCATTTCGACGTCCAGCTGATGGGCGGGGCCGCGCTCCACCACGGAGGGATCGCCGAGATGCGCACGGGCGAGGGGAAGACGCTCGTCTCCACGCTGCCCGGCTACCTGAACGCGCTGCAGGGCGAGGGCGTCCACCTCGTGACCGTCAACGACTACCTGGCCAAGCGCGACTCCGAGTGGATGGGCGGCATCTACCGGTTCCTCGGCCTGGATGTCGGGTTGATCCAGTCGCAGATGAGCCCCGAGCAGCGTCGGCCCGCGTATGCCGCCGACATCACGTACGGGACGAACAACGAGTTCGGGTTCGACTACCTGCGCGACAACATGGCGATGCGCCTAGAGCACACGGTCCAGCGCGGACACCACTTCGCGATCGTGGACGAGGTCGACTCGATCCTGATCGACGAAGCACGGACGCCGCTGATCATCAGCGGCATGGTCCAGGACAGCGCGAAGTGGTACCAGACGTTCGCGCGGATCGCGCCACAGCTCACCCGCGATGAGCACTACGAGGTCGAGGAGGCGAAGTTCCAGGTCGCCGTCACCGAGTCCGGTGTGGCCAAGGTGGAGCAGCTGCTGAACATCGACAACCTCTACGACCACGAGAACACGATGCTGGTCCACCACCTCCACAACGCCCTGCGCGCGAAGGAGCTGTACAAGCGCGATGACGAGTACGTGGTCCAGAGCGGGGAGGTCAAGATCGTCGACGAGTTCACCGGCCGGATCCTCGAGGGACGCCGGTACTCGGAGGGGCTCCACCAGGCGATCGAGGCCAAGGAGGGCGTGCGGATCAAGGAAGAGAACCAGACGCTCGCCACGATCACGATCCAGAACTACTTCAAGATGTACGACAAGCTCGCGGGCATGACTGGTACGGCGAAGACGCAGCTGACCGAGTTCGAGGAGACGTACGAGATCGGCGTCACCGAGATCCCGACGAACCGACCCATGGTCCGCGAGGACCTGCAGGACCTGATCTTCAAGAACGAAGATGCGAAGTGGAACTCGCTCGTCGACGACATCATCGAGCGGAACGAGACGGGGCAACCGATCCTCGTCGGCACGGTGTCGATCGAGAAGTCGGAGAAGCTGTCCGGGCTGCTGAACCGGCGCGGTGTGAACCATCACGTCCTGAACGCCAAGAACCACGAGAAGGAAGCCATGATCGTCGCCCAGGCGGGGCGCAAGGGCGGAGTCACGGTCGCCACGAACATGGCCGGTCGCGGCGTCGACATCCTCCTCGGTGGCAACCCCGAGTTCCTCGCCCGTCAGGAGATGGCGGCCCGCGACTTCGACAACGACCGGTACCTCCTGTTCGAGATGGACGAGGAGGAGCGAGCCGCGTACGAGGCGGAGTACGAGCCGATCTTCGCGAAGTTCAAGGCGCAGACCGACGCGGAGCACGACGAGGTCGTCGAGCTCGGCGGCCTGTACGTCCTCGGTACGGAGCGCCACGAGTCTCGCCGGATCGACAACCAGCTCCGCGGGCGCTCGGGCCGCCAGGGCGACCCCGGGGCGTCGCTGTTCTACCTCTCGCTGGAGGACGACCTGATGCGGATGTTCGCCTCGGATCGCGTCTCCTCGATCATGGAACGGCTGAAGTGGCCCGAGGACGAGCCGATCGAGGCGAAGATGGTCACCCGCGCGGTCCAGAACGCGCAGGGGCAGATCGAGGAGCTCAACTACGAGCGCCGGAAGAACGTCCTGAAGTACGACGAGGTGATGAACGGCCAGCGCACCGTGATCTACGGCGAGCGCCGGAAGATCCTCGAGGGCGGGGATCTGAGCGAGGAAGCCCTGGGGTTCGTGCGCGACGTCGTCGAGGCGACCGTCGCCACGTACTGCCCGGCGGACGTCTTCGCGGAGGAATGGGATCGCGAGGGTCTCCTCACGGCCCTCACCGAGGTCTATCCGGTCTCGCTCTCGAAGGAGCAGGTCGACGAGATCGCCGACACGGAGTCGCTGCAGGCCGCGTTCGTGGAGGACGCGCTCACCGCCTATGCCGCGAAAGAGGAGTCACTCGGCGGGGAGATGATGCGGGAGCTCGAGCGGGTGGTCCTGCTCAACATCATCGACACGCGCTGGCGCGAGCACCTCTACGAGATGGACTACCTGCAGGAAGGCATCTATCTCCGGAGCTACGCCCAGAAGGATCCGATCACGGAGTACCGGCGCGAGGCCTTCGACATGTTCGAGGAGCTCATCTCGACGATCCAGGCGGAGTTCGTCCGCTACATCTACCGCGTGGAGCTCGTCCGGCCGGAGCAGCCTCAGCGGCGTGCGGCGGCGCAGAAGGTGGCCGCAGTGCGCGAGCGTCACGGGGACGAGGAGGCCGCCCAGTCCAGCGCGACGCAGGATCCCAACCCGAACCAGGTGATCAGCGACAAGGTGCCCCGGAACGCGCCCTGCCCCTGCGGGAGCGGCCGGAAGTACAAGAAGTGCCACGGCGCCGTGGCGTAGGGACGCTCGGACTCGAGGCTCGGGGCGACATGACGAAGGGGCCGGCGCTTCGCGCCGGCCCCTTCGGCCCTCCGGTGACGATGCTCACCGGCACTGGTGGCAGATCTCTCCGTTCACCATGATCCCGCTCGTTGCAGGAGCGGCGACCGCGGGCGCACCCTCGCTGGGCGCGTAGGCGGTCGGGTTCTCCAGACCGTTCGGGTAGGCGGACCGGGGGAGGTACGCCCCGGGGTTCTCGAGTCCCACGTACCCGACAGGGGCGACGGCCCTCGGGGCCACGTGCGAGATGCCGACCGCGGGGGCCACGGCCCTCGGGGTCACGTGCGAGATGCCGACCGCGGGGGCCACGGCCCCCTGCTCACGGATCGCGGCGGTCGAGTTCGCGAGCCGCTGGGCGTCCGTCACGATGACCGGCCGGGCCGGCGCGATCGTGTCGGTCGAGGACAGCCCGATCACGGCGGCGGTGGCGGCGGCGAGAACGACGACGGCCACGGGCCAGATCGGGATGCTGACGGTCCTTCTTCCGAGGGTTGCTCCCTGGGCGCTCATGGCTCCCCCTTTCCTCTCGATCCCTTCGGGATCTGGTCGATGCACCGACCGTACGCACCGCACCTCGTGGAGTCGGTGCCGGGCCACACGGTTCGGGAGTGACGTTCGCCACGTCGTTCCGGTGTCGCCGCCCCGCCAGGACCGAGGCGGAAAAGGAGGCGGCCGGCCGGGCCTTCGGCCCGGCCGGCCGCCGATGAGAGGGGGGTACCTCTCTCCTGTCAGGTCACGGCAGGCACTGCACGCACACCTTGCCGTCGACCACGATCGGTTGATGCGGGGCCGCGAGCCCGGTCGACTCCCCCGCCGCGGGGGCCGTCGGGCGAGCGGACTCGAAGGACGGCCAGAACAGCAGCGCGATCACCGCGATGATCATGACCAGGAGTACGCTCGCGGCGCGCGTCGCGTTCCACGAGATCCCCGGGCTGAGGGCTTCGCTCCTCGTGCTCACCGTCATCCTCCTCGTCACACGCCTGGTCCTTCAGGGCGACGGTACCGACGGGGAAGGGTCGCGTCGGTGGTGCCGAGCACATCGAGGACGTGACGCTCGTCACGTGAGGGGAGATCGGGGGCCGCCACTAGAATCGGGCACATGAGTGACCACACCGAACGGATCGGGAAGCTCCGGGACCGCATCCTGGCCGCCAAGGAGTTCCTTTGACGTCGAAGGCAAGCGAGCCCAGCTCGTCGACGTGGAGCGGGACGCGTCCGATCCATCGCTCTGGGACGACCCTGCCCGCGGGCAGCAGCTGACCCGGCGCCTCGCGCGTCTGCGTGATCATCTGGACCGCTACGAACGCCTCGAGCGCTCCCTGGGTGACCTGGAAGCCACCGACGAGCTCCTCGAGGACGAGACCGACCCCGAGCTCACGAAGGAGCTCGAAGCCGGGCTCGAACGGCTCGAGCGAGAGCTGGAGGGGGTGGAGCTCACGGCGCTCCTTTCGGGGCCGTACGACGACCACGACGCGATCGCCACGCTCCAGGCGGGTGCGGGCGGCACGGAGTCCCAGGACTGGACCGACATGCTGCTGCGGATGTACGGACGGTGGGCCGAGAAGCTGGGCTTCCGCCTGGAGATCGACGAGATCCACCACGGAGAAGAGGCGGGGATCAAGTCCGCGACGTTCATGCTGCACGGGACGAACGCCTACGGGCTCCTGTCGGCCGAGCGCGGAGTCCACCGGCTCGTCCGGATCAGCCCGTTCGACTCACAGAAGCGCCGGCACACGTCGTTCGCTGCGCTCGACGTGATCCCGCTCCTCGAGGCCGCCGAGGAGGAGGAGGTCGAGATCCCCGACGAGGACCTGCGGATCGACGTCTTCCGCTCGTCCGGCCCGGGCGGACAGTCGGTCAATACGACGGATTCCGCCGTGCGGATCACGCACCTGCCCTCGGGGATCGTCGTCGCGTGTCAGAACGAGCGGTCGCAGCTCCAGAACCGTGCCGTCGCGATGCGGATCCTGAAAGCCCGTCTCGCGGAGCTGGAGCGCCGGAAGCGCGACGAAGAGATGGACGTGTTGCGAGGCGAGCGCAAGGCCGTGGACTTCGGCTCGCAGATCCGCTCCTACGTCCTCGCCCCGTACCAGATGGTGAAGGATCACCGGACGGAGCTCGAGATGGGCGACCCATCGCGGGTCCTCGGCGGGGACATCGATCGATTCATCGAGGCCGAGCTCAGGCGTCGGGCGGCGGTGGGCGAGTCGGTCTAGCGCCGTCACCCGCTCGCCTGCGCCGTTCGATCGCGAGCGCGACGATCGGCGCCGACAGGAGGACGAGCCAGATACCGGCACCGAGCGCCAGTCCGAGCATCACCGCGTCGTCGTGATAGGTGAGGACGACCTCTCGCGCTCCCCGGGGGAGGACGACTCCCTGGAGGAACCCGTCCACCGGGATCGTGGTCGCGACCCGACCGTCCACGACCGCGCGCCAGCCGGCTTCGTAGGCGTTCCGGATCGTGAGGAAGCCCCCACCCGACTCCGGGACCTGGACCATCAGCTCGGACCCGGAGATCGCCGTCGTGACCGCCGGCACCGTAGGAGGACACCCGGCACACGTGAAGACGTCCACCGAGGGCTCGATCACCGCCTCTTCCGATGGATCGAACCCGCTCGTCGTGACCTCATCCATCGCCGAGGCCAGGTCGTCCACGAACGCCACCATCGAGGTGACGGTCGACAGGGGTTGCGTGTCGTCCAGCTCCCAGAGCGAGTAGCCGTCGGCTTCCTCGACGACGCGACCGCCGACGGGAGGCTCGATGCCGGTGGGGACGACCAGGTACCGCAACCCGAGCACGCGGACGTCTTCAGGAGACGGCACGTTGATGACCGAGGCGTTGTAGAAGACCGACAGCTCGTTCGTGCTGCGGATGTAGCGCCAGTAGCGAGGGAGTTGCACGGGGTTGTAGCCGAGGGCATCTGGGATCCCGAAGAGCGAGCCTCGGCTGGGAGCGAGCGCCGGCCAGTCGAGGGGGGACTTCATCCACAGGTAGCCCTTCTCGTAGAACGCGGCGGGCGGCGCCCAGGTGGCGTAGCGCCCCGGGTGCCGACGGATGTGTTCGACGATCGGCGTGGCGATCAGGTAGTCGTCCTCGCTCAGCGATGGGAAGCGCAGGACCTGTGGCACGAGCGCGGGATGCTCGCCGGTCTCCAGTCCGGTGAACACGGTGCCGCCCTCGTACGTCTGCGCGTAGACGGCGCTCGCGACCAGTTCCATCGAGAGCAGGCCGACGAGTGCGGTCGCCGACGCCCACCGCCAGCGTCGCGTCGCGAACCCGAACAGCACCGGCGCCGCTACCAGCAGCGCCACGGCGAACATCCCGAACCGAACGGCGCTGCCACCGGCGCCGAGCGGCCAGAGGAAGAACACGGAGACGGCGGCTCCGAGCCAGGCGATCCCGCCGCGGCGCGAGAGCGGTCGTTCCACAAGCCCCTGCAGTCCGGCGGCGGCCAGGATCGGCAGCGCCAGGACGACCACGTACCGGAGGCGGCCCGGATTGTGGAGATAGACGTCCCCGAAGGGGATCTCGAGCATGAGCGAGCGGAACCACCCGGACCCGACCAGGAACGAGGAGGTCAGCACGTAGGCGACGAGCGCGAGCCCTCCCACCGCGATCACGAGCGCCCGGAGACGGGACGCGCGAACCGCCACGAGGACGCATGCCAGCGCCACCGCGCCCGCGTAGGCGCCCGGCGCCGAGGCGAACCCCAACGGCCATGCCGCCCAGACGCCGTCCGAACCGAGCGGATCGCCGACCTCCGACTGCCCCGCATCGCCGAGCGCGCCGTAGCCGCCCTGCAGGCTGGATCCACCAAGGAGGTCGACGTGCGGCACGAGGATCGGTAGAGCGGCGAGGGGCAGCACGACGAGGAACAACGCCACCGGCCCGACGACGGATCGCGCGCTCGTCCGTGCGACGCGGGCGTCGGCGACGGCTCCGGCAACCAGGTAGGCGGTCGCGAACGCCGTCGCGATCACGAGCCCGTGACTCATGTGCGCGGCAGCCACCTGGCTCCACGCGAAGCCGCCGAGCGCCAGCCACGCGAGCCGCCCGGACCATCGTTGGCTCCGGCGGGAGCCGGCCGCGGCGACCAGGAGGACTGTCGTCCACGCGAGCGCGCCGGCGAACGGCAGCGAGATCGCGATCGTGGAGGTCGACACCGTCATCGCGAGGACGAGTCCACCGGCCGTCGCGGCGATCCGACCGATCGACTCCATCCGCAGGAACGCGAAGAGTCCCAGCCCGGCGAGGAGCGGGTTGAAGACGATGAACGAGCGGAGGGCGAGCCCGGGCGACAGCGTCGAGAACAGGAGCATGGGTGGCGCGTACAGCCACCCGCTCTGCGGGTCGGCGGCGAAGCGGTATCCCGCCATCTCGTACGGGTTCCAGATCGGGATCCGGCCGGCGGCGATGGAGTCTCCGAGGAACGACCAGCGCGGGAGCCAGAACGTGAGGAGGTCCGGATGCTGGTTGGTGAGAGCGCCGCCGACGACGAAACCTCGAAGCGCGAAGAGGACGGACACGACGATCAGGGCGGGTCCGAGCCAGACGGCCGCGCGCCGCGCCCCGCGTGACGCGAGCCGGCTCGCATCCGCGGCGTCCACGGAGGAAGCCTACGGCACCTTCACCGCTCTCGCGGAAGACCTCTGGTAGGGTGGGCCGATCCCATCTCCCCTCGCATTCAACACGCCATGATCAGCCTTCAACGCGTCACCAAGACCTACCGGAACGGCGTCACCGCCCTGGAAGACGTCTCGGTCGAGATCGACAAGGGCGAATTCGTCTTCGTCGTGGGCCCGTCCGGCTCCGGGAAATCGACGATGATCCGCCTCCTCCTGAAGCAGGAGGAGGCCTCACGTGGCGACGTGTTCGTCGCCGGCAAGAACCTCTCGAGGATCACGTCGTTCAAGGTGCCCCACCTGCGGCGGAACATCGGCACGGTCTTCCAGGACTACAAGCTCCTGCAAGACAAGACCGTGTTCGAGAACGTCTCGTTCGCTCTCGAGGTGATCGGGAAGGCGAAACACGTGATCGACCAGCGCGTTCCGGAGATCCTCGAGTACGTCGGGCTGGGCGACAAGCTGAACGCGTATCCGGACGAGCTCTCCGGCGGCGAGCAGCAGCGTGTCTCGATCGCGCGGGCGTGTGTGAACCGACCGCTCGTGCTGCTCGCCGACGAGCCCACCGGGAACCTGGACCCCAATACCTCCGTCGACATCATGCGGCTCCTCGACAAGGTCAACCGCATCGGCACCACGATCCTGATGGCGACGCACGATCAGGCGATCGTGGACGCGATGCGGAAGCGCGTGATCGAGCTGGAGAAGGGCAAGGTCGTCCGCGATCAATCCCGAGGCGTCTACAGCTGATGGCGCCTCGCCTCGAATCCTTCTTCCGGGAGACCGCGTCGGGTCTGCGGCGCAACGGCGTCGTCGCGTTCGCGGCGATGTCCACGTCGTTCATCGCGTTGTTCCTCTTCGGCCTGTCCCTCCTGATCGCCCGGGAGTTCGAGCTCGTGACCCGCGTGCTGACGGGGAACGTCGAGGTCCAGGTCTACCTCACCGACCCCGTCAACGAGGGAACCGTCGGGCGGCTCACGGAGAAGCTGCAACAGGTGCCCGCCGTGGCCGACGTCGCGTTCTGGGACAAGGAACGCTCGTGCCAGGAGTTCCAGCGGCTCTTCGAGGGCCAAGAGGTCTTCCTGGAGAACGTGGACTGCATGGAGGTGATCCCGACCTCGCTGCGGGTGAACCTCTCGGCGGTGACGGACTTCGAGCAGATCACGGCCTCGCTGGGCTGCCAGGTGGTCGTGGACGACGAGGGAGACCAGCACCAGGAATGCACCGAGCCCGGCGTCCGGAACGTCGCCGACTACCAGAAGCTCCTCGATCGCCTCGATGCCCTGACGCGGGTGCTGTCGCTCAGCGTCTTCGGCATCGCGGTGATCATGCTCGCGTCGGCGATCGGGTTGGTCGCGAACACGCTTCGGATGGGGATGTTCGCCCGGCGCAAGGAGATCGGCATCATGCGACTCGTCGGGGCGACGAACTGGCGGATCCGCGTCCCGTTCCTGATCGAGGGTCTCGTCGAATCGATGCTCGGAGCGGCGGCCGCGATCGCGGGCCTGTTCCTCGTGAAGGTCTTCGTCGTGGACAACCTGCGAGGCACGGCTCCGTGGCTCCCGCTGATCAAGAACAGCGACGTCGTGGTCATCACGCCGTGGATCCTCGTCGCGGCGGCGCTCGTGGCGATCATCGCGGGCACGATCGGGATGCGCCGATTCCTCGACGTCTGAGGCCGCCTGATGGGTCGTAAGGATCGTGAGGGCGAGCAGACCGTCGCGTCCAATCGCAAGGCACGCCACGACTACACGATCCTCGAGACGTTCGAGACGGGCATCGTGCTGACGGGGGGCGAGGTGAAGTCGCTTCGGGGAGGACGCGCTTCACTGGCGGAGGCGTTCGCGCGCGTGCGCGGCGGGGAAGCGTGGCTGGAAGGGATGCACATCCCACCCTACGAGGCGGGAGACAAGAAAGCGCACCTTCCCGTGCGCCCACGGAAGCTCCTGCTCCATCGACAGGAGATCGCGAAGCTGATGGACGCCCAGCAGCAGGATCGTCTTTCGCTCGTTCCCCTCCGCGTGTACTTCACCCACGGGCTGGCGAAGGTGGAGCTGGCGCTCGCGCGCGGTCGACGAAGCCATGAGAAGCGTCAGGCGATCGCGGAGCGCGAGCATCAGCGGGAGATCCAGCAGGAGCTGGGTCGCCGCCGATAGATTGGGGAGCGGCGGAGAGCGCCGACCGACGAGAGGATGGGTTGGATGCGGAAGCGGATGGCGATCGTGCTGGTACCTCTGGGGATCCTGTTGGCTGGTGCGTGCTCGGGATCCGACGGAGCGTCGAACGGCGGAGCGGACCCGGAGACCGTGTCGGCCGAGGCGTACGCGACGGGTGTGTGCGGAGCCATCGCGGACTGGGTCGACGAGATCCAGGGGCTGAACGAGGACCTGCAAGCGAACCTCGATCCATCGAGCATCGATGCGCTGAAGGACACGATGGTCACGTTCCTCGACGACGTGATCGCCTCGACGGACACGGTGATCGCCGATGTGGAAGACGTCGGGATCCCGGACGTCGACGACGGCGATGCCGCGGCCCAACATCTGCTCACGGGGCTCCGCGACTCTCGAGGCGTGTTCGAGAACGCGCGCGATCGTGTCGAGGCGATGCCGACGGACGACCCGGCGGCGTTCGGCGAGGAGCTCCAGACGGTCGGGACCGACATCCAGACCTCGATGTCCACGATCGGCGAGGATCTCGGCCGGTTCGAGTCACCGGTGCTCGACGAGGTGTCGAAGGACATCCCGGAGTGCGAAGCGGTGGCCGCCTCGGCGGCGTAGGCGCCCGTCAGGGTGTGCCACCGACGCTCGTATACTGGGCACACAACTACATATGGGGGTGTACTGGCTTCGAGCAGGGCGTGTATCGCCTGGGAGAAGCGGGCCGAGATCTCCGGAGTCTCGAAAAACGCCGGAACCAACACAAGCGCCAACGATGAGTACGCGCTCGCTGCCTAGTCACTAGGTAGCTGTCCGTCCGGGAGGGCCTGCGGCCCGGACAGGGCATCGTAAGCAGGACTCACCGAGGGGGCTCCGCCCGGGGGCCCCCGAGGGACATCGCACCCGGGCTGGCCGAGGGGTCCTCCGCCGGTGGGAGCCCCGAGGCGAGATCTTCCCACCGGCTGCGCCCGGAGAAGTCCCAGACGGTCGCCCTGCGACGCGGGTTCGAATCCCGCCACCTCCACGATATCCGTTGTGCCGCAGACTCGACGAAGGCCCTCCTTCCGGAGGGCCTTCGTTCGTTAGGCTCCGGCCATCACGGCTTGGGAGGAACCGTCGATGATCGGTTGGGTCGGAGACATCGAACGCCTGACGCTCGACAACGACACGTTCCGGACGGTGCTGTTCACGGGCGCACACGCGCAGCTCACCGTGATGCGACTCGCCCCGGGCGAGGACATCGGCAGGGAGGTGCACCCGGACCGCGACCAGTTCATCCGGATCGAGGAGGGACAGGCTCGCGTCGAGTTCGGCCGGGACGAGGACGGGGTCGATGAGTCGCACGACGTCTCCGACGATTGGGCGATCGTGATCCCGAGCGGGACCTGGCACAACGTGATCAACACGGGCCAGGGTGAGCTGAAGCTGTACTCGCTCTACTCGCCGCCGGAACATCCCGACGGTACGGTCCATCGCACGAAGCCGGACGCCGAGGCGGCCGAGCACGCCGGGTGAGCCCGGCCGAACCTCGTTCGATCTCGCTCCAACGGGCGCGGCGCCTGGCTGTGACCGCGCAACTGTTGTCGGCGCCGCGGCCGAGGTCGGTCCTCGAAGTCGTCGAGCGTCTGGGCAGCGTGCAGATGGACCCGACGCGGACGGTAGCGCGGACCGAGCACCTCGTCCTCTGGTCAAGGCTCGGGCGCCGGTTCCGGGTCGCAGGAGCTCGAGCGGCTCCTGTGGCGGGATCGGTCGCTGTTCGAGTACCGGGCGTTCATCCTCCCGACCTCGCAGTTCACCGTGCATCGGGAGACGATGCGGCGCTACCCAGGGCCCAGCGGCGGGCGTCACGCGTACGTCCGCAGGTACCTCCGCGAGAACCCGCGGTTCCGCCGGTACGTCTTGCAGCGGCTGCGCGACGAGGGGCCCCTGCCCACCCGGGCATTCGAGGATCGCTCCGCGGTCGGCTGGCGGACCGGTGGGTGGAACGACAACGGCAGGAACACCTCGATGATGCTCGAGGTCCTGTGGGCCAAGGGAGAGGTCATGATCGCGGGCAGGGCCGGCCAGGAGCGGGTCTGGGATCTCGCGACGAGGAGCCTCCCGTTCGACGAACCCCGGCCGAGCACGGGAGAGGAGGCCCGGAGTCTCCTCGACGTGCAGCTGCGGGCCCTCGGCATCTCCAAGGTCAACCGGTTCGGGTGGACGTTCGCGGGCGAACGACCCCCGGGGTGGGAGCGGGCATTGGCGCAGCTCGAGCGGGAGGGGAGAGCCGTCCGCGTGACCGTGGACGGGGTCCCGGGGGAGCGGTGGGCGCATCGCGGAGGTCCTCGATCGCTCGTTCCGAGGCCGGACGGTCCTGCTGTCGCCGTTCGACCGATTGATCCACGACCGGGTCCGCGCCGAGGAGCTGTTCGGGTTCCGGTTCCGGCTGGAGATCTACGTCCCGAAGGCGAAGCGCGAGTTCGGCTACTTCGTCTTCCCGATCCTCCACGGCGACCGCCTCGTCGGGCGCCTCGATCCGGTGCACGACCGTGCCGCGAACATGCTGCGGGTACAGGGCGTGTTCGCGGAGGAGGACGCGCCGCCCGACGTCTGGCCCGCGATCCGGAACCAGCTCGACGAGCTCGCTTCATGGGTCGGCGCCGACGGCGTGGAGCTGCCCGCGCTTCCTCGCGTGTGGCGTTAGGGCACGAACGCGAGGTGGTCGCCGTCGCGGATCGACGCGTAGCCGTACCGGGACGCCACGAACACCGCGGTGGCGACGCCGTAGAGGGCCTCCGCCACCAGCGCGCCGATCGCGACGATCTCGTCGGCTTCCCCGAGGATGACCCCGGTGGGGCCCGTCCCCAGCCGGATCGACTCCGCGAGCACGGTGGCGCTCGAGGACGAGCCGCGTCCCGACGGCATCACGAGGACCCGACCCGTGACGACCTCACCCCGTTGCGGATGGTTCGCCTCGACGATCTCGCCCGTCACGGGATCGAGTCCACCCCAGAAGCTCAGCGGCTCGGCGAGGACGAGCGCGGTCCCGTCGACGGGCCCCTCGACGAGGAATCGACCGTCCATCAGCCGGCCCAGATCGCCTCGTCGCGGGTCACGACGCCGGCTGCAGCCGACCGAACGCAGTCCTCGAGGCTGCCGAGGACGACGTCGACGCCGAGGTTGCTGGGCGCGTACCACGCCCACTTGCCGGAGTCGGTCATGACGGGGGCGGCGACCTCGCGGAGCACCGGCGTGATGTACGTGCAGGTATCGGTCACGACGGTGACGCCGGCGTCGGCGAGCTCGCCGGCGATCTCGCCGATCGCGGCGAGCTGCGCACGGCCCGTATTCACGTAGAAGGGGACACGCAGACGAGCCTGGGTCACGAGCTCCGCGAGCCGGCGAAGCTCGGATTCGGACGCGTGGGGCGTTCCCACGCTCACGGCGCCGATCTCCGCGTCGTCCGGCACCCGTGAGAGTTCGTCGCGCGCGGCGCGGAGATCGGGGAGGGTGACCACCTCCTCGCGGGCTCCGAGCCCGGCCACGGCGTCCCACGTCGGCGCCTCCGGCGTGATGCCGATCGCGTGGAACAGGGCGACCGACCCGGAGCTCGCAGCCGCGGCGCCGATCGCCTTCAGGCGGTCCTCCGAGGTCGTCGGGGGCAGGCCGTCGATCGCTGCCACCTCGGTTCCGGCCCGGCGGCCGAGGAGATGGCCGAGGACGGGGTACAGGAGGTCCTGATCGAGGACCCGGTCGGAGACGCCGTGCAGCCCGAGGCGCACGGTGGCGCGCCGACCCTCGTCGGTGTGCAAGCCGTGGTCCGGCACGCGGCCGGTGACCGCCGCGCAGAGGTCGATGAAATCGCCGTAGCGGTTCGTCCTCGCCCCGAGGACCGAGTTCGCGAACACGATCGCGTTCGACTCCGCCCACGCCACGTGCTCCCCCTGCGCCGGCCGATCGGGGAGCTGGTAGGGGGCGCACGTCCACGTCGGGCGACAGCCCATCGCCACGTACGCGTCCATCAGTCGCTTCGACCGCCCGCGCGTCTCGTCGTCGAGCAGGACGAGCTCCGGGTGGAGGAGGTCGAGCGAGCTGACGTTCAGCGTGGAGGGCACGGTGACGGACGCCCCGCCCGCGAGGAGCCGTTCGGCGAAGTCCAGCCCGACCTGCCCGTGGTACAGGCAGGAATCGATGTGCGCCCTCGTCACGTCTCGCAGCTGCGACGCTCGGGCGACCTCCGCCATCCTGACCACGAGCCGCATCGCGAGCGCCGCGCCTTCGCCCGCCTCACCCTCGAGGAGCGCGCGGTCCCGGTCCTCGAGCTGGACCGTCATCTAGCCGACCGGCGGCGGGATCCCGATCTCCGCCTCGGGATAGATGCCGGTGCCGAACTCCGCGTCGAAGTCGCGGCCGCCGAGGGTGTCCAGGAACGTGGTCGCGAAGACGGCGGCGAACTGCTGGCGCTCCAAGAGGTCCAGCTCGATCGCGTCGCGGGGCACGTACGGTCCGATGTTCCGCCGGTAGGGGTAGTCGCGGAGGAACGAGGCGATGTCTTCCCGGGTCGCGCCCACGTCCCACAGGACGTCCGACTCCAGGTACACCTCGGAGGGCACGACGTTCTGGACCAAGCCGAACAGGCCGCCGCCGAACTCCCGCTCGACGTCGTCCCAGAGCTGGATCGGGTCGATCCGGACGCCCCCGGCCGCGTCGGGGAGGGGACACTGTCCGTGGTCCGCGGTGACGATCAGCGCGTACCTGCCCGGATACACGGCGTCCAGCTGGCTCACGAGCCGCCCGAGCTGCTCGTCGACGTCTCGGAGCGCGTCACCCGTCATCGGATCGAACATCCCGTAGACGTGTCCGGTGTAGTCGGGCGCCTTGTAGTTGATGAACAGGAGCCCCGACGCACCCGAGGAACCAACCGGCTCGTTCGCGATCGTCGCCTCGATCAGATCACCTTGGTACCTGATCACCGGGGTGCTGCAGCAGTGCATGTTCTTGGGCTTCACGGGATCGAACGCGGGGTCGCGGTCGGGGTTGGGGACGAAGTCCGCCCGGTACCTCTCGAACGCATCGAGCGACGGCAGGCCCGCGGGCAACCGGAAGAGCTCGCCATTCAAGCTGCGCCAGCCCTGCGGGTCGGCCGTCTCGTCCCAGTACACGGCCACCGGTCGGACCCGCGTCGACCCGGACCCGGTCGTCGCCTGGCCACCCCCTCCCAGCATCCCCAGGTGCCAGATCTGGTAGCCGATCTCGCCGACCCATGCACGGTCGGTCGCCTCGCTCCACAGGTCGGCGAGTGTGCGGACGAGGAGATCGCTGGGGTTCGCGCGCCCCGGCTCCCCGTAGGTCTTGCGGACCTTCCGGCCGTCCCGGATGTTGTGCCCCGTCACGCCGTGCGTCCGAGGGAAGGCGCCGGTGCCGATCGTGGCGTGCGCCGACGCCGTCACGGCAGGGAACGATCCGTGGATCGCGTTGCGGAAACTCGCCCCGTCCCGCATCAGTCGCCGGAGGTTGGGCCAGGCGTCCGGGAACTCCTGCAGAACGTTCCAGCCGCCGCCGTCGATCACGAATGTCACCACGACCGCGGGCGGACTCGCAGGCCGCGCGATCCCCGGCAACGGGCGTCCCTCCCGCTCCAGCTCGAGGAACGCATCGAACCCGATCAGCTGAGCGATCGTCGGAGCGACATCGGCGAGGGACACGCGCTCCTCGGAGTCGAGGGCGGCGATCCCCGGCCCGGCGACGACGAGAGGGACCCGCTCGAGGTACATCCACACGCTCGCATGACTCGTCCTCGGGTCGCGGGGGACCAGCGATCGGGACTCCTGCGGGTAGTTCGCGCTGTTGAACGGGGCGGCCAGCAGCTGGATGTCGCCGCTGCGATCCGGGTGATACGCGCGTGCGACGAGCTCCATGTACTCGGCGCCGAGGTCTCGTGCCATCGCCTCCTGGACCGGCCGGGGATCCGGTCGGGTGACGCGACGGACCGTGCGGCCCAGCGCGGCGCCTCCCATCGCCGCGGCGGCGCCCAGCAGCCCGGCGATCCCGAGGAGCCGCCGCCGCGAGGGGTCAGTGGGGGCGGACATCCCCTGGACGGAACGGGTGGCAAGGAGCGCCACCGCCACGCAGATGACGCCGGTGATCGCCCCCAGGAGGGCGCTCCCCGCCAGCCCCACGGCGAGACCGACGAGCCCGCCGACCAGGACGAGCGCGATCAGGGTGAGCGATCGGCGGTTCGTCACGGACCCAGTTTCTCGCACCGAGCAGCGGACGGAGCTAGGAGCGCTTGCGATCGAGGTCGAGGAACGGCATGGGCACGACCGTGGCCCCCACCTTCCCGCGCTCGCCCTCCACGGTCCACTCCACGGAGAGCCGTGTGCCGAGCCTCGTCAGGTCCTTGTCCACGGAACCGAACCCGACCATCTTCTTGATCGTGGGACCCCATCCCACGGAGGTCGCGCGGCCGACCTGGGCGCCTTCCCGGTAGACGGGGACGGGCGCCCGGTGGACGAGCGCCGAGATCTGCGGTGCGAGGCCGTGTCTCGCGTACATCGACTCGATCGCGGACCAATCGAGGTCCAATCCGACGAGCCGTCTCGCCGGACCGCCCGCCTCGCGTTCCGCGACCAGCGCCCGCTTCCCCGTGAACTCCACCTGCTTGTCGAACGCGACGAGGCGTCCGAGGCCGATCTCGAACGGCGAATACTTGAGCTCCGGCGCGAACGCGTGGCGGGCGCTCGTGTACTCAGCCTCGATCAGGATCAGGCTGGCCTCGAGACGGCAGATGTCGAGCGCCTGGATCCCTGCCGGCCGCAGCCCGTAGTCGGCGCCGACCTCGAAGAGACGGTCCCAGACCGCGAGGGCACCCTCCCGTGGGATCCAGAGCTCGTAGCCGAGATCGCCCGTGTACCCGGTCCTCGTGACGTCGATGTCGACACCCCCGATCGAGCCCGGGCGACGACGGAAGTAGCGGAGGTCGAACCAGTCCCGCCCCGTTGCCCGCTCGAGGACGTGGCGGGAGAGGCGTCCCTGCACGGCGAGGGCCGCGGTCGTCTCCGAGATGTCGTCGATCCGCACGTCGAGCCCGGTGGCGTTCAGGGCGAACCACCGGAAGGAGGGATCGGCGGCCGTCACGCGGAAACGGTCCTCGTCGAGCCGGGTCACGGTCCCGTCGTCGATGACCTTCCCCTCCTCGTCGCACCACGGGGTGTAGATCACCTGGTCGATCGCCATGCGGGAGACGTCCCGCGTGATCACCCGGTCGAGGAGTGCCGAGGCATCGGGGCCGCTCACCTCGTATTTGTAGAGGGGCGAGACGTCGATCACAGCGGCCGCCTCGCGGATCGCGTTGTACTCGATGTCCACGAAGTCCGCGAACACGGCGGCGGCGTGGTAGCCGGACCAGTCGCCCCACGCCAGCTTCGTGTTCAGCTCTCGCTGACGCTCGAAGAAGGCCGTGCCGACGCTCATCCGGGGCACAGGCTAGCCGAGGGCGATCCGCGGGACCGGCCCGCCCGGATGACTTCAGGTCAAAGGCCGTTTCGCTTCCGCTGCGGGCGCACGGCTAGCATCGGCGGCCGTACGCCGACGGCGTTCGGATAGCCTTCTCCGGCGACCCGGTGCCCGAGAACGGCGCCTGGAAGAGCGCCAACGAGAAGAGCGAAGAGGAAGCGGATGCCGCAGCGTTACGACGCCGTCGTGATCGGGGGAGGCCACAACGGCCTCGTGACCGCCGCGTACCTCGCGAAGGCCGGGAAGAAGGTCCTGGTCCTCGAGCGCCGCCACGTCCTCGGCGGTGCGGCCGTCTCCGAGGAGATCGTCCCCGGCTACCGGTTCAGCGTCTTCTCCTACGTCGTCTCGCTCCTACGCCCGGAGATCATCCGTGAGCTCGAGCTGCCCAAGCACGGGCTCGAGATCCTGCCCCTCGACGGGACGATCACACCGTTGGACGGCGACTCGCTCTGGCGGGTCAACGACCACGGGCGCACCGTCCGCGAGCTCCGTCGCTGGTCGCTGAACGACGCCGAGGCCTACGAGGAGTACGGACCGCTGATGGCGGAGATGGCGCGGTTCATCAAGCCGATCCTGTCGATCGTGCCGCCGGACCCCGGCAAGATCTCGGTCCGCGACTGGCTCCCGCTCACGCCGCTCGCGAAGACGTTCAAGGACCTGCCGAAGCGTCTGCAGACGACGTTCATCCAGCTGATGACGATGTCGGCAGCGGATTTCCTCGACCAGTGGTTCGAGACCGATCCCCTCAAGGCGACGATGAGCGCCTCGGGGATCATCGGGACCTTCCAAGGACCGCGTTCGCCGGGGACGGCCTACGTGCTGCTCCACCACTACATGGGCGAGATCGACGGGGCGTTCCGCGCCTGGGGCGTGCCGCGCGGCGGCACGGGGAGCATCTCCGACGCGATCGGGAGCGCCGCGCTGGCGGCCGGTGCAGAGATCCGGACGGAGGCGCCCGTCGCGCGGATCGACGTGCGGGGCGGCCGTGCCACCGGCGTGACGCTGGAGTCGGGGGAGCAGATCGAGGCGGGGATCGTCCTGTCCTCGCTGGATTCCCGCTGGACGTTCATCAAGCTGCTCGAGGACGGCACGCTCGATCCCGCTTTCCGCGAAGAAGTGCTGCGCTACAAGTACCGCGGCTCGAGCGGCAAGGTGAACCTGGCGCTCGACGGCCTCCCGGAGCTGGCGTGCAAGCCGGGCACGGGAGAGTGGCTCCGCGGCGCGATCTCGTTCTCCCCCTCGCTCGACTACATGGAACGTGCCTACGACGATGCGAAGTACGGGCGCCCTTCGCGCCGCCCCTACATCGACATGATCATCCCCACGCTCGTGGACCCCACGATGGCTCCTCCCGGCGGCCACGTGATGAGCTGCTTCGTCCAGTACGCGCCGTACCGGCTGGCCGGGGACGCGATCTGGGACGACGCGGCGCGGGAGTCCTTCGGGCAGAACGTGATCGACACGATCGCGGAGCGGTTCCCGACGATCCGACAGCACATCGTGGGCTCGCAGTTCATCACCCCGAAGGACATCGAGGACGTCACGGGCTTGACCGAAGGCAACATCTTCCAGGGGGAGCTCTCGCTCGAGCAGCTGTTCTTCAATCGGCCGGTGCCGGGGTGGGCCCGCTACCGCACCCCGATCCGCGACCTGTGGATGTGCGGGTCGGCGACGCATCCCGGTGGCGGGATCATGGGCGCCCCCGGCCGGATCGCCGCGCTCGAGGTCCTGAGGGGCCGTGGGGGTCGAGGAAGCCGAGGACGAGGGAGGGCGGCCTGAGCGTGGGAGCCCGCTCGGACGTCGTCGTGATCGGCGCGGGCCACAACGGCCTGGTGGCCGCCGCCCTCCTCGCCAAGGACGGGCGCCGCGTCACGGTCCTGGAGCGGGCTGCCGAGGTGGGCGGCATCCTCCGGGGCGGCGAGTTCGCTCCTGGTTTCACGGCCCCCGGGCTCGCGCACACGGTCGGCCGTCTCCGTCGATCGGTGATCGAGGACCTCCGGCTGGAGGATTTCGGGCTCTCGCTCATCGCGCCCCCCGTCCGGATGTTCGCGCCGCAGCCGGACGGATCCTCCGTGACGTTCTGGGGCGATGCCGCCCGGACGGCGGGGGAGCTCCGGGAGCGGAACCCGCGCGATGCCGACGCCTACGCGGAGTTCGATCAGAAGGTGCGAGCGATCGCGTCGTTCCTCGCGTACGTGAACGTCGCGACCCCGCCCGACATCAGCGCGCCGACCCTCGCCGATGCGATCTCCGGGCTCAAGGTGGGGTGGGCGTTCCGAGGGCTCGGCGCACGGTACGGCCGTGAAGCGATCCGCATGATGCCGATGGCCGTCGCCGATCTCGTCCAGGAGGTGTTCGAGGAGGAGGCGGTACGTGGCCCGCTGTCCACCCGAGGCGTGCTCTACACGGCGTGCGGGCCGTGGTCGTCGGGGACGGCCGCGCTGTTCCTGAACGACTCCGCCGGCAACGACGGCGGGGCCGCCGGGACCGCCGTGTTCGCCCGCGGGGGGACCCAAGCGCTCGCCACGGCGCTCGCCTCGGCCGCATCGGCGGCGGGCGCGGAGATCCGCACGGGAGCTGACGTGAAGGAGATCCGATCCGGGAGCCGCCGGGTCGTCGGGGTGACCCTCGCGGACGGCACGGAGATCGACGCGGGCATCGTCGTGTCCGCGGCGGACCCGAAGCGAACGCTCGCGCTGTGCGACCCCGAGGAGATCGGTCCGACGATGCTCTGGCGTGCGGGCAACATCCGGCAGCCCGGAGCCACCGCCAAGGTGAACCTCGCCCTGTCCGGCCTCCCGGCGTTCCACGAGGATCCCGAGCGCGTGCAAGGGCGGGTCGTGATCGGTCCGTCGATCGACTACGTCGAGAGGGCGTCGGATGCCAGGAAGTACGGTGAGCTCGCCGACGAGCCGTGGATCGAGGCGACGATCCCGTCCCTCGTCGATCCATCGCTCGCGCCGGAGGGGCGTCACGTGATGAGCGCGATCGTGCAATCGGTCCCCCGCCACCTTCGAGCGGGGGAGTGGTCCCGCGAGCGAGAACGGCTGGGGGACGTGACGGTCAAGACGTTGGAGCGATACGCCCCCGGACTCGGCGAGCTCGTGGAGGCGCGGCAGGTCATCACACCGGAGGACTTCGAGGCTGACTTCGGTCTCACGGGCGGCCACGTCCAACACGCGGAGCCCGGCCTCGACCAGTTCTTCGCGTGGCGTCCGTTGAACGGGGAAGCTCGGTACCGGTTCGTCCTGGACGGCCTCTATCTGGCCGGGTCCGGCGCCCACCCGGGCGGCGGGGTCACGGGCGGCCCCGGTGCGAACGCCGCCCGTCGGATCCGCAAGGACGGGTGACCGCGCATGCGTCCGGAGCGAAGGCCGGCTCGATGACCGACGGGAACGACCGGCCGTTCCGGATCCCGGAGAGCACGCTCTACGCGAGCGAGGACGCCGAGTTCGACGAGTTCGACACGAACGACCTGCCGCAGTACTCGGACTTCCGCGGATCCTTCTACAAGGTCCCGTGGGCTCTCGATGAGGAGGCGATCAGGGACGCCGGCGCCGACATCGCGGTCGTCGGCGCCCCGTACGACGAGGGGACCTCCGCACGGCCGGGCGCGCGGTTCGGCCCGATGGCGATCCGAACCGCTCACGTGACGGCGGGAAGCCCGTGGGCGTGGTCGCTCCAGACCGAGGCATCCCCCTTCGACGTCCTGACGGTGGTCGACGCGGGCGACGCGCCGATCGTCCCGGGGCGACCCGAGCGCAGCCTGCGCGTGATCCACGAGAAGGTTCGTCGCGTCGCCCGCGCGGGCGCGATCCCGATCGTCCTGGGCGGCGACCACTCGATCACGTATCCGTCCGCCGCCGCGGTCGCCCGAGTGCACGACCCGGCGCGCGTCGGGATCGTGCATTTCGACGCGCACGCCGACACGGCGATGGACCAATGGGGATCGCTGATCGGCCACGGGCAGCCGATGCGCCGACTGATCGACGAGGGATGGATCGCCGGGCCGAACTTCGTCCAGGTCGGTCTTCGCGGCTACTGGCCGGATCGGGAGACGTTCGAGTGGATGCGAGGGCAGGGACTGCGCTGGCACACGCAGGTCGAGATGGAGGAGCGAAGCGTCGAGGCGGTGATCGACGAGGCGATCGCGCAGGCGCTGGACGGCCCTGACCGGATCTATCTCTCGGTCGACATCGACGTCGTCGACCCGGGGATGGCTCCCGGCACCGGAACGCCCGAGTCCGGCGGGATGCTCGGGCGGGAGCTGCTCCGCGCGGTCCGACGGATCGCGGGTGCCGTGGACATCGCCGGGATGGACGTCGTGGAGGTCTCTCCCCCGTACGACCACGCGGAGATCACGGCGATGCTCGCGGGCAACGTCGTCATGGAAGTGCTCAGCGCCCTCGCGGCCCGACGGGGCTGAACGCGCCTCGCGCGGTACCCTCCCGCTCATGTGCCGAAGCATCAAGCGACTGCGGGAACCACACGGACAGGGGCATGCCACGGATGAGGAGATCCGGGAGGCGGCGCGTCAGTTCGTTCGCAAGGTGAGCGGGTTCGGGAAGCCCACGGCGCGACACGCCGAGGCGTTCGAGGCGGCCGTCGACGAGGTTACGGACTCGTCCCGGCGGCTCCTCGAGACGATCGACGCCACCCTGCGGAGCACCGCGTGACCGGCTACCCCCTCGATCCGTCGCCCGAGGAGATGCGGGCGATGGGTCGGGCGGCCGTCGACTACGTGATCGACTTCATCCACGGCTTGTCCGACGCCCCCGCCCGGAACGTCGACGGTGCGCTCGAGGCCGCCCTGAGGCTGAAGGCCTCGCCGCCCGAGGACGGCGGCTCGTTCGACGAGGTCTTCGCTCAGTTCCGCGACGCGGCCGCGCGGGCCTACGAGACCTGTGGCCCGGGCTACCTGCCCTACGTTCCCGGTGGCGGTCTGTACGCGTCGGCGCTCGGGCAGTTCCTCGCGATGTCCGTGAACCGTTTCCCGAACCTCTGGGAGGTCGCGCCGGGGCTGGTCCAGATCGAGCAGAACGTGATCCGGTGGCTCTGCGACCTCTTCGGCTACCCGGACGAGGCGCGCGGCATCCTCACGACCGGCGGCTCGATCGCGAACCTCTCGGCGGTCGTCACCGCACGCCACGTGAAGCTCGGAGAAGATTTCGGCGACGGCACGTACTACGTGAGCGAGCAGGCGCACGCGTCGGTGCCGAAGGCCGCCGCGATCGCCGGGATGCCACGGCGCGCGATGCGGCTTGTGCCCGTCGATGCGGAGCTGCGGTTGGACGCCGAGGCGCTGAAGTCGATGGTGGCCGAGGACCGCGCCGCCGGACACCGGCCGTTCCTCGTCGTCCCGGCCGCCGGCACCACGAACACCGGAGCGATCGATCCGATGGACGCGGTGGCCGATGTGGCCGAGGCGGAGGATCTGTGGATGCACGTCGATGCCGCGTACGGCGGCTTCTTCCATCTCACGGACCGGGGACGAGAGCGGTTCCGCGGGATCGAACGCGCCGACTCGATCACCCTCGACCCGCACAAGGGGATGTTCCTGCCGTACGGGACCGGCTCCCTCGTCGTCCGCGACGGCGCCGCGCTCCGCGACGCCCACTACGTGGGTGCCGAGTACCTCCAGGACCGCGCGCCGGAGGCGGAGCTGCCGAACTGGAACGAGTACTCGCCCGAGCTGTCGCGGGACCACCGGGGCTTCCGCGTCTGGCTACCGCTCGTGCTACACGGCGTGGGGGCGTTCCGGCAGGCGCTGGACGAGAAGCTCGACCTCGCCGAGCACCTGTACGCGGCGCTCGCCGAGGTCCCCGAGATCGAGCTGCCGTGGGCCCCGCAGCTCTCCGTCGTGCCGTTCCGGCTCGCGGGGGCGACCGACGACGAGAACCGGGCGTTCCTCGCCCGCATCAACGACCCGAAACGGGTGTACCTGTCGAGCACCACGATCGAGGGCCGCCACATCATCAGGGCGTGCATCGTCAGCCACCGCACGCATCGCGACCGGATCGACGAGGCGATCGGTATCATCCGTGGCGCCGTGATCGGCTAGCCATGCCTGAGATGCCCGAGATCCAGGCGCTCGCCGAGCGGGTGGCCAGCGTCGTCGACGGTGCCACGCTCGAGGGGTTCGACCTCCTCCAGTTCTCCTCGCTGAAGACCGTCACGCCACGACCCGCCGAGTACGTGGGCCGTCGCATCGAGGGCGTGGGGCGGCGCGGGAAGTACCTGATCCTCTCCTACGAAGGGGGCGATCGGATGCTCGTCCATCTCTCACAGGGAGGACGGCTCGACGTCGAGGCGCCGCCGAAGTCCACCAAGCCGCGGGGCTCCGTGGCGCGGTTGCGGTTCGCGGAGCGGCCGTCGCTCCTCGTGAAGGAGTTCGGGAAGGAGCGCAAGGCGGGCGTCTGGTCGCTCCCGGCAGGCGATGAGGGCCCGCTCGCCGCGCTCGGCCCGGAGGTCCTCTCGGAGGAGGCGGCGGCGCTCTTCCGAGAGAGCACGGATGCCCGGCGGGTCCACACGATCCTGCGTGACCAACGGACGGTGGCCGGCGTCGGCCGCGGGTACTCCGACGACGCGCTCCACCACGCGCGCCTCTCGCCGTACGCGGTCCTCGGCAAGCTCGACGCGGAGGAACGCGAGCGGCTCATCACGGGGCTCCACGAGATCCTGACGGACGCTCTCGAAGTCGAGCGGCGCCGCAGCGGAGGCCTCCCGACCAAGCTCGGCGATCACTTCACGGCCCACGGTCGCTGGGGGCAGCCCTGCCCACGCTGCGGAGCCGACCTCCGCCGGGTCTCCTACGAGTCCCACGAGGTCACGTATTGCCCCGACTGCCAGACCGGCGGGAAGGTCCTCGCCGATCGACGCCTGTCCCGCCTCATCCGGTAGCGTCCGGCCGCGTGAGCGACGACCGCGGGCTCCCGGGCGACCAGGACGACGGGCTTCCGCCTCCGGTGCCGCCGGAGGCCCGGCACCCCGGCGTCGTGGGGAGGCTCCGGCGGCACCGGATCGACCTCACGCCGCTCAAGGTCTCCGCCGACTTCCGCCGACTCTTCGTCGGGCAAGCGATCTCGGAGTTCGGGACGCAGATCACGTTCGTCGCGGTCCCGTTCCAGGTCTACGACATCACGCGGTCGACCGCGATGGTCGGCCTCCTCGCCCTCACCGAGGTGCTCCCGCTGGTCGTCCTTCCGGTCGTGGGCGGCGCGATCGCCGACGCGGTCGAGCGCCGGCGATTCCTCATGGTCGCGCAGGGGGCGGTCGCCGTCCTCTCGGTCGCGCTCGCCGTGAACGCTTTCCGGCCGGACCCGCAGGTGTGGGTCCTGTTCGCGTTCTCGTTCGTGTGGGCCTCGGCGTACTCGCTCTACTCGCCGGCGTTCCGCGCATGGCCCGCCAGGTTGCTCACGCCCGATCTCTTCACATCCGCGCTCGCCCTCGAGGTCGTGTATTACCAGTCGGCCGCGATCGCCGGCCCGATCCTCACCGGCCTGTTGATCCACGCGTACGGGGTGGGATGGGCGTACCTCCTGGACGCCGCGAGCACCCTCGGCGTGATCCTCGCGCTGTCGGGGATGCGTCCGTCTCCTCCGACGGCGGAACGGCTCAAGGTCGGGTGGTCTGCGATCCGTGAGGGCCTTCGGTTCCTCCGGCGGAAGCAGGTCCTCCAGGGCACGTTCTACGTGGACCTGGTCGCGATGATCTTCGGGATCCCGGTCGCGCTTTACCCGGCGTTCGTGCTCGACGTGCTCGGCAGATCGGTGGCGGTCCTGGGCTTCCTCTACGCGGCGGAGGCGGCCGGGGCCCTCCTCGTCGCGCTGTTCAGCGGCCGCGCGAAGCACGTTCGGCGACAGGGGCTCGTCACGATCGTCGCCTGTATGTGCTGGGGCGCCGGCATCATCGGCTTCGGGCTCTCGCCCAACCTCTGGGTCGCGATCGTCTTCCTGATGCTGGCGAGCGCCTCGGACATGGTGAGCGGGCTCTACCGGGACGCGATCTTGAAGACAGTGACGCCCGACGCGATGCGGGGCCGCATGGAGGGGGTCAGTCTCGCCGTCGTCGGGACGGGGCCGTCCCTGGGCAACGCCGAGGCGGGCCTGCTCGCCTCGCTCACGACCGTCCGGTTCTCGATCGTCTCGGGCGGGATCGCGTGCATCCTCGGCGCCGGCGTGCTCGCGCTCGTCCTCCCCAAGTATCGGCGCTACGACGCATCGGCGCCGGCTGCCTAGCGGATCCGTCCGAAGACGGGCGGGCGCATCGGCACCATGCCCCGGTCGGAGGACCACAGCGCCATCGGCGCTTCCGTGAGGGCCGCGAGGGAGATCAGGACCCGGTCGTAGTTCACCCGCCAGCCGGCGAAGTCGCGCCACGCCTGGTCTCGATCGGGTTTCAACGGAACCCCAGCCTCTTCGAGTTCCGCGATCACGTCGTCCCACTCATCACGGCCGATCGAGATCGGGTCGTCGGGACGCGGGTTCGGATCGTGAACGATCTGGAAGTAATCCGCGATCGCGCGGAGGCACAGATACCCGGATCGAATGCAGAACTCGGCCTTGACGTCGCGGGGAACGTCGACCGAGGACAGGGTGAGCGCCGCCCCGTCGAGCACCGCGCCGGCAGCGGTGATCCACGAGTGGTCCGGATGCGACGACCGGAAGAACGCCAGCGTGGGATGCGACGTGTGGGACTCTTCCACGTCGACGAACCATCGCTCCCACTCTGCCCAGACTTCGTGGATCTCCGGGAGCCGCCCAAGTTGCCAATACCGCCAGATCATCTCGCGGGCCGACGGCGGCGAGCCGGCGCGGACCTCGAGGGCCGTGATCCCCACCTCGCGGCGGGAGAACGCCGCGTAGATCGTCGGGAGATATGTGATGAGCAATGCGAGCAGGAAAAGGCCGATCGCGGCCTCCACGAAGATCAGCGCAGTGCTCCCCAGTCCTTCCGGGCGCGTGAAGCCCAGGGTGAACAGGGACGATCCGGAGAGGTCGAAGGAGGCGCGCCACCCCTCGTGGTCGGTTCCCCAGAAGATCAAGGTGAATCCGGCGAGGACGAGCGTGAGCCACGTGGCGAGTGTCGCGATCAGGCCGAGTGGCGCGTAGGCCCCCAGGATCCTGTCCCTCCGCTCGAACCGCATCGACGGCCGCGCGATGACGCGGAACAGTCCGCGGAGGAGCACGAAGACGGAGCGTGTGATCCTCGATGCGGAGGCCCGCGGGAGCACCACGGTCTTGACCGCCGAGCCGATCGCCGCCGCAACGGTCGCGACGCCGGCCACAACGACGAAGATCCGCAGCGCCAGCACGCGTCGGATGGTAGGCGGTTCCGCTACTCCGCTGACGCGGTGATCGCTTCCCTCGCTGCGGCCTCAGCGTGGATCTCGTCCGCGTGCGCCCGGCCGGGGATGAAGCGGTTCGCGACGACCGCGGCGGTCAACAGGACCAACGCCGCGATCAGCAACGCGAGGTGGAATCCGCTCATGTACGACTCCTGGAATGCCGTGGTGAACCCACCGATCTGCTCGGGGGTGAGTCCGAGTCCGGCGAGCTCAGCGGGGGAGACGAAGCCGTGGGAGGCGGCTTGCGAGATCGCGCTCGCCTGACCGGCCGTGAGTCCGAGCTCTGCGAGCTTCGGGAGTAGCGTGGAACCGAGCCGGTCGAACAGCACCGTGCCCAAGAGCGCGATGCCAACGACGCCACCCACCTCGCGGCTCGTGTTCGTCATCGCCGAGCCGAGGCCGGCCCGCTGCGGACCGACGGACCCCATCACGGCGGCCGTCATCGGGGCCATCGTCGCGCCGAGGCCGTGTCCCATCATCACGAACAGGATCGCGATCATCCAGAACGGGGTGGTGGGCGTGATCAACGTCAGGCCGAGGAGACCGGCCGACGCCATCGTGAGCCCGTAGGTCATCGGGATCCTGGGGCCGATCCGCTGCGCGACGTGGCCAGCGATCGGCGCGGTCACGATGATCATCACGGTCATCGGGAGGAACCGCACGCCCGTCTGGAGCGGCGTGTAGCCGCGGACCGCCTGCATGTAGAGCGTGACGAACAGGAAGATCGAGAACATCCCGAGCGAGATCGAGAAGGCCACCGTGTTGCCGGCGCTGAACGTGGGGATCCGGAAGAACGCGAGGGGCATCATCGCCTTAGGGCTCCGGTGCTCCCACACGAGGAACGCCACGAGGAGGATGCCCGCGAGCACGAGGGAGCCGACGATCAACGGGTCGCTCCACCCGCGCTGGTTCGCCTCGATCAGGCCGAACGTGAGAGCGAAGAGTCCTCCGGTGCCGAGCGCCAGACCGGGCAGGTCGAGGTGCCTGGTTTCCTCCGAGACCGACTCACGCACGGTGCGTGAGGCGATCGCGAACGCGAGGATGCCGATCGGGACGTTGATGAAGAACACCGTCTCCCATCCGGCGTTCTCGACGATCCATCCGCCGAGCGTCGGGCCAAGCGCCAGGGCGAGACCACTCACGCCTGCCCAGAGGCCGATCGCCCGCGAACGCTCCTCCGGCGGGAACGTGACCGTCAGGATCGAGAGCGTGCCGGGCATCAGGAGGGCCGCGCCGACCCCTTGCAGGGCCCGGAACGCGATCAGCTGGCCGCCCGATCCCGAGAGGCCGCACCCGAGCGAGGCGAGCGTGAAGATCGCGAGGCCGGTGAGGAACATCCGCTTGCGGCCGTAGCGGTCTCCTAGGATCCCGCCCGTGAGGAGCAAGGACGCGAACGCGAGCACGTAGCCGTCGATGATCCATTGCAGGTCGGAGACCGTCGCCCCGAGCTCTCGCTGGATCGTCGGGAGGGCGATGTTGACGACGGTGTTGTCGAGCATCGCCATCGCGAGCGCGAAGCACATCGTGAGCAGGACGGCGACCTTCTCGCGAGCGTTGTCACCCTTGAATCCCAGCAGCGGCATGCCCTCGGTCCTCTCTGGTCGACCCAGGTGGAACGTCAGATGGGCCGGGTCTGTTCCTTACGTGAGCCTCGAGTAGAGGCGGATCGAGAGCGGCATGAAGACGACGAGGAGTCCGATGATCCACGCGAGGGAGATCAGGATGAGCTCCTCGGTGGTGCCGCCACTCGTGGGGTACTGACCGACGGTGAACACCCGGGCCAGGTTCGCCCAGTGCGTGACGGGGTTGTTCCGCGCGATCGCCTGGACCCAGGCGTCCATGCCCTGCACCGGCACGAGTGCCGAGCTCATGAACACGATCGGGAAGATCCCGGTGAAGGCGGCGGCCTGCACGGCCTCGAGCTTCTTGACCCAGAGGGCGATCGCGGCCATCACCCAGGAGAAGGCGAAGCTGACGGCCATCACGAGCACGATCATCGCGAGGGCGTTGATCAACCCGTTCTGGAACGAGAAGCCCACGAGGTAGCCGATCCCGATCACTACCAAGAGGAGGAGGAAGTTCTTGACCAGGTCGGATGTCGCCCGCCCGGCGAGCATCGCCGAGCGCGCCATCGGGAGCGAGCGGAACCGATCCACCAGGCCGGACTTCAGATCCTCGGCGATCCCGATCGCCGTCGTGGTCGCTCCGAAGATCGCGTTCTGGATGATGATCCCGGGCATCAGATACATCGTGTACGACGAGAAGCCCTCCGGAACGATGATGTTGCCACCGAACACGTAGACGAACAGCAGGACGAACATCACCGGCTGCACCAGCTCGAAGACCAGGACCGCCGGGATCCGGACGATCTGCATCAGGTTCCGTCGGGCGACGACGAGGCTGTCGAAGAACGACAGCACCGCGCGTGACCTAGTGGGTCGGGCGGTCGTTGCGATCGCGCTCATCGATCCCTCCTCTTCCCGCGCTTCTTCGGTTCGGGCTCGGACTCCTCTTCCTCCGCGAGGGCCGTCTCCGCCGCGTGTCCCGTCAGGGAGAGGAAGACGTCATCGAGCGTCGGCCGGTGCAGGGCGATGTCCTCGATCGCGATGCCTGCATCGTCGAGCCGGCGTACCGTCTCGAGCAGCACCGTCGGCCCTTCGCTCCCGACCGGGACCCGGATCAGCCGCGTGCCCTCGTCGAGGGAGGGTTCCCCGGCGCCGAGTCCCCGGAGCGTGTCGGCCGCCCGGGAGAGGTGCTCCGCCGCAACGTGGAGTTCGAGAACCTCACCGCCGATCTTGTTCTTCAGGTCCTCCGACGTTCCCTCTGCGATCACGGTCCCGAGATCGATCACCGCGATGCGATCGCAGAGGTTGTCGGCCTCCTCCAGGTACTGGGTGCAGAGCAGCAGGGTGGTGCCCTGCTTCTGGAGGTCGCGGATCAGCTCCCAGAGGACCAGCCGGCTCCTCGGGTCCAGTCCGGTGGTCGGCTCGTCCATGAAGAGGACCTTGGGCCGGCCCACGAGGCTCGCGCCGACGTCGAGCCGGCGCCGCATCCCTCCCGAGTACGTCTTGGCGGTCCGATGCGCGGCCTCGGAGAGCTCGAACCGCTCGAGCACCTCCTCGGCGCGGCGCCGGGCTTCGGCCGCGGGGAGGTGGTAGAGCTGACCGACCATCTGCAGGTTCTCCAGGCCGGTGAGGTTCTCGTCGACCGCCGCGAACTGCCCGGCGAGGCCGATCACGGGACGCAGCCGCACGGCGTCCCGCACGACGTCGAGCCCAGCCACGACGGCCGAGCCTTCGTCGGGCTCGAGGAGGGTCGTGAGGATCCGGATGGTGGTGGTCTTGCCGGCACCGTTCGGCCCGAGCAGCCCGAACACCGTGCCCTCCTCGACCGACAGATCCACCCCTTTGACGGCCCGAACGTCGCCGAAGGACTTGGTCAGGCTGTTGGTGGTGATGATCGCGTTCGCCATGGGCGCGAGGATATCGACGCTCGACGACACCGACATGTCCGCTGGGTAACGGGCTGGTAGCCCGTGCAATCACGTAATCATCATTACCGAGCCGGAATAGGATGGGAGCGCGGGTCCGTTCAAGCGGACAGAGCGAGAAAGGATCACCGAGATGAACGAGCTCGACATCCAGGCCCTGCCGTTGTTGCCCCTGACTACGGGCGTGGTGCTTCCCGGCATGGTCGTCACCCTCACGATCGAATCCGACGAAGCCCGGGCGGCTCTCGGCGCGACCGCGGAGGGCGACGACGCCCTTCTCCTGACCGTCCCACGGATCGAGGGCCGGTACGCGCGGGTCGGCGTGGTGGCCAAGATCGAAGACGTCGGTCGCATGCGCAACGGCGTCGAGGCCGTGGTGATCCGCGGGCTCCGGCGCGCCACCGTCGGGCTCGGTGTCCCCGGGACGGGGGAGGCCACGTGGGTCCAGATCGAGCCGGCGGATGAGCCGGTGACCGATCGTGCTCGCGAGCTCGCGACGGAGTACCGCGGGGCCATCGAAGCCATCACGGACGCCCGAGGGGTCCCCGCCGTCGCCGAGTTCCTGCGTGGCGTGACCGATCCGGGACAGCTCGCGGACACCTCCGGGTACTCGCCCGATCTCTCCTTCGAGCAGAAGGTGGAGGTCCTCGAGACCCTCGACGTCCAGGCGCGGCTGGAGAAGGTCCTTCGTTGGGCGAAGGAGACCCTGGCGGAGGTCCAGGTGAAGGAGCGGATCCGCGACGAGGTCGCCGGCAGCCTGGAGGAGCGGCAACGGGAGATGCTGCTCCGTGAGCAGATGGCGGCGATCCGGAAGGAGCTCGGCGAGGACGGCACCGAAGACGTCCTCGAGGAGTACCGGACCAAGATCGCCGACGCCGGGATGCCCGAGGACGTGCGCACGCAGGCGGACCGCGAGCTCGGCCGGCTCGAGCGGACGTCCGAGCAATCGCCCGAATACGGATGGATCCGCACCTACCTCGACTGGCTGCTCGACGTCCCCTGGTCCTCGAAGACCGAGGACAACCTGGACATCGGGTCGGCGCGCGAGGTGCTGGACGCGGACCACGAGGGGCTCCGTGACGTGAAGGACCGCATCCTCGAGTACCTCGCGGTCCGCAAGCTCCGAAGCGAGCGGGGGCTCGCCGAGACCGGCGGTCGCGGCTCCGGCGCGATCCTCACGCTGGTCGGCCCTCCCGGCGTCGGCAAGACGTCGCTCGGGGAGTCCGTCGCGCGCGCCCTCGGACGCAACTTCGTCCGGGTCTCGCTCGGCGGCGTCCACGACGAGTCCGAGATCCGTGGCCACCGTCGCACCTACGTGGGCGCCCTGCCGGGACGGATCGTGCGCGCGCTGAAGGACGCGGGCACGAAGAACCCAGTGATGATGTTGGACGAGGTCGACAAGGTCGGCGCCGACTGGCGAGGCGACCCCTCGAGCGCGCTGCTCGAGGTCCTCGATCCCGCGCAGAACCACACGTTCCGTGACCACTACCTGGACGTCGACCTCGATCTGTCCGAGGTGCTGTTCATCGCGACCGCGAACATCGCGGAGACGATCGCGGGCCCGCTGCTCGACCGGATGGAGGTCATCCGGATCGACGGGTACACCGAGGACGAGAAGGTCGCGATCGCGCGGCGGCACCTGCTGCCCCGGCAGGTCGAGCGCAACGGCCTGCGCCCCGAGGAGGTCGAGGTGACCGACGACGCTCTCCGAGGGGTTGTCGGCGACTACACGCGCGAGGCCGGTGTCCGCAACCTCGAGCGCGAGCTCGGCAAGATCATGCGGAAGGTCGCGACGAAGCTCACCGCCGGCGAGGGTGGGTCGTCGGCCCGCGTGGACGCGACCGATCTACGCGAGTACCTCGGCCGGCAGAAGTTCTTCTTCGAAGCGGCGGAGCGGACAGCTGTCCCCGGCGTGGCCACGGGTTTGGCGGTCACCGGGACCGGTGGTGACGTGCTGTTCATCGAGGCAACCCGCGAGGACGTGCCAGAGACGGGGATGGCGGACGGGCTGACACTGACCGGACAGCTGGGCGACGTGATGAAGGAGTCGGCGCGGATCGCGCTCTCGTACGTGCGCTCGCACGCCGAGGCGCTCGACATCCCTGCGGACCATCTGCGCGGTCGGTTCCACGTGCACGTCCCGGCGGGCGCCGTTCCCAAGGACGGTCCCAGCGCGGGGGTCGCGATGACGACGGCGTTGGCCTCGCTGCTCACGGGCCGGCCGGTTCGTGCAGAAGTGGGCATGACCGGCGAGGTGACGCTCCAAGGACGCGTGCTCCCGATCGGAGGGGTCAAGCAGAAGGTCCTCGCCGCGCATCGGGCCGGCCTGAAGGAGGTCATCCTTCCCGCGCGCAACGAGGGAGACCTCGACGACGTGCCAGAGCAGGTGCGCGAGGAGATGACGTTCGAACTCGCCGACGACGTGGCCGAGGTCCTGGCGATCGCGCTCGGCGAACCCGCGAGGGCCTCACCGAGCCGGGTGCCGCCTAGCCCCCAGCGGCGGTAGGGTCGAGGTCTGGTCGAGTTGCGGCCCGAGTGGGCCGGCGCGCGCCGCGGTTCGTCCGTAGGCGGTTGACGACGCGGACGCGCAAACGGTCCCGGAGGTCGGTGACACTTCTCCGAGACGGGAGATGGGTGAGGGCGACCCTCGCGATGATCGCTGGAAAGACTCGAGCTCCCCGCCCTCCGAGGCAGGGACGGACGACGGCGCCGATGCGGGGCAGGACGAGGCTGCACGTCGTCGCTCTTCTCAGCTCGCTCCTCGCGTTCGCTGCGCCGTGGGGCGCGGTGGATGCGATCGCGTCGGTGCTCCCCAGTGAGGCGCCCAGCCCGTCACCGTCCGCAGAGCCCGGGCTCTCGGAAGAGCCGAGCCCCTCGCCCGAGCCGAGCCCCTCGCCCGAGCCGAGCCCCTCTCCGGATCCGTCGCAGTCTCCCTCACCAAGCCCGTCCCTGACGCCGACCCCGAGCCCGACGCCGATCCCGAGCCCGACGGTGCGGGGCGTCAGGATCGTGCCGTCCTTCGGGCCGGCCTGGGTTGGCGGACACCCTGCTCCCGAGGGTGGAGCTCCGAATGCGTTCGATCAGCCGCCCGAAGAGGGCTCCCCGAACCAGGCCCCGACGCGGGACCTCTCGACCGAGCAGTTGCTCAGTGGCACCTACTCGACCGAGCGCTTGGTCGCCGCGGCCGCGCTGTTGCGGGGTGCGGGCTGGTCCGAGGAGCGGATCCGCCGAGAGGTCTACGCACCGTTCATGGTGGTCGGCCCGGCCAGCTGGGTCGACAGTTGGCATGCTCGTCGGTACGGGCCGGGATCGATCGTCCGCCAGCACGAAGGACAGGACGTGCTCTGCGAGCACGGTTCCGAGGTGCTCGCACCCGAGGACGGCACGATCGAGTTCGACACGGGCCTGCTCGGTGGCCGGTCCGCCCACCTCTTCCTCCCGGACGGCGGCTACTACTACTTCGCGCACTTCGTGGATTGGAACGATCGGCGTTTCTCCGACGGCGACGACGTCCACCGCGGGGACGTCATCGGCTACTGCGGCGACACGGGGAACGCGACGGTCCCGCACGTCCACTTCGGTCGGTACGGGCCCGACGGGGCCGCGATCGATCCGATGCGGCTCCTGATCTCCTGGCTCCACGAAGCCGAGGCCGACCTCCCGGCATTGCTCTCGAGGGCGGCGGTCGGTACCGCGGGCGCGCTCGGTTCACGCGGGCCCACCCTGGACATCATCCGGTCGCTGCTGGAGGACCCGCTCCCGGAGGTCAGCCTGGCTGCTTGGCAGCCCGCCTCTTCGACCGATCCCGATGACACCCACGATCTCACCCCGGTGCTCGTGTTCCTCATCCTGTTCGGGATCACCGGTCGACGGACCGTCGGCTCGAAGCGGAAGCGGAGCATGACCGGGGGCGGAAGCCCGCCGAGCGGGATGATGTGGGCACACCGAGGGGGACCGCTCCTCTCCTGAGTTCGGCCGGCATCACCACGCGGGACCGTGGCCGGACGGCGGCCCCGCTCGGGCGGGACGGACGTTCGTCTCGGTTCCGCGATGTTGCCGTTGAACCTGTCGGTTCCTTGCGCGGTCTCTGGTTCCGGCCGGTCGGCTCGCGTAGCGTCGCCGTTGGATGGCGTTTCGTCGTACCACGTCGCGTCGTTCCGTCCTCGCGGTCGCCGCGGTGCTCCTGCTGGGGGCCTGCGGCGGGTCCGACCCCGAGGCCGGGACTTCGGCGACGTCGACCCCGTCGGCGACGCCGACGTCCCCGCCTCGGCTCGAGGAGCTCGCTCGCGTGTCCGTCGGCGGCGAGCCGATCGGGATGGCCACGGGGTTCGACAGCGTGTGGGTGGTGAACTCGGAGTTCGACAGCGGAGGCGAGCCGAGCGTCTCTCGCATCGACCCGACCGAGAGCGCCGTGGTGGCGACCATCCCGGTGGGCTCGGTCCCGCTCGAAGTCGCCGTCGCGTTCGACTCCGTCTGGGTGTCAAACTCCGAGGACGACACGGTCTCCCGGATCGACCCCGCGACGAACGAGATCACGGCCACGATCGACGTGTGCGAGGCCCCGGAGGGGATGGCGGCCGATGACGTCGGGCTGTGGGTGGTCTGCGAGGAGAGCAACGCCGTCGTCCGCATCGACGAGGGATCGAACTCGGTGGGTCGCCCGATCGAGGTCGGTCTGGAGCCTCGGTTCGTCGCGGTCGCATTCGGCAGCGTGTGGGTCTCGAACTACCTCGACTCCACGATCGTCCGGCTCGATCCCGACACCGGCGACGTCGTGGCGGAGATCGAGACGGAGTTCGGGCCGCAGGTGATGGCCGAAGCCGGCGACGGGTTGTGGGTTTCCTCTGTCGATAGCGACGCCGTCCAACGCATCGATCCGGCGACGAACGAGCCGGATCCGCCCATCGCGACCGAGGCGCTCCCCGACGGCCTGCTCCAGCACGGAGGATCCCTCTGGGTGGCGACCGACCTCGGGCCCATCCTCCAGCGTGTGGATCCGGCGTCGGCGGAGATCACCGGCACCTGGGTGGTCTCCGACCAGGGGGCGATCAACGCGAACCAGCTGGTGGTCGAGGCGGAGGGAGCGTTCTGGTTCCCGCTGCTCGATGCCGGAGAGGTCATCGCGGTCGAGATCCCCGTCCTGATCGCACGGGGTCGGTCGGTTCGGACGATCCGTTCCCTATCCTGACCCGATGCCCCACGGTCTCGAGCTGATCGATCTGCGCCGCCGGTTCGGTGACGTCGTGGCGCTCGACGGCGTGAGCTTCGACGTCGCGGAAGGCTCCGTCGTGGGGTTCGTCGGTCCGAACGGCGCCGGCAAGACCACGGCGATGCGGATCGTGCTCGGGGTGCTGGGTGCCGACGGCGGCGAGGTCCGGTGGCGAGGGAAGCCGGTGGACGGGGTTGCTCGGCGTCGGTTCGGCTACATCCCCGAGGAGCGTGGGCTCTACCCGAAGATGCCCGTCCTCGACGAGCTCGTCTACCTGGCGCGCCTCCACGGTGTGAGCCGGGCCGCCGCGCGGATCCGCGGCGTGGAGATCCTCGAGACGCTCGGGGTGGCCGATCGCGCGAAGGACCGGGTCGAGAGCTTGTCGCTCGGGAACCAGCAGCGGGTGCAGCTCGCCGCCGCCCTCGTGTACGAGCCCGACCTCCTCGTGCTCGACGAGCCGTTCTCGGGCCTCGACCCGGTCGGCACCGACGTCTTGATCGAGGTGCTGGATCGCGAACGGACGTCGCGGGGCGTGCCGATCGTGTTCTCCAGCCATCAGTTGGAGCTCGTGGAGCGCGTGTGCGACCGCGTCGTGATGATCGTCGACGGACGGATCGTCGCCGATGGCGCGATCGACGAGCTGCGCGCGTCGCGCGCGAGACGGCTGGTGCGCGTCGAGGTGTCGGGGGCCCCGGCCGGCTGGCACGAGTCGATCCCCGGCGTGCGGCTCGACGGGGAGGTCTCCGGCGGGATCATCGTGGAGCTCGAGGACGACGCGGACGATCAGCGCGTCCTCGATCTCGCCCGGTCGGTCGGCGAGGTCCGGCACTTCAGCCGGGTGCGCCCCACGCTGTCCGAGCTGTTCAGGGAGGTGACCGCGACGTGAGCGACGATCCCGCCGCGACGGACCGCGGCATGTGGCGGATCGTCGCGGCACGGGACTTCTCCGTGCGTCTGCGCGACAAAGGGTTCGTGATCTCGACTGCGATCACGGTCGCTGTGCTCTCGATCTTCATCCTCCTGCGCGCGTTCGCGAGCGGTCCGGACTCGTTCGACCTCGCCGTGGTGGGCGACCGCACGGTGGCCGATCGTGCGGCCGCGATCGGCGAACGAGCCGGGATCGAGGTGTCGGTGGTTCCGCTGCCCGACGAACGCGCCGCCGATCGCGCGCTCCGAGCCGGCGACGTCGACGCCGTGGTGATCGGCGACGCGGCCGACATCCTCGCCGGCACCGCGACACTGCAGGTCTTCCGCTCCGCACCGAGCCTCCTCGACCAGGTGGTCCAGGCGGCGGCGATCGCGGAGCGGATCGAAGATACGCTCGCGGATGCGGGAGTGTCCGATGCGACGATCGAGGCCCTGCAGGACCAGCACCCTGTCGATGCCGTGCCGATCCTCCCGCCGGATCCGGACCGTGACGCGAAGGCGGCGGTCGCTCTCGCGGCCGTGCTCATCCTCTACGGCCAGCTCTTCGGCTATGGGGTGTGGGTGGCTACCGGCGTGATCGAGGAGAAGTCCTCGCGTGTCGTCGAGGTGCTGCTCTCCACGATCCGTGCCCGTCAGCTGATGGCCGGCAAGATCGCGGGCATCGGGACGCTCGGCTTGCTCCAGTTGATCTTGATCTCCATCTTCGCGGTGACGCTCGCGACAGTGACCGGTGCGATCGACATCCCCGCCGACTCGCTGTCGGCCGCGGCGATCACGGTGGGATGGTTCGTCCTCGGGTTCTCGTTCTACGCGGCGCTGTTCGCCACGGCCGGGGCGCTCGTCTCCCGGATGGAGGAGTTGCAGAACGTGATCGTGCCGATCAACCTCGTGGTGTTCGTCTCGTTCCTCATCTCGATCGGCGCCGTCGACGATCCGGACTCAGGGATCGCCAAGATCGCTTCGCTCCTGCCGATCTCGTCAGCGCTGGCGATGCCGGTCCGCATGGTGCTGGGGTCGGCCACCCCGTGGGAGATCGTGGCATCGCTCCTGATCGTGCTCGGATCCACCGCGCTGCTGATCCCGCTCGCCGGCCGCGTCTACGCGGGCGCGATCCTCCGCACCGGAGCGAAGGTGAGGATCCGCGACGCATGGCGGGCGGCCGCCTAGGTGCCCGCAGCCTGGACGCGCGCGAACCTCCGCCACGTGCTCGCGATGCTCCGGTACGGCGCGAACCCCACGGCGACCGTCTACGACTCGATCGGACCCGACTTCTTCCTTGCCCTCGCGCCCGGCTGGCTCAACCTCGGCCTGTGGGAGGGCGACGGCGATGATCCCTCGGAGGCCCCGGTCGCCGTGCGGCGGCTCGTCGAACGGATCGCCGCGGCGCTGCCCACGAGTGGCGACGTGCTCGACGTGGGCAACGGGCTGGCGGCCCAGGACCCCGTGATCGCGGCGACGGTGCACCCGCGCTCGCTGACGGCTGTGAACATCACGTGGTCCCAGCTGGAGGCGGGGCGCGACCGCTTGCGTGAAGCGGGCGCTCGTGGAGTCTGCGCGGACGCCTGCGATCTGCCGTTCGCCGACGGCTCCTTCGACGGCGTGATCAGCGTGGAGGCGGCCTTCCACTTCCCGTCGCGCGAGCGGTTCTTCCGCGAGGCGTTCCGCGTGCTGCGTCCCGGTGGCGTCCTGACGATGTCGGATCTCCCCACCGTGCGCCGGCCGCAGGGTCCCCGGGAGGCGCTCGCCGCCGTGGCGATGCTGCGGGGCTGGGGGCTCCGATCCGATGCGGCCGCCTCGACCGGAGCGATCGTCGCGACGGCCGCCGGTGCGGGGTTCATCGACATCCGGTCGGAGCTCGTCGGGGACCGCGTGGTGGCGCCGGCGTTGCGCTTCGTGCGTGACCGCCTGGACGCGGGCCGCGACGGGCCGAGGACCCTCGGGCTCGCGGCCCGCGCGATGCTGTCCCAGGCCGAGGTCCTGTGGGAGCGGGGCCTCCTCGACTACCTGCTGCTCGAGGCCCGGAAGCCCGCGAGGAAGCCCTAGCCGAGCTCCCGCCGGAGCGCCTGCAGAGGGAGCTGGCCGAGCGCGAGCAGTCGGTCGTGGAAGGCCTTCAGGTCGAAGGCGTCTCCCTCCTTGTCCTGGGTGCGGCGCCGAGCCTCCTCGATCTCCACCATGCCCACCATGTACGCGAGTGCCTGTGCCGGCAGGGCGATGTAGCGATCCACCTCGATCTCCGACTCCCCGCGCGGGGAGCCACCGGCCACGAGCTTCTCGATCGCGTCCTGTCTCGACCAACCGAACGCGTGCAGACCGGTGTCGGTGATCAGCCGGGCGGCGCGGTGGGCCTGCGCCGCCAGCATCCCGAGCCGCTCCCAGTCATCGACGTAGAGATCCATCTCGTCGGCGAGGCGCTCGCTGTAGAGCCCCCATCCTTCGGCGAACGACGCCCCCGCGAGCAGGCCGCCGAAACGGCGGAGCGCGGGGCGCTCGTCGAACTCCATCTCGAGGGCGATCTGGAAGTGATGCCCCGGGTTGGCTTCGTGGTAGGTGACGGAGGCGATCTGGTGGAGCGCCTTGCCGGCCAGGTCGTGGGTGTTGATGTAGTACGTGCCGGGCCGCTCGCCGTCGGCGGTGGGAGGCATGTAGAACGCGAGCGCCATGTCGGCCGCCCGATAGGCCTCGATCTCCTTGACGCGGCAGTTCGCCTTCGGGAGCCTGCCGAACCACGTCGGCGCGATCTCCCAGCTGCGCTGGACCTGTCCCTCCACGAGCTCGATCAGCGCCTCCGCGGAATCGGGGGTGTCCTTCCCGGACGCCGTGCGATCCGCGATCGCCTCATCCGGGCTCGCGTACCCGAGCCGCGAGGCGATCTCGAAGCGCTCCGCCTGGATCGCTTCCCACCGCTCGTTCCCCAGGTCGTGGACCTCCTGCGGATCGAGGGGCAGGGTGGTCCACGATCGGATCTCCGACGCGTAGATCGCGTCTCCGTCGGGGAGGGCCGTCACGGCGTTGCGCTCGGCCGCGTTCGGGAGGTACTCCCGGAGCACGGCGAGATAGGTCGCGAACGCGGGAGCGACCACGTCGCCCCAGACGCCGGCGATCCGCTCCCGAGCGGCGGCGTCGTCCTCGGCGATCGCAGCGAGCGGCGGCGAGTCCTCGGCAGGGGACCCGACGATCCGCTCGATCTGCGCGACGGCCCGCTCGACGACGATGCGCGGCGACACCACGCCCGTGGCGACGCCCTCCCGCGCGATCTCCGCGCACGTCTCCAGGTACCCGGGCAGCGCCCGGAGCCGCTGCTCGTAGCGGTCGAGGTGCTCGGGGGTGTCGGTCCGCTGGATCGAAGCGATGTCCCCGAGGAGCACGCCCGGGCCGACGAAGTGGTTCACGACGTAGAGCCGGTCCGTCCGATGCTCCACCGCAGCGAGAGCCTGCGTGGCGATCGCTTCGAGCACGTCCATCGTCGTCCGGAGGGTGACGTCGAGCGATCCCCGGTCGATCGTGTCGAGCTCGTCGAGGGCGGCGCGGTTGTGGGTCTCCGACGCGGCACGACCCTGCTCGCCGATGTCCGGGAGCCGGTCGTCGTAGCGCTCGTCGCCGATCGCCGTCGCGAACGTCGGCTCCCGCTCGAGCAGCTCTTCCCAGACCCGGTCGGCGAGTGCGTGGGCGCGGTCGGTGTCGTTCACGTCGTCCTCAGCCTCTCGGTCGGGATCACAGGAGGCCAAGCGTACTCGCGCCGTCGACCTGCAGAGCCGCGCCGGAGATGAATCCGGCCGGCTCCGAGCAGAGGAACGCGACGACGCGCCCGAAGTCGGCCGGCTCCCCGAGCCGCCCCGTCAGGCCGGCGTCCACCACCCGTTGCGTCCGGTGGAGGCCCGGGCAGGCGAGGTTCAGCGTGATGCCGTCCGCGACGAGCTCCTGCGCGGCCGTCTTCGCCCACCCCCAGAGCCCGGCGCGGGCGGTGTTCGATGTCGCCAGGTCGGGGATGGGCTGCTTCACCGCGTTGGACGTGATGAGGCAGATGCGACCCCAGCCCGCCGAGCGCAGGTGCGGGAGTGCTGCACGCACGAGACGGATCGACGTGAGGAGGTTCGCCTCGAGCGCGGCCCCGAGCGTGGCGTCGTCGAGGTCGACGGCCCGCCCCTTCGGTGGGCCACCGGCGTTGGCGACGAGGACGTGGAGCCCGCCGAACCGTTCGACGGTGGCCTCGACGAGTCGGGCCGGCGCGTCGGGATCCGTCACGTCGTCCGGGAGCGCGAGGACGTCGGAGCCGAGCTCCGCCGCCGTCGCGCGGATCCGCTCCGGGTCACGGGAGTTGATCGCGACCATCGCACCCTCCGCCGCGAGGGCAGCCGCCGACGCCCGGCCGAGGCCCTTCGAGGCCGCGGTGACCAGCGCGACCTTCCCTTCGAGCCCGAGATCCATGGCGTCCGATGCTACGCTCCGCGCGGTGTCATCGGGATCCCCCGGCCCGACGTTCGTCCTCCTCCTCGTGCTCTCGTTGGCGACGGGGGCCTGCACGCCGCGGTTGCTCGACGCCGACCAGCTCGAGCGCCGGCTGTCGCGGGAGATCTCGGAGAGGCTCGACGTCGCGAACGTCGCGGTCGAGTGCCCCGACGACGCCGAGGCGAAACAGGGGGCGACGCTGGGATGCGTCGCCCGAGCGCCGGGGGAGACGCAGGGGCTTCGGATCCAGGTGACGCAGCTCGACGGGGACGGCAACGTGGTCTGGGAGATCGCGGGCCCCGCCGAGTAAGGTTGCCCGATGCTGCTCGAGGGCAAGAAGCTCCTCATCACCGGAGTGCTGACGCCCCGATCGATCGCGTTCTCGGCGGCGCAGGTCGCGCAGGAGCAAGGCGCCGAGATCGTCCTCACGAACTTCGGACGAACGGTGAGCCTCACCGAGAAGACCGCGAAGCGCCTCCCTGACCCCCCCGACGTCCTCGAGATGGACGTGAACGAGCCGGAGCAGATCGACGCCGTGCGCGAGGAGCTCGGCCGGCGCTGGGGACGGCTCGACGGGTTCCTGCACGCGATCGCGTTCGCGCCACAGGACGCCCTCGGCGGCAACTTCCTCCACACGCCATGGGAGAGCGTCGCGACCGCGTTCAGGACGAGCGCGTTCTCGCTCAGCTCCATGGCGGCCGGCATGCTGCCGCTGATGGAGTCCCACGGTGGCGGGATCGTGTCGCTCGACTTCGACGCACGGGTCGCCTGGCCCGTCTACGACTGGATGGGCGTGGCGAAGGCAGGGCTCGAGTCGGTGACGCGCTACCTGGCGCGGGACCTCGGTCCGAAGGGGATCAGGGTCAACACCGTGTCGGCGGGACCGATGAAGACGATGGCCGGCAAGGGCATCCCCGGCTTCGACCAGATCGCCGGGAGCTGGGCGGATCGGGCGCCGCTCGGCTGGGACACATCGGATGGTCGTCCGGTCGCCGGCGCGATCGCGTTCCTCCTGTCGGATCTCGCCGCCGGCATCACGGGCGAACTGCTGCACGTCGACGGCGGGTTCCACGCGATGGGGACGGATCCCGCCCCCCACCCGGGACCCCCGACTGACGCTCGCCGCCGGCTACGCCGCCTCGAGCGCCTCGACGAACTCGCGCACGTCCTCCAGCCCGAGCGTGGGGTTCCCGGTGTGGGTGGTCACGACGACGCCCACGAGCTCGCCCTGGAACACACAGAGCACGCCCTGCCGGCTGGGTCCGCCCGGGATCAGGAAACCCGGGCCGCCGCCGCTCATGCACGCGAACGAGTAGCCGCCCGATCCGGCGGACCGCAACGACCCCTGGTCGACCTCGCCGCCCGAGGCTTCCGCACCGCCGGCTGCCCCCTGCACGATCGCCTCGGCATCGAGCCCTGCGGGGTAGTTCTCGTAGAGGGCGGCGAACAGCTGCGGCTCGTCGCCGCTCCCGTAGACCGCACCGCGGATCTCGACGTCCCCGATCTTGATGTCCTCGATCGCGCGCTCCGCTCGTTCCGCGTCCTCGTTGTGCAGTCGTTCGTACCCGAGCACCGAGTCGGGGAAGCCGTCGGATCCGCCCCGCATGAGGAAGATGACGAGAGCGACGGCGAGCAGGAGGATCGCGACGACGAGGACCGGCCCTCGTCCGGAGCGGGGCCGGCTCGGGACCGGACCTCCCGGGGGCATCGACCGGTCGGGCCTCGGCGGCGGTTCCATCACCGGAGGGTGGACCGCGGCCGTTCGGGATGCAACCACTTCGTATGCTTCGGTCGTGCGGGAGATGACCACCGGGCGGCGGTTGACCAGCTTCAGCCACGGCGCCGGTTGCGGGTGCAAGCTCGGCCCCGACGATCTGCGGACCGTCCTCGGCGGCGTGACGTTGCCGCACGCGTCCGCGGACCTCCTGGTGGCCTCGGACACCGGGGACGACGCCGCCGTCTATCGCCTCCCGTCGGGGGAGGGGTTGATCGCGACCCTCGACTTCTTCACCCCGATCGTCGACGACCCGTACGACTGGGGGCGTATCGCCGCGACGAACGCGCTGTCGGACGTCTACGCGATGGGAGGCCGTCCGCTCCTCGCGCTGAACATCGTGAACTGGCCCGTGGACGACCTCCCGCTCGAGATGCTCGCGCGGGTCCTGCAGGGCGGCGTGGACGTCGCGGCAGGAGAAGGGGTGGCCGTCGCCGGCGGCCACTCGATCACCGATCCCGAGCCGAAGTACGGCATGGTCGCGATCGGGCTCGTGCCGTCCGACGAGGTCGTGCGGAACTCGACCGCGCCCGCGGGGGCGGCCCTGTACCTCACGAAACCGCTCGGCCTCGGGATCGTCTCCACCGCGATCAAGCGGGGGATCGCCGACGACGATCTGGTCGACGCCGCGGTCGATCTGATGACGACGACGAACCGCGCCGCCGGCGAGGCGATGCGATACGCCGACGCAGAAGCGGCGACCGACGTCACCGGGTTCGGCCTCCTCGGCCACCTCCACCGGATGCTCCTCGCGTCCGGAACCGCGGCCGAGCTCGAGGCCGGCGCGATCCCCGTGCTCGACCCGCGGATCCTCGACCTCGCGCGGAGCGACGTCGTCCCCGGCGGAACGAAGCGGAACCTCGCGTCCGTCCGGCCGCACACGGACTTCGCCGACCTCCCCGAACCGGAGCGCCTGATCCTCGCCGACGCCCAGACCTCCGGCGGGCTGCTGATCGCCGCGAAGCATCGGCCGTCGATGGAGGCGGCGTTCCGCGAGCACGACGTCGCGTTCGCGAGGATCGGCGAGGTGGTCGCGGGCGAGCCGGGCCGGATCTCCGTCGCGGGCTCCCTCGGACCGTAGGGAACCCATCCGACGGATCGCCCGTTAGGGTGCCCGAGGAGGCGACGTGGACGGGCCCAGGCAGCCACCGAAGGATCCGCCGAAGAACTGGCCAAAGGATCGGAACGAGGAGGACCCCGGGCTCCCGATCGAGTTCGGGCCGGCGTCGAACGCCGAGTACGACCCGGAGCCCGTCCTGCCTCCGGTCCTGCGGGAGACGATCCGTCGAGCTCGCGACGACGCCGAACGCAACGCGCGCCGCCTCGGGATGAGCCGCCGGGAGTTCCTCCTCTCGGCCTGCGGTGCGGCCACCACGTTCCTCGCCCTCAATGCGTGCACCCGCGAGGAGCACCGCGCGAACCCGTCGTCGTCCACGAGCGAGCCCGGCGGCTCCTACGAGATCCCGCCGAGCGCCTCGGTGGAGCCGCCGAGCGCGTTCGAGGCGCTCGGGGGCGAGGAGTTCATCTTCGACGTGCAGGGCCATCTCCTCGAGTACCACCTGAACCCGGTCCTGAACGGCGAGAGCTTCTGGGAGGCGTTCCCGCAGAAGGACTGCGGCGAGGACGACCCTCGCGTCTGCTACTCGATCGAGCACTTCCTCGAGCTGATGTTCCTCCGCTCGGATACCAACATGCTCGTCCTCTCCTCGCTCCCGATCTTCCCCGAGGGCAGCCCGCTGTCGCCGGAGATCATGGACATCACCCGGCAGACCGTGGAAGGGCTCTGCCGGGACGAGCGGATCCTGCTCCACGCGCAGGCGCTCCCCAACGTGGGCGGGCAGCGGGCCGCGCTCGACGCGATGGAGCACACCGCCAACCGCTATCCGGTGGCCGCGTGGAAGACGTTCACGCACTTCCCGGGAGCGTTCGAGGGCGACGGCAACGTGTGGTGGCTCGACGACCGGGACGGCGGCAATCTCGGGAGAGCGGTTCATCCGTCAGGCCGTGGCCCTGGGCATCCCGACGATCTGCACCCACAAGGGGCTCTCGCTCGGGCACGCGAACGCCTCGCCCGACGACATCGGTCCTGCAGCCAGGCGGCATCCCGACGTGAACTTCGTCGCCTACCACTCGGGCTTCGAGGCGGGGACGACGGAGGGGCCGTACACACGCGAGACGGCGCACCTCGGCGTGAACCGCTTGATCGCCTCGATGGAGCGGGAGGGCATCGGTTCGAACGAGAACGTCTACGCGGAGATCGGCTCGACGTGGTGGTACGTGATGCGGTACCCGGATCAGGCCGCGCACGTCCTCGGCAAGCTGCTGAAACACGTGGGGGAGGACAACGTGTTGTGGGGGACGGACTGCCTCTTCTACGGGTCACCGCAGCCACTGATCCAAGCGATGCGCACGTTCCAGATCTCAGAGGAGCTCCGCGAGCGGCACGGGTACCCGAAGCTCACCAAGGAGATCAGGGCGAAGATCCTGGGGCTGAACGGCGCGGCCCTCTACGGCATCGAGCCCAACACGTCGACCTGCGAGTTCACCCGTCGCGAGCTGGAGCAGCTCCGTCGGACCCTGCCCGGGAACACGATGGCGCTCGGGCCGAGAACGAGGGCGGGGGTCCGGGCGTTCCGCGACGACGACCGTGAGCTCTGGGCTCGTTCCGCGGAGCTCCTCGCCTGACGATCAGAGGTCCGCAGCGCCGAGTTGGCCGCCCGTCGGGCCGCGTCCGCCCAGGGCGGCCGCGCCGCACCGGGCGGCCAGCCGCAGCGCCTCGGTCACCTCGAGACCTGCTCCCAAACCGTACGTGAGTCCGGCGTGGAACGAATCGCCGGCTCCGTACGTGTCGATGATCGGCCCGAGGAGCGGGGCTGGTTCGAAGCGACGTCGCTCGCCGTCCGACGCTGCGAACGATCCACCTTCCGCTCCCTCCGTAAGCACGACGAGGTCTGGCGGGGCGTGGGCCAGGACCTCGGGGTCGTAGCGCTCGTTGACGTCCAAGGCGCTCCCGACCACTGCGTCGGCTCGAACGCCCGACGCGGCGAGGACGGCCAGATGCCGGGTCGATACCACCATCACCTTCGCCACGCGGGCTCGACGAAGCGCGTCCGCATCGCCGGCCGTCACATAGACGGCGCCGGCGTCGTCCAGGTGGTCCCACGCGAGACCGTCGGAACCGCGCGCCTCCAGCCGGGGTCCCAGCGTGGTGATCGTGCGCTCGCCGTCGCTGTCCACGAGACACAGCGCCTGACGGGTGGGATCCGGTCTCTCGTCGCCGTGGACGTGGACCCCGTGAGGCCGAGAGCTCTTCGCGTGCGCGACGACCCACGCCATCCCCGCCGAGCGCCGTGAACAGCTCGGACGATCCCGCGAGCTTCGCGAGCTGGACGGCGGACACGGCGCCGCCGCCGCCGGCTCCCCACCAGGTCTCTGTCGCATGTGCGATCGCGCCGGCGTTGGGCACGCGGTCCACGCGCGCGAACGTCATCCATTCCACGTGTCCGACGACCGCGACCTTCATCCCGTGCGTATCGTCCCAGGCTCGGCCCGGCGTACCGAAGGCGCGAGGCCGGGAATATCCGACCTCGTTGGTAGGATTTGCACCTGCAAGAGGGACCGCAACTCGGCGGCCCCGCGAGCACCCCGAGAGGTCGATGGCAGAGTTCGACGGCGTCTTCTACAAGGAGATCGTGGACCAAGGACTCCGCGAGTTCCCCAACGAGGCCTGTGGCGTGATCGCCGCGGGCCCGGACGGCGTGCCCGTGCACGTCTTCACGGCCACGAACATCGACGTCAGCAGCGTGACCTTTCGCATCGATGCCGAGGAACAGCTCCGGATCGAGCGTGAGATCGAGGAGAACGGCTGGGAGACGTGGGGCTACTACCACTCGCACACGCACACCGAGGGATACCCGTCGCAGACCGATCGAGATCGCTCGAAGTACGTCGTCGCGTTCTACCCTGACGTCAGGTTCCTCATCCTGTCCCTGGAGGATCGCGAAGCGCCCGTGCTCCGTTCGTTCTTCATCCGTGACGGCGAGGTCACCGAAGAGGAGCTGACGATCACGTGAGCGACGCGCGTCGGTTCACCGAGGATCAGGTCCAGCGGTACGCGCGCCACATCATCCTGCCGAACGTCGGAGGAGCCGGGCAACGCAAACTGCTCGACGCGAGCGTGCTCGTGATCGGCGCCGGCGGGCTCGGTTCGCCGATCGCGTTGTACCTGGCCGCCGCCGGCGTCGGGAAGATCGGCATCGTCGACTTCGACGCCGTGGACGTCTCCAACCTCCAGCGGCAGATCCTCCACACGAACGCCGACGTCGGTCGCTCCAAGGTGGAGTCGGCGCTCGAGCACCTGCGTGCGATCAACCCGACGATCGAGGTGGTCGGGCACGACACGCTGTTGTTCTCGACGAACGTGTTCGACGTGATGGAGCCCTACGACGTGATCGTCGACGGGACGGACAACTTCCCCGTGCGTTACCTGGTGAACGACGCCACGCAGTTCCTCGGCAAGCCGCTCGTCTACGGTTCGATCTACCAGTTCGAGGGGCAGGCGACGGTCTTCATGCCGGGCAAGGAGACGCCGTGCTATCGGTGCCTCTTCCCGACGCCGCCGCCGCCCGGCACCGTGCCGTCGTGCGCGGAGGGCGGGGTCTTCGGCGTGCTGCCCGGCGTGATCGGGTCGATCCAAGCGACCGAGGCGATCAAGCTGATCACCGGTGAGGGGGAGACCCTCGAAGGGCGGCTCCTCCTCTACGACGCGCTCGACATGAGCTTCCAGGAAGTGAAGATCCGCTGGGACGCCGACTGCCCGGTGTGCGGCAAGGAGCCGACCATCACGGAGCTGATCGACTACGAGCAGTTCTGCGGCGTTCCCGCCCGACCCGACTAAGGAGTCACGACCAGATGTCCGTTCAGGTGAAGCTGCCCACGATCCTCCGCAAGCATGCGGGAGGAGAGCCCAAGGTGAGCGCCGAGGGCTCCACGCTCCGCGACGTGCTCGACGATCTCGAGACGAGATACCCCGGCATCACGAAGAACGTCCGCTCCGATGACGGCGGCCTGCACCGGTTCATCAACGTGTACCTGAACGACGAGGACGTGCGCTACCTCGGCTCCCTCGAGACCGAGGTGGGGGAAGGCGACACCGTTTCGATCCTGCCCGCGGTCGCCGGGGGTGAGGAAGCCGTACCTCCGGACGTGCCCACGGCGCGGTAGAGGCGCCATCTGTCAGGCACTCCCTTCAGTTCATGTTCGCCACGGTCTTCGAACTCGAGGCCGGAACCGGCGACGAGATCCTTCACCGTGCTCGAGACGAGGACCTCGGAGGCACGTGCGGCGGCGCCGACTCGAGCGCCGATGCTCACCGCGAGGCCGCCGACCTTCTCATCGATGACCTCCGCCTCGCCCGTGTGCAGACCGGCCCTGATCTCGATACCGAGCGGTTCCATCGCCTCGACGATCGCCTGCGCGCAGCGCACCGCCCTCGCGGGACCGTCGAACGTCGCGAAGAACCCATCGCCGGCGGTGTCGACCTCGCGGCCTCGATAGCGTCCGAGGAGCGCGCGGACCACCTCGTGGTGGCGTTCGAGCAGTGCCTTCCACGCCTCGCCCGTCATCGACGTCACTTTCTCGGTCGATCCGACGATGTCGGTGAACAGGACCGTCGCGAGGACCCGGTCGATCTCCGCCGCCTCGGCGGAGATCGAGGTGAGGAACCCGTGGATCGCTCCGAACGCCTCGTCGAAGTCGCCGGCGACGAGAGGGTAGTCCTTCCCCGAGAGCTCGCCGTACCGCGCGCCCGGGATCCGATCGGCGAGGTACCGAGAGCGCTCCGCCCTGTCCGCCTCGGGCCGGCAGAGCACGAGCGTCGGCGCCTGGATCGCACCGAGGACGCTCCGGACGTCGGTCGCGTACCAGATGTCCTCGAACTCGACGGCGGCCGCGGGGGATGCGGAGAACCGCTCGGTCTTCGCCCACCTGCGGACGGCCTCCTCGTCCTGGACGAACGAAGGTGCTTCGTCCTCCATCCATCTCCTCGCGTGCTCCATCGTTCCCCACGTCTGCGCGATCTCTTCGCGTTCGGCCAGATACTCCTCGCGCGGCATCCCGAGTGGGTAATCGGGCGCCCAGGCGTACCGGGCGGCTGATCCGTAGAGGATCAGTGCCGACACGCGATCCGGGTGCGTGGCGGCGAAGAAGGCTCCCAATGCCCCACCCTCGGAGTGTCCGAGCAGGACCGCCTGGGTCGAACCGATCGCGTCAAGGACCGCGCGGAGGTCGTCGGCCCGCATGTCGAGATCGGGGGTCTGCTGCCGGTCGGAGAGCCCGGTCCCGCGCTTGTCGAAGAGGATCAGGCGGGTGAAGGAGGCCAGCCGGTCGGCGAACACGGCGTTCACCCGATCCTCGAGCTCGACCTCGAAGTTCGCCGTGAACCCGTTGATGTACACGAGATCGGTCGGACCATCGCCGCGGACCTGGAACGCGATGTGCACGCCGTCGACGGTCTTCGCGTATCGGGTCTCACCATCCATCGATCCATAGTGTCCGGCTGGCGCGCACGGTGAGCAAGCCGACCCTTGGTCACCCCCTCGCGCGACCGCTGGGATAATCGCCGCGTGACGCGCCACGACGACATCCTGGGAGCGATCGGGAACACGCCGCTCGTCGGGCTGCCCTCGATGTCACCGAAGGCCGGCGTGCGGCTGTGGGCGAAGCTCGAGGGGAACAACCCGACCGGATCCACGAAGGACCGCATCGCGCTCGCGATGGTCGAGGCCGCGGAGGCGTCCGGCGACCTCACGCCCGAGAAGACGATCCTCGAGCCGACCTCCGGGAACACGGGGATCTCGCTCGCGATGGTCGCTCGCAGGAAGGGCTATCACCTCACCGTGGTCCTCCCCGACAACGCGAGCCAGGAGCGGCTCGGTCTCCTCCGGTTGTTCGGCGCCGAGATCGTCTTCTCCGACGGCGACAAGGGCACGAACGGCTCGATCGAGGTGGCGCGCGCCCTCGTCGAGGACCCGGCGTACTACATGCCGTTCCAGTACGGGAACCCGGCGAACCCGAATGCGCACGAGGAAGGAACCGGGCGCGAGATCGTCGCCGACCTTCCCGAGGTGACGCACTTCGTCGCCGGGATGGGGACCGGCGGCACGCTCACCGGCGCCGGTCGGGCGCTGCACGCTCACGATCCGTCGATCCGGGTCGTCGCCGCGGAGCCGGAGCTCGGCGATCTCGTGTACGGCCTGCGGTCCCTCGACGAGGGGTTCATCCCGCCGATCTTCGATCCGTCCGAGGTGAACCGGAAGTTCCTCGTTCGCTCCGACGATGCGCTGCGGGCCACGCGCGAGCTGACGTCGAAGGAGGGCATCTTCGCGGGCATCTCGTCCGGCGCCGTGATCCACGTGGCCCAACGGATCGCCGCCGAGGTGGACGGAGGCGACGTGGTCTGCCTCCTCGCGGACGGCGGGTGGAAGTACCTGTCGACCGAGGCCTGGGCCGAGGACCTCGCGACCGCGGAGAAGCAGGTCTCCGAGTCCCTGTGGTGGTGAGGTGAGCGACTCGCGTCCGATCGGCGTGTTCGACTCCGGCGTGGGCGGGCTCACGGTCGCGCGCGCGATCATCGATCTGCTGCCGCACGAGCCCCTGCTCTACGTGGGGGACTCCGCGCGCTTCCCGTACGGCTCCCAGCCGGTGGAGCGGATCCGCACGTACGCCTTGGAGATCGCCGAGTACCTCGTCCGCCGGGACGTGAAGGTGCTCGTGATCGCCTGCAACTCGATCGAGGTCTCGGCGATCGGCGATATCGCGGTGACGGCGGACATCCCCGTGGTGGGCGTGGTGAACCCCGGGTCGCGGGCGGCGATCCGAGCCACGCGCAACGGCATCGTCGGGGTGATCGGGACGGAGGCAACGATCGCGACGGGGGCCTACCAGCGGGCGATGGGGTCGGCGGTGACGCTGCACGCCGCGGCGTGCCCCGCCTTCGTGGATCACGTCGAGCGCGGCGACACCAGCTCGCCCGCGTTGCGGGAGGCAGCGCAGGGGTATCTTGAGCCGCTCATGGATGCCGGGATCGACACGCTCGTGCTCGGGTGCACCCATTACCCGCTGCTCTCGGGTCTGCTCCAGCTCGAGCTCGGGCCCGACGTCGTCTTGGTGTCGTCGGCGGAGGAGACCGCGAAGGACGTGTACGGTGAGCTCGTGTCCCGTGATCTGCTCGCACCCGAGGGCGGACGCCCCGTGCACGAGTTCGCGACCACGGGCGATCCGGCCCGGTTCCAGGATCTGGCGGAGCTGTTCCTCGGGCCGGAGGTCCGGGACCTCGGTGTGCGCCAGGTGACCGTGGAGGGCGCGTGGAGCTGACGGTCCTCGGCGCGCAGGGAACCTGGCCGGGCGCCGGCGGGGAGAACTGTGGCTACCTCGTCACCGAGGACGGCTACCACCTCCAGGTCGATGCCGGGACGGGGACGTTCGCCCGGCTGCAGCAGGTGGTCGGCGTCGACGAGGTGGGCGCGATGCTGATCACGCACGGCCACCCCGACCACTACGTCGACATCATCCCCACGTTCTACGCGCGGCACTACGGACGCCTCGGTCACCCCGGGCTCCCGTTCTGGTCGCCCGGCGGGTTCACCGACATCGCCGCGTCGCTCGTCTCCGAGAACGGGCGCAACGTGATGGCCGAGGCGTTCGACTTCCAGACCGCGGTGGAGGGCGAGGTGTTCGAGCTTGGACCGTTCCGGATCACGCCGTTCGAGATGCAGCACATCGGCGTGCTCTCGCTCGGGTACCGGATCGAGGCCGGCGGGGTGGTGCTCGCGTACACGGGCGACACGGGCCCGTGCGAGGCCGCGATCGAGCTCGGGCGCGATGCGGACCTGTTCCTCTGCGAAGCCACGTACCAGAACACCTCGAAGCTCTATCCCTTCCACCTGTCGGCGGCGCAGGCGGGCGAGGTGGCGTCCGCCGCGGGCGTCGATCACCTCGTGCTCACCCACCTCACTCCGGAGCTCGACCATCGGATCTCGATCCGGGAAGCGGCCGAGACGTTCGGAGGGCACCTGGACATCGCGGTGCCCGGGATGCTGCTGGAGGTCGGCCGATGAGCGCACGCCCCGACGGGCGCGCGCCCGGCGAGCTCCGACCGGTCACCTACGAGCTCGGGTACCAGGAGTGGGCGGCCGGTTCCGTGCTGTTCTCGATGGGCAAGACCCGCGTCCTCTGCGCCGCCTCCGTTTCCACCGAGGCTCCCCGCTGGCTCCGCGGCACCGGCAAGGGGTGGGTGACCGGCGAGTACTCGATGCTCCCGGCGTCCACGAACGAGCGGTCGCCACGCGAGGTGAACCGCGGTCGCCCCGGCGGCCGGACCCAGGAGATCCAGCGGCTGATCGGCCGTTCCCTCCGAGCCGTGACCGACCTCGGCCGACTGCCGGATCGGACGATCACGGTCGACTGTGACGTTCTGCAGGCCGATGCCGGCACCCGGACGGCTGCGATCACCGGTGGCTACTTGGCCCTCGCCCTCGCCCTCCGAGGGCTGTCCGATGCCGGGCTCGTGCCCGACGATCTCCTGATCGACAGCGTGGCCGCCGTCTCCGTCGGCCTCGTCGACGGGGAGGCGAGGCTCGACCTCTGCTACGAGGAGGACGCCGCCGCCGAGGTCGACTGCAACGTCGTGATGACCGGCTCGGGGACCCTCGTCGAGGTGCAGGGCACGGCCGAGGGAGCGCCGTTCGATCGGGCGCAACTGAACGACCTCCTCGACCTCGCCTCGGCGGGTGTGGTGGAGCTCACGAAGGTCCAGCACGACGCGCTCGACCGCTGAGGTGGCGCTTCCCTCTCGGATCGCGATCGCGTCCCACAACGCCCACAAGCTGCGCGAGATCGCCAGGATCTGCGCGGACTGGCCGGTCGCGTGGCTCACGGTCGAGAACCACGAAGGGCCCTGGCCCGAGGTGGAGGAGACCGGCAGCACGTATCTGGAGAACGCCCGGCTGAAGGCGGAGGCCGGGGCGGCCGCGCTCGGCCTGCCGGCCCTCGCCGACGACTCCGGCATCGAGGTGGACGCGCTGGGCGGCCGCCCCGGCCCCCGGTCGGCCCGGTTCGCCGGCGAGGACGCCACCGACGAGCGCAACCTCCAGGAGCTGATCCGGGCGCTCAAGGGGGTTCCCGGGAGCGGTCGGACGGCGCGCTATCGGTGCCTGGCCGTCCTCGCCTCCCCGGACGGCGGGGAGGTCTCCGCCGAAGGGATCTGCGAGGGGATCCTGCTCACGAAGCCTCTAGGGAGCAGGGGCTTCGGCTACGACCCGATCTTCGTCCCGGCGGGCTGGGACGAGACGATGGCCGAGCTCACGGATGAAGCGAAGGACCGGATCAGCCATCGGGGCCGGGCCCTCCGCGCGCTCCGAGACGTTCTCGAGGCGCCCGAGCCCTCGTGAACGAGAGGTCTGCGAGCTGCTCCTGAGTAGGGCCGCATGCGCGCTCGGATACCCGACTCAAGGTAACCCTGCGGGCGGCCGAAGCTTTCTTCGTGGCGGACAACCAGCTGGCAGAGCGCCGTGTCCTGAGACAGACCGAGGGCTTCTTCGACGGGAAGTCCCCGGGTGTCACGCTCTTGCTCGGCGCCGCGTTCCTCGCGGTCGTCGGAGTGATGGACTACCTGCTCGGCCCCCGCCTGTCGGTCGCGCTGTTCTACCTGATGCCGATCGGCCTCGTGACGTGGAACCTCGGACTGCGATGGGGGGCCGTCACCGTCGCGCTGGCGACCGCTGCCGCGCTCTGGAGCGACCTCCTCTACCCGCAGTACGACCTGCTCCCATGGTGGAACGCGATCTTCCGGTTCGCGGCGTTCCTCTCGGTCGCCGTCCTGCTGGGGACCCTGCGCCGGATCATCGCCGCCCAGTGGGACCACCTCGACCGGGAGGCCGCCGTGACGAGCGGCCTCCGCGAGCTGAACGAGGTGAAGGACACGCTCCTGCACGCCGTTTCGCACGACCTGAAGGGCCCGCTCGCCGGGATCCTCGGATCGGTCCAGACCCTGCACCGCGCCGAGCAGATCGGGCTGACCGAGGACGAGCGCTCGACGATGCTCGACATGATCGAGCAAGGTGGCAAGAAGATGAATCGTCTCGTCGACGACCTGCTCGACCTCGATCGGCTCGATCGCGGGCACATCCAGCCCGAGCGCGCGCCGACCGACGTGAGCGAGCTGGCCCGTCGTGTCGCCCGTGAGCTCCCCGGGATGGAGTCACACCCGATCCGCGTCGAGGCGTCGCCCGTGCTCGTCGACGTCGACGCTGCCAAGGTCGAGCGGGTGATCGAGAACCTCCTCGTGAACGCGCGACGGCACACGCCGGCGGGCACCGCCGTTCATATCCGGGTGCACGGTCGCTCGAACGGCATCGTGCTCGTGATAGAGGACGAAGGCCCCGGGATCCCCGACGACCTCAAGGAGGTGCTCTTCGAGCCGTTCCGACAGGGCGCCGGCGCGGGTGGCCGTGGAGTCGGTATCGGGCTCTCCCTCGTCAAGAAGTTCGCCGAGCTCCACGGCGGGACCGCGCTGATCGAGGACGGCGAGCACGGCGGCGCCCGGTTCGTGATCACGCTCCCCGGGGACATCACCGAGCTGCCCTCGGACGCGAGACGCCTCCAGGCCGTCTAGCGCTCTTCCGACACTTCTCCGATCGACCCGTCAGGCCGCGCTGGCGTCGGTGGCGACCGCCGAATGCACGTCCGTCGCAAATGGGACCCCTGTCGGCCACCGCCGGAGCGCCCGCACCACGTCGGACGCCACCGCCTCGCCGTCGTCTCGCGGGAGCGACCGGATCGCGGCGCCGATCGGGAATCGGCTGAGCAGCCAGCTCGCGAGCTCCTGGGCGGACTCGACCCTCGCGAGCCCGCGCCGCCTCTCGATGTGGAGATCCTCGAACCCGGCCACGCCCAGGAGCGCGCGCACGTCGTCCGGTTGCGAGAGCGACGAGAGCCAGTGCACCGCGGCCTCCGCACGGACACCACCCCGACGGCGGAGGGACTCGGCCAAGGCCGAGAACATCGGGTTCGCCTCCAGCGGTCCCCACACCGCGACGACGAGTCTCCCGTCGCTCGCCAGCACGCGATGGAGCTCGGAGAGCGCCCAACCGCGCTCGGGCACCGTCTCGAGGGCGTGGATCGAGACCACGGAGTCGAACGAGGCATCGGAGAAGGGGAGGCGTCCTCCCGGGCCAGCCAGCGACTCGCCGTGCATCTCCACCACCAGGGTCGGGCGCCGCCCGGACGAGCTCGGCGATGCCAGCGGATGGCGCCGCCGCGGTCGGTGAGGTGGAGCACCCGGCCTCCCGAACGGCGCGCGATCTCGTCGACGAGGTCGCCCATCATCGTCGGGATCGGCGTCCGTGAGTCAGGCCGCTGCACTCGCCGCGACCTGTGCCGTCGAGCGGTCACCGACGCTCCGGGAAGCGATGTGCTTCGCGATGTACGCGTGGTCCCTGCCGATCCCGGGCAGCACGTCGGAGGACTTCGAGTACTGGAAGGGCAGCCCGACGAAGTACAGGCCCGGCTCGGACGTGACCACGCCGCGTTCGTGCATCGGCTCCCCGTCCTCATCGAACACCGGCAGATCGAGCCACGAATGATCGTTGCGGAATCCGGTGCACCAGATCACGTTCGCCACCTCGATCGTCCGTCCGTCCTCGAGCAGCGGAAGGCCGTCTCGGACGCCGGTGACCCTCGACACGCGCTCGACGCCGGCGGCCACGAGGTCCTTCGGCTTGACCCGGATCAGTGGGTCGGCCTTCGTCCGGATCTTCCGGAGCGCTCGCCGTCCGATCGGAGTCTCGTGCGTCAAGCACGTGATGTCCGAAGAACCGGATCAGGACGAAGAAGTACTTCCCCGACCGCTCGATCCGCACGGGGATGTGTCCCGTCTCCTTGCCCGCCAGCCAGGTGTCGTGCTCCCGCGCGACCTCGAGCGCGATGTCGGCTCCCGAGTTGCCCACGCCCACCAAGAGGACCCCGCCTTCCCGGAGCTGTGACGGCCCGTGGTACTCGCCGGAATGGAGCTGGACGATCGAGGGATCGAGCTCGGCGGCGAACGAGGGGACCCTCGGGATCCGATGCGCCCCCGTCGCCACGATGACGTTGTCGGCCTCGAAGACGCGTCCTTGTGTCGTCGTGATCACGAAGCGGTCGTCGGCCTTCGACACCGATCCCACGCGGGTCCCGGTCCGCACGTCGAGCTCGAACGTGGACGCGTAGGTCTCGAGGTAGTCGGCCATCTCGTCCTTCGTGGGGAACGACCACCCCGGGGCGGGGAAACGGAGACCCGGCAGGGAATCGTACCGAGCCACCGTGAACAGGCGGAGCGAATCCCAGCGCGTTCGCCACGCGTCCCCCACTCGCTCGAAGGCGTCCAGGATCACCGCGGGGCGACCGTGCCGCTGCAGGAAGTACCCCGTGGCGAGGCCCGCCTGGCCCCCGCCGACGATCACGGTCTCGACCCGCTCCGTTCCGTCGATGCTCATCGCTGCCTCCCGTTCGCTCGGACGGGAGCACCGTAGGTCTCGCTCCGAGGTCGACGCATCGCCGGAACCAACCAAACGGCCGACGCCCCGGCATGGTGAGAACGCACCATGCGGTGGGAGATCGATCAGGCGAGGTCGTGCTCGAACGCGAACGCGGTCGCCGCCGACCGGGAGGAGACGCCGAGCTTCGCGAACATGTTCTGGAGGTGCCGGGCGACCGTATGCTCGCTGATCACGAGGTCGGCGGCGATGTCGCGGTTCGACTTCCCGGCGGCGACGAGTCGGAGCACCTCCGCCTCTCGTGGGGTGAGCCCGCGGGGGAGCGGCGACGCTCCCGGCAGCAGACGGGCGGCCTCGTCGCGGTCCGGGGTCGCTCCCAGGCGATCGAAGGCGGCCACCGCCGACCGGAGCTCGAGGATCGCGTCGTCCTCGTCGCCCGCTGACCGGAGCGCGAGCCCGTAGAGGACCCGGGCCCGTGCGCCCTCGTAGGGGAGTCGCAGGTCCCGCCAGGAGGCGCACGCGTCGCGCAGCCGATCGACCGCGGCCGGCGCCTCTCCCCGGGCGAGCAGGAGCGCGCCGGCCGCGGTCGTGGCCGTCGTCTCCAGGATCGGGGCGTCGGAATCTGCCGCGAGCGTCGCCAGCAGGTCCGCCGCTTCGCTCGCCCCGTCGAGGTCCCTGATCGAAAGCGCGACGTCCACGAGCGCGCCGAGGACCCTCGCGCGGCGGAGCCGGCTCTCCGTGATCGTGGTGGCGGCGAGTCGGAGCCCCGCCAGCGCAGCGTCCGTGTTGCCGTTCGTGGCGCGCAGCAGCGACAGCCCCGGCTGCGGATCGAAGCCGATCTCCCGCGCGCGGGCGAAGCACTCCTCCGCGCCGGTCGAGGTTGCCGATCCGCCGGCGGATCTCGCCCGTCTCGTAGAACGCCTGTGCCGCGCCCATCGGATCGAACTCCATCAGCTCGACCGAGGCTCGGGTCGCTTCCGCCTCGGCCTCCGGCCACGCGCCGCGGAGCTTCGCGACCTCCGCTCGGTTCACCCGGCACATCCCGGGGAACGGGGACTCGGGCGGGAGCGTCTCGCACCACGCGCGCGCGGCCTCGCTCCATTGGTCCGCCCTGCGGACGTCCGCGATCTCGAGGCAGGTGCCGATCACGCTGCAGTAGACGATGCCGGTGAAGTACGGGCTCAGCTGCCCGGCGACGACGCTGGTCATGGCCTCGTCGAGGAGCGCCACCCCCCGCGCGACATCGCCCGCCGCGACGAGCAGGACGCCCAGCATATGGGTCGCCATCGCCGAGAGATCGGGATCGCCGAGCCGCCGTCCGAGCTCCGCCGCCTCGCCCGCGAGCTCGAGGGCCCGCGGCACGTCGCCGCTGAACCGGGCGACGGTGGCCTCCACGATCAGCAGGAGCCCGTGTCCCACGCCCTCGGGGGTATCCGCCGCGAGGTCGCTGCGCCTTCATGAGCCACCCGGCGCCGACAGCGGGATCGCCCCGCATGAAGTGCTCGATGCTGAGGCGGCCGGCCATCCACATCGCATGCTCCGCGTCGCCCGCCGATGCGGAACCGGCGTAGGCGCGCTGCCGGGCGGCGATCGATTCGCCCGGCTTCGAGAGCCACCACGCGGCGTCGGCGAGTTGCTCGTGCTCGCGCGGCGTCAGTTCCGAGGGATCTCGCACCCGGAGGACGTCGTACGACTCCGCCCACGACGTCGGACCGGCTGTCACGTGGTCTCCGTCGACGCCGGCGGTGGATTCTGGCAGCGGGTTCCCTCCGTCATCCGTGTTCGTGCGATGCCTAGCTTAAGCTGCGCACCCTCCGTGCACGTCCGCGGAGTCCACGCCGACCGGCGGTACTCTTCGGACGACGTTCCCACCTTCGTGCTCCCGTTGGAGACCTGTTCGAGCCGATGGAGAAGGAAGCGACCATGAACGGCGACCGGGGACTTCGCGCATGGAGGGCGGATCTGCTCGGGGCGATCGCGCTCGGCGCCGCGTACTACCTCGCGGCGCAGCTCAGCCTCCAGCTCGCGCTCGTCGGAGAGAACATCACCCCGCTGTGGCCGCCGACGGGGATCGCGCTGGTGGGGTTCCTCCTCCGGGGGAGGCGGCTGTGGCCGGGTGTGGCGATCGCGGCGTTCGCCGTCAACCTGACGATCAGCGCCACTCCGTTGGCGGCCGCCACCACGGCGGCGGGGAACACGCTCGCTCCGCTGGCGGCCGCCATCCTGCTCGATCGGGTGGGGTTCCGCCCCCAGCTCGACCGGCTCCGCGACGCGCTCGCGATCGTGTTCCTCGCGGCACTGGCGAGCATGCTGATCAGCGCCACGATCGGGGCCACGACGTTGCTCGCCTCCGGCGTGATCGAGGGGAGCGAGTTCCTCGGTGCCTGGTCCGTGTGGTGGGCGGGCGACGCGATGGGGATCCTCGTGGTCGCGCCGTTCCTCCTCACCATCACGACGATCCGGGAGCACCCGGTGCCCAGAGGGTGGAAGCTGGTCGAGGCGGCCGCGCTCGTGGCCGCGGTGATCGGCATCTCGTCACTCGTCGTCGCCACGGACCTGCCCATCATCTTCCTGCTGTTCCCGATCCTGGGGTGGGCCGCCTGGCGCTTCCAACAGCCGGGCGCTGCGCCGGCCGCACTGCTCGTATCGCTCTTCGCGACCTGGGCCGCGGTGGAAGGGCGCGGGCTCTTCGACGACCTGTCCCTGTCCGGTCGGATGTTCACGCTGCAGGCGTTCAACGCCTCCGTCGCGTTCACGTCGTTCTTCTTCGCCACCGTCGTGGGAGAACGTGCACGCGCCCGTCAGGCCCTCGAGGAGGCGGCCGCCGCACTCGAGGAGCGGGTGAGCCAGCGAACGACGGAACTCTCGGTGGCACACGACCGCCTGGCGGAGGCGCAACAGCTCGCGCGTCTCGGCTCCTGGGACTGGGACGTCGTCACCGGCGAGGTCCATTGGTCGGCCGAGATGTACCGGATGCACGGTATCCCGCCGGAGGCGGGCATCACGTTCGAACGAGCGGTCGAGCTCGCGCTCCCGGAGGATCGCGCTCGGATCCAGGCGAACGTGGCCCGCGCCCTCGCCGCCGACGGCGGCGAGGTCCCGGACATCGAGTACAGCATCCTCCGCCCGGACGGGGAGTCGAGGGTGCTGATCGGGAAGGCCCGCGTCGTGCGGGGGCAGGACGGGTCGGTCCTCCGCATGATCGGCACCGTGCAGGACGTGACGGAGCGGCGGGAGCTCGAGCGGGAGCATCGCATCGCGGAGACGTTGCAGCAGGCGTTGCTCCCGGATCGCCTCCCGCACCTCGTCGGGATCAGCCTCGCGGCTCGCTACGTGGCGGCCGAGGAGGGTTCGGCGGCGGGCGGTGACTGGTACGACGTGATCGAGCTTCCCGGCGGCAGCATCGGGCTCGTGATCGGCGACGTGGCGGGTCACGGGACGGAGGCGGCGAGCGTGATGGGGCAGGCGCGGATGGCCGTCAGGGCATTCAGCCTCGAGGGGCACACGCCGGACGTGGTGGTGGGGCGCGTGCACCAGCTCCTCCGATCCCTCTACGACGGCGAGCAGATGGTCACGATGCTCTACCTCGCCCTGAACCCCTTCACGTGGGAGGCGACGATCGTGAACGCCGGTCACCCGCCTCCGCTGCTGATCGATCCATCGGGCGGAGCGACGTACCTGGAGAGCTCGACCGGTCTGCCCGTCGGCCTCAACTGGAACCTGCCGTACGAGGAGTCGATCGCGCTCCTGCGGCCCGGGGCGACGCTCGTGCTCTTCACGGACGGGCTCGTCGACCGGAGGGACGTCGACGTGCAGGTCGGGCTCGAGCGCCTCCGGGCCGCGGCGACGGATCCGGGCGACGGCGACCTCGACGAGATGTGCGGCGCCCTCCTCGAGCACCTCGTACCGCGGGACGCCTCCGACGACGTGGCGATCCTCGTCGCCCGGCTGGAGCCCGTTCGGGACCAGCTCTCACTCACGATCCCGGCCGACCCGGAGCGGCTCGGCGCCGTCCGGCGCAACCTCGGCCGATGGCTCTCCGGGCACCAGGTGCCGAAGGAGGACGCCGACGACATGATCCTCGCGAGCTCGGAGGCGTGCGCGAACTCGATCGAGCATGCGTACGGTCCGGGTGAGGGATCCGTGGACATCGACGCCGAGGTGAACGACGGCGAGGTCACGATCGTCGTCCGCGACAGGGGCCGGTGGAGAGCGCCGAGCAATGGCGACCGCGGGCGCGGACTGATGTTCATCGAGGCGTGCACGGACTCCTACACGCTCACGCGAGGCGATGCCGGAACGGAGGTTCGGATGCAGCGGCGGGTCGGTCGGTCCCGGACCGCATGAACGACCTGGCGACGTTCACGGTCGAACGCGACGATGCCGTCGTCGTCGGGGCGCTCTCCGGGGAGGTCGACATGTCGAACGCCGCCCTGCTGGAACAGGCGATCACGGAGGCCGTGCCGAACAGCGCGAGAGGCCTCGTGCTCGATCTGTCGGCCCTCTCCTACATCGACAGTTCCGGCGTCCGGCTCGTGCTCTCGCTCGCCGGGAGCCTCAGGTGGCGGGGGCAGGAGCTCGTGATCGCGGCGCCCGAGGGATCGCCCTGCAGACGCGTCCTCACGCTCGCGGGGATCGAGGGTTCCGTCGCGCTCGAAGCAACCGAGGAGGCGGCGCTCGCCCGATTCCCGGCGAGCTAGCCGGACGTTCGGAGGTCACCGTCGTTGGGGGATCGAGGCTCGGCCCTCAGGTCCCCGACTCGTCGGGAAGATCGATCTCGAACCAGACGTCCGTGCCCGCGCTGCCCCGATCCACACTCCAACGCGAGGACAATCGCCGGAGAAGATCGAGCCCCCACCCACCCTCATCCGACCGGGCGGACCACCACCTCCGGGTCGAAACCGGGGCCCCGATCCCGCACCGTGATCCGCAGGATCGCGTGCGTCGACCGACACGGTGACCTCGATCTCGTCCTGATCATGGTGGCCCGCATGCCGGACGGCGTTCGTGACCAGCTCGCTCGTGAGGAGGATCGCGTCGTCGACGATCCGCCTCGGGACCGGCCCCACGCTGTCCCGAACGAATCGGCGCGCCTCCACGAAGGCTGTGGCGTGCGACGATACGACCCGGGAACTGGTGGACACAGGCCTCCTTCCCGTGAGGTCGGCGGCGTCGGTGCGGGTGACCGCTCCTGTGGCGTCCTTACCCCTCCGGCAGGGACCGCGAACATCGCAGAGTGAGTGATCGAGATGGTGGCACGGATGGCATCCGCGACGAACGCTCGTGACGGTGTCCGCGTGAATTTCGAGGACGGTGGTGGCGGCGGCGCGCCGGTCGTGATCCTCGGTGGATTCCTCGATCCGATCGAGCTGGTTCGCCGAACCCCGATCGCGCGGGCGCTCGCGGCCTTCGCCGATGAGCTCAGGCTCGTCTTCGTCGACCATCGGGGTCACGGGCGGAGCGACAAGCCACACGACGCCGATGCGTATGCGATGCCCCTGCGCGTCGCGGACGTCGTCGCCGTGCTCGACGAGCTGCAGATCCAGCGGGCGCATCTCGTCGGCATCTCATGGGGCGGACGGCTCTGCTTCGGGGTCGGCCAGCATGCACACGAGCGCGTTCGCTCCCTGATCGCCATCGGTCAGCATCCGTACGAGATCGATCGGGACGGCCCCCTCGCGCGCGTCGTCGGGGACGCGTTGGAGGCGTCGAAGCAGCGGGGGATCGCAGCCCTCGTCGAGGCGTTCGAGGCGCTCGCCGGGCGCTACCCGGATGACGTCCGAGCGCGGTACCTCGAATGTGACGCGGAAGCGATGAGGGCTGCGTGGGGGGCAGCCACCGCCGAAGGAGCCGTCGCGGAGGATCTCGGGACGTGGACCCTGCGATGTCTCATCTGCGCGGCAGAGGACGACGCAGACTTCTTCGAGGACTCCCAACGCGCGGCCGCGGAGATCCCGAACGCGGAGTTCGTCATGATCCCAGGGACCGATCACCTCGGCGTGGACACCGCGCGCATCGATCCGGTCCTTCCCGCCGTGTTGCGAGCGCTCCGCGGCCCGAGCTGAAGCGACGCGGCGACCTACGTAACGGGAGCGAGGAGGTTCTTCTTCCCCTCGAAGGCGAACAGCAGCAGGTCGACCATGCGGAACGTGGTGTTGTCGGGGCCGAGCGTCGGTCGCCAGCCGGGCTCGCGAACGATCGAGATCTTGCTGCCCTCGATGGCTCGGTGGAAGGTCTCGGCCACGATCCGGGCGCCGACGCCTTTCAACCGCCCCTGGTTCAGCTCCGACTCCCGGAGGATGTAGAACCACAGCGGCGTATCCGCCAGGAGCGCCGTCCGCTGTGCCTGGGTGAGCCCTTCGAGGGTGGCGCCGTTCAGGCCGTTCCGGATCTGGGGAGTCGTGAGCTTGGTCAGGGTCACGCCCTTGTTCTTCAGGAACGCGGCCATCTGCTGACCGGTGGCCAGCTTCACCATGTTCGCCCTGGTGAGGTTGCGGAACGCGAGGTTGTCCTCGCCGTTGGGGAATCCGGGGAGGTTCGCCAACGGGTTCGTCAGCGTCGTGTCGATCCGCATCGCTCGGTTGAACTTCGCCTCGGGGACGGCGAGGTCCGCCCTGCCGACTTCGTTGAAGTCGTAGAGACGCCGGAAATCCGCGATCCAGCTGCTCGGAAGTCGCGACCCGCCGCCCAAGGTGCCGCTGCCGGCGGAGAACGTGAAGAGCAACTCGAGCGTGCCGAAGCCGTTGTCGAAGATGTCGTTCCAGTCGTAGGCCCTGCGGATCATGGAGTGACCGAGCCGGAAGGCGGCCACGGAGAACTCGATCGGCATCGTCGGGACATCGGTTGCCGGCACACCGACCTCGAACGCCTTCCTCCCGCTGTGGAACACGTTGCTCACGACGCCCGCCGCGCAGATCCGCGGCAGGTAGTCGGTGCGGAGCATCCATTGGTAGTGCCTCGTGACCTTCGCCCGCGCCTTCAGGAAGCGGAGGCCCGGGGGAACGGACGCCGGAAGTGTGTCCACGACCCGGTTGTGGAAACGGATCATCGCGAGGTGCGTCTGGGCGACAGCGAGGTTCTCATCGTTCCTCGGGTCCGGGATGATCGCCTTCCGCTTCGCCTTCGCGGTGGTGCCCGCGCCTCGGGGGAGATCGAACCCCTCCATCCCGGGGAGGCCCTCCGCCGCGAGGGTCTTCCCCATCTTCAAGTGGATGCCGTCCGCCTCGTAGAACTTCTCCGATGCCGGATCCGCGGGACCGGCGCCGTAGAGCGAGTCAAGGTCGAGGCTGGGAGAGCGCGCCTGGAGGAGCTCGGCAGGGGAGACGTCCTCGCCGAGCATCACGCTCGTCTTGTCGAACGTCAGGTCGTGGTCGACGAACTGACCGAGATACGTGAACCCGGCCGGGATCTGGGACTCGCCGCCGCCGCCCACGGCGATCGCCTCCGACAACCTCCGCCGGCTCGGTTCCGGGAGCTGGCGCCCCGCTCCGCTCGGACCCATCCGTGAGAAGCGGAAGGGCGGGACGAGGGCCTCGTCGGCGGGCGCGAGGGTGCGGTCCCGTCCCCCGACGGTCTCACCGAGAAGCCCTTCACCGATGACGAAATAGCTCTCGGAACCATGCCTCTCCATTGGCTAGTCCTCCGTTCGTCCGATCGAGACGGTGATCCACGTCCCTTCTTGAGTGTCGGTCGACCGTAGCGCCGTGCAGGGAGGCGTCGTATCGGCCATCGAGGGTCGCATGGATGGGCTAGTGCGGACCGCGTAGTCCACCCCACCCATGGATCGAGCGCTCTCCGGGGAGCGGTGCGAGAGGGGGGATTCGAACCCCCACGCCCTTCCGGGCACCGGATCCTAAGTCCGACGCGTCTGCCAGGTTCCGCCACTCTCGCGCGGGTCAAGCGTAGACCGTCGACGGGGTTCACTCGGCGGGTGGTTTGGCGGGCTCCTGGGCCGTCGGTGCGAACTCCTCCATCAACGGGCCGGAGCCCCAGACCCAGACGGCGGCCAGCCAGCCGGTCACGGCGACGGCGATCATGATCACCATGCCGGCCCGATCGCCCGTGCCCACACCGGCGAGCCCGAGCGCCGAGCCGACGAGCACAAGCACCGCGAGACCGATCGCCGGGGCGAGAGCGATCCGCAGCTCCCACGGGTGCCGGAGCAACGCGAAGGACCAGCCCGATCCGGCCGCGGAGATCACCGCGAACGCGATGACGGCGGCGCCGATGAGGCCTGAGGTCGGAGGGGGGGAGATCGGAGTCGTTCGCACGAGCGGCGGTGGCGACGCCGGGCGGAGCAGGAGGACATCGGGGCCGATCTCGGCGTTCCGCCGATCGTCGGCCACCTTGTCGTAGTCGATGAAGTACGGACGGATCACGATCGCGATCGCCCCCGGCTGCTGCATCGCCTTGACGGCGTCGGCCTCGACCACCGCCTCGCGTCCGCTGAATCCCTCGTCGGAGATCTCGTCGGGGGACGGGGCGTCCGGCTGGGCGGCCCTCTCGAAGAGCTCCGCGGGCGTGCCGGGGAACACGTGGAGGCGATCGGCGATGCTGCCGCGGGCGAGCATCCGGATGCGTCGGAACGATCGGGTCGGTCCGTCCACCACGAAGATCGCGGCGGGCGCGTCGGTCCTGTCGACGAACGCGTTCGCCAGCCGGATCGGCTCGATCTCGGCCGGCATGAGGGACGGTGTCGTGTTGTCGACGTTGTCCGCCGCGAACATCGTGGCTCCCCAGAGCACTACACCGACGAGGGCGACCGCCACGAGCGCGACGACCACGTTCAGCGCCGTCACGCCGCTGACGCGCGAGGCCAGTGCGATCAACGCGGCGAAGGCCGCCGCGCCGAGCAGCGGCAACGCGAGCGCGGTCCCGAAGAACCGCATCAACGGGATCGGCCGGTCCTGCGCGAACGCGAGCGCGGCGACCCCGAGGGGCAGGAGCCACACGGCGTAGAGGATCAGTGCGCGTCGGCGCGGGCCGGTGGGCCGCAGGATCGCGAGGGCCGCTGCTCCGACGCCGGCGAGCGGGAGCGCGAGGTGGAGCCGATAGTCCGGCAGCAGCCGCTCGACGTTCAACCGGAACCACGTCCCCGGACCCTGCGTCGGGGTGTTCGCGCCCGGGGCGAACAGGAGTTGGATCCCCCCGACGCCGAAGCCGCCCACCGCGATCGCCGCCACGCGCGCGGCCCCCGTCGCGGTGAGCGGTTTCCCGGCACCGCGTTCCGCCCACGCGGATGGGGCCAGACCCACGGTGAAGAGGACGAGGACGCCCACGAGCAGGGTGCCGGTCGGCCAATGCATGACGAGGGTGCCGCCCAGCAACACGACGCCTGCGAGGGTCGCGCCGCGTCTCTCCGCCGCGAGCAGGGCCGTCGCGGCGACGGCGATGAGCATCCCCTCGGCGAACGTGTTGTCGAGGTAGGCCCTGCTCGTGAATGCGAACGGGATCGACGAGACGACGGCACCCGCGTAGATCGGTCCGGCCCACCGAGGCTCCCTCACCGCGCGCGCGAGTCCCCAGGCCGAGCACGCGACCACGGCCGCCGAAACCGCCGCCGTCACGTACATGAGCCGCCAGGGGCTCACCCCCACCCCGGAGAGCAGCGAGCCGAGCACAGGCAGTCCCAGGCGGTCGGGGTTCGTCTGGATCGTGAGCGGCGCGGAGTCGAAGAGCGCGTCGAGCCCTTGTTCGGTCACGAGCCTGACGCGCCAGAGGTGCGACGGGATGTCCGCTCCGGTCGGCACGACGAGCTCGCGCTCGATCGGCGCAGCGAGGTAGAGCGCCATCGCGAACGCGATCGAGCCCAGCAGGCCGACGATCGCGAGGACGGCCCAGAGGATGGAACGCCCGCGGGGGGAGCTCTCGACGGCGTCCCCCCGGCGACGTTCGGCCATCCGCGGACTATACCGACGGCCTCGGAGCGCATCGTTCGGAGAGTTGGACGTTCGGGACCTCGCGGGACATCATGAAGCCGATGCTCCGCCGCTTCCTCCTCCTGGTGAGCGCCGCGCTGCTCGCCGCGTGCGCGACGAGCGCCCTGCCACCCGCGAGCCAGCCTTCCGTTCCTCGCTCGCGTCCACAGCCTCACGCCGACATCGGAGTGCTCAAGATGCTCGCGCGCGGAGGGACGATGGCCGCCGCCTCACGGAACGACGTGCTTCCCGTGCACGCCGCACCGGGAACCGAGCGCCCGTACCAGCACCTCGCGGCGGACAACCCGTACGGACAGCAGCTCCGTGTCCTCGTCGTCCGCGACGCGATGGACGACGAGGGCGACATCTGGCTGAGGATCCAGCTGCCGATCTGGCCCAACGGACAGGAGGGATGGGTGAAGGCGTCCGACGTGCGTCTCGCCCCGGCGACCGAGCGCGTGGTCGTGGATCTCTCGGCACGGAGGCTGGTGCGGTTCCGCGAGGGAAGGAGGGTGGCGAGGCTGCACGTGGCGATCGGGAAGGCGGCGACGCCAACACCACCCGGGCGGTTCTTCGTCTGGGCGACGGATCGGAACGGGACGCCCCTCGGGCCCGTACGGCAGCTACATCCTCGGTCTCTCCGGCTTCTCGGAGGCGATCGAGCCGTGGACCGAGTGGCCCGGGCAGCCCCGGCTCGCGATCCACGGGACCGACGATCCGGCCGACGCCGGCCAGGCCGTCAGCAACGGTTGCATCCGCGTTCTGAACCGGCTCATCCGGGTCCTGCACGACGTCCCGATGGGCACGCCCGTCCTCATCCGACCCTAGGTCGACCTACCAGGCTGACCTTGCCATCGAGCGTCGCATTCGCGACGGCCCCGGATATCGACGCCGGATGGGGCGTTATCGTTCGCCCCATGACGCGTTGCGGCGCTTGCGGAGCGGACAACCCAGACGGGGCGAGGTTCTGCAACGCCTGCGGGGAGCGGCTCAGGGTCTCCGACGCCGGTCCCATCGCCGCCGGATCCGGGGAGCGCCGTGTGGTCACGATGCTCTTCTGCGACGTGCGCGGTTCGACCGCGATGGCCGAGGAGCTCGATCCCGAGGACTGGACCGACGTCATGAACGAGGCGTTCGCGCACCTGATCGAGCCGGTCGTTCGGCACGAGGGGACGGTGGCCCGTCTCATGGGCGACGCGATCCTTGCGTTCTTCGGCGCTCCGACCGCTCACGAGGACGACCCGCAGCGCGCCGTGATGGCAGGGCTCGAGATCGTCTCCTCGATCGCGGCGCTCCGCGAGAAGGTGGCTCGGGAGCGAGGGCTCGACCTGAACGTCCGCGTCGGCATCAACACCGGGGCGGTCGTGGTGGGCGACGTGGGCTCGGAACTCAAGCAGGAGTACTCGGCGATGGGTGACGCCGTGAACGTCGCCGCCCGCATGGAGCAGACGGCGGAGCCGGGCACAGTCCAGATCACCGAGGACACCTACAAGCTCGTCGCCGACCTCTTCGAGGTCGAGCCGCTGGGCGGTGTGGAGCTCAAAGGGAAACGACGTCCCGTCGAGTCCTATCGGGTGCTCGCTCGCCTGGACGCTCCGTGGACCGTTCGGGCTGCCCGGCGCATGGACGCTCCGCTCGTCGGACGCGAGAAGGAGATGGCGGCCATCCGCTCGGCGTTCGACCGGGCCGACGAAGGGCGGGGGTCGGTCCTGCTCCTCGTCGGCGATCCCGGGATCGGCAAGAGCCGGCTGATCGAGGAAGCAAACGCGATCTGGGCGGCAGCGGAGCCGGAGGACGATCGGCGATGGGACTTCTGGGGCTGCGTGCCCTTCGACACGATGCAGCCCTACGCGCAATACCGACGACTGATGAAGGAGCGGGCGAACGTCAAGGAATCGGATCCCGCCGAGACCGTGCGGGCCAAGATCGCCGATCTTATGGAGTCGATCGCCCTGCAGGGATGGGAAGAGCGGAGCGAACAGGTCGCGCGAGCGCTGCTGGGCGTCGAGCGGGAGGACGAACCCCATCTGGAGGGCGAAGAATTCCAAGGCGCAGCCATCGATCTCGTCGTGGGCTCGACCCTGGCGCAGGGCGGTCGACGGCTGATCGTCTTCGAGGACCTCCACTGGTGCGACCATGCCTCGCTCGAGCTGGTCCGAGCGACCACCGAGCTCGTCGCGGAGAACCCGATCGTGGTCCTCGCCTCGTTCCGCCCCGATCGCGAGGCGATCTCGTGGGAGTTCAAGGAGTGGGTGGAGACCAGTCTCGCGGCGCATGCCACGGTGCTCGAGCTGGACTCTCTCTCGGCGGAACAGAGCGACGAGCTGATCGGGGCATTCTTGCCGATCCCGGAGATGACTGGATCCGAACGACAGCGGATCCTTCGCAACACGGAGGGGAATCCACTCTTCATGCAGGAGGTGGCCAGGGCACTGATCGACGGCGGCGTCGTCGAGCGCGGGGACGACGGGTGGCGGCTGACGGCCGACACGACGGAGATCGTGATCCCCGACACGATCCAGAGCCTGATCACGGTCGGCCTCGATCGCCTGCCGGAGTCGACGCGTCGGACGGTGCAGACGGCCGCCGTGATCGGGCGGACCTTCGAGGAGGAGCTCCTCGTCGCGGTCGCCGGCCGGGCCGAGGTCCAGGACGATCTCCGAGAGCTCGTGCGCCGCGACCTGATCCGGGTCACCGGCGACGGCTCGCCCGCCGAGTTCACATTCCGCCATGCGCTCACGCAGGAGGCCGCGTACGGCACCCTCCTCGCCAAGCACCGCCGCGCCACCCACCGGCGAGTCGCGGAGGTGCTGGAGGAGACGGCGGGGGAGCGCCTCGACGAAGTGGCGTCGCTACTCGTGCGCCACTTCTCGGAGGCCGGTGAGGACGCCTCGACTGCTACGTACGCGGCCAAGGCCGGGGATGCGGCGGCACGGCTGTACGCGAACGCCGAGGCGGAGGCGCACTATCGCACCGGGTTGGACGCGGCCCGTCGGATCGCCGCGCCGACGCCCCTCCTGCGATCGATGTACGAACGGCGAGGCAGCGCTCTGGAGCTGATCGGCCGCTACGACGACGCGATCGGGAACTACGAGGAGATGCGTGCGGAGGCCGTGGCGAGGGGCGACGAAGCCATGGAGCTGTCCGCGCACTCGAGCATCGCCCTCCTGTACGCGACGGCCACCCCGAAGTTCGACCCGGAGCTGGGGCGGCGGCTCTCGGAGGAGCTCGTGGTCATGGCACGCCGGATCGGTGACCGCTCCTCCGAGGCGAGGGCGCTCTGGAACATCGTCGTGGCGAACGTCTACGGGGGAGGGGACGCAGCTCGAGCCGTCGAGGCCGGCGAGGCCTCGCTCGTGATCGCTCGCGACCTCGGTGAGCGAGAACAACTCGCGTTCACCTTGAACGACGTCACCCGGGCTTATCTGTCGCTGGGTGACTTCTCGACGGCCGCGAACCGTCACGCCGAGGCGCGGCGGCTCTGGGAGGAGCTCGACAACCGTCCGATGCTGGGCGAGAACCTCACCGTCGGCAGCTCGATGCACCTGTTCCGCGGCGACTACGCGGCCGCGCTCGCGGACTCCCACGAGGCGATCAGGGTGTCCGAGTCGATCGGCAACGCGTGGGGTCAGTCGCACGCCCTTATCACGGTCTATCGCGTCGAGCTCGAGAGGGGTGAGCTCGGTGCCGCGATCGCCTCGATCCAGCGCTGCCTCGACCTCGGGGAGCAGGGTGGGTTCGCCTACGCGGCGATCGCGACGCGGGCGGACCTCTCCCGGGTGATGACCTACCTCGGTGACGGCGAGCGGGGGCTCGCACTCGCGGAGGAGTCGCTCGCGATCGCGCGCGAGCGGGTGCCCCCCGCGCTCTCGATCGCTCGCGTCTCGGAGGCCCTCGCGCTCATCTCGCTCGGGAGGTGCGAGGAGGCGCACCCCCCGCTGGACGAGGTGGATCTGATGATGCTGCCCGAGCCCGACCGGACGTTCCTCCGGGTGGCATCGAGCGCCGCGCGGGCTCGCCTCGCGCTCCTCGACGGTGATGTCGGGGCGGCCGAGGCCGTCGCACGGTCGGTCATCGAAGAACTCCGTGCGAGTGAGGTGGAGATCCTGGTGGCGGGGGCCCTCGTGGTCCTCGCGGGGGCGCTCCTCGCCGCCGATCGACTCGACGAGGCCGGCCACGAGCTGGCCGACGCGATCGTGCGTGCGGAGGGGCTGGGGGAACGCCGCGTGCTCTGGGAAGCGCTCGCGTTATCCGCCGATCTGCACGATCGGCGCGGGGCCCTGCGGGAGGCGGCCGATCTCCGCAGCCGAGCCCGCGCGATCGTCGATGAGATCGTGGCCGGGCTGCCCGAGCCGGATCTCCGCCGACGGTTCCTCGCTCGCGACGACGTCCGCGCCTTGGAAGGAGGCTGACATGACCGAGCCGGTGGTCGACAAGCCGGAGTTCCCGCGCGAGTACGGGAACCCAACCCGGCGCCTGGACTGGGCGGAAGTGGAGCGCAAGCTCGAGGGCGCCAGCGTGTACTGGATCGCGAGCACCAGGCCCGATGGGCGGCCACATGTCGTCCCCCGCGACGGGACCTGGCTCGACGGCGGACTCTATTACGGAGGGAGCCCGGAGACGGTCCACTCCCGCAACATCGCGACCAACCCGTCCGTCGTAGTGCACATCGGTGACGGGCAGGAGGCGATCATCGTCGAGGGCGAGGTCGTGATCGAGAAGCCGACGCAGGAGATGGCCGCGCGACTGTCCGATGCGTCGTTCGCAAAGTACCCGCAGTACGGGCGCATGGATCCCAGCGTCTATCTGGGAGGCGTGTCGGTGCTGCGGCCGCGCCGCGTGCTGGCCTGGACGAGCTTCACGGAGAACGCCACGCGCTTCCGGTTCGCGTAGCGCTTGGTGGGCCCCCGGGGACTCGAACCCCGAACCTGCGGATTAAGAGTCCGTTGCTCTGCCAGATTGAGCTAGAGGCCCGGCGCAGTGTAGCAACCGGCACGCGAGAACGAGCCTTTCGGCATGTTTGCTGGGCCGCTCGATATGGGGATTCCTCCGCCGATGGAACGCTGATGCCGCCACGGAGGCGGCACCGAGTGAAGGAGGCGTTCAACCGATGAGCATGACGCCGGAGCACCACCATCACGAAGATGAGGTGACACCCGTCCGTGACCCTGAGGGCAGCGGTGGCCTCGTTGGCTACGCGGCGATCAAATACATCGCGATCGTCGCGATCGTGCTGGCGATCTTGGTCTTCCTCGCCATGTACCTGATCCCGGCCCTGACCTAGGAGGAGGACGGATGCTTGCGGACACGATAGCGATCATGGCCCAAGAGGCGAAGGAGCAGACGACCGACACGATCCTCTGGATCATCGCGGCGGTCCTCGTGATCGCGGGGATCTTCGCGATCGTCCGCAGTCAGGTGATCTGGGGCATCGTCCTGATCATCCTCGGGCTGCTGGTCGGACCGGGCGGCGTGAGCCTGCTGGACTGACCGAACGCTCGAAGGGAACGACGGTGGCCGCGGCCCGAAGGGCCGCGGCCACCTCACGTCTGGGGTGACCGAGGGGACTTGAACCCCCAGCCTCCAGGACCACAACCTGGCGCTCTAACCAGTTGAGCTACGGCCACCACGTGCGAGCCCCAAGCGTACCGGAAGCGACCTCCTGGGTTGCCTCGGGAACGCTGGTCGGGCATCATTGAACGGCCGTTCAAATTCCCGGAAGGTGGGTCCGATATGGCCGTCAAGGAAACGATCGACTTCGACCTCGATCTGATCGATCGCCTGATCGTCGACGAGGAGGCGACGCTCGAGCCGAAGCATCGCGCCTCGATCGAGTACCGCACGGTCGCCGAGCGAACCGTTGCCGGGGGCGTCGCGTCCTCCTGGCAGGCTTCACCTCCGCACGCGATCTTCATCGACCGCGGCGAGGGGAGCCATATCTGGGACCTCGACGGCAACGAGTACGTCGACTACCACCTCGGCTACGGCGCGATGGTGATCGGGCACGCCCACCCGAAGGTCGTGGAGGCGATCGAGAAGCGCGCGCGCCTCGGCACCCACTTCGCACAGCCCACCGCCCAGCTCCACGAGATCGGGGAGAACGTCGCCGAGCGCTTCGGGCTCCCGCTCTGGCGATTCTGCAACTCCGGGACCGAGGCGACGCTCGAGGCGGTCCGCCTGATGCGGGCGAACACGGGCCGCGACCTGATCGTGAAGATCGAGGGGACGTATCACGGCCACCACGACTCCCTCATGTTCTCCGTGGCTCCCGACCCGGACCTGATCGGCGCTCGAGAGCATCCCGTGACGGTCCCCCAGGCGATGGGGATCCCGGACACGTTCGCGGACCTCGTGCGCGTGGTCCCGTTCAACGACCTCGCCGAGGCGGAACGCGCGTTCGCCGAGAACGAGGGTCGCGTCGCCGGCATGATCGTCGAGCCCGCGATGATGAACTGCGGCGTCGTGCTGCCGCAGCCCGGCTACCTCCAGGGCCTGCTCGACCTCTGCCATCGCCACGGGGCCTACCTCGCGTTCGACGAGGTGAAGACCGGGTGCACGATCGCGTGGGGAGGAGCCGTCGAGGCGTTCGGCGTCCGACCCGACATCGTGACGCTCGCCAAGGCCTTCGGCGGAGGTGTCCCGTGCGGCGCGATCGGCGCGACCGAGGAGCTCTTCGGTCCCGTCCTCCGCGGCGACCACGACATCGCGGGGACGTTCAACGGGAACCCGCTCACGATGGCCGCCGCGCGGGCGACGCTGCTGGAGGTCCTCACACCGGACGCCTACGACCGCCTCCACGCGATCGACCGCGCGCTGAAGGACGGCATCCGACCGATCATCGATCGCTACCGGCTGCCCGCGTACGTCACGGGGATCGGCGCGAAGGGGTCGGTCACCTACTCGGCGCGGGAGGTGCGTGAGTACCGCGACACGATCGGGATCGACGAGCGCATCACGTACCTGGCGTGGCTGATGCAGCAGAACCGAGGCGTGTTCAAGTCGCCGTGGGCCAAGATGGAGACGTGGACGCTCTCGATCGCGCACTCGGACGAGGACGCCCGGCGCTACGTGGACAACTTCGAGGCGTTCGCGGCGGCTGTGTCAGGAGCTTGAGGCCGAGCCGCTGTATCGGGATCGACGTCCTCCGTGGTACACGGCGGCCGCCCCCACGATCGAGAGCCCGAGTGCCACGGCGATCCAGGTGAGCGCTCCCCAGCCGGTGAAGGCCAGCAGCTTGCGGATGATCTCGGCGACCCTTCCCGCCAGTGAATCCTGGGCGGCCTGGCTCGTCGTCTCGCACGTCGTCGGTGTCACCGTGACGCAGGGTGTCGAGCCGACGTCGGAGACCGGACCAGCGCCTTCTCGTGCCTCGAGCAGGGCCGCTCCGCCGGAGGCGCCGAACTCCATCGCCCTGGTCGACGACGCCGAGCCGGTCCCATCCCTGACGGAAGATCCGGCTGAGGACGCACCCGGCTCCCCGCCCACAGACGCTCCTGCCGGCAACGTCGAACCGTTCGAGCCTGAGGCGGTCTCCGAGGGCGTCCGTGACCCCGTCGACGACGTCTGTCGTCGAGCCGGCGACCGCATCCACGGTCCCGGATGTGGCGTCGGAGACGGGGTCCACGATCCCGGAGGTGGCACCTGAGACGCCTTCGACCGTGTCGGTCGTCGTGTCCACGACCTCGTCCACGGGGTCGGGCAAAGGGTCGGAGAGGGTATCGGCAGTACCGGAAACGGTATCCGCGGCCTGGTCGACGATCCCCTGGACCGGGTCCACCAGATCGGCCGCGCCGGACGTGGTCTGTGCGACGGATCCCAGCAGCGGATCGACGGGTGAATCCGCTGCGAGCGCTTGCCCTGGTGCCCATCCCAGAGCTGCGACCGTCACCACTACGGAGATCAGCGTCCTACGTCGCGTGCGAACCACTGCGCTCCTCATCCCGTCCCTCCAGCTCGTCTCTGCCGGCTCTATTCATCGCCCATACCCGAGGCCGATGAAACCTAACCCGACCATCGTAGGCCATCCGACTGACGATGGAAGACGTATCCGCGACATGGAACCCGGGGTCCGACCTAGCACGAGCCGGAATGACCCGATAACCTGCACGACGGCCTCCAGGTCGCCGGGATCGACTCTCGGGGAACCGAACCACGATCGCGTGGTTCCCGTCTGGCCCTCTGATGGTGGTGATAACGAATTGGATCGAGGTCCCGACCGCATCTCGCGCCGTCCCCCCCACGGATGTCGATGGGTACCCTTGCTCGGTTCGTGCTGTCTCCGTCGCGAGCGTCGCGAAGCCACTGAACGGCGCGGTGACCCGTTCGACGAGCTGATCCGACGCCGTCGTGAGGCGACCCGGTGGGGCTCGCAGGAACTCGATCACCACCTGATCGGCCGTATCGGAGAGCACCGTAGCCGCCCCGGAGGACTCGTCGATGTCCCAATCGCTCGGGTACGAGAATCGGTACCCGAGGTCAGGGTTCGCGTGTTCTTCCCAGGCGCCGACCGCCGTCGACGGATCGGTGGCCGCCGACGTGGACGGAGCCGAAGCCTCCCGCGTAGGGGCGATCTCCGCCCCGGTCCCGGGGAGAACGATCGGTGTGGAGCCGGAGTCGATCCTCGCGGCGTTCCCGAGGGGGAGCATCACGACCATCGCGAATGCCAGGGTGAGGGAGACGCCTGCCGCGGCGACCGCACCTCCTCTGGACGCCGGGCCCGGCAAGCGTTCCCAGCGCGCGGAGAGGTGGAGGAGGAACCGGTTCCAGCGGATCAGGAGGTGCTCATCGAGGAGCTCCAGACGCTCCGCGCCGGACAGCAGCCGGCCCCGGAAGCGAGTCCACAGCCCACCTCGATGGCCGTTCTTCATCAGGTGCGCCCGGCGGTCGGCGAGGCGGTCCCGACGCTGCTCCAGGCGATCGGTGAGCCGGTAGATCCGCCGCTCGCGCCATCGCTCGAACCTCGCGGAGCGCCGCTCCCTGCGGGAGGACGTGCGCGATCTCATCCGCCGTCCAACGGGGGCAGCAGGAGACAAGGCGAGGAGTCTTTCCGGAATGTCCACGTACGGGGTCTATCCACCCCTTCTCTCGTCCAAACCCGAGCTCGAGCCGGGCAGATCTCGAGCAACTACTAGGGAGCATTCCACAGATGGCGTAGGGAGGACCACCCACACAGTCCTCGGCTGAGGTTTCGTCAAAGAGGATCCATCAAGTAGCGCTGACGCGACTGGGCCCAACAACTCCGCGAGGGCGGCTACCATCGATGTGTGACCCGATCGAGCGCCGCCGACGTTCGGCAGAAGGCCGAGCACGCCGACGCCCGGCTCCGGCCGTTCCTTGCCCGGATCGGCATCCCGATGCTCCGGATCTCCGTCGGCGTGGTGTTCCTCTGGTTCGGGCTGCTCAAGATCTTCGAAGTCTCGCCGGTCTCGGGCCTCGTCGCGAAGACGATCTATTGGTTCGATCCCGACCTGGTCGTCCCGGCACTCGGCGCCGTGGAGGTCTTCGTCGGGCTCTGTCTCCTGGCGGGCAGGTTGATGCGGCTCGCCCTGCCGCTCCTCGTGCTCCAGATGGCCGGCACGTTCCTCGTGCTCGTGCTGCTCCCGGAGATCGCGTTCCGCGACGGGAACCCTCTGCTGCTCACCGTCGAGGGCGAGTTCGTCATCAAGAACCTCGTCCTGTTCTCGGCAGCGCTCGTGATCGGATCCCGGCTCGCGCCCCTGGGCGAGGGCGGGACCGGCAGCGCCTGAGCCGGCGGACGGCGTAATCTCCTCGGCGATGGACACCGCTCGGACCGTCGACATCGACCTGGAGTGGGTCGAGGAGCTGACGAAGCGCGAGACCGAGGCGCTCGACCGCAGACACGCCCGCTCGCTCTCGTACCGGGAGGAGGCCAAGCGCTTCCTGCCCGGGGGCGTCTCCTCCTCGTGGCAGTCGTGGCCACCGCACCCGATCTACGTGCGACGTGGCGAGGGCGCGCATGTGTGGGACATCGACGGGAACGAGTACGTCGACCTCCACAACGGCTACGGCGTGATGGTGATGGGGCACGCGCATCCGAAGGTGGTGGAGGCGGTGCAGCGCCGGGTCGCCGAGGGGACGCACTTCGCGCAGCCGACGGAAGAGGCGCTCCCCGTCGCGGAGAACCTGGCGGAGCGCTATCGGTTGCCGCAGTGGCGCTTCGGAAACTCCGGCACCGAAGCGACGCTGGACGCCTGCCGGATCTCCCGCGCCCTCACCGGCCGCTCGAAGATCCTGAAGATCGAGGGTACGTACCACGGCCACCACGACTCACTGATGGTCAGCGTGTTCCCGTCGGAAGACCAGGCGGGCTCGCGCGATCGTCCCGTCGCGGTGCCGCAGACGAAGGGGCTGCCGAAGGAGTTCGTCGACCTCGTCGTGAACGTCCCGTTCAACGACCTCGTGGCGGCGAAGGGAGCGTTCGCCGAGCACGCCGGCGAGTTCGCGTGCATGATCGTCGAGCCGGCGATGACGAACTGCGGGCTCGTCCTGCCCGATCCCGGCTACCTCGCCGGCCTGAAGGAGCTCTGCCGGGCGGACGGCGCACTGTTCGTGTTCGACGAGGTGAAGACCGGCTTCACGCTCGCGTGGGGCGGTGCCGTCGAGGCGTTCGGCGTCGTGCCGGACCTCGTCTGTCTGGCGAAGGCGCTCGGCGCGGGCCTCCCATGCGGCGCGATCGGCGGGACCGACGAGGCGATGGGCATGGTGATCAGCGGTGAGCTCGACCAGCAAGGCACGTTCAACGGCAATCCGCTCACGATGGCCGCGGCGAAGGCCAACCTGCTCGAGGTGATGACGCCGGAGGCGTACGGGCGCTTCGACGAGCTGAACGCGATCCTCGTCCGCAGCCTGGAGGCGTGCACGAAGCATGGCCTGCCGGCCAACGTGAAGGTGTTGGGGGCCAAGGGATCCGTGGAGTTCCGTGACCAGCCCATCCACGAGTACCGCGACCTGTGGGACATCGATGACCGCGTGCCGCAGCTCGCGTGGCTGTGGCAGCTGAACCGAGAGGTGTTCAAGTCACCCGGGTCGAAATGGGAGAGCTGGACCACCTCGATCGTGCACTCCGACGCCGACGTCCAGCGCTACGTGGACAACCTCGAGGAGTTCGCGGCCACGGTGACGAACCCGGCCGCCTGACCCACCGTTGTCGCCGCTCTATGGCAGCGCCACCGACCAGGCGCCGCGGCCGTGCGTGGCCGCGTACAGCACCCGGCCCGCGTCCGCCGTGTCGATCGTGAGGCCGTACGTGGCGACCGGCGGAAGCCCCGTGGCCGCCTCGATCCACACGTTGCCGCCGTCCTCGAGCCGAAGGACGCTGAAGTCCGTCGACACGTAGACGTCACCCGTCTGGTCGTCGAACGCCACGTCGGTGACCGGCTGGTCGCCGATGTTGGCACTGATGTCCGTCCAGGTCGCGGTCCCGGTGCCCGGGTGGAACGTCACCTCGAACACGTGACCGGGCTGGCCGGGCGTGTACGCCTCGTACCCGGAGAACGAGACGAATGCGTGGTTCGAGTTGGTCGGATCGATCGCGATCCCGCTCACGAACCGCTCCGGCTGTGCGGGCGTATCGATCCTCCGGTAGCTCACCTGCTGTCGGGGGGCGTTCGCGTTCTTCGAGACGAACACGCGACCGACCCGGGTCCCCGCCCAGAGCATCCCGGTGTCGCCGCCGGAGCGCTCGGTGGCCACGACGTAGTGCCCGAGCTTGTCGCGTCCGTAGAACGTCGACGTCAGGTTGCCGCTCGTGCCCGAACCGATCGGCTTCCAGTCCCCGCAGACGTGCTTGAAGGTGCCCGTGTACTCGTTGCAGTTCTCCTCGAGGAAGGCCTGCGGGCCACCGTTGTTCTGGGTTCGCCAGATGCTCTCCATCCCGGTGAACATCGCCCCACCCACGACCGGGTCGGTGATCAGGGGCACGTAGAACGAGCGCTGCTCCTTGCTCTTCTGGAGCGGATCACCGATCCAGTTCCAGCTCCCGGGCACGCCGGCGTCGAAGCTCACGTCGGGCGTCGCGTCGAAGTACGTGTGGACGCGGATGTCGCTGTCCACCGCGCCGTACCCGGACTGACCGCCGTCGCCGTCGATCGTTTCCAGCCACTCGGGTCCGCCCGAGAAGAGCCAGGTCCCGTTGTCCTGCGTCCCACCCATCAGGTCGCCCAGCGGGTCGTCGGGGTTCACCGACAGGCTCTGGAACTGGATCGTCGCGAGCCCGTCGTTCATCGTGGTGAGCAAGCTCGGCACCGCGCTCAGCCAGTTCTCGCAGTCCACCAGGTCCGGCCCTTCGATCGGCCTCGATGCGCACTCGCCGGAGTCGTCGACGTAGTTCCCGTCGGTGCGGATCACACCACCGTCGGACCCCACGATCGCGATGTCGGGATCGGAGGCGAAGACGATCGCGTGCTGGTCGGGGTGCATGCCGAGCGGTGGGTTCTGCGCGTCGTTCGTCATGTCGGTGAACGAGACGCCCGCATCGGTGGAGCGCATCACGGCGCGCCCGTTCGAGCGGCCGTTGCCCCCGAAGACCGGGAGCTCGTCGTAGTTCATCGCGCCGCCGATCCACACCGTGTCGGGCTGGCCCGGCGGTGATTCCACGAACATGTCATATCCGCACTGGAAGTGGCAGAAGAAGTACGAGCCGAACCCGTCGGTGCCGTTGACGGGGCTCGAGAGCAGCGTCCAGCCCCCGTTCGTCCCGCCCGTCAGCAGGTCGGTCGCGGGCACGTTCGCGTCGTCGGTCCGCCAGACCACGGAGTAGGCCAGATCGTCGGACGAGTCACCGAGGTAGATGCGCGTGGTGTTTCCCACGTCGACGAGGTCGAACTCCGTTCGGTCGCCGAACGTGTCGTCGGGATTGAACGTTTGGAAGATCTGTCGGAACTGGGTGGTGCCGTCGATCGACGGTGACCGGCGCCACAGCCCGTATCCGAACAGAGCGACGTAGACCGTCTCGGGGTCGTTGGGATCAAGGAGGATCCTGTTCACGCCACCCTGGAACCAGTCGTTGCCCGTGGACGCGGGCGTCGGGTTGGGGTCGCGGGTGAAGACGAGATCGAACGTTGCGCCACCGTCGGTCGTCTCGTACACGCCGAGCGTGGGCGCGTTCGGCGGGGTCCTGCGGCCGCCGTTGGCCGAGGAGGAGCCGTGGCGAGCGACCGCGGTCCCGAGGTAGTAGTGGTCGGAGTCTGTCGGATCGATCGCGATCGAACCGATCGAACGATCGCGGGCGATCGGCACGCTGGCCGGCACGAGCGTCCAGGGGCCTCCTCCGGTCGAGGTGAACAGGCCGACGCCCGCTTCCGAGTCACCCGAGCCGTTCGGCTCGCCGGTACCGACGAAGACGCGGCTCGGGTCGTTGGGGTCGATCGCGAGGGAGCCGATCGCATTCGAGGTGATCCCTGCATCGAGCGGCTGCCAGGCGGGCTCGGCTGCGAGCGCGTCGGGCGCGTACCAGACGCCTCCGCCCGCGGCGCCCACCCAGATCTCGCATTCGCCCGGTACGCACGTCGGCGCGATGGCCATCGACGTCACGCGGCCGGAGTTCTGGGTCGCACGATCCGTGTACGTCGCGATCGCGGGAACCGTCGGCGTCACGGGGCCGAGCTCCTGCCATCCGGCGGCGAGTGGGACGCTCAGACCGGTGCGCCCCGACGTGATCGACTCCGAGGCGACGATCGCTCTCTTCACCTGCTTGAACTTGATGTTGGCGCGAGGCAGCGCGCGGTTCTCGTAGGCCTCGGCGGCCGGACCCCCGAAGCGCTCGGCCTCGCCGCTCTCGCCGATCTTCTCGCGCACCACCATGATCGGAAGGTGTCGGGGACCAAGCCGGGCCAGCGCCTGAAGGCTCAGCTCCTCCCCCTCGCCCTCGCGCTCACGGACACCCGCTCGGTCCTGGAACTGGCTGGGCTGCGTGCCCCAGATCGCGACGAGAAGCGTCAGCGAAGCCACGACGGTGATGCCTGTCCGGACGAGGGTGCGGAAGCGCTGCGACATAGGGGTGGTCCCTCCCGGGGGGATGTCTGGGGGTGTCAAGCTAGTGATGTGGAGGTGACTCCGCAACCTCGGCGAGACGATCGCGTCGATGGCGGCAGCTCTCGCCGCGTGCAGCGTCGGTAGACTCGCGCCGTGGAGAGGCCGCAGGTCGGCGTGATCATGGGCTCCCGCTCCGACTGGGAGACGATGAAGCACTGCTGCGACACGCTGGAGGACCTCGGCATCCGGTTCGAGAGCAAGGTGGTGTCGGCCCATCGCACGCCGGAGCTGATGGTCGAGTACGCGAAGACCGCCGCCGACCGGGGGCTCCGCGTGATCGTCGCCGGCGCGGGCGGGGCGGCGCACCTCCCCGGGATGACGGCCGCCAATACGCCCCTGCCGGTCCTCGGGGTGCCGATCGAGTCGAAGGCGTTGAAGGGGATGGACTCGCTCCTGTCGATCGTGCAGATGCCGGCCGGCGTGCCGGTCGGAGCGCTCGCGATCGGGGTGAGCGGCGCCGTGAACGCCGGACTCCTCGCAGCCGGGATCGTGGCGCTCGAGGATGAGCACGTCCGCGAGCAGCTCCTGAAGTTCCGGGAGGCGCAGACCGAGAACGTGGTCGCGCATCCCGATCCCGACGAACGGTGACGCGCGTCGGGATCGTCGGCGGTGGCCAGCTCGGCATGATGCTGGCCGAGGCCGGAGCCGGGATCGGGATCGAGTGCGTGACCCTCGACCCCGCTCCGGATTCGCCCGCCTCCCGTGTCGCTCCTTCGATCGTGGCCGGATACGACGACGAGTCGGCCCTCGCCGAGCTGGCCTCGGTCTCCGACGTCGTCACCTACGAGTTCGAGAACGTCCCGGTGGCGTCCGCGCGCTTCCTCGCCGGACGGGTCGCGGTCTTCCCCCCTCCCGAGTCCCTCGAGTTCGCGCAGGATCGCCTCCTCGAGAAGACCCTGTTCGAGGAGGTGGGGCTGGCGGTGGCCCCTTACGCGCCCGTCTCCTCCAGGGAGGATCTCGGCGAAGCGATGGACCTCGTCGGGTTCCCGAGCATCCTGAAGACGCGCCGTCTCGGGTACGACGGCAAGGGGCAGGCTCGGCTGGAGCGCCCGGACCAGGCGGGCGACGCCTGGCGGGAGGTGGGGGAGGTCCCCTCGATCCTGGAAGCGCTCGTGCCGTTCGATCGGGAGCTGTCCATCCTCGGGGCGCGCGGTCGCGACGGGGACGCCGTGTTCTATCCACTCGTCGAGAACGTCCACCGGGGCGGGATCCTCCGCACGTCCACGCCCGCGATATCCGTCACGGCCGCGTTGCGGTCGAAAGCCGAGGAGTTCGCCCTCGCGATGATGGTCCGGCTCGGGCACGTCGGGGTGCTCGCGATCGAGCTCTTCGAGACAGGGGAGGGGTTGCTGGGCAACGAGATGGCCCCCCGCGTGCACAACTCCGGCCACTGGACGATCGAGGGTGCGGCCACGTCGCAGTTCGAGAATCACCTCCGAGCGGTCGCCGGCAAGGAGCTCGGTCCGACGACCCGAACGGCCTACAGCGCGATGGTGAACCTGATCGGTTCGGAGCCTCCGGACGAGGCGTTCCCGGCCGATCCGGGCCGTGCACGTGCACCGCTACGGCAAGCACGCCCGGCCGGGTCGGAAGCTCGGCCACGTGACGGTGGTCGAGGAAAACGCAGATACCTTCGTTCAGGTACTAAGGGAGGTCACCCGAACGGCCGACAACAGCTGAGATGGCCTACCTCACCTGCCCCGACTGCCGGATGCCCTCCCCAGTAGAGGACAGCGCCATCTCCTACCGTTGCTTCTCGTGCGCCGCGGAGATCATCTTCTGCGGGTGCCACCGGTGCGAGTACGACCAGGCGATCCCCTCGCGCTGGTTCGGCGCGTTCACGTGCGGCCGCTGCGACTCGAAGGTCGACATCCCTCGGCAGCGTCTGTACAGCACGTCGGTGAAGGCCTCGCGCGTAAAGGGCTACGGGTACACCTACCCGCGCTTCTAGCCTGCGCAACGCCCCTGTTCGCTTCCCCTCAGGCGGTGGCTCCCATCTGTTCCGCCATCGCCTGGATGTTGCGCACCGCCTCTGCCGGCGTGATGTCGTTCGCCTCCGCAGACGCCACGATCTCACTCCACAGGATGTTCCGGTCGTCTCCCATCCGGTCTTCCGGCTTCCCGCATCCACAGTTGGCACACATCGGTGTCTCCCCTCGTTCGACCCGCCGTTCCGAGACACCTTGCCCCGGGAGGATCGATCCGAAACCGGCCGCGACGGCAGGGGGCCACCCCGCACCTACTTCGACGTCTCGTGGATGGAGCGGCGCTCGCTGCGTCAGGCTTGGGGCACCTCTGGTGCTTCGCTCGTTGATCCGTGCTCGACCAGAGGATGCGTTCCCCCGGCTGGATGTCGCCGCCGCACCTGAGGCACTTCGTCGCGAAGCTCGCCGTTCGCTGGAAGACCGCCACCGGATCTGCCCCCTTCTCTCGCCCGGTCTGTCCGGCTGGCGCGCCGGGCAGGATTCGAACCTGCGACCTGAGGATTAGAAGTCCCCTGCTCTATCCCCTGAGCTACCGGCGCTTGTCCGGAGCGTACCTCCATGCGGGTGCTCCGAGAGAGGTCGGGCTTCGGAGCGGTCCGCGCCATCGGTCCTAGGTACAACGGCGAGTCGACCCCAGCCATCTGCCGGGAAACCGTGGCCCGAGCGGCCGATGTGGCGAGTCGGTCATCGACCCTACGGTCGCACGATGAGAGACCACAGACGACTTGCCATTGTCCGCCACCCCTCCGTGACGATCGAAGCAGCCGCCGAGCTGACCGACGTCGACGTTCCCACAGTCCGCGGATGGGCACGCGAGGGAACACTGATCATCGAGCAACGAGGCGACATGGAGGTCGTCCAGCTGGATGAGGTGAGAGCGCTCGCAGCGAGGCGGCGAGCGACGAAACGTGGAGGACTCCATGACCGACTGGCTGACAGCAGCACGACGCCGGCGGGGGAGGTTGTGAACATCGCTGACCTTCAAGGGTTGGCGAGAGAGCGAGCGGAGTAGCACAGAGATGGCCGACTTCGGCATCATGTCCGACGGTCCGCACATGTTCTCCGTGAGCGGGGAACTGGACATCGCGACCGTGCCTCTCATGAACGTGGCGATCGCACATGCCGTGTCGCAAGGTGGACCCATCACGATCGACATGAGCTTCCTCACCTTCATGGATTCCACCGGGGTGGGCGCGATCCTCAAGTCGGCGAAGGAATTGGCGAACGGCTGCATCGTTCTTCACGGCGTTCATGACGAAGTCGAAAGGGTGATCGAACTCATGGGCGTTGACGGTGCAAGGCGGAACCTCCATGTCATCCCCTGCTTGCTCCCTAGCGAGGAGCAAGAGGTCGAAGCTGCGATCGAGGCGCCTGATCCGTCGCCCTGACACGTGGAGCGGGTGACGGGAATCGAACCCGCACCACCAGCTTGGAAGGCTGGATGTTCCACTGCCCTGATCTGCGGACTACTCGCGGCCAGGTCAGGCCCCTCCTTGCCGTAGGGCGGCCATCCGGCTATCCGGGGGGTGTAACGTCGCCCGCGATGGACGTCGGACGGTGCGAGGTTCAGTAGTTGGCTGTGGCAAACGCACGTGTGTCCGATCTCGAAAGGGGCACCCTGCCTCCGGTGTGCGCCAAGACGGGCGTCCCGACGGACGGATACACCAAGATCCGATTCTCGTCGGCCCCAGCGTGGACCTGGATCCTGCTGCTCTTCGGGATCTTCCCTTTCCTGATCGCTCAGTACTTCGCTACGGTCCACGTTGAAGGAATCGTGCCCATGTCGGATGTCGCGCAGCGGCGCGTGATGGTCTTCAACCGGCTCTTCATCGGGCTCGTCGCCCTCGGCGCCATCGTCATGGTGGTTGGGTGGTGGGCGCTTGACACCGAGGCGGCTTTCATCCTGCTGGGCCTGGCGATCATGATCGCCGCCGCCTTCGTGATGGTTCTGGCCTTGCCTTTCGTGCTACCGAGCGGTGCGGTCATGGGCGAGTGGGTGCAGTTGTCCTTCGTTCACGAGCGCTTCGCTGCTGAGCTAGACCGTTTCTACAGGCGCTCCGTCGAGCAAGCCACAGGCTGGAACAACAGCCCCACCGTCAAGAGGTGGGTGCTCTTCGTCGGGGGCGCACTGATCCTCGCTCTGCTGCTGACCCTCTGCTTCGGTGGAGGCGAAACTCCAGCTTGACTCGCGGCTGACCTACGACCGGATCGCCGAGGGGTTCGCATGGCAGGGTCGGTCGTTCCGCTGAGAAGGACCGGACGGGGTTGACCAGCCCATCGGAAAGTGGTCTCGACCTGCGAGGACGGACGAATCCGGTGGAGCGGGTGACGGGAATCGAACCCGCACCACCAGCTTGGAAGGCTGGAGCTCTACCATTGAGCTACACCCGCGCGGAGCCAGCCTAGCAACACCCGGCTGGGATACTTCGCCGGTGGAGGTCGGTTTCCGGCTCGTCGACGCGTTCACCGAGACACCCTTCAAGGGCAACCGGCTCTGCGTCGTGCCCGAGATCCCCGAGGGCCTCTCCGACGATCAGATGCGGATGCTCGCGCTCGAGACGAACTTCTCCGAGACGACGTTCGTGACCGAATCGCACGCCGACGGCTATCGGATGCGGATCTTCACGCCGGACGCCGAGCTGCCCTTCGCCGGGCATCCCACGATCGGCACGGCGTTCACGCTGGCGAGCGAGGGCAGGACGTCCGAGCGAACGGTCCAGACGACCGCGCTCGGCGACGTGCCGGTCGAGGTCGACCTCGAACGCGGCTTCGCCTGGATGACGCAGCAACGGCCGGTGTTCGGGGACGAGTTCGACGATCGCGCGCTCGTCGCCGAGGCCGCCGGTCTGCAACCCGACGACCTCGACCCCACGCTCCCGATGCAGGTGATCACGACCGGGCTCGGCCCGTTGCTCGTGCCGATCAAGGACGAGGCCACCCTGCGCCGGGCGGAACGCTACGAGCCGGGCTGCCGGCGCGCGACCGAGGCGTCAGGTGGCGAGTGCCTCTACCTGTTCGCGATCCGAGGGGACGGCGACGTGCTCGCGCGGATGTTCGACGCGTCCTTCGGTGTCGGCGAGGATCCCGCGACCGGCTCGGCCGCCGGTCCGCTCGGCGTCTACCTCGCATCGCGCGGCCTCGCGGGGATGCCGGGGGAGGCTGTCGTCGCCCAGGGGGAGATGGTGGGGCGGCCGAGCTTCCTCCACCTCGATGTCCGCCCCGACGACGGCTCGTGGGTGGTGCGGGTGGGCGGCGGCGTCCGGATCGTCGGTGAGGGCGTGTTCCGCGTGGCGGTCGGGGACTAGAGCGCCCTGCAGACCAACGTCGGTTCGGACACGGCGCCCTGGTCCCCTTGGTCGACCTTGACGATCAGCTGCTCGGTGACCCCGGCCTCGAACGGGGCCGAGCTCGTGTAGACCGGCATGTCGTTCAGGAAGCTCGCGAGCCCGGTCGGGGCCGTCGCGATGCACTCCACGAGGGACGGCTGGCTGCCGAGGTTCGTCACGCCGAAGCTGAAGCACGCCGGGCTGCCTTCGCCGACCGGGCACTCCACGCCTTGGGCCTGGGTGACGTCGAAGCGAGCCGGGTGGTCACCGCGAACCTGCAAGCCGACCAGGACCGCGAACCCCGCGATGGCGATGAGCAACGCGATCGAGAGGACGGTGCTGACGGTGCTCCGGGCCCCGGACCGCGAACGCATGCCCCAGGGTACCGGGACGTAGAATCGCTGCACAAGAGCGGGGCGTAGCGCAGCCTGGTAGCGCACGTGCTTTGGGAGCACGAGGTCGCGGGTTCGAATCCCGCCGCCCCGACCGACGGCTAGCGGTTCGGTCCTCGTCCGTGCTTCGTCATCGTCTCCACCAATCGGTCGTGGGGGAGGGCGTGGGCCGTGATGCCGTCGCGGCCGGTCAGCGTCTCCGCCGCGACGAGCGCGTTCAAGATCGCCTCCTCGGTGGCCTCGATCACGCCCCAGAACAGGGAAGTGATCTCGCGGTTCGGGAGCATCTCGACGCTGATCGGGGTGGGGCCGGCATCGGTCTTCGAGGTCGTGATCCGTCCGGCGTTCGCGGTGGAGAACGCGAGGAAGATGTCGCCGCTCGAATCGCCTCCGCCGCCCCCGACCCGCGCGATCCCGAGGCTCACCCGCTGGGCCAGCCGCCGGAGCTGGTGAGAGACGAGCGGGGCGTCCGTGGCGACGATCACGATGATCGATCCCTCGGCGGTCGAACCGATCCGCTCCTCCTCGTCCCAAGCGGACGGGATCTCACTCGTGGGGATCGCTTCGCCGACGTGCACGCCGTCGACCGTGAGCCGCTCGCGGTCTCCGTGATTGGCCTGCACGAGGGCCCCGACGGTCCAGTGTTCCCTTGGCCTCCCTGCACGACCCGGGACGCCGTGCCGGTGCCTCCTTTGAAGTCGTGGCAGATCATCCCGGTGCCGCCGCCGACGCAGCCCTCGGGGACCGGGCCGTCCGAGGCCTGCTCGATCGCGGAGAAGAGATGCTCCGGACGTACGTGCTGCCCGTTGATGTCGTTCAGCGCGCCGTCGTAGGTCTCGCCGACCACGGGGAGGCTCCAGAACGCCGGACCCTTCGGGCGGTTCCGAACCTCGTACGCGACGAGCGCGTCGCGAACGACGCCGACGCTGTGCGTGTTCGTGATCGCGATCGGCGTGGTGAGGAGCCCGGACTCGCGCACCCATTCGAGCCCCGTCAGCTCGCCGTTGCCGTTGAGCGTGTGGCAGCCGGCGAAGAGCGGTGCCTCGCCGATCCCCTCGTGCGGGACGATCGCCGTGACGCCCGTCCGGATGGGCCCGGTGCCGACCTCGAGCGGGCCTTCCCCTTCGATGAGAGTGGTGACGCCGACGCGAACGCCGGTCACGTCCGTGATCGCGTTCATCGGTCCCGGCGAGAGCAAGCCGACGGAAAGCCCGAGGTCGCGGTAGCGCGTCATCGGGGTCGAACCCTACAGTCCTAGACGAGCGCCCTCGTGGCGGCGGTGACCACCGCCGCCACGACGACGACGAGGAGCGGGGGCGCCTTGAGGGCCACCGCGACCGCGGCGGCTGCCACGCCGACCGCGCGCTCGTCGAGGACGAGCTCGCGGTCTCCCCCGAACGTGCTGATGGCGACGAGCGCCGCCAGTAGCGCGGGCGCGAGGAGGCCGATGATCCGTCCGATCCTCGGTGGGAGAGGCTTGCCGCCGAGGAGCACCGGGCCCGCACCCTTGATCGCGATCGTCGCCACCCCAACGAGCGCGACCAGCCACCACGCAGTGCTCACGACCGCCTCCATCCCACGAGGCAGGCGAGGCCGGCCGCCACGATCGGCACACCGGCCGGTGCGATCGGGGTCAGCGCGAGCGCGATCGCCGCGCCGAGGATCGCCGCCACGCGCGCTTGCGGACGATCCAGGTTCGGCACCAGGAGCGCGAGGAACAACGCGGGGAACGCCGCGTCGAGCCCCAGCCGGGCGGGGTCGCCGAGCAGGTCGCCGAACAGCACGCCCGCGGCGGTCCCGCCGACCCACGCGGCATAGAGGACGAGACCGGCGCCGACGATGAGCTTCGGGTCGTGGCCGCCGCGACCGTCGGCGGACAGCGCCCAGGTCTCGTCGACGACGAGCTGGGCGCGGAGGAAGCGGGACCACCAGGGCCCGGTCAGCGCGGGCGCCACGGCGACGCCGATCGGCCCGTACCGGGCGTTCAGCAGGATCGCGGCGATCACGGCCGCCGCGAGCGTCCCGCCGGTGCCGAGGATCGAGGCGGAGGCGAACTGTGCCGAGCCCGCGAACGTCGTCAACGACATCACGATCGGGGCGACCGTCCCCATCGTCGGACGGGCGAGCACCCCGAACGACATCCCGAACCCGAACACCGCGATCGAGAACGGCGCGACCTTCCTGGCACCGTGGGCGAAGCTGAAGGAGCCGCCGGGCTCGTCCATCGGTTCGCGGACCCTATCAGTGGTCCCCGCGTAGGCTGCATCGCCGATGGACGTGTCCTCCGCCGTGCCGGATCTCCCCGTCGGGGACGTCGTGACGATGCTGGCGGGCCTACCCGAACCGGGCGACTACTCGGTCCACGTGAAGCCACTGCGGTACCGAGACCGCCCGCACCTCGCGGCCTGGACGGACTTCGAGGACCGCTCCATCACGTTGCAGGTGCCGGAGCCGTTCTTCCCCTTCGGCGAGATCGTGCCCTACGGAGCGAAGCGGAGGAGCAGTGGGAAGGGGACACGCCCTCGCTTCATCTGGCTCACGGAAGGCATCACGTTCCGCACGCCCGAGGAAGTGCTGCGGTTCTCCTACTGCCACGAGTGGATGCACTGGTGGCTCAAGGAAGTACGAGGGACCGCCTCCGCGGCCGAGACCACGTGCGACCGCTTCGCCCTCCACAACTTCCGCCGGCGATCGGTGACGGAGGCCGACGCGCTCCGTTCCTTGAAGCGGCGTTAGCCGTCGTTCTCGCCGACGAACGAGTCGTCGGGTGCCTTGACGAAGCTGGCGTGCCGCATGCCGGACATGCGCCAGCCCCTGCCGTCGTTGCCGGTGAACAGGACGCGGAGGTTGGTGCGTGCTCGCGGATCGTCCCAGAGCACCAGCACCTCGAACTGGTACCCGACTCCATCGGACCCGGGGATCTCGTACGCGATCGCATCGTCCAGATCCCTCTGCAGGTCCCGCCAGGAGGTCGCACGCCACCGCGCCACCTGCTGGGCGAAGACCTCGTCCGCTTCGCTCACCCTGCCACCTGCAGGTTCAGGACCGTTGAGGTCAGCGGGACGATCGAGGCGGGCGTCAGGCGGCTCCGAAGACGAACACTGCGTACCTGAGCGGGTCCCCGCTCGCCCGCGAGTCGGCTCCGTCGCTGACGAAATAGCGGCCATCGATCAATGCGACCGCTCGGCTGTCTCGCACTTCGAACGGCGTCAGGTCGAAGTTCCAGCCGCTGACGATGCTCCTGCTTCCCCAGTCGATCCGGATCAGCCGTTCGTTGTTGTTGGTGATGAAGAGGTCTGCGCCGCTCGCGGTGAAGTCCATGCCGGTGATCCCCGATACCCCTTCGACTTTGAAGGCGCGTCCCAGGGCGACGGTCGCGTAGTCGAAGGAACGGAACCTCCGACCCTGGCCGACGTAGACCCTGTCGTCGCTGGGGTTCCAGGCTGAACCGGTGTAGTTGGCGGTGGAGGCCAGCGACTGCCAGTCGGTCACCTGCAGGGTTCCGCTCATCCGCGTGAGCCGGAAGACCGTCGGGAGGATCGATGAGTTGCAGCACTTACCGGAGAAGAGGTACAGCGTGTCGCTGTTCACGTCGTAGGCGAGGGACTCGAAGTCCTCGGTGCGGTTGGCTCCGGCCTGCGGACCACCGCCGAACCGGGGGGCCGCGTTGAAGTCGGCTTGCGGGATCCTCCGCTTCAAGGCTCCCGTCGCCGGGTTCACCTCGACGATGGCGTCGCGGTTGTCGTCCGCGAGCCAGAGCGAGTTGTCCGCCGGTACGAACGCGCTTCCCTCGTGGTCCCTCATCGACACCGATGTCCCGGCGAAGGGCGTGGTTCGGATCGTGCGTTCGAGCGAGATCGTCGCACCGAACGCCGAGGATGCCGGAACGATCAGCGCCACGACCAGACCGATCAGCGTGCCGTTCCGGATCGCGCGACCGTGATAAGGCATGACCGTCCCCTCTCGCCTCTTGGAGGCTCGCTAGCGTGTGTTCTCATCCGAGCCTAGGGGGACGCAGCACGATCTGTCATGGTCGAGCCCACGGCAACGAGGGGCCGGCGTGAGCCGCTTCGCTTCACCTCCTTCGACTTCTGACGGGGGGTTTCCCCGCGAGCGCAGCCAGCTCGGCGTAGCGGTAGCAGCTCGCCACATGGTCCATGACCAGGCCGCACGCCTGCATGAACGCGTAGCACACGGTCGGCCCGACGAAACGGAACCCACGCCGCTTCAGATCCTTCGACATGGCCTTCGACTCCCGGGTCTCCGGGGGGATGTCCCCGAGGCTGCGGAACCGGTTCACCCTCGGCGAGCCGCCGACGAAGGACCACAGGTACGCCTCGAGCGAGCCATCCTCCTCCTGGACGGTGAGTACCTGCCGGGCGTTGTTGATCGTCGACTCCACCTTCATGCGGTTGCGGACGATCGAGGGATCCGCGAGCAGCCGCTCGACCTTCCGCCCGCTGAAGCGCGCCACGGTGCCCGGGTCGAAGTCCGCGAACGCGCGACGGTAGCCCTCGCGCTTGTTCAGGATCGTGGACCACGACAGGCCCGGCCTGCGCGCCTTCAAGCGTCAGCATCTCGAAGAGCAGCCGGTCGTCGTGGACCGGGACGCCCCATTCCTCGTCGTGGTAGGCGAGGTAGGAGGCGTTGTCCACAGGCGCCCAGGCGCAGCGCCTCACGGGCCCGAGAGGCGTCGGACGACCTCGTCGTGCACGACCGCGTTGGACGTGAGGATGCTCGCGCCGTCCGACGGCGCCTCACCCTCGAACGTGGTGACGACGCCGCCGGCTTCCTCGACGATCACGACGATCGAGGCCCAGTCCCAGATCCGCAGGGACGGCTCGATCATCACGTCCACGGCGCCGCGCGCCACCAGCATGTGCCCCCAGAAGTCCCCGAACCCGCGGCTGCGGCGCGTGTCGCGGACGAGTTCGACGAAGGCGTCCTCGCGAGGCCCGCCGAGCCAGTCGTCGACGCTCGAGAACGCGAGGAACGCATCGTCGAGCTTTCGCTCGCTCGCGTGGAGCTCGCGGCCGTTCCATCGGGCGCCACCCTCGCGGACGGCCTCGTACCGTTCGCCGAGCGCCGGCGCGCTCACCACGCCGAGCACCGATCGCCCGTCCACCTGGAGGGCGAGCAGCGTCGCCCAGATCGGAACGCCGTCGGCGAAGTTCCTGGTGCCGTCGATCGGATCGACGATCCAGACGCGGTCACCGGCCCCCTCACCGTGTTCCTCCCCGGTGATCGCGTCGGCCGGGAACCGCGCGGCGATCATCTCCCGGACGGCGGTCTCCACCTCGAGGTCCGCCTGGGTCACCGGCGACAGGTCCGGCTTCTGCCTGACCTCGAACTCCCCGAGGAAATATGACATCGAGATCTCCGCCGCTCGGTCGGCGATCTCGTGCGCGAAGGCGAGCTCCTTCTCGAACACGGCTCGACCGTACCAGTCGCGCACGGGCGCCCTTCCGACGCCGACCGACGCCGCGGCGAGCCGAGTGTCACCCCGGGTCGAGTAGCCTGGGTCCTCCATGGAAACGACCGTCGAAACCGTCGAACCGCACACCGTGAAGCTCACGATCGAGGTGCCTCCGGAGGAGTTCCGCAAGGACCTCGACCGCACCTATCGAGCGATCGCCAACGAGATCAAAGTCCCCGGATTCCGGAAGGGCAAGGTTCCGAAGCAGATCATCGACACGCAGATCGGCCAGGACGCGATCTTCGAGCAATTCGTGAACACGTCCGTGCCGGCCTACTTCCGGCAAGCCGTCACGGACGAGGATCTCGCGCCGATCACCGATCCCGACATCGACGTGCAGCAGCTGGAGCCGGGTCGGCCCTTCCTGTTCACCGCGACCGTGGAGGTCCGCCCTCGCCTCACCTTCGAGGAGGAGGACTACACGGGGATCAGCGTCACGAAGCCGCCGATCGACGTGACCGACGAGGAGATCGACGACTGGATCGAGCGCCTCCGGGAACGGTTCGCGGAGCTCGAGCCGGTCGGGAGGCCCGTCCAGCAGGGCGACTTCGTGACCGTGGACCTGACCGTGATGAAGGGGAGCGAGAAGGTCGAACAGGCCTCGCGCGCGGACTACCTCTACACCGTGGGCTCCGGCGAGGTGGGGGAGAAGCTCGACGTGGAGCTCGTGGGCACGAAGCCCGGCGCGATCCTGAAGGTGGCCGACACGCTGCCGGAGCGCTTCGGCGAGGAGCTGGGCGGCGCGCCGGTCGACATCAGCGTGATCGTGAAGGACGTGAAGGCGCGGCGCCTCCCCGAGGTGGACGACGAGTTCGCCAAGACGGCCTCGGAGTTCGACACGATCCCCCAGCTTCGCGACGACCTGCGCACGCGGCTCACCGAGGTGAAGGAGCGCGAGGCCACCGCCGCACTGCGCGATCTCGCGCTGCAAGCGATGATCGAGAAGGTCGACGTCGACCTCCCCGACAGCCTGATCGAAGAGGAGACCGACCACCGGGTCCACCACGCGCGCGACCAGGCGGAGCGGATGGGGATCGGCCTCGAGAAGATGCTCGAGCTGCAGGGATGGGACGAGGCGCGTCTCCGAGAGGATTCCCGCCAGCACGCGATCCGGGCGATCAAGAGCGACCTCGTCCTGGAAGGCATCGCCCGCAGCGCATCTCTGGACGTCACGGCCGAGGAGATCGGCGCGGAGATCGCCGTCCTCGCGCAGGCCTACGGCAGGGAGCCGAAGGCCGTCGCCAAGGATCTCGAGCGCAGCGGTCAGGTCGTAACGCTGGCCGGGGATATCATCAGGACCAAGGCCCTCGACCTCTTGGTCGAACGTGCCGATATCGAGACGGTTGGGACGGACGACGCCGAACACGCGCCAGAGAACGCAACGCCAGAGATCGCAACGGAGGAGGCGAACACGTGATGGACACCCCTGAGAGCTACCTGGTCCCGATGGTGGTCGAGCAGACCAGCCGAGGCGAGCGCTCGTTCGACATCTACTCGCGGCTGCTGAAGGAACGGATCATCTTCCTCGGCACGCCGATCGACGACTCGGTCGCGAACCTCGTGATGGCGCAGATGCTCCATCTCGAGTCCGAGGATCCGGACAAGGACATCAACCTGTACATCAACTCGCCGGGTGGTGACGTCGCGTCCGGCTTCGCCGTCTACGACACGATGCAGTACATCAAGCCCGACATCACGACGATCTGCATGGGCCAGGCGGCGTCGTTCGCGGCGTTCCTCCTGCTCGCCGGCGCGAAGGGCAAGCGCTTCATGCTCCCGCACGCACGGGTGCTGCTCCACCAGCCCCACGGCGGGACGCAGGGCCAGGCCGTCGACATCGAGATCCAGGCCCGCGAGATCCTGCGGTACCGCCAGCTCCTCGACGAGCTGATCGCACGGCACACGGGCCAGTCCGTCGAGAAGATCACGAAGGACACGGACCGGGACTTCATCCTCACCTCGGAGCAGGCGAAGGAGTACGGGATCATCGACGAGGTCCTGACGAACCGTCGCGATATGCCCGCGGAGTTGACGGCGGCGGCCGCCGTAGGGGCGTAGAATCCCTACCACGACCGGGCGATGCCCGGTCGGTGGCGTTTCACGAGCATCACGGGAGTCGCGGCCACCAAGAACCGGCCACCAGGAAAGGGAGTCGGATGGCGAAGTTCGGCGAGTCGGACCTGCTGAAGTGCTCCTTCTGCGGGAAGAGCCAGAAGCAGGTCAAGAAGCTGATCGCTGGTCCGGGCGTCTACATCTGTGACGAATGCATCGAGCTCTGCAACGAGATCATCGAGGAGGAGCTCTCCGACACCGCCGAGCTGAAGCTCGACGAGCTGCCGAAGCCCGCGGAGATCTACGGCTTCCTCGACGAGTACGTGGTGGGACAGGACCAGGCGAAGAAGGTCATGTCGGTCGCCGTCTACAACCACTACAAGCGGATCCAGGTGGGCGCGAAGGATCAGGAGGTCGAGCTCCAGAAGTCGAACATCCTGATCCTGGGACCGACGGGCTGCGGCAAGACCTACCTCGCGCAGACGCTCGCCCGGATGCTGAACGTCCCGTTCGCGATCGCCGACGCCACGGCGCTCACGGAGGCCGGCTACGTGGGCGAGGACGTTGAGAACATCCTGCTCAAGCTGATCCAGGCCGCCGACTACGACGTGAAGAAGGCCGAGACGGGCATCATCTACATCGATGAGATCGACAAGATCGCCCGCAAGTCGGAGAACCCCTCAATCACGCGCGACGTGTCCGGCGAAGGGGTCCAGCAGGCGCTCCTGAAGATCCTCGAGGGGACCACCGCCTCGGTGCCGCCGCAGGGGGGCCGCAAGCATCCCCACCAGGAGTTCATCCAGATCGACACCACGAACGTCCTGTTCATCTGTGGGGGCGCGTTCGCCGGTCTGGACTCCATCATCGAGAGCAGGATCGGTCGCAAGGGCGTCGGCTTCGGGGCTGAGGTCATGAGCCGGCAGGAGAAGGACCTCGGCGCCATCTTCGCGCAAGTGCTGCCCGAGGACCTGTTGAAGTTCGGGTTGATCCCCGAGTTCGTCGGTCGCCTGCCGGTGCTGACGAGCGTCAATAGCCTCGACGAGTCGGCGCTCGTCGACATCCTCACGCAGCCGAAGAACGCGCTCGTGAAGCAGTACATGAAGTTCTTCGAGTTCGACGGCGTGGAGCTCGAGTTCACCGACGACGCGATGCGGGCGATCTCGGAGCAGGCGATCCAGCGGGGGACCGGGGCCCGCGGCCTCCGGGCGATCATGGAGGAGGTCCTGCTCAACGTGATGTACGAGCTGCCCTCCCGCCAGGACGTCACGAAGTGCCTCGTCGACCGCGACGTCGTCCTGACCGGTGTCAACCCGACGCTCGTCCCGCGTGCGAAGGCGTCCAAGAAGCGCACCGGCGGGGGCGAGCGCGAGGAGAAGACGGCCTAGCCCGCACCGCCCGAGAACGCCTGTGCGTCGGCCAGGCCCTCGACGTCACGGAGCGACTCGAACGTCGCCGTCGCTCCTCCGCCGCCTCGACGCCTCGCCCTCATCCGTCTGCCAGAGCAGTCGGGCCAGGTCGAGATCGGTGAGCGCTCGCTCCCATGGGTCCCCGAGGGCGATGAAGCCGGCTGACGCGCGGAGGAGGCGCGCGGCAGCCGTTCCGGGATCGCCGCCCGCGGCCTCGGCTCTCCCTTCGAGCCGATCGGCGGAGCTGGCGACGGACGGCGCGTCCCCGGCCTCCGCGTGTGCGCGCATCGTCGCGACGAGGTCCGCGGCCCCCGCCCAGTCGGCGTTGGCGGCCAAGCGTTCAGCCTCGGCCGTCCAACGCATCGCCCGCGTGCGTCTCCCAGTTGCGGGGCCGGCGCAGCTCGTTCGCGAGCGTCGAGATCTCCGCGGATCACCAGGAACCGCAAGAGATTGCGGTAGAGGCGACCGAAGCTCTCGCTCACTATCCGGAGCATCGAACCCGCGAGGTCCGTCGCTCTGCACCCGTTCGCCTCTCCGGTGGAGGATCACGCCGGCGATGCCGAACGCGTGTGATGCGAAGTACGGAGGGTCGTCTCGCCGGTCCCCGAGCATCCGCGCACGAGGCCGAACTCGCCGAGCGCCTCGTCCCATCTCCCGATCGGTAGAGGGCGGCCATCCGCCATGCGCGGATGTGGAGCTCGGCGGTCGGATGCCTGACCGGCGATGGACTCGAGTCCCGTGTCTGCGAGCTCGAGCGCTCGACCGTAGCGCCCCACCTCGTGATGCACCCAGGCTCCCATCGCGTAGAGGTCGCCGAGCTCCAGGACGTCCGTGACGCTCGATGCGATCTTCGATCGCATCTCCCAGATGGGGAGTGCTTGTCCGTACCGGCCGTGCGAGATCCACGGCCCGATCGCCTGGTCGTACGCGGCCGACGCGCGGTTCGGCAGTCCCATCCGGAGCGCGATGGACGCTGCCTCGAGCGCCGCATCGGATAGCTCGGCGAGCTGCTCCTCGTCGTAGCCTCCCGGGAACGCGAACGCCCATCCCGCGCGAACACCGAACAGCCGGATCCGCTCCTCCGAGTCACCCGGTGGCAGGTGGGTCATCCCCAGCTCCCACAGCTCCCGGACGGACTCCTCGGATGGGGGCTCGCCTCGCATCGACCCCGGCCAACGGACGGCCACCTCACATCCGAGTGCAGCGAGGTGGGCCACCCGTCCGCCGTCCGGCGGCTCAGCCGAGGCCCGGAGGAAGGCGGCCTCGCGGAAGTATCGCCATGCGAGGTCGCCCGCGTAGTCGATCTGGAACGCCTCGGCGAGGAGCTCCAGGGCGTCGGTTCGCTCGAGCTCACCGGAGGCCAGCTCCAGCGCCTCCTCTGCGAGCCGCTGCGCCTTACGGACCACCAACCGGCGTCGGGCTCCGTCCGAGGCCCGCAGCAACCATCGGAAGGCGTCGAGCCGGAGCTCCTCGGTCGGTCCACCGGGTGCATCCCGTGAGAGCACGACCGCGGTCGACAGGTGATAGGCGAGCAGCTCGGACATCTCGCCCGCTCGGTCCCCGGCCGTCTCCTCGATCCATCCCGCGACCGCCGCGTGCGCGTCCGTGCGCTCGCGACGGGGAAGGGACTCGTACGCGACGTCGCGTATCAGCACGTGTTTGAAGATCAGTTCCTGCTGCCCCGCGAGTGACGAGGTCAGCCGCGACACGACCACCTCGCGGTCCTCGAGGATCCGGAGGGCCGCGTCGACGGCCTCGTCGGGCAGATGCGCGAGCAGCGTCACCGGGCCGGGCCAGAAGACGCGGCCGACCACCGCGGCCGCTTGGAGGACCCGCTTGTCCTGGGCATCGAGGAGGTCGAACCGAGCCGCCAGGACCGCCTGGACCGTGTCGGGGATCACGACCTCCTCGATCTCGTCGAGCGCGCGCCATCGATCGCCATCGCGCACGAGGTGCCCCTCGTCGATCAGCTGGCGGACGATCTCTTCCAGGAAGAACGGGTTCCCTTCGGCCCGCTCCAGGATCCGGGCATGCACCGACGGGGGAAGGTCGTCGACCGTGAGCAGCTCGTGGACGAGTCGGTCGGCTTGTTCCGGGGTGAGCGGGTCGAGGGCGATAGAGGAATGGTTGCGCCGTCCGCCTCCCCAGGTGGGCCGGGTGGCGGCGAGATCCGGCCTCGAGGGGCAGACGAAGAGCACCGGTCCGACGACCCGCTCCGACGATTCGTCGAGCAGGTCCAGGAGGGCGGGATCCGCCCAGTGGATGTCCTCCACGATGACGACGAGTGGCGTCTCGGCTGCGAGCGCGGAGAAGTAAGACCTCCAACCGGCGTGGACCTCTTGCCGTACCTCGCGAGGTTCCATCGATGAGAAGTCGAACTCGGGATCGGCGACGTTCACGGTGTAGGCGAGGGCGGCGGTCGCCCGACCGGGATCGGAGGTCACCTCCTCCGTCAGCAGCGCGCGACCCGCTTTGCGGATCTTCTCCAGGGTGAGCTCCGGCGGGTCCGAGTCCAAGACCCCGGCATACCCCTTGAGGATCTCGGCGAGCGGCCAGTAGGTGATCCCCTCGCCGTAGGGGAGGCAGCGCCCTCGAACGACGGTGGCGCCATCGCGCTCCGCCTGGAGGAGGAACTCCGCGGTGAGGCGGCTCTTCCCCACGCCGGCATCGCCGTAGATCGTGACGAGGTTCGGCCTGCCCTCGGACGTGGACCGGCGGAACATCGTTGAGAGCAGCGAGAGCTCGTCGTCGCGTCCCACCATCGGCGCGTGGAGCCCCGGCACTCCCCGGTCCTGGAGTGTTGCGCCACCCTCGAGGAGCTCCATCGCGGGCACCGGCTGTCCCTTGCCCTTGAGGTCGAGGTTCATCGCTTCCCCGAACCGGAAGCCTCTCGCTCCTCGAGCCGTTCGCTCCGAGGCCAGGATGCCGCCCGGCTCGGCGGCGCCCTGGAGGCGAGCCGCGACGTTCACGGCGTCGCCGGTGACCATCGGCCCACCGGGCTCAGGATCGACGGACGCGATGACCTCCCCCGTGTTGACGCCCATCCGGATCTGCAACGTCACCCCCCGAGCGCGCATGAGCTGGTCGTTCACGGCCTCCAACCGCTCTCGCATCCGGAGCGCGGCGCGGAGGGCGCGGATCGGGTCGTCCTCGTGCGCGGCCGGGACGCCGAACACGGCCATCACTGCGTCGCCGATGAACTTCTCGACGGTGCCACCCTCGGCTTCGATCTCTTCGCGCATCGCCGCGAAGTAGCTGGCCATCACCTCCCGGAGATGCTCTGGGTCCAGACGCTCGCCCAGCTGCGTGGAGCCCGTTACGTCGGCGAAGAGCACCGTGACGAGCCTCCGTTCATCCGCAGGTCCTCGGCGTGGATTGCGAACCCGCACGAGGGACAGAATCGGGCCTCCGGGGGAGGTCGGCGCCGCAGCGGGGACAGGCGCGCAGTCACGGGGAGCCCGTCAGGGCTCAGGCTTCCGGGTTGCGGAGCCACACGGGGTCGTCGCGTCCCACCAGCAGTCCACCGCTCGCGTTCGCCTCGTAGCGGATCACCATCACCCACCCCCAGGCATCCTCGAGCAGCCCGTACTGGCCTTCCCCGACCTCGGCGTAGGTGTCGACGCGAAGCGCGAGCGCGGACGCTTCCGCGGAATCGACGAGGACGTCCGGCCGTCCGTCCAATCCGGCCTCGTGCAGGTGCTTCGGACGCACGTTGAGCTGGAGGTTGCCGAACCGGTCGACGTCGAGGACGCGGCACCGGATCGTGCCCCGGTCCACCTCCGGCGCCGGGATGTCCACGCGGATCAGGGACGTGGGCTCCACGGGCGGGCCCACGTCCTCGGCGGCGAGCCCGGCGGCCAGGTGTGCGGCCGCGGGCGCGAACACGTCGCGTCCGTGGAAGACGCTCGAGATCGGAGACAGGAGCACATCCGAGGATGCGATCTCGAACGCTGCCTCGGCACCGCCGAGCTCTTCCCAGGCGAGCGAGAGCAACCCGTTGTCGGGGCCCACCAGCAGCGTGCCGCTCTTCGAGCGCACCACGATCGCCGTGCGATCCGTGCCGACCCCCGGATCGACGACCCCCAACAGGACGGCGTCGGGTGGCGCGTAGGGGATCGCGTCGGCGAGGAGGACGGCCCCGAGGGGGACGTTCATCGGCGATACGCCGTGCGAGAGGTCGACGATGCGGGCGTCCGGCGCGATCCTCGTCATCACGCTGTGGCACACGCCGACGAACTCGTCCTTCAGCCCGAGATCCGACAGGAACAGGATCGGGCGGGTCACTGGACCGGGTCGTGCTCCACTCGCCGGAGTCGCGCGCAGAGCTCCACGAGGAGGGCCCGGCTGATCGACGGGTACTCGTCCAGGAGCGGCAGGAACTGCCACGAGGTCAGGGCGAACGTGGTGGTTGGCTCCTCCGCCTTGACGGTCGCCGACCGGGGCAGCCCGTCGAGCAGCGACATCTCCCCGAAGTAGTTCCCGGCGCCGAGCCGGGCGCGCTCGTGGCCGTCCACGTCGATCGAGACCTCGCCGTCCATGATCAGGTGGAACCCCGCGGCGCCGCCGTCCTGCTGGGCCACGACCGCACCCGGCTCGAAGTGAACCTCCTTGCCAACCTCGACGATCCGGTGGAGCTCCTTCGTGTCCAGGCCACGGAAGATCGCGACCGTGCCCAGACGATCGATCAACGCTTCCTTCGCCATGAGATCCCTCCTCCGGGCGGGTGGGTGTCGCGCGAGTATAGGACGCGCTCCCCGCGCGGTGTTCGCGCTCGGGCGCTTCCAAGTGGGTCGATACACTCGACCGCATGAGCGATCTCGGACCCACGGTGAAGCCGGTCGCGGACCTGCAGGTTCCCGAGAAGCCGTCGCTGGATGGCCTCGAGTCGAAGTGGTCGGAGTGGTGGGATCGCAGCGGTACGTATCGGTTCGATCGCTCGAAGGACCGCACGGAGATCTACGCGATCGACACCCCGCCTCCCACGGTCAGCGGTTCTCTCCACATCGGCCACGTGATGTCGTACACGCACACCGATCTCATCGCGCGGTACCAGCGGATGCGGGGCCGGGAGGTCTTCTACCCCATCGGCTGGGACGACAACGGGCTCGCCACCGAGCGTCGCGTCCAGAACCACTTCGGCGTTCGTTGCGATCCGAGCGTCCCGTCCGATCCCACGTTCGACCCCGATGCCTTCCAGCCGACGACAGGAGAGGATCCTCTGCCGCTCGCGCGAGGGAACTTCATCGATCTGTGTCAACGCTTGACCGCCGACGACGAGCAGGTGTTCGAAGACCTGTTCCGTCGCGCGGCGCTCTCGGTTGACTGGTCGCAGAACTACACGACGATCGGCGAACGCGCTCGGCGCGTCTCGCAGAAGGCCTTCTTGCGCCTCCTCGGCCGTGGGCTCGCCTACACGGCCGAGGCGCCGACGATGTGGGACGTCGACTTCCAGACGGCGGTCGCGCAGGCGGAGATCGAGGATCGGGAGCGGGAGGGTTCGTACCACCGCATCGTCTTCGAACTCGAAGACGGCGGGACGGTCGAGGTCGAGACGTCACGCCCGGAGCTGCTCCCCGCATGTGTCGCGCTCGTCGTCCCTCGCACGGACGAACGGTTCACCGCGCTGATCGGGTCGACCGCGCTGACGCCGCTCTTCAAGGTGCCGGTGCCGGTCGTTACCCACGAACTGGCCGATCCCGAGAAGGGCACCGGTGCTGCGATGGTCTGCACCTTCGGCGACCTCACCGACGTGATCTGGTGGCGTGAGCTCGGTCTGCCTCTTCGGGTCGTGGTCGAGCGCGATGGCACCATCGCCGCGCGACGCTTCGGCGACGCCGGCTGGGAGTCGAGGGATCCGGACGGTGCGAACGCCGCGATGGCAGAGCTCGCCGGTCTTCCGATCAAGAGGGCGCGGATCCGCATCGCAGAGCTCCTCCGGACCGCCGGTCTCCTCGTGCGCGACCCCGAGCCCGTCCATCACGCGGTGAAGTACTACGAGAAGGGAGAGCGGCCGCTGGAGGTGATCACCAGTCGTCAGTGGTTCGTCTCGACGCTCCAGTTCCGTGATCGTCTGCTCGCACGCGGCCGGGAGCTCGAGTGGCATCCCGCGTATATGGGTGCGCGGTACCGATCGTGGGTCGAGAACCTCAACATCGATTGGGCGATCAGCCGTCAACGGTTCTACGGCGTGCCGTTCCCCGTCTGGTACCGGCTCGACGGTGGGGGCGATCCCGTGTACGAGGACCCGATCGTGCCGGACGAGTCGGCGCTGCCGATAGATCCGCAGAACGATGTCCCACCCGGGTATCGACCGGAGCAACGGGGCGAGCCCGGCGGATTCGTCGGCGATCCCGACATCATGGACACCTGGGCGACATCATCGCTCTCGCCTCAGATCGCGTCGCATTGGGAGGACGATCCCGATCTCTTCACCCGACTCTTCCCGATGGATCTGCGGCCGCAAGCACACGACATCATCCGGACATGGCTCTTCTACACGGTGTTCCGCGCCGAGCTGGAGCACAGCTCGCTGCCATGGCGTCATGCGGCGATCAGCGGCTTCGTCCTCGATCCGGATCGGAAGAAGATGTCGAAATCGAAGGGCAACGTGGTCGTTCCGACCGAGGTGTTCGAGCGACATGGTGCCGACGCTGTTCGTTACTGGGCAGCCAGTGCGCGTCTCGGCGTGGATGCCACGTTCGACGAACAACAGATGCGTGTCGGTCGCCGTCTGGCCATCAAGATCCTCAACGCGTCGAAGTTCGCGATGACGGTGGAGGCTGAGCCCGGGGCGATCACGGAGTCGCTGGATCTGGCGATGCTGCACGCACTCGCCGCGGTGGTGGACGAGGCTACGGCAGCATTCGAGGACTACGACCATGCGAAGGCCCTCGACGCGATCGAACGTTCTTTCTGGGGATTCACCGACGACTACCTCGAGCTCGTGAAGCAGCGCGCGTACGGATCCCACGGCACCGATGCGTCGGGGTCGGCGGTGGCCGGGCTCCGGACGGCCCTGGGAACGTACCTCCGCCTGTTCGCCCCGTTCCTCCCCTATGCCACGGAGGAGGTCTGGTCCTGGTGGCGAGACGGCTCCATCCACCTCGCCAGTTGGCCTTCGTCGCAAGAGCTCACGGGGATAGGAGACGGGGACCCGGCGGTCTACGAGATGGCGGCCGCAGTGCTCAAGGAGGTCCGCAGAACCAAGGCACTCGCGAAGGTGTCGCTGCGGACTCCGATCGAACACGTCCTGGTCCGGGATACCGCCGAACAACTTGCGCTCCTCCGGCTCGCGGAGCGGGATGTTCGACAAGCAGGTTCCATCAGGGAGCTCCAAACGATGGAGGCCGACGGATCATCGGTGGACGTCGTGCTTGCCGAGCCCACAACCTGACATGGGTTTCGCCGAGGCGATGGCGGGGCTCGAGCGGCGCCAGCCGGAGCACATGCCGGAGCCGAGCCTCGACAGGATCCGCGCGGTGTCGGCGCTCCTGGACGACCCGCAGCTCACGTACCCCACGATCCACGTGACCGGCACGAACGGGAAGACCACGATCGCGCGCGCAGCCGCAGAGCTCGCGTGCGCCCACGGGCTCACGACCGGCCTCTTCACCTCGCCGCACCTGCACTCGGTCCGGGAGCGTCTGAGCCTCTGCGGGGAGCAGATCTCCGAGGAGGAGTTCGTCGAGGAGTGGCGCCATCTCGAGCCCTACCTCGACGTGGTCGACGCGCAGGGGAACGGCGCGGCCACCTACTTCGAGGCCGTCACAGCGCTCGCGTTCCTCTGGTTCGCCGACAAGCCGGTGGGCCTGGCGGTCGTCGAGGTCGGCATGGGCGGGTCGTGGGATGCAACGAACGTCGTGACGGGCGACGTCGCCGTGATCGGCGAGGTCGGCCTCGATCACCCGGAGCTCGGCTCGACGATCCGGGAGGTCGCCACGGAGAAGTCCGGGATCGTCAAACCCGGCAAGACGGTGGTCGTGCGGGAGCAGCCGGACGACGCGCTCGAGGTGATCCAGGCGCGTGCGGACGAGGTCGGCGCCACGGTCCTCCTCGAGGGACGTGACTGGGGGCTCGCCACCCGCGTCCCTGCCGTGGGGGGTCAGCAGTTCCGCGTGGACGGTGTGCACGCGGCCTACGACGATCTGTTCCTCCCGATGTTCGGCGAACACGCGGTGCTGAACGTCGCCGCCGCCATGGTGGCGGTCGAGTCCGTCCTGGGGCACGCGCTCGATCCAGACGCCGCACGCGGCGCGATCGAGGCGCTCCGGATCCCCGGCCGGCTCGAGGTGATGTCCCGGTCGCCGCTGCTCGTCGTGGACGGCGCTCACAACCCGGGCGGCGCGGCGGCGCTCGCCCGGACGCTCGCGGAGGCGTTCACCTGGAACCGGATGCACGTGATCCTCGCCGTCTCGTCGAACAAGGACCTCGACGGCGTGGTGGCCGCGCTCGCGCCGATCGCCGACGTGTGGTTCGCGGCCAGGAACGACAACGTGCGGAGCTTCCCCCCCGAGCACGTCGCGGAACGGATCGCCACGGCCGGAGGCCGGGTCGCCGACCTGGGAAGCGTGGAGGAAGGGCTCGCGTGGGCTCGCGATGCGGCCGCCCCCGACGACCTCATCCTCGTAACGGGGTCCCTCTACACTGTCGCGGACGCCCGCCGGGCGCTGGGAGGATCCGCCTGACGATGGCCCCGACGGACGCGCCAAGAGACGCGCCAAGAGACGTGCCAAGGGACGCGCGAAGAGACGTGCCAAGAGACGTGAAGGAAACGACGCTGCTGATCGTCAAGCCGGACGGCGTCCGTCGCCACCTGATCGGAGAGGTGCTTCGCCGGGTCGAGGAAGCCGGGCTGACGATCCAGGACCTGCGGATGGAGACGATCCCGCGGGAACGCGCCGAGGAGCACTACGGCGAGCACCGCGACAAGCCGTTCTATGGGGAGCTCGTCGACTTCATCACCGGTGGTCCGGTGGTCCTGGCCAAGGTCGAGGGAGACAACGCGATCGCGCTCTGGCGCGAACTGATGGGCCCGACGGACCCGGCGGACGCGTCCGCCGGCACGATCCGCGGAGATCTGGCGACGGAGATCACGGAGAACCTCGTGCACGGCAGCGACTCTCCGGAGTCGGCGGCTCGCGAGCTCAAGCTCTTCTTCGGCGACTGACATCGGGATGGCGGGGCTCCAGGAAGCGTTCGACCGCGTCGGCGCGAGCCTCGAGCACCACCTCACCGCCTCGCACGCCGCCGGGGCGGCGCTGGCCGTCACGGATGGCGAGGAGATCCTGGGGGTCGCCGTCCGGGGGATGGCCGACGTCGCGTCGGCCACCCCGGTCCGTCCCGAGTCGCGGTTCCAGATCGGATCGATCTCGAAGTCGTTCGCGGCGATCGTCGCGATGCAGGAGGTGGACGCGGGGAGGCTGGACCTGCACGTCTCCGTGAACGAGCTGCTCCCGTGGCTCGCGCTCCCCGAGCCGTTCGGTCCGATCACGATGCATCATCTGCTCACGCACACGGCGGGGCTGCACACCGGGACCGAAGACGCTCCGGGATTCGCGGGCGCGCTCCAACTGCTTCGGGGATACCCGGCCACGTCGGCGCCCGGCGAGCGGTTCCACTACTCGAACGACGGCTACAAGATCGTGGGCGCGGTGCTCGAGGAGATCACCGGCCTCCCGATCCACGACCTGCTCGCGGAGCGGTTGCTAGGCCCGCTCGGCATGACGTCATCGGTGGCCGCGATCACCGACGAGATCTGGACGGACCACGCGACGGGGTACGAGCCGATGCTGACCGACCGGCCGGCGCAGCTGCGACATCCGCTGGCGGTGGCCCCACGGATCGTGTCGAACACGGCGGACGGCTCGATCGTCTCGACCGTGGTCGACATGTGCGCCTACGCACGCCTCCTGCTCGCTCGCGGCGACCGCCCCGACGGCCGTGGGGGCCGGATCCTCTCCGAGGACGGCTACGCGCGCCTGATGGCGAGCGCCGTCGACGACACCGATCACGGGCGCTATGGGTACGGCCTGTGGACCGAGGAGGTCGAGGGGCGAACCTGGTTCGGTCACTCCGGCGGCATGGTCGGTTACACCGCGCTGCTGATCACGCTCCTGGACGAGGGGATGGCGTGCGTGATCCTGCAGAACGGAGGCGGGGACAAGCGCGGTGTGACGGGAGCCGCGTTGGCGGCGGTGCGGGCCGGCCTGGCGGGCGACGAGCTCCCGGCGCCCTGGGCACCTCCCGCGGCCACCGCGATCTCCGCAGGGGACGACTTCGTCGGCACGTACGCGGGCGAGGACGGCCGAAGGCTCGAGATCCGGAAGATCGAGGACGGCCTGTCGATGTCGATCGGCTCGGTGGCGGCTCGCCTCGAGCGGGATCCGCTCCTCGCGGATCCCGGAGAGTCCTTCCTGGCCGCGCATCCGGCGTTCGATCGGTACCCGCTCGAATTCGGTCGTGACGAAGCAGGAAGGGTCGTCGAGGTGTTCCACGGAGGCACCTGGTTCCGCGGCGAGGCGTACGAGGGGCCCGACCCCGAGGAGCCGCCTGCGGGGTGGGACCGGCACCCGGGGATCTACCGCAACGACGACCCCTGGAGCGCGGTGCTCCGCGTCGTCCTCCGGAAGGGCCGGCTGGCGATCCTCTGGCCCACCGATGCGAGCGACGAGGAAGGGGGCGAGCTCACGCCGCTCGACGACGGGTCGTTCGCGGTCGGCGATCCCGCGGTCCCACTCCGCGTCCGCTTCGAGGGGGACGTCCGCGGGATGACGGCGGTGGTCGTGTGCAACGGCGGACGGTGGTTCCGCTCGTTCGAGGAGTGACCGGGCTCGATCCTCAGGCGACGCGGCGGAACGCCACGCACGCGTTCTGTCCCCCGAATCCGAACGAGTTCGACAGTGCCAGTGTGACGTCCAGCTCGCGGGCTTCGTTCGGGATGTAGTCGAGGTCGCAGTCGGGATCCGGCGTCTCGTAGTGGATCGTGGGTGGGACGACGCCACGCTGGATCGCGAGCGCGCAGACCGCGCCCTCGACCGCCCCGGCGGCACCGAGCATGTGGCCGGTCATCGACTTCGTCGACGAGATCGCCACCTCGTGGGCGATCTCGTCGCCGAGCACCGCCTTGATCGCGACCGTCTCGCTCGCGTCGTTCAGCGGCGTGGAGGTCCCGTGCGCGTTCACGTACCGGACCGACGCCGGCTCCTCGCCGGCGTCGGCGAGCGCCCATCGCATCGCGAGCGCGGCGCCGGAACCTTTCGGATCCGGCGCGGTGATGTGGTGGGCGTCATCGGACATCCCGTAGCCGGCGACCTCGCAGTAGATCCGCGCGCCGCGCGCCCGCGCGTGCTCCTCGGACTCGAGGATCAGCGAGGCCGCCCCCTCCGACAGCACGAAGCCGTTTCGGTTCGCGTCGAACGGTCGGGACGCGCTCTCGGGATCGGGGTTCTTCGTGAGCGCGGTCATCTGGGCGAACGCGGCCACCGTGAGCGGGAGCGTCGCGGCCTCGGATCCCCCGGTGATGCACACGTCCAGGTAGCCGTCGCGGATCAACCGCATCCCTTCACCGATCGCGTGGTTGGACGAGGCGCAGGCGGAGACGGTGCAGTAGTTGGGACCTGTGAGGCCGAACTTCATCGCGAGGTGACCCGCCGCCGCGTTGGCCATCAGGGCCGGCACCATGAACGGGGACACGCGCCCCGGGCCCTTCTCCAGCAACACGCTGTGCTGAACCAGGAGCGTTTCGATCCCGCCGATCCCGGTCCCGAAGACGATGCCTCCTCGCTCGGATGGCACGTCGGGTGTGCCCGCGTCCTCCCAGGCGAGCTTCCCCGCGGCGATCGCGTAGTGCGAGAAGCGATCGGTCCGCCGGATCTCCTTCGGATCGAGCCACCGCGAGGGGTCGAAGTCGTGGACGTCCCCGGCGACCTTGACCGGAAGGTCGTCCGTGGGGAACCGCGCGATCTCGCGGACACCGTTGCGCCCGGTCGTGAGCCCCACCCAGAACTCTTCGACGCCCGTTCCCACCGGCGTGACCGGACCGATCCCGGTGACGACGACCTTCCGCCGGTCGCGCGACGTGGTAGGTGGCACGTCCGTCGTAAGCGTCATGAACGGCCTACGACATCCCCAGCTTGCTCGCGACGAGGTCGACGGCCTGGCCCACCGTCTTCACGGACTCCATCTCGTCCTCGGGGATCTCGATGCTCCATTCCTCTTCGAGGGCGAGCACCGCCTCGACCAGGTCGAGGGAGTCGGCGTTCAGGTCCTCGGCGAACCGGGCGTCGGGAACGACCTGTTGCTCGTCGACGGCCAGCTGCTCGGCCAGCACCTTCTTCACCCTGGTCTCGATCTCCGCTCGATCCATGCTTCCTCTCCTTCTGGTCTTTTGGCTGGTCTCTGGCTCGTCTCTGGCTTCTCTGTCTCTGGCTATTGCTCTCGTCTTCTCGCGTTCCCTGTTCTTTTCGCTCGGCCCGCTCCGGGCGAGCCTATCCGCGGACCGGAGCACCGACTACGCGGTGAGCCCCCCGTCGACCGGGATCACCGTGCCGTTCACGTACGACGCTTCCTCCGACATCAGGAATCGCACCACGGCCGAGACCTCCTCGAGCGTGGCCGCTCGGCGCACCGGTGTCTGGTCGAGGTAGAACGCGCGCGCGTCGTCGGTGAGATGCGCGGTCATCTCGGTCTGCAGCAACCCGGGACAGAGCGCGTTCACCGTGATGCCCTTGCCCCCCACCTCCCGGGCGAGGGACTTCGTGAGCCCGAGGAGGCCGGCCTTGGTCGCCGCGTACACGGTCTGTCCGGCGTTGCCGTGGATCGCCACAGCGCTCGACATGTTCACGATCCGCCCCCACTTCTCGCGCAGCATGCTCCGGAGGGCGGCCCGCGAGCACAGGAACGATCCGCGGAGGTTCGTGGTCATCGTCCGTTCGTACTCCTCCATGGAGTACTTCAGGAGGAGCCCGTCCCGCGAGTACCCCGAGTTGTTCACGAGGCCGGTGACCGGGCCCGCCTCCTCGTTGACCCGCCTGAACGCCTCCTGGACGCTCGACTCATCGGTCACGTCGAGGTAGACGGCCATGCCGGGCGTTCCGGCCGACTCCAGGGCTTCGAGCGTCTCCTTGGCGTCGGCCTCGCGGGTTCGATAGCCGACGGCGACCGTCCATCCGGCGGCGGCGAGCGCCTCGGAGCACGCGCGACCGATCCCGCGGGAGGCGCCCGAGATCACGGCGACCTTCGGGGTCACTCGGGCTCCTGCATCGTCCACCGGACCAGCGTGGCGCCCCAGGTGAGACCGGCGCCGAACGACGTGAGCAGGACGAGGTCGCCCTCCTTGATCCGGCCGGCGTTCCATGCCCGCGCGAGCGCGATCGGGATCGAGGCGGCGCTGGTGTTGCCGACCTCGCCCACGTCAAGGATCGAGCGTTCCGCGGGGACGCCCAGTCGTTCCGCGACGGCGACCATGATGCGGGCGTTCGCCTGGTGGGGGATGAGGACGTCGACGTCGGCGGGCGTGTGCTCGGACTTCTCGAGGAGCTCCCGGCAGGCGGCGGCCATCTCGGTCACCGCGCGCTTGAACACCTCTCGCCCCTTCGGCATCCGGATCGAGTGATCGCGGGCGTCGACGGTGGCATGGGACGCGGGCACGCGCGTGCCGCCCGCCGGCATCTGGAGGATGTCGGCCGCCGTCCCGTCGGCGCCGAGGACGGTTCCCTCGATCCCCGGTCGGTCGGCGGCCTGGACGATCACGGCGCCCGCCCCGTCGCCGAAGAGGATCGACGTCGTGCGGTCCGTGAAGTCGAGGATCCGGCTGAAGATCTCCGCCCCCACCAGGAGGACCGTGTCGGCCATCCCGGCCTGCACGAACGCCGTGGCGCTCGCGAGGCCGTAGCTGAAGCCGGCGCACGCCGCGTTCACGTCGAACGCCGGCACCCGGACGCCCAGCTTCTCCTGGGCCCAGACGGCGGTCGCAGGGAACGGCGTGTCGCCCGTGACGGTCGCGACGACGATCATGTCGAGCTGATCCGGCGTGATCGCCGCCGTGATCATCGCTGCCCGTGCTGCTTCGACGACGAGATCCGACGTGTCGACGCCCTCCTCGACGAAGTGGCGGGCCTCGATCCCGGTCCGCTCCCGGATCCACTCGTCGTTGGTGTCGATCTTGTCCTCGAACCACGTGTTTGGAACGAGACGGGGAGGGAGCGTGGACCCGACGCCGGTGATGGTGGCGCTCCTGGTCACGGGGCGAGTGTAGTCGGTCGGCGGCCCACAGTCGGTCGCCTAGGACGTGCCCGATACAGCGGCCCGTGCCTCCTCGGGTGAGCCGACCGCCAGGGCGGCCGCATCGGGCAGGATCCGCTTCATCAGCTTCGTGAGCACGTCGCCGGGACCCGCTTCGAGGAACGCACCGGCCCCCGCCCCGCCCAGGGCGAGGATCGAGGACGCCCATCGCACCGGTGACACGACGTGGCGCTTCAGGAGGGAGCGGAGCTCGTCCGGGTCGGACACGAGGGTGCCCGCCACGTTCTCCGCGACCGGGCAGCGGGGCGCGGAGAACCCGATCGCGTCGATACGCTCGTCGATCGCCGCGCGCGCCGGCTCCATCAGCGGCGAATGGAACGCACCGGCGACCGGGAGTCGAACCGCGCGGATCCTCCGTTCCTTGGCGAGCGTCTCGGCTCGCTCGATCGCCGCGACCGAGCCGGAGATCACCACCTGGGCCGGGGAGTTCTCGTTCGCCACCACGAGCTCGTCGTCGCCGCGGACCTCGTCGCAGAGGGACGTGGCGTCCCCGGCGCCGACGCCGAGCAGCGCCGTCATCGCTCCGGGACGCTCCTCGCCGGCGCGCTGCATCGCGGCACCGCGGATCACCACCAGATCGAGAGCGTCGGGCAGGGAGACGACGTCGGCCGCGACGAGCGCCGCGAACTGGCCGAGGGAGTGGCCGGCCACGCCGACCGGCGCGACGCCTTCCGCTTCGAGGACGTGGAACCCCGCGACGTCGCAGGCGAGCAGCGCGGGCTGCACGAACTCCGTGGTGGCGAGGGCATCATCGTCGTGGCAACCGGCCACGACATCGCGACCCATCGCGTCGGACGCCTCCTGCAGGATCGATCTCCCGGCGGGATGGCCGACCCACGGATCGGCCATCCCCGCGTGCTGGGATCCCTGGCCCGGGAACACCACCGCGTGTCGCGTTCCGCTCGTATCCACGCCCCCAGGTTGCCACGAGGAGGCGAACGCTGTTCAATCAGGGCCGAACCGCATGGCCGAGAGGGTTCAGAGATCTTCTTCCCCCACGTCCCGAGCACAGGGGTCGGAGGGGGTACTGGGGTTCCTTGGTCGCGACATGGCCGTCGACCTTGGGACGGCGAACACGCTCGTCTACGTGCGTGGACGCGGAGTCGTCCTGAACGAGCCGTCCGTCGTGGCGATCAACACCCTTACTGGAGCTATCCTTGCCGTGGGTGCCGAGGCCAAGCGCATGATCGGCCGCACTCCCTCGCACATCCAGGCCGTTCGCCCACTGAAGGACGGCGTGATCGCCGACTTCGACGTGACCGAGAAGATGCTCCGCTACTTCATCCAGCGGGTGCACAAGCGCCGGCTCCTCGCGAAGCCGCGTGTGGTCGTGTGCGTGCCGTCCGGTATCACCGGGGTCGAGCAACGAGCCGTCGAGGAAGCTACGATCGCCGCCGGCGCTCGCCGCGCGTACATCATCGAAGAACCGATGGCGGCCGCCATCGGTGCAGGTCTCCCGATCCACGAGCCGACCGGGAACATGGTCGTCGACATCGGGGGCGGCACCACCGAGGTCGCAGTGATCTCACTCGGCGGCGTGGTCACCTCGACCTCGATCCGCATCGGCGGCGACGAGCTCGACGAGTCGATCATCCAGCACGTGAAGAAGGAGTACTCGCTGCTCCTCGGGGAACGGACCTCCGAGGCGATCAAGCTCGCGATCGCGTCGGTCTATCCGATGCCCGAGGAGCTCGTCGCCGAGATCAAGGGCCGCGACCTCATCTCCGGGCTCCCGAAGACCATCACGATCGCCGCGGAGGAGATCCGTCGGGCGATCGAGGAGCCGGTGAACGCCATCATCGACGCCATCAAGACCACCCTCGACCGGACCCCCCCTGAGCTCGCCGCGGACATCATGGACCGCGGCATGGTGCTGACGGGCGGTGGCGCCCTGCTCCGTGGGCTGGACAAGCGCCTCCGCCACGAGACGGGGATGCCCGTGCACATCGCCGACACCCCGCTCCAGGCGGTCGTGCTCGGCTCGGGGAAGTGCCTCGAGGAGTTCGAGGTCCTGCAGCGGGTCCTGGTGACGTCGACCAGCCGGCGGTAGCCCGCCGTCGTGGCGATCCGGCAACGAACCCGCTCCGCCAGGCTCCTGGTCGTCACCTTGGTCGCCGCGTCCCTCGCGATCATCACCGTGGACTACCGCGGCGGCGACGACGGACCGCTCGACTCGATGGGCGAGGCCCTCAGCAGCGCCCTGGCCCCGATGCAGCGGGCGGTCTCCGGCGTGGTCCAGCCGGTCAGCAACTTCTTCAGCAGCCTCGCGGAGCTCCCGTCCCTCGCGACGCGGAACGCAGAGCTGGAGCGGCAGGTCGAGGATCTGCGGACCGCGCAGCAGCTCAACCAGGAGCTCGCTCGCCGGATCGAGGATCTCGAGGGACTCCTCGGACTCCAGGCGATCCTCCCTCGGACGATCCCGGCCCAGGTGATCGCGAGCGGCGTCTCCAACTCCGAGTGGACCGTCACGATCGGCGCCGGGTCCGACCACGGGATCGCGCTCAACATGCCGGTCGTGACGGGAGCTTCGGACGGGCCGAGGCTCGTAGGCCGCGTGATCCAGGTCACGCCGATCTCCTCCATGGTGCAGCTCCTGATCGATCGCGACTTCGCGGTGCCGGCGACCCTCTCCACGTCGCACGAGGCCGGGATCGTCGAGGGGCGCGGCGAGGACGAGCTTCGGATGCGGTTGGTGGGGCCCGGCCTCGAGGTCAGCGACACCGAGCCGGAGTCCGTGTTCACCCTGGGCTACCGTGTGGAGGGTGAGGCGGGGCTCTATCCGCCGGGCATCCTGATCGGGACCGTCTCCCGCGCGTTCAGCGAGGCCGGCTCGGTCGAGTCCTTCGTCACGATCCGGCCGGCGGTCGACTTCTCGACGCTGCAGAACGTCCTCGTGATCGCCCGGCGTCGCGCGGTGGCGGAAGGCGCGACGTGAGACGGACCGTGATCTTCGTGGCCGTGATCGTCACAGCCCTCTTGCTGCAGACGACCGTCTTCCCCGAGCTCACGTTCCTCGGGGTGAAGCCGGAGCTGCTCTACCTGGTCACCGTCGTGTTCGCGGCGCTCCGAGGACCGGCCGAGGGCGCGGTCGTCGGGTTCGTCAGCGGCTTGTCGCAGGACTTCCTCCTGAACACGCCGAAGGGGATCACCGCCCTCACCCTCACGATGCTCGGGTACACGATCGGCCTGGCCCGGCAATACATCACGTCGCCGTCGCCGCTGCTCCCGGCGTTCCTGGTAGCGGTCGGGACAGCGGGTGGCGTGGCCTTCCAAAGCGTCGTCGCGTTCCTCCTCGGCGAGGAAGAAGGCCCCTTCGGCTACGTCGCGAAGGTTGTGGTTCTTACGGCCCTCTACGGCGCGGTGCTCACGCCGATCTTCTATCCGGTGCTGCGGCGCGCGGCCGCCGCGACGCACGCCGGCAGGGTGGTGCGCTTCTAGATGGAACGTGCGGGCTCCCGGCTGAGGATCCTCGCGTTCGTCGTGGCGTTCATGTTCGTCGCCCTATCGACGCGGCTGTGGTTCCTCCAGGTCCTGGCGGGACCGCAGCACGAACGGGACGCGCGCGACAACTCGTTGCGGACGGTGACGACCGACGCCCTGCGCGGCGACATCCTCGATCGCGACGGTCGCCGGCTCGTCCACAACCGGCAGAGCCTCGAGGTCCGCATCAATCGCGACGAGCTGGGGGACGAGGCGGAGGCGACGCTCGCGCACCTCTCGGAGATCCTCGGCGTCTCCGCGCAGGAGCTCGGCGAGGAGCTCGATTCGAACCTGTACTACAGCTACCAGCCCGTCCCGGTCGCGGAGTTCGTACCCGAGGAGGTCTACTTCAAGGTGCGCGAGGAGCCGGAGCGGTTCCAGGGCGTCGAGGTCGTCCAGCAGAGTGTCCGCACGTACCCGCAGGGGCCGCTCGGCGCCCACCTCGTGGGCTGGGTCGGGCAGATCAACGCGGAGGAGATCCGCGAGCGGCGGTTCGAGGGGTACGGGCCGTCGGATCTCGTAGGGAAGGCCGGGCTCGAGGCGACGTACGAACGCTGGCTGCGCGGGACGCCGGGAGAGGAGCGGTTCCTCGTGAACTCCGACGGCGAGGTCCTGCGAGAGTTCGATCCGAAGCCCGCCCAACCAGGTCACGACCTGCGGCTGTCGCTCGATCTCGACATCCAGAGGATCGCGGAGGAGGAGCTCCTCACGGGCATCGAGAACGCACGGACGGTCTTCGACGAGAGCTCGGGGAAGAACCTCGTCGCGAACGCCGGCGCCGTCGTCGTGCTCGATCCCAAGACGGGGGGCATCGTGGCGATGGCGTCGTGGCCGTCGTTCCGGCCGTCGTGGTTCGTCCGGGGGCTCACGGAGGGCCAGCGTTCCCTGTTGTTCGAGAGCGAGCAGGCGCCGATGTTGAACCGCGCCACCCAGATCACATACGCGCCGGGCTCGACGTTCAAGCCGTTCGTCGCCCTGGCGGCGGTGAAGGAGAAGATCGCCTCGTTCGGCAGCTACTACGGATGCCCGGCCGAATACGTGCACCCGGGCGACGAGTCCGGCACGGTCTTCGAGAACTGGAGCGGGCTGAGCGGCGGCACGCTGTCGATCGCGAGCGGGCTCAAGGTCTCGTGCGACTCGCAGTATTACGCGTGGGGGAGCGAGTTCTATGACAGGGATCTCCGCACCGGCCAGGAGGAGCTCCCGCGCCGGATGCGGCAGTGGGGCTTCGGTCGGCGGACCGAGGTCGACCTCCCCGCGGAGGCGGTCGGGACCGTTCCGGACCATGAGTACGTCGCCGAGCATGCCGAGGTGTATCCGGACGGCTGGATCCCGGGGATCGACATCTTGCTCGCGATCGGCTCGGGCGAGATGAAGGCGACGCCGCTGCAGGTCGCGCAGGCGTATGCGGCGCTCGCGAGCGGACGGCTGTGCCGGCCCCACCTCGTGGCGAGGATCGAGGCGGGGGACGGCCACGTCGCGAAGAGGGTCGGCGGCAGGTGCCGGCCGGTGGACTATACGGCGGGCGAACTCGACTACATCCGCGATGCTCTCCGAGGCGTCACGACGACCGGCGGGACGGCGGGATCGGTGTTCGCGCAGTGTCCGCTGGATGTCTCCGGGAAGACCGGGACGGCGGAGCGCCCGCCGTTCCAGGACACGTCGTGGTTCGCCGGGATGGTTCCGGCGGAGGATCCGGAGTACGTGGTCGTGGCCACCGTGGAACAGGGAGGGTTCGGGGCGGAGACCGCCGCCCCGATCGTCCGGAACATCATGAGCCGGATCTACCGGACGCCGTGCGAGGGACCCGACCTCGGTGAGGCGGAGGACTGATGGACCTCGTCGCGGGACGCGTCTACGCGAACGAGCGCCGGCCGATCCGTCACATCGACGGGCTCCTCCTGCTCGTGACGGCGATCCTGATCGTCCTCGGCTTCTTCCTGCTCTACTCGGCGACCAACCAGACACTCCGCCAGGATCGGCCTGGATCCGTTCCTGCGTGTCAACAAGCAGGTCCTGACCGCGGCCTTCGGAGTGATCCTCATCCTCGCGATGGCCACGTTCGACTACCGCTTCCTCAAGGTCTACGCCGGATTCGTCTACGCCGGAGTGGTCGTGGCCCTGCTGCTGGTTCGCATCCCCTTCCTCGGCTCGTCGCAGGCGGGCGCGCAGCGCTGGTTCGAGATCGGCGGGTTCCAGGTGACGCCGTCGGAGTTCGCCAAGATCGGCTTGATCATCATGCTCGCCGCGAGCCTGTCCGAGCTGAAGCATGGGTTCCCGAGCGCCCAGGACATGATCCGGATGTGCGGTGTGGCCTTGGTCCCGTTGGTGCTCGTCTTCATCCAGCCCGACATCGGGACGTCGATCGTGATGGTGGCGATCGCGGCCGGGATGTTCCTGGTGGCGGGGGTGCGGGGCCGGCACCTCGCCGCGCTCGTCGTGGTCTGCCTCGTGCTCATCGCCGCCGCGTTCCAGCTGGGGGTCGTGAAGGACTACCAGCTCGACCGTCTGCGCGCGTTCCTCGACCGGGAGAACACCCCGGCCGACGTCCGCTACAACCTGGACCAAGCCGAGATCGCCGTCGGGAGCGGCGGGCTCCTCGGGCAGGGGTTCCTCCACGGACGCCAGACGACGCTGGACTACGTCCCCGAGCAGCACACGGACTTCATCTTCACGGTGGCGGGGGAGGAGTTCGGGTTCCTGGGCTCCACGTTCGTGCTGACGCTCTACGCCCTGCTGCTGTGGCGGTCGATCCGGATCGCGTTCCTCTCCAAGGATCCCTTCGGGACGTTCCTCGCCTCCGGCGTCGCGATCATGTTCGCGGTCCAGATGTTCGTGAACATCGGCATGGTGATCGGCATCATGCCGATCACGGGGATCCCGCTTCCGTTCCTCTCGTACGGAGGGAGCTCCATGCTCGCGAGCTGCCTGGGAGTGGGGATCCTGCTGAACGTGCACATGCGCCGGTTCAAGTAGCGCCGCTGGACCTTCGCAGCTTCAGGAAGCGGCGCTAGGAGCGTTCAAGGAAGCGGCGCGGTTCAAGGAAGCGGCGCCCCTCAGGGGACGTCGGAGAACGGACTCATCGAGACGCGCCACAGGAACACCGAGCCGTGAGGCCCTGTCTCCTCGAGCGTCACGTCCCCGTCCATCGCCCGAGCGGACATGCGGGCGACGGTGAGGCCGAGCCCGACGCCCTGGTGGGTCCGGGTGTGGAGCTCCTCGGCCTGCTCGAGCGGTTCGAATATCCGTTCCAATGCGTCCTCGGTGACGCCGGTGCCGCGATCCACGACGCGGACCTCGATGCCGGCATCGGCCTCCCCGATCCGCACGGTGACCGGTTCGCGCTCGTCGGAGAACTCGAGACCGTTCTCCACGAGCTCCTCGAGGATGCGGAGGGCGGCGACGCGGTTGAGGGTCGCGAGCATCGGCCGGCCGGGCCCTTCGACGTGGACGCGTGGGGACATCCGCGCGATCTCCTCGGCGACGTCGATCACGTCCGTGTATTCGGTGAGCCCCGCCTCGACCACCCCCTCCAGCCGGGAGACGAGTCGGGCGAGTCCCTGGGCGCGCATCACGAGCGCCGCGAGCATCTCCTCCCGTTGGTCGTTGGTGCCCGTTCCCTTCGACAGGGTCTGGGCCATCCCGAGGATCACGGTCACGGGCGTGCGGAGTTCGTGGCCGAGGCGGCTCACGAGCTCGTGCCGCCGGGCGGCGCGTTCCAGCAACGCCTCCTGGGCGAGCTCGAGCTGACGGGAGCGGCGACGCTCTCGTTCGAGGGCCTCGGTGAGCTCGCCGATCACGCGGGGGGTCACCACCGACGAGATCACGCCGCCGCCGGCGGCAGCCTGCCTGATCGCGTGGAAGATCTCCTCGCTGTCGGAGTCCTTCAGGACGTAGCAGGAGGCGCCCGCGACGAGCATCTCCCGCACGGCGTCCTGATCCTCGACACCGGTGAGCGCCACGACGCCGACGTCGGGGAAGGTCGATTTCAGCAGGCGCGTGGCCTCGATCCCGTTCATCTTCGGCATCCGAACGTCCATCAGGACCACGTCCGGCTCGGTGGCGCGCACGAGGTTCACAGCTTCGGCGCCGCTCCCCGCGGCACCCACCACGATGAGCTCCTCGGTGCCGAGCAGCGACGCGAGGGTCTCCCGGAAGCCCGGATTGTCATCGACGACGGCCACCCTGATCTGGGGACGCACGGATTGGGTCACGGGGAGGGTGTGCAGCGCCATCACCTGGAAGTGTCGGCATCCTGGGGGGACAGCGGTATCCCGCACCTGCGGGGTTCCCTCGGGGGGACTCTATGGCTGGTTTCTTAGCTCGGAATGACTAGCTCACAACGAGGATGGCTGGTTCCGAAGGGGGAGGCCATCGGGTCGGGCGTCACTCGCGAGGCGGGTTCCGGGCGCCGGCTCCGTCCGATCGGCCGAGTGGCTGTTATCCTCGTGACACAGACGTGCCCCAGCAGGGCCGGCAGCCAGAAGCGCCGCTCGTGGTGGGGAAAGAAGCGAGTGAGGTGGCGCGCGACGCCGCCGGCGGCCTCGAAGGTGGGGATCGCCAGGCAGGCGGCGCGGCCCCGGACAGGACCGACAGTTGTACGAGCAGGTCTTCATCCCGGTGCGCGGCGATCGCCGCTGCACCGGCGACGGAACGCTCATCGCGCAAGACCGCGCCTCCACAGCCGTTCGTCTCGGATCCGGTTCGCCCCCTCGCTCCGAGCGAAGGGAGTAACACATGGATCGAGAGACCGAGGCCGCGCCGCATCAGGCGCCGCCTGCGAACGGCCTCCCCCCGATCTTCCAGCGGCCGACCTACCCGTCGGGTGAGCCGGCCACCAAGGCCCCCGAGCGCGCACCGGAGGAGCCGAGCCAGCCCAGAGCGCCTCGCGAGCCGAGGCAACGCCGAGAGCGGACCGAGGACGAGCGACCGGACGATCGGGGGCCGGCGAGTCGCTCACCACGGAGCAGGACGGCCGTCACCGAGGAGGCTCCCACGAAGCGGAGGCCCGGATCGGATGAGACGAACGACGACGCGCCGGCGACTACCGGCGAGAACGATGCTCCGGCTCCGCGGCGTCGCAGCCGCGGTGGGCGCGGCCGAGGCGGACGCGGCCGCGGCGGGGCCGGAACCACCACCCGAGACGACACGACGGTCGAGGCCGCCGAAGCGCGTCCGGCCCGCACCCGTACCGAGCCCGACGACGGAACCGAGGACGGACGGCCACGCCGCCAGGGCACGCGCGGAGGGCGAGGCCGGAGCGGCGCCGCCGAGAAGGAGCCCGAGCAGACCGCCGAGAGCCAGCGCGACGACGCGCAGCCCGATGGGGCGGGCGTCGTCGCCGCGAGCGGCGAGGCGACGGACGGAACCGACGCGCCGAAGCGCCGCCGCCGCCGTGGAGGACGCGGCCGGAAGCGGTCCGGAGCCGCCGAGGGAGCTGGTGCCGAAGCGCCCGCGAGGCCGGAACGCCCAGAGCGACGGGAACAGGAGCGGCAGGATCGGCAGGAGCGACCGGAGCGGTCCCGCGGACCGAAGACGCTCGAGGAACAGGTGGCATCCGGGGGACCGACGCGTGGCCTGCGCTCGCGCACGCTCCGTGGACGGAGTGGCCGCCGGCAGCGGGAGCCCCAGATCGTGCCGCCCCGGATCACCGACAAGCTCATGGTGATCACCGAGCACGGAGAGCGGGATCAGATCGCGGTGCTGGAGGAGAACACGCTCGTGCAGCACTACGTGACCCGCCGCGGGTCGCACTCGATGGTGGGCAACGTCTACCTCGGGAGGATCCAGAACGTGCTTCCCGGGATGGAAGCCGCGTTCGTCGACATCGGGCGCGGGCGCAACGGTGTCCTCTACGCGGGTGAGGTCAACTACTCGCCCGAGGATCTCGAAGGCGGTCGCCCGCCCCGGATCGAGCGTGTGCTGAAGTCCGGGCAGGCCGTCATGGTGCAGGTCACGAAGGATCCGATGGGTGGCAAGGGCGCGCGCCTCACCGCGCAGATCTCGCTGCCGGGCCGGTTCCTCGTCCTCGCACCGGACCAGGACGTCTCGGGCATCTCCCGCCGGCTCTCGGACGAGGCGCGCAAGCGGCTGAAGGCGATCCTGAACAAGGTGAAGCCGAAAGCGCACGGCGTGATCGTCCGGACGGCCGCCGAGGGGGCCTCCGAGGAGGAGATCACCCACGACCTCGAGCGCCTGATCGCGCTCTGGGACCAGATCCAGAGGACCGCCAAGAAGGTCAAGGCGCCCGACGTCCTGTACGAGGAGCCCGAGCTCACGGTCCGCGTGGTCCGGGACCTCTTCACCGATGAGGAGTTCCGAGGTCTGGTCACCGACTCCGAGCGCGTCCACGACAAGGTGATGGAGTACGTCCGCGACGTGGCACCCGACCTCGCGTCGAAGATCACGTTGCACCGCGGTCCCCTGTCCGCTTTCGAGGAGTACCGCATCGTGGAGCAGATCCACAAGGCGCTCGACAGGAAGGTCTGGCTGCCGTCGGGGGGCTACCTGATCATCGAGCAGACCGAGGCCATGACGATCGTCGACGTGAACACGGGGAAGGCCGTCGGCAAGACGAACCTCGAGGAGACGGTGCTCACGACGAACCTGGAGGCGGCGAAGGAGGTCGCGCGCCAGCTCCGCCTCCGGGACATCGGCGGCATCATCGTGATCGACTTCATCGATCTGCTCCTGGAGCAGAACAAGCGGAAGGTCGAGGACACGATGCGCGAGACCCTCGCGATCGACAAGACGAGGTCCCAGGTGTTCGAGATCGGCCCGCTGGGGATCATGCAGATCACCCGCAAGCGTGTCTCCGGGGGTCTGGTGGACTCCTTCTCGGAGACCTGCCCCCAGTGCGAGGGGCGCGGGATCATCGTGAACTACGACGCGAGCTGACGACCACGACCGAGGAACGACGCGAGAGAGGATCGAGCCATGTACGCGGTGATCAAGACCGGCGGCAAGCAGCACAGGGTGCAGGTCGGCGACGTGATCGAGATCGAGAAGCTGGTCGTCGACGGGGAGACGGTGGAGTTCCACCCGTTGCTCCTCGTCGACGATGACGGCAAGACGCACGTCGGGACCGAGGCCGCCAAAGCCGTCGTGATCGCCAAGCCTCTGGGCGAGAAGAAGGGCGAGAAGGTCAAGGTCTTCAAGTACCGGCCCAAGTCCGGCTACGCCCGCAAGGCCGGGCACCGGCAGCTGCTCACGATGCTCGAGATCACCGAGGTGAAGCTGCCGGCGAAGCGGGCTGCCGCCGCGAAGAAGGATGCCGCGGCGGCCTCCGAGTAGCTGGTAGCCTCGTCGGACCATGGCACACAAGAAGGGTGGCGGCTCGTCCCGGAACGGTCGGGACTCGACCTCGAAGCGACTGGGGGTCAAGGCGTTCGGCGGTGAAGCGGTCACCGCCGGCGCGATCATCGTGCGTCAACGCGGGACGCGGATCCACCCCGGTGACGGCGTCGGCAAGGGCGGGGACGACACGCTGTTCGCCCTCCGGGACGGCACGATCGAGTTCCACGAGTCGCAAGGCCGGAAGTACGCGTCCGTGCTCGCCGACGCCTAGTCCGCTCGCCGCATCCGCTCGGACACCGCCTCCGCCCACGCCTTCACGACCTGCCTGTTCGTGACGCTCGTGGAGCGGAGATACCCGAGGTTCATCCTCGCCACCTGACGCTTCGACGGCGTCGCCCGCGTGAACGGCCCGAGCGGCCCCCGCGGATCGATGGTCGCGGAGCGGGGGACCGGTTCCAGCGGAGGCGGCTGCGAGAAGTAGAAGGCGGTCTTCCGGTTCGCCTCGCCCGTCGTCCAGTCCAGCAGGAGCACGGGAGAGCCTCGGAGACGCTTCGCGCGGCGGATCGAGACGTAGTCGAAGCGAACGTCCGCCCCGGTCTTGCGTTCGACGAACTCCAGGCCTTCCTCGCCGAGGGTGAGCGTTCCCCGCACCTCGGGCGGCTTCGTCCCGGCCTGGAGACCGAGATGGACCATCCAGACGGTGACGGGCTCGACCACGAGGCAATCTTCGCGGCTGGCGCCGCCGTCGACCACCTAGGCTGTCCGGCATGACGTTCGTGGACGAGGTCGACGTGGAGGTGCGCGCCGGTCGCGGTGGTGACGGGTCCGCCGCGATGCGCAGCGAGCCGTACAAGCCCAAGGGCGGGCCGGAAGGCGGCGACGGCGGCCGTGGCGGCGATGTGGTGTTCCGCGCGACCCGGAACCTCCACGACCTCGCGTGGTTCGCGGACCACCCGCACCTGCGCGCCGAGCCGGGCACCCCCGGAGCCCGAGCCCGCCGCGACGGTGGTCACGGCAAGGATCTCGTGGTTCCCGTGCCGGACGGCACCGTGGTCTTCGACGCGCAGGGCTTGGTTGCCGACCTGGTCGGCGAGGGCGCCGAGGCCGTGGTGGCCAGGGGAGGGCGCGGTGGGCGCGGCAATGCACGCTTCGCGGGTCCCAAGAACCGCGTTCCCAGGACCGCCGAGGCCGGCGAGGAGGGCGAGGAGCGGCGCCTGCACGTGGAGCTGCGAACGGTGGCCGATCTCGGCCTCGTGGGACTCCCGAACGCGGGGAAGTCGACGCTGCTCGCGAAGCTGACCGCCGCGACCCCGAAGATCGCGGACTATCCCTTCACCACGCTCACGCCCAACCTGGGTGTCGCGGAGGCGGGCGACGATCGGTTCGTCGTGGCCGACATCCCCGGGTTGGTCGAAGGCGCCCACGAGGGCAAGGGGCTCGGGCACCGGTTCCTGCGTCACATCACCCGATGCCGAGCGCTCGTCATCGTCGTGGACCTCTCGTCCCAGAACGCGCCCTCCGACCTGGAGACCGTCCGCGCGGAGCTCCGTGCGTACGATCCGGAGCTCGCCGAGCGTCCGTCGCTCGTGGTGGGGACGAAGGTGGACCTCGTCGAGGATCCGGCGCGCGCGGCCGACGCGATCCGCGGCCTGCCGGTGTCGGCCGTGACCGGGGAGGGACTCGAGCTGCTCGCGACGCAGCTCGAGCAGTTGTCGCGGCAGGGGGCCGCGCAGCTCCCTCCTCGCGCCCCGTACGTGGTGCTCCGTCCCGGCCGTGCGCGGTTCACGATCTCGAGAGAGTCCGGAGGGTGGCGGGTCGTCGGGCGCAACGTCGAGCGGTGGGTGCACGAGACGGATCTCGACGACGAACGGGCGCTCGTGGCCCTCCAGCGGAGGCTGATCAAGGAAGGCGTCGAACGGCAGCTCGCGAAGGCCGGGGCGCGTCGCGGCGACGAGATCCGGATCTCGGACCGCACATTCGAGTTCCTTCCTGAGGTCGATCGGCCCGAGGTGGATCCCGGAGAGGATCGGCGGGAGGCGTGAGTCGGAGCCCGAACGTCGACGAGCTCCTGGCCGATGAGGATCGGCTCTGGCTGGAGCTCACGGAGGTCTTCGGTGACGTGTCGCCCGAGCGGTTCGACGAGCCCTCGGTCACACCCGAAGGATGGTCGCCGAAGGATGTGATGTATCACGTGGCGGCGTGGGCGGACGAGGCGGCAACCGTCCTCGGGCGGATCGCCGCCGGCACGCACACGGGCGGCGAGCCGGATACCCAGGCCCTCAACGAGGAGTGGTTCGAGATGGGGCGTGGGCTCGACGACGACGTCGTGCGGATCCGCTTCGCCAAGGGGCGGACGGCGATGCGGCAGGCCTTCACGAGGCTCCCGGAGGTCGACGCGGCCGCGTGGGAGTGGTTCGAGGAATCCGGACCTCGCCATTACGCGGAGCATCTGCCCGATCTGCGGGCCTTCCTGGAGCGAGGCACCCCCCGGCCGTAGGATTCGGACGTGGGACGACGCCTGGGGGTGATGGGCGGGACGTTCGATCCGATCCATTACGGCCACCTCGTGACGGCAGAGGAAGCGCTCGAGCAGTTCGAGCTCGAGGGCGTCCTCTTCGTCCCGACCGGCCGGCCGTGGATGAAGGAGCACGAGGTCGTCTCGCCGCCCGAAGACCGCTACCTGATGACCGTGATCGCGACGGCGAGCAACCCCTTGTTCTCCGTGTCGCGGATCGAGGTCGACCGCGACGGACCCACGTACACCGTGGAGACCCTCCGCTCACTGAAGGCGGACCTGGACGCGGACCTGTTCTTCGTGACCGGCGCCGACGCGATCCTCGAGATGCTCCAGTGGAAGGAGCCGGAGGAGCTCTTCGAGCTCGCGCACTTCATCGCGGCGACCCGTCCCGGGTACGACATCGCCGGGTTCGAGGTGCCGGCCCATGCGAAGGACGCGGTGAGCGTGATGAACATCCCCGCGCTCGCGATCTCCTCGACCGACATCCGCAGCCGCGTGCAGGCCGGCGGCCCGATCCGGTATCTCGTTCCCGAGGGTGTCAAGAGCTACATCGAGAAGGCCGGGCTCTACCGTTGATGCGGGCCACGGTGGCGACCCGGGTCTCGCGGGGCGCGGCCGGGCGGCGGCGCCGAGCCGCGACGGCCGCGATCGTGGCGGTCGTGGCCGTCGCCGCCGGCGCGTACGGACTCTCCCGGCTCGGCGACGCCGCGGGCGGCGGTCCGACGGGCCCTGGTCCCGGCTCGGGGTCGGGAGCTCCGTCCGAGCTCCTCGTCCTGCAGGTCGTGGGGACGGACCACCCGTTGCTGGCGCTCGTCGGCACGCGCGTCGGCGATCGACTGCCCTCCTTCTTCACCGTCCCGTTCGACCTGTCCCTGACCGTGCCGGGTCAGGGAGACATCGCGGCCCCGGAAGTGGCGAGCCTGGATCCGGAGGCGGTGCGCGTCGCCGTCTCGAACACGTTCGGCGCGTGGGCGGCGCACGTGGCGGTGCTCGACCTGGAGGGATTGGCCGCCGTCGTGGATCGTGGCGGCGCCCTTCGCGTGCACGTGCCCGGCCTTGTCCGTGACGGACGCAGGGAGCATCGGTCCCGGCCCGACCAGGCTGACCGGGGAGCAGGTCGCCGCGTTGCTGGCCGTGCCCGACGAGGGCGGCGAGGCGAGATGGGCGGCGGTCGTGCAGGCGCTCCTCCAGCGGAGCGTCCGCCTCGAGGAGGCGGACCTCGCCGCGACGGACGGGCTCGCCGGGGTGCGCCGCGTGCTGCAGCGAGCCCGCGGCGCCGCCGTCGCCACGTTCCCCACCACCTCCGTGGCGGGGAGCGTGACCGTTCCTCTACAACCGGACCTGGATGCCACGGTGGCGCAGCGCTTCGGCGTCGCGACCCCCGTGCCGGTGATCGTGCAGAACGGCGCCGGGACACCCGGCCTCGGCGAGCACGTCGCCGCCCGGGTCCTGCCGCTCGGGTTCCGCGTCGTCCTCTCCCAGAACGCCGACGTCTTCGGCTACGAGCGAACGCGCATCATCGCGAACAGCGACGATGCGCTCGCCGATGCCCGCCGGATCCGCGGTGCTCTGGGGGTCGGGCGCGTCGGCGTGTCCCAGGTACCATCGGGACTCGGAGACATCACGATCATCGTGGGGGAGGACTTCACCGGGTGACGAGCAGGGACCAGGAACGGGGAGGCGGGAAGATCCCGCCGAGCCGCGATACGGCCGCCGCCGCCGCCCGCGCCGCCTCGTCGAAGCAGGCTCAGGACATCGTCGTCCTGAACGTGAGCGAGCTGATCGTGATCACGGACCACTTCGTGATCTGCACGGCGACGTCCACACGACAGATCAGGTCGGTGGTCGAGGAGATCGAGCGTGCGCTCCGGGAGCAGCTCGACGTCCGTCCGACCAGGCGCGAGGGCGAGGGGGACGCCGGCTGGTGGCTCCTCGACTACATCGACGTCGTGGTGCACGTCTTCGGACCCGAGGAGCGGGCCTTCTACGACCTCGAGCGCCTCTGGCGCGACGCGCCCCGGCTCGAATGGGAAGAGCCGGGCGCTGTCTCCTCCGCTCGCTGAGCGAGCCTCAGAACTGCTTCAGGTTCCTCGAACCGATTCGCCACCGGCTTGACGAAGACGACGAAGGCGGCGAGGGGACGGCCATCCGGGCCCGTAGACTGGTGCCCTCGGGGCCCATAGCTCAGCTGGTAGAGCGCTTGGCTGGCAGCCAAGAGGTCAGGGGTTCGAATCCCCTTGGGTCCACTCCCGCCATGACCGCCGAGCGGCGGATCAGTCCTCTTGGGCGTCGAACGACCCACCAGGCTCGAGCGGCTCAAGATTCTCCGCGTCCCCCCGGAAGCAACGAAGGAGCGCACCGCAGCGACCACAGAACAACATCAGGATCGGCATCGGATCCTCGCGCTCATCAGGGTGTGTGGCGATGAGCTTCCGATACCGCAGCTCACCCTCCAGCGGCCGACCGCACGACGGGCATCGAGGACCCCCCCTCGGCGCCGGATGCCACCCGCCAGCTTGCTCCGATCCAGCAAGGACACCCTCGCCGACGCTACCCGTGTAGCCGGAGAGCAGCTGGATCATCGTCTGACGGACGCGGTTGAGGTCGGCGCCGAGCTCCCGGAGCACTTGTGCACCGACACCCTCGCCCTCACGGATCAGGCCGAGCAGGATGTGCTCGGTGCCGATAAAGCTGTGATCGAGCTGGAGCGACTCGCGGAGCGACAGCTCGAGGACCTTCTTGGCTCGCGGCGTGAAGGGTATGTGACCCGTCGGTCGGGCCTGGCCTCGGCCGATGATCTCCTCGACCTTTTGAAAGGCGGCCTCGAGGGAGATGTGCATCGACTCGAGCGCCTTGGAGGCAACGCCCTCGCCTTCGTGGACGAGACCGAGCAGGATGTGCTCGGTGCCGATGTAGTTGTGGTTGAGCATCCTCGCTTCTTCTTGGGCGAGGACGACCACCCGCCGTGCTCGGTCGGTGAATCCCTCGAACACAGAACCCTCCGGCTGATGCTAGTGCCCGAGCCATCACCTGACCCATGGGACGATGCGAGTCCTTCCTACGCCGGCGACGGAGGCTCGAAGTGCAGACGGTCATGAAGGCCGGGGAGTTCCTCGCGGATCCGAAGACGTTGTATCTGGGGACGCCGCGGGCGTGCATGAAGTGAAGATGCGAGAGGAGCTCCTCAGCTCGTTGTTCAGGGGCGCGTGCGCGTGCTTCCATCCGCACTGGTGGAGTTCGCTATCTGGGTTCAGGACCTCCTGCAGTGGTGGGTGCTCGGCTGCCTGATCGTGGGAGGAGGCCTTCTCGTCGGCGGGGCGCGCGCTGCGGGGGCGGCGTTGGTCGGCTCCTCGTTCTGTTCTTTCCTCGCGTACCCCCTGAAGGGGCTCTACGGAGGCGACCACCTCGAAACCCTCGTGCACGGCGCGGTCATCCTGAGCAGCGTCGGCCTGGTCGGGTTCGGCCTCGCCGGGCTCGCCTTGGGAACCCATCGCCCGCTGGGTCGATACCCGATGGCACTTGTCCTGGCATTCGGCACCGTCGTGGTCGGGACGCGGCTGGTCACTCGGGATCCACGCCGGGGCGGCTCTGCCCTGTTCGCCGCGGTTGTGCTACCGGGGGTTCGAGGAGCCCTGGGTCCAGGGGCTGCTTGCATTCAACGTCGCCTTCCTCGCGGCGCTGTTCCTGGTGCAGGCCAGGCGGGCGTCGCGGTCATCGGGGGAGGACGACCCCATCGCGGACTGGATCTTCGCTTCCGGTCGTGGCGGGCCGCCGTTCCTCCCTTCGCGGTAGGACCCTCTCAGCGACACCGAAAGGTGACAGCGGGCAAGCGTCGTGGCAACGGCCCAAGCCTCCCTCCTCGTGGTGGCGATGATCGGCACGATGCTCGAGCACGATCGGAAGCGGGCTGGCTGGTCGGTTGGGCAGGCGGCGTGCGGCGTCGGCGTCACCGTCCGCGAGTACCGGGGGATCGAGGTCGGCGAGCTTCCGTCGGGGGAGACGTGGGACCCGGATCTGCAAGCTGCACGGATGGTCGCAGTCGTTCGTGACGGTTCTGTAGCGGCCGTTGCCCAGGGACGGATGCTCGTGCTTGCATCCGATTGGTGGAGCTTGCAGGCCGGTCTCAGGACATCTTGGTTGATTGGGTGTTCATCTCCTTGCTCGTGGGAGCGGTCCTTCTTGTCCTCGGCGGGGCGCCCGCGGCGGGGGCGGCGTTGGTCGGTTCCTCGTTCTGTTCTTTCCTGGCGTACCCGCTGAAGGGACTCTACGGAGGCGACCACCTCGAAACCCTCGTGCACGGCGCGGTCATCCTGGGAAGTGTCGGCCTGGTCGGGTTCGGCCTCGCCGGGCTCGCTTTGCGAACCCACGCTCCGCTGGGTCGATTCCCTATGGTGCTGGTCCCGGCGATCGGCACCGTCGTCGTCGGGACTCTGATGGTCCTCGACATCCACGCGCATGCGCCTCCGCCCTGTGTGCCGCGGTCGTGCTTCCGGGGGTTCGAGGATCCCTGGGTGCAGGGGATGCTAGCGTTCAACGTCGCCTTCCTCGCGCTGCTCTTCCTGGTGCCGGCGTGGCGGGCGTCGCGGTCATCGGGGAAGGACGAAGAGGACGACCCCTTCGTGGATTGGGTGGTCTGACGGTTCGGACTACAGCCAGCGATACAGGCCTCTGTTCGGCGCGCGGTCCGTATCGGTTCCAGCTGCGATGACATAGAAACGCACCGCCCGCTGGATACGCGGGAACCACGAGCGGGGGAGCGTGCACGCGACTGACCGATCGTTTGCCCGCGTCGCACGACGCTGACCAACGACCGCTGTGGGATCTCCGCCCGCTTCGCTTTCCTCCAGCAAGCAGATGAAGCGGCGACGTCCCGGGAAGATCTCGAGCACTCGATCGAAGCCCCGGTTGCCGCTCGAATCGAAACGGACGATGAAGTACGCGCCGTCGTTCCAGCGGTGGAAACCCTGCCACGCGTCGATCCGAAGGAACACGGTGCTCGCCGACAGGTCGCTCACGACCCTATGGATGTCGGTCCTCATCGGGCTGTCGTTCCCGTCGTGCCTGATCCTGAGCGACCGAGCCTCAGCCGTGCCGGCCGTCATCCCTGATAGGAGTGCGACGGCGCTCAGGGCAACGACGGATCGACGGATCGCCGATCGTTTCCTCTGCGGGGTAACGCCATGCACGATCGAGGATGAACGCATCGCTCCTTCTCCTCCTCGCGCCGGCCCCATCCCTGCCTCGCCTAGAAGGCGAGACCCATCATGAGACCGATCACGACGATCACGGCCACCAGACCGAGGAGGACCACGCTCTGGCCTACCTCGGCGCGAAGATCATCGTCCGGCTCTTCGTGGACGATTCGCATGCAAGAGGCGTACCCAGCTTCGGCTCCCTCCATTCCTGTAGGCGGTACGGCTGACCATAGACGTTTCGTTTGGAGCCGTCCCGGCTTGACAGGCAAGGACGCTCGAGGCTAGGTTCCGCCTCGAGAAGCCGCTGGGGCCTTCGGGTTCCGGCGGCTTCTCACTTCGTGCCCGCTCGAGGACGCGCGGGCCCGTCGTCTTGTCCGCCCACCCACCGGGCAACCGTTCGCGCCAAGGCTTCACTGGGCCACCACGTCTTCATGAACAGCTTTCCATCGGCCTTTCGGCCCTCCACCCACCAGCCGAAACGATGGCCGCGACGGACGATCACGTTGCGAGTGGTCATGCTTCCTTGTGCTTACCGCCGGCTCTCGGATCCAAACCTCTCGGCGTGAGCGTCCGCGAGTACCGGGGATCGAGACCGGCGAGCGTTCGTCAACGTTCCAGACATCGGACCGGATCGCAAGTTGTTCGGCTGGCTTCTAGTCGGCTTCTCGCGGCAGGTCGACAGCGCCTGGATCAGCGGGGGTGCCACAGACCGAACAACCGAAGTTCCCTGAGCGTCTCATGAGCGAGCCACCCAGTGTCGGCAAGGCGAGGAGCCAGTCACCGATGCTCGGCCGCGCCGCTACGAAGAGACGACTCTGGTGGCAAGTGGCGCAATAGAGGGTCGTGTGCTCTCTGCTCATGGACGCTTCCTCCGTGGCCGAGTGTCCCACCATTTCGGTGGTGACCCGTCGCTCGATCCCCGCTCACATCAGCCCGACTCCGGTGACTTGGGCTCTCAGCGTGGCGATGCTCCCCACTCTGCTCCAGCATGATCGGAAGCGGGCGGGGTGGTCGGTCCGGCAGGCCGCGTGGCGCTTCGGGTGAGGCGGTGCGTCAGCGTGCGCCACGAGTAGGCTGACTTGTGGGCGATGAATGGGGGAGGTCCATGACGTCGAAAGCGTCGTTCACCGACGAGGAATGGGATCGCGTGCTCCGGGCGCCGATGGTGGCGGGGATGGCGATCACGATCGCTGACCCGGGCGGTCCGATCGAGATCTCGAAGGAGATGATGGCGACGCTCCGCGCTGCCACCGTTCCCCCCAGCCAGGAAGAGTTGCTCGCTGCGGTGGCTCTCGACATCCAGGCCCTGATGAATCAGAAACAGAACCCGGCGCGGAACTTCAAGCCGACGAGTGCAGCAACCGCTGGCACCGAGATCCTCGACGAACTTCGTGCCGTCGACGCGATCGTCGCCGAGAAGGCAACACCTGAAGAGACCCAAGCCTTTCGTGGTTGGCTCGTCATGGCGGCGCAGGCGGCTGCTGACGCCGCGAAGGAAGGCGGGTTCATGGGCTTCGGCGCGGTGCAGGTCAGCGAAGGCGAGCAGGCCATGCTGGATCAGCTCCGAAGCGCTCTGGGACGAGGCTGAGGCTGATAACGCTCTTCGACCGCCGCTGAACTCGCCACGCTGATCGGGAGGGCGGACGCGGACGAGCTCGTCCGGCTCCGGCTGTTCCGCGCGATCGTCGTGGCGAGGTCCGTTCTAGGGACGCGCTAGGCTCGCGGCATCTCGATAGGGGGTGCGGACATGAGCGAGCGGGGCAGTCCTGAAGTGCAGTTCCAACTCGCGAATGAGCGGACGTATCTTGCGTGGCTGCGGACGGCGCTCGCACTTGTCGCCTCCGGCGTCGCAGCCGCACGGCTCCTTGCGGGGCAGACGCTCCATTGGGCGTGGGAGACGGTCGGGGTCCTGCTGATCCTCGCGGGTGTCGTGACCGCTGCCATCGCACGTCGCCGATGGCGGGCGATGGACGCCGCGATCCGCGACGGCGAACCCCTGCCTGCACCCGGCATCGCCGTGATGATCGCCGGCGTCATCGTGCTCTGCGGGCTCATCACTATCGTGCTCTTGCTCGGAACGGACCCCGGCCAGGTTCCATGATCGCCGGCGCCGAGATGAAGAGGGCGGCGGCCGGAGCCGCCGCCCTCTACGGTGAGGATCCGTGACGGATGGGGGTCAGTGCGCCTGACCGACCTGCGTCGCCACGATCGCCAGCGCGTACCCGGCGTCACCGTTCCCCCAGGCGTACACCTGGTAGCTGAATCCGGCGCGAACCGTCAGCTCGGTCGGGCCGATCACCGGGGTGGTCGAGCCCGCGGGCGAAACCGCCACCGAGTACGTCCCGGCAGGAACGGGGTAGCGACGGGTCTCGCCCCACTCGAACCCACGGCCGGGGTTCAGCTTCGAGCCGTCGGCCCACACGGTCACCGCAGGCGCGTCGGCCGTGTGTCGGACCACGAGACGGGCAGAGCCGGCCGCCGTCACGCTCGTCGGGTTGCGGAACAGCAACAGGTTCGGCGTTGCCCTCGTCGTCGAGGTTCGCGACCGCCGTGTAGCTGCGGTAGCGGCCACCCTCGAGCTCGGCTCGCGCCTGCAGGATCGCCGCGCTGCACGGCTCGCCCGCCGGCGTGACCTTCAGGCGATACTCGCCCTCCTGCAGCCGAACGTCGCTCACGACGTCACCCGGCTGGAAATCGGTGATCGCCTTCGCGCCGTTCACGCACACGTCGACGGTCACGCCGGGGATCCCGTGCACGACGTTCAACGAGAACTCCTCGCGCTCCGACGCGGCGGCGGGCGTGTTGGCGCCCAGGGCCATCGTCGTGGTCAGCGCGAGGGCCAGACCGATGATCCTCTTCATGGAATTCCTCCCTCTCCTCGATCGTTCCGATGGTTCCCAGCGGTCCGTCTCGCCTCGATGGACATCACCCCTCTCCGTGTTGGACCTGGAGCCATCCTTCACGAAGGAGACGAGCGGAACCATGCATGAACCTATGCAATCCGCCCGATCGTCCACTCTGGCGGAGGCCGCTCTTCGAGGTCAGGCGAGCTGGGCGAGGCCGAGCCGCGTCAGCTCGGACTCGAGGATCTCGGCCGCGGCGACGACATCGGTTCCGAGGTAGACCCCCGGCACGCCACGGCGAACCGTCGGCGCGGCGAAGGCATCCCCGGCGTAGAACGCCCGAACACGGCGGAGTGCATCGACGGCGGCGATCGACTCGATCGCAGCGCGGCGCGTGACGCCGCGCTGGGCGACCACCACAGCGGCCGGCGCATTCAGGGCACGGATCGCACCGACCAGGGATCCGGTGGGGGTCAGCGCGCCGAGGACGCGGCACGGCCATCCGCGTCGCGCGAGGACGACTGCGAACGCCTCGAGCCCGATCGTATGGAGGTCCTTGGGACCGCACGCGAGGACGATCGGGCTGGGAAGCGAGGGCGGAGGCGCCATCGCCGACCGACGAGCGCACCATCGGCGGACCACGTCGGTGGCCAGGTGCTCTTGTTCGATCCCGCACGCGCCCGTCTTCCAGCGATCACCGATCTCGTGCATCGCCGGCAGCGCGACGTCTCGGAGCGTCGCTTCGACGCCGATACGTTCGGCCGCTCTGGTCGAGCTCCGTCCGCACGCCCTCGCTGTCGAGCCGCATCGCGGACCGGACCATCTGCTCCATCGCGCCACCGTCGTCATCGCCGGATCGTCGGGCGCGGATCATCGCCGCCGCCGTCCGGGCCGGGTAGCCGCGCACGATCAGGTCACGCAGACCTCGCAGCTCGTCGATCTCCGTGCGCGAGTACCGACGGTGCTTCCCTGCCGTCCGTGGCGGAGCGGGCAGCCCGTAGCGTCGCTCCCACGAACGGATCGTGGGGATCGGGATCTCCAGCGCGCGGGCGACGGCCGCGATCGCGAGGCCGTCACCGACCTCGGATGCCTCTCCGTCCATGTCCCGATGCTACGTGCACCCTCGACGTCGAACCTATGCATCCTCACGCTGGAGTGCCTAGGTTGAAGGAGGGCATGTGGGTTGCTGGGGAGCGAGAAGGGTATCGGATGGACGGAACGTGCGGACTTCGCTTCCGACCATGTGCCCGGGGTCAACTTGGAATCCTTCATCACCATCTCGTCGTCGCCAGCTGGGGCAGCCCCCATGGGGGCGAGGGTCATCGATCCCCGCAACGTGGAACGCTGCCATGGTCGGGACCCGAGACCGTGATGGGGCTTGTCCGAGGTCGCCTACGTGTTCCTCGCCGCGTACTGATCATCCTCACGGGAGCGGCGCTGGTGCAGGGGTCATCATGCGCGGCGCACACGGCCTCTCCTCCCGCCGTCACTGTGTCCTCCCGACCTGACATCGTGCTGATCATCACCGACGATCAGCGGTACGACACCCTCCACGTCATGCCCCAGGTCCAACGACTTCTCATCGATGGCGGTATGCAGTTCAAGCGGGCGATCATCACGAACCCTCTCTGCTGCCCATCGCGCGCGACGATGCTCACAGGGCGGTACTCGCATACGACGGGTGTCTACTTCAACGGGGGGCCGCATGGCGGATGGCACGCCTTCCGGGGGTCCGAGTCGAGCACGATCGCCACCGCGCTGGACAGGGTCGGCTATCGGACAGCCTTGTTCGGCAAGTACATGAACGGCTACGGAGGCAACGGGCATCTCGGTCCCGCCCGGTTGGGACCAGTGGTTGGCATTCACCGGTGTCAACGGCGACTACTACGACTACACCATGTTCGACGGCCTCAGGCGGCATCAGTTCGGCTCTCGACCCGAGGACCATTCGACCGACGTGATCGCCGACCGCGCCGTCTCGTTCATCCGTGGCACTTCAGCCCAGTCGCCTCTGTTCATGGTGGTCGCACCGTACGCACCCCACAACCCGGCGACTCCGGCGCCGCGTCACGGCGGAGCCTTCTCTGGGGTTCCCGTCCCCTTCGGCCCCTCGGTGAACGAACGCAACGTGTCGGACAAGCCCCGATACGTCCGCCGGCAGGGTCGGTTGGCCCTTGGGCCGCTGGCGGAGCGGCAGCGGAAGCGCTGGGAGAGCTTGCTCGCGGTCGATGACATGGTCTCGCGGATCGTGACGGCGCTCCGCGACACCGACCGCGCCAGCAACACGCTCATCATCTACGTCTCCGACAACGGGAACAGCGTCGGCGAGCACGGGCTCAACCAGAAGATGGTCCCGTACGAGGAGTCGATCCGCGTACCGATGGCGGTCCGCCTCCCTGGGCGCGTGCCCGCGGGAGCCGTGTCGAGCGCGCTCGTCTCGAACGTCGACATCGCTCCCACGATCGTGGACTTCGCGGGCGCCTCGCTGCCGATGGAAGGCGTCTCCATGCGGAGACTGATCACGGGCACGTCGTCTTCCATCCGCCGGTCGGTGGTTCTGGAGCACCTACGGGCCAGATCGGATGTTCCGACGTACTGCGGGGTCCGAACGAGGAGGTACACGTTCGTCCGATACGGGACCGGCGAAGAGGAACTCTATGATCTCCTCCGAGATCCCCATCAGCTCCGGAATGTCGTTCGGTCAAGGCGGGAGAAGGCAGGGACACTCCGCAGCCTGACTCGCTCTCTGTGTCGGCCACCGCCTCCGGGCTTCTCGTGGTCACAGCGCCGAGGGCCTGTGACAGATGGCGTTCATGGGACTCCGCCGGTGGGTATTCCGACGAAGAAGAGATGAACGTGGAGATGCTGAAGATCGCCATCGACGCGGTGGCCGCGTCGCACACCGAGGGGCACGACTGCGACGTGTGCAAGGCGGCGCGCGGGGACCAGGACGCCTTCGGAAGGATCGCCCTGGAGGCCTTCGCCGAAGAGGAGGAGAGATGAAGGTCCTCGTAGTTCAAGTAGAACCGAGGGCCGGCGGATGCCGCAGACGTTCGTGACGGTTCTGTAGCGGCCGTTCTCAAGGCGCATGCTCATGCTTGCATCCGAAGGATGTTGGGTGGGGTCATCGCGATCGTCGTCGGGGCTTCTCTTTGCAGGCATGTTTTGGGGATCGATGTGGCCGTGGGGCGCGTTCGTCGCGTGGGTCGCTCCTCAGCAACTCCTGACTCAGTGGGTGGTCGGCTGCCTGCTCGTAGGAGGAGTCCTTCTCGTCGGCGGGGCGCGCGCGGCGGGGGCGGCGTTGGTCGGCTCCGCCGTTGGTTCTATCGTCGCTTGGCTCTTGCGGGTGGCTGGGCTCTACGGAGGCGACCACCTCGAAACCCTCGTACACGTCACGGTCGTTCTGTCGAGCGTCGGCCTGGTCATGTTCGGCATCCGCGGGCTCCGAAGGCGAGCCCGCGCCCCGCTGGGGCGATACCCCGTGGCGCTGGCCCTGGCGCTCGGCACCGTCGTCGTCGGGACGCTGCTGATCCTCCGGATCCACGCGGAGGCCGCTCCGTCCTGTTCGCTCCAAACCGGAGGCCGGGTCATGAATACGTCGTCGCCGTTCGCGGCGTCCTGCTTCCGGGGGTTCGAGGAGCCTTGGCTCCAGGTGCTGCTCGCGTTCAACGTGGCCTTCCTCGCGATGCTCTTCCTGGTGCACGCGTGGCAGGCGATGCGATCATCGGGGAAGCAGGAACAGGAGGACCGTACCCTGAGCGACGAGTGGGGCCGGTTGATCGGTCCTCTCGCTCGTGGCGGCGGGAACCCGTTCCTCTTGTAGGTGCCCAGCCCAGCGCTGAAATCCGTCGCGATGGCCTACCCCCCCCGGATGGTGGCGATGTTCCGCAGGATGCTCGAGAACGATCGACGCCGATCGGCTGCCCGTGGATGCTCCTCCGCGCTGCGGGAGGACCGGTACGCTCGATGATTGCCAACACCTCCTGTCATGACTAGACGCTTGTCTCGGAGGGTGTTCTTGAGCGCGTTAGCCGTCGGGGCGGCCTACCTGGCGCTGCGTCGATGGGGCGAGCCGGACCGGCCCCCTGGGCCGAGCCAGACGCCCACGGCGAGCTTGACCCCGAGCCCGACGCCGCCCGAGCCGACCCCCAGTCCGTCGCCGATCCCTGATGAAGGGTTGCACAGCATCGACAACTGGCCCGGACTCGACTGGCACCTGTTCTCCGACACGAGCGTGTGGAACACGCCGCTGGATACGTCGAAGGTGGATCCGAACTCCGACGTGATGATCCGGACGCTCATGTCCGATGGGCTTCCCAGGGACATCACGGCGGACGTGCGATCGAAGTGGGGATTCCCGTTCTACTTCGCCCGGGAGCAGGACCCCGTGTACGAGATCGTCATATCGGGAACGAACGCGCCGTTCGCGCTGGAGATCGACGGGCTCTTCGTGCACTGCCCGGTTGGGGTCCAGACCTCGAGCGGGTCCGACGGCGTGTTCCGGTTGGTCGAGCAGACCGATGGCTACACGTACCATTTCCAGCGGGCGTTCGTGGACGACACCGCTCGGGTGATCCACGCGTGGCGTTCGTACCGACTCGAAACGGATGGGCCAGGGTTCCACAACGACGAGGAGCCCCCGACCGGCTTGGAGCCGATCCGGCCGGAGGAACTCGCCGCAGGGTTCGTCCGGCACACGGTGGGGCTGCACGCGAGGTGCCTGTCGGGTCACAACGTCGCTCCGTACGACCTCTCGGGCACCAAGGGTGTCCCGTGCGATCCGATCAACGACCCGACGACGCGGCTGTCGATGGGCAACGTCGTGTTCGTGGACATGACGGTCGCCGAGGTCGAGGCGCTTGACATCCCCATCTATCAGAAGGCGATCCTGAAGGGGCTGGCGGTCCACGGTGCCCTCGTGGGATTCAACGGCTCGCACAACTGGACGCTGACGTACGAGGCCCCGCAGGACCGGACCGCCTTCGGGAGGCCGGATCCCTACGCGGCAGCGGGGTTGCCCTCGACCCTGTCGATCGCCAACGCGCTCGATGCGGTCGGCGGGTGGGGCGCGAAGCTGAAGGTGCTCGCACCCTTCCGTCGGCCGGTCTGACCAGGGATGCGCTCGAGCACGATCGGAAGCAGGCGGGCTGGTCGATCGGGTAGGCCGCAGATGTTCGTGACGGTTCTGTAGCGGCCGTTGTTCAGGGGCGCATGCTCATGCTTCCATCTGACCGATGGACGTCCCTTCCTTTTCGTCGTCGGGGCGCGGGCGGCGGGGGCGGCCTTGGTCGGCTCCTCGGTCGGTGCGTTTGCTTCCTTCTTCACACCCTTCCACTCTGGCCAACCTCGAAACCCTCGTGCACGGCGCGGTCATCCTGGGGAGCGTCGGCCTGGTCGGGTTCGGCCTCGCCGGGCTCGCCTTGGGAGCCCATTGGCTGGGTCGATACCCCGTGGCGCTAGCCCTGGGGGCGATCGGCAGCGTCGTCGTCGGGGCGCTGCTGATCTTCCGGATCTACTCGGAGGCGGCCTGCACGCCCGCCGCAGACTCCGGGTCTATCGGACGCCTCCTCGCCCTTCGCGGCGTCGTGCTTCCGGGGCTTCGAGCACCCTTGGGTCCGGGGGCTGCTTACGTTCAACGTCGCCTTCCTCGCGCTGCTGTTCCTGGTGCAGGCGTGGCGGGCGTCGCGGTCATCAGGGGAGTACGAAGAGGAGGACGACCCCATCGCGAAGTGGGTGATCGGTCCTCGTGGCGGGTCGCCGTTCTGACCGGACGCGAAACGCCCCCGAGACCTGAACCGACCCGAGGTGCCACCCGTAGACCCTCCAGACACTTCCGGTCGGCACGGCAGGTGGACGAAGAGGAGGGGACAAGCATGGCTGAGCCGAGCCTGTACGAACGATTGGGTGGCGTGTTCGCGATCGCCGCGGTGATCGACCACTTCAGCGACGCGGTCGTCCAGAACTCCATCGTCGGCCAAGCATCGGAGAACCCTGAGCTCCGTGAGTGGCACACCAACCAGCTGGGGAGGCTGCCGGGGCTGAAGTTCATGCGCACGCTGTGGGTGTGCAACGTCGCCGGTGGACCGCTCACGTTCGCTGCCACGAAGCCAGGCAGCACCCCCCTCGGGCTGGAAGAGGCCCATCGCGAGCTCCGCATCTCCCCTCAGGAGTTCGATGAGGTCGCCGCCGAGCTGGGGCGGTCGCTCGATCACTTCGGGGTCCCTCCGCGTGAGAAGGACGAGGTCCTGGCGGCCTTCGCGGCGCACAAGGGGGAAGTGACCGAGGGATCGATGGCCTCCGCCTGAGGCTGCCGGCGGCCGCTGAGCGAACGGCCAGGGGCTGTTCGACCCGCAGGGGGAGCCGTACGAGGGCTACGTCGCGGCCGATCATCGGGCCACGCCCCGCGTCGGGTGGCGGCTGTTCATCGCCCTGCCGGCGATCCTGACAGGGCTGCCACAGAACTGAGAACTCGTGGAATCTCGGCACACACGCCGTATTCCCCTGGCGTATGGGCGGTCTACGCTCCGGCCGGGTGGACGAATACTCTGTCGCACGGCGTCCCGGAACCTACGTGGTCACCGTTCCGCGCACCCATAGGCGAACGACGCTCGAGGAGTGTCAGGCACTGGCCGAGGAACTCGCTCTGACCCAAGGCCTCCGAGCCAGGCCCGAGATCAGCTCCTACGGTGAACGGCGAGCCAGCTCCGGCCGCATGTCCGGACCCCAAGGTTGGATCTTCACCTGGCGCTGCTGATCGTACGTGGTTTCAGCCGGCGCGCAGAGGCCGTTCGGCCACGACATCCGGGCAAGCGCGAGCCCCTGGCCTGACTGCACCACCATGCTCCCGGCGCGGCTGAGGCGCGCCTGGGTTCGCGATCAGGACGGCGGATAGGCCCGGACCGTGAACCACCCGACACGCACCGCCACGTTCGCTGCCCGCGACAGGCGGATCGTCGCGGTATCAACGTCAGGGCGCAGCGTGACGTTGAGGACCGAGGTGGCGACGTTGCCCTGCACGGTGGCGAGCATGAGCGTGTCAGGTTGGACGGGGTTCTCCGAGTCGGATTCCGGGCCCGTGCGCGGGACGAAAGTGATCCGCGTCTGACCCGCGGGGATCACCACAACACCCGCGCGGTCGGTCTCCATGGCGCCGTCAAGCTTGAGGCCGTCCTCGTAGCCCCTGACATAGGCGGCGAATTGAGTCTGGTCGCCAGCGACCGCGGCGAACGGGATCTGGGTGCCGCTCGCCGTGACGGTCAATGTCGGCTCACCAAGTTCCGTCCCCGAGCTGACGTGCGTGCCTTTCCCGGCTTCGTTGATCGCACCGAGGATCAGTGGATCCCCGGTAGCTCCCGACGCCAAGCCGGCCGTTCCGAGGACGACGAGTGCCATGACAGCGAGCACGAACCGATGCTTCTCGTTCACGGGAGGCCTCCTGGTAGGTGGTCACCCAGGCTAGCCGACCGAGATCGATGCCCCGTCGGTGGAGGTTGCGAACAGGGCCTCGGAGGGAAGGCATCCATCTGAGCTTCAGGTTCCGGTGCGTGCGCGCCGATACAGAGCGAAGAGACCGAAGGGGGTCGGATGTCCCGCGTGCTCGTAGTCGATGACGAGTCGATCATCGGTGTGATCCTTCGTCTTGCCCTCGATGCGAAGGGCCATCAGACGCTCGTGGCCGCGGATGGACGGACGGGGATCGAGATCGCGCGGGCCGAGCACCCGGACGCCATCGTCCTCGACCTGATGATGCCGGGCGTGAACGGCTACGACGTGCTCGACGCGATGCGCCATTCGTCCGACCTGGACGAGGTGCCCGTCCTGGTCTTGACCGCAGTCACGCTCTCGCGGGACCGGGAACGCTGCCTCGCCGAAGGGGCTGACGCCGTGATGACGAAGCCGTTCGACCCGGGCGACGTCGCAGACGCGATCGAGGGATTGCTGTCGACGCAGTCCAAAGCGTCATAGCGGTTTTCAGCTCTTGAACTTGGGCCTCCGACGGCCCGACGAGGAGCCCCCTGGGAAGTCTTCGATCAGCATCTTCAGCAGGAGGCTCAGGAGTACGGCGAGGATCCCGATGGACACGACTCCCCAGAAGATGTGGTCCACCGGATCCCCCCTCGGGAGCATCGTAGACCAGGCGGAACGGGCTTGCGTGCACGATCGGCCGCTATCGCACGCGACCGGAAGCTCATTGTCGATCGGAGGGCAGTTCAGTGGTCGATCGCCGACTCCTCGCACGGATGACGACTGCTCCGGCGACGGCGATCGCGAGACACGTCAGGACGATGAACAACGCTCGAGTCGTCGTGGCTTCGGTGGGGGAGCCACAGCCGAGCCCAGGGCACTGGGTCGGGGCTTCGGCCGCTCGGATCGCTCGATCGTCTGACGATGCGAGCTCATCGATGATCGATGCGACCGTTGTGAACAGCGACCCGGTGCCATCCCGAGCGACGCCCGCATCTCCTCGGTCCGCACTCCCACCGATCAGCCCCAGAGCCGCTTGGTATGGGTCCGGAGGCAACTCGCCAGAACCGAGGGGTGTGTCGCCTCCAGCTCCTCCTGATCCGGTGGGGTCGCCGCCGGGAGGCGCGGGCGTGGTCCCGGGCGGCGATGTGGTTGAGGGGTTCGGTATCGGAGAGGACGTGTGGGTAGGCGATGACGTTGGGTCGGGGCTGGGCGACGGCGATGGGTCCGGGGAGGGCTCCGATGACGGTGAGGGCTCAGGAGACGGCGAGGGGGTGGGCGAAGGCTTCGGAGGCTTCGTGGGCTTCGGAGGCTTCGGCTCACTGTCGGCCGAGACCTGCGACGTCACGAGGGTCTCGTCAACTGAGGGCTCAGTCTTCGCGGCGATCGCCGATGACACGGCGCTCAGGGTGAGAGTGATGGTCAAGAGGGCGACTGCCCTCGCCTGGAGGACGCGTCTCCTCCGCCGCCCCCTGGAGCTCCCCGCCACCTGAGATGCCCTTCTGCCGCCGACCGACCTCCACTGTCTCACCTACCCGGTCGGAGTGGTGGATGAACCTCCGACCGGGAGCTCGGCGTTCTCCGGCTGGTGAGCGGCGGTGCCACCGTCTCCCTTCGAGGAGACTGACGATATGGTCGGCGACGATGAGCTTCGACGTCGCCGCCGACGCCTACGACCGCTTCATGGGGCGCTACTCGCGGGTGCTCTCACCGGCCTTCGCCGACTTCGCCGGCGTTCGCGCGGGACAGCAGGTGCTCGATGTGGGCTGCGGGCCGGGCGCTCTGACGACCGAGCTCGTGCACCGGCTCGGGCCCGCGTCCGTGGCCGCGGTCGATCCATCCGAGCCGTTCGTCGCGGCTGCGAGGGAACGGCATCCCGGCGTCGACGTCCGGCGGTCCTCGGCGGAGGATATCCCCCACCCGGACGGCGCGTTCGACGTGGCGATGGCGCAGCTCGTCGTGCATTTCATGCGCGACCCGGTCAGCGGACTCGCGGAGATGGCGCGTGTGACGCGGCCGGACGGCCTCGTGGCGGCCTGCGTCTGGGACTTCGCGGGGAAGCGCGCACCCATCTCCGCGTTCTGGCAGGCAGCTCGCGAGGCGAACACCGAGGTCCACGACGAGTCCGACCTCGCCGGCGCACGTGAGGGGCATCTCACGGAGCTGTTCGAGGCGGCGGGGCTCCGGGAGGTGGAGGAGACGGCGCTCTTCGTGTCCGTCGAGCACGAGACCTTCGACGACTGGTGGGAGCCGTTCGAGCTGGGGGTCGGACCCGCCGGTGCCTATCTCGCTCCGCTCGCGCCGCCGGAACGAGCCGCGCTCCGTGAGCGTTGTGGGGCGATCCTCCCGCCGCCACCGTTCACGATGACCACCGTCGTCTGGGCAGCGCGAGGTTCACCCACGACGTGACGTGGGCGCGACCTGAGTGGAAAGGAGCACGAGATGTTCAGGATGGGAACGGACGCCTGGGCCGTCGTCGTACGCACGTTGCTCGTGTACCTCGGCGTGTTCGTCGGGCTCCGATTGGCTGGCAAGCGGGAGCTCGGTCAGATGACGGTCTTCGACCTCGTGGTCGTGCTGTTGATCTCCAACGCCGTCCAGAACGCGATGGTGGGCCCCGACTTCTCGGTCCAGGGCGGACTGATCGCGGCGCTGACGCTGTTGGTCGCGAACCGGGCGATCGCCCTCGCCCGTCTGCACGGAGGTGGGTGGGGACGACTCATCGAAGGCACGCCCACCGTGCTCGTCGAGGACGGCGAGCTGATCGAGCCGCATCTCCGCCGAGAAGGGCTGGAGCGTCAGGAGCTCGAGATGGTGATCCGTGAGCACGGCGTGGAGGCGCTGAGCGGGGTGAAGCTGGCCGTCCTGGAGACCGATGGCTCGATCAGCATCGTGCCGATGGGCGCGCGGGTCGTTCGCACCGCCAAGCACATCCGTCAGACCCGGAAGCGGTGATCGAGCTCCGCGAGAGCCGATGACGTAGGTCGATATGCCGGTTCTCTCGAGAGGAACGGCGGGAGTGAGCGTAGCCCCTCCCACGAAACGGGTACCTGACTCCTGATGGACGCTTGGAGCCTTCTGAGCAGCGCAAGCGTGGATTTGCTTCTTCGAAGACGAGGGACTAGCCTCGGGGACGGTTTCGCGAAAGCGAATGCGTTGATTCCCCTGAGGTGGAATCCCGTAGCTCGAAGGAGCGCCGGGGGGTGTGTATGGGTCTGGTCACGTTCGACGTTCGGCCATCTCTTGGCCGGCGATCTCCGATACCTCCCCTCGCTACCCACGCGCCGGTCGACCGCGGCATGCGAGCCCGCGGACCGTGCCCGACTCGGAAGGAGCACCATGCGTATGAACCGATCGACCGTGCGTGCAGGATCGTTCCGCCGCTCCGTGGCGGCCCTCGGAGTGATGTCGCTGATCGCGTTCTCCGCAGTGCTCATCCTGGCGGGTCCGGCGGCAGCGACGCCGTTCACGGGTGGTCTGTCGCCAACCGTGATCAACGGACTGCTCGATCTGAACGGCGACAACGAGGTCACCGGCGCCGACGACTCGAACGCCTTCTACGGCGACACCGCGATCATCAACGGCGGTCTCGACTGCAACGCGTGGTCGGGTCCGAATGGTGGCGAGGCCGGCGACGGGGTGATCGACGCGAATGACGACTGTCAGATGATCGCGTACGACGGCACGGTCGACGGCGTCACGATCGACGTGGTCGACGGTTCCGTCGATTGGCCGGACGGGTCGTTCCCAGAGGTCTTCAACGCGTCGGACCCGGACAACCCAGGCGTGCTCGAGTCCGATTTCGCGTGGTCGACGATCAACGGCCGCGTGGACTCGAGTGGTGACGAGACGATCGACGCGAACGACTGCTCCTTCGACGTGATCGGCACGGCGGACATCCTCGGGAACACCGTCGGGAACACGAACCCGTGCGGGTTCGCGAACGCACCGAATGCCGCCCACAACGGCAAGGTCGACCTGAACAGCGACGGCAACATCAGCGGGGCGGACACGTGCGAGCGACGGCTGCTTCCTCGGCCACAACGTCACCCTCGGTGTCGTGCAGGTGGAGGGCCCGCAGACCGAGCCCCCGCCCTCGACCGCCTTCAGCGGCACGTTCGGACCGACCATCATCAACGGTAGGGCGGACCTGAACGGTGACGCCGTGGTGAACGGGCGCGACGACTCCAACGCGTTCTTCGGTGACACGTCGATCATCGACGGTCAACTGGACTGCAACAACTGGGCCACCGACAACGATGGCGCCGCCGGCGACCTCGCGATCACGAACGCCGACGACTGCACGCTGATCGGATTCGACGGCACGGCCAACGGGGTCACGATCAACGTGATCGACGGAGAGTTCGCGTGGACCGGCGCGCTCCCGACCGTGTTCAACGCGGGCGACCCCGACAACCCCGGTGTCCTCGAATCGGACTTCGCGTGGTCCGCGATCGGTGGACGGGTGGACTCCAGCGGCAACGAGATCATCAACGCGGGGGACTGCCACTTCGGGCTGATCGGCGAGGCCGTGGATGTGGGGCTCGGCGACGCCACGGACGGGGCCGACATCCTGGCCAACAACCTGGCGGAGACGAACCCCTGCGGGTTCGGCGTTGTCGGGGGGCCGGATCCGGCCTTCAACGGGTTGGTGGATCTGAACAGCGACATGACGATCACCGCCGCGGACTCCTGCGAGAACTGCTTCTTCGGGCTCGACCTCGACAATGGGTTCGTGGTGGTGAACGTTCCGCAGCCAACGACGTGTCCGGGTTTCGCGGGCAATCCGCGGAACCAGGTGGTCGGAACCGCGGGCGATGACATCCTGACCGGTACCCCGGGCGCCGACATCATCTGCGGCAAGGGCGGGAGCGACACGCTCTCCGGTCTCGGCGGGAACGATCTCCTGCTCGGCGCCCTCGGCAACGACCGACTCGGCGGCGGGTCTGGACGGGACCGGCTGGTCGGCGCGTCCGGCAGGGACCGTCTGTTCGGCGGGACCGGCAGGGACCGTCTGTTCGGCGGCCCCGGAAGAGATCTCCTGCACGGCGGCCCGGGTCGGGACTTCGGAGCCGGAGGACCCGGTCGAGACACGTTCCGGAGTATCGAGATCCGGCGGCCATAGCCGTCGACGATCGGCACACGAGGGAGCCGGCCCGCTCGGGCCGGCTCCTCCCATGCTCGGGCCGCTCCTTCTGGGACAGTGGTCTGATGCGGGTCGGGGTGAAGCCCGGTCAGTGGGGTTGGAGCTTCGACGAGCTCCTCACCGCATGGACGACCGTTGAGGCCGAGGGCTTCGACCTCGTCTCGTGCTTCGATCACGTGAGCGCCGCGCCGGGAGGGGACGCCGCGTGGGACGCGCCCACGCTCCTCACCGCGATGGCGAGCGCCACTTCCCGTATCCGACTGGCGGTCCACGTGCTGAACGTGTCGTTGCGACCGCCGCTGCTGCTGGCCGGGCAGCTCGCGGTCGCGCAGGCGTCGAGCGGCGGCCGCGTGGAGGTGGGGCTCGGCATCGGCTCGTGGCACCTGGCGCGGCATGACCACCGGGTGGCCGGCGTGCCCTTCCCTCCGTTCGCGGAGCGTGTCGAGCGCTTGGAAGCGTGTTGCCGGGTCTTCCCGCAGCTCTGGCGGGGCGAGACGGTTTCCGACGATGTGCTCGGTTTCGACGGAGCATCGTTCGGGCCTCTCGGGATCGAGCCGCCGCCGATCGTGGTCGGAGGGACGAGCGCGCGTGTGCTCGCGGTCGCCGCCTCCCACGCGGATGCCTGGAACGCCTCGTCCGTGGACATCGATCGATTCGCCGAGCTAGCCAAAGACCTGTCCGAGCTCATCGGTGATCGCCCGGTCGAGCGGCAGGTCCAGCTGTGGCTGCGCGAGGTCGGGCTCGACGGGGCGCGCGAGACTTGCGATCGCTACGAGGATGCCGGCGCCGACACGCTGCTCTTCGTTCTGGACGACGAACGCGATCCCGACGTGATCTCCCGCCTCGCCACCGCCGTTCTGTCCCGCTGAGCATCCGTGCGGTCGACGGCTACACTCCGCGCCCATGAGGATCCTGGTCGTCGGGTCCGGTGGCGTGGGGTCGGCATTCGCGCCGATCGTCGTCCGACGCGACTTCGCCGAACACGTCGTCTTCGCCGACCACGATGAGGGGCGCGCGCGGAGCATCGTCGACCGGTACGGCGATGGCCGTTTCTCCGCCGCCCGCGTGGATGCGAACGAGGCCGAGGCGGTCGCCGAGCTCGCCACCGTCAACCGGTGCGACGTGATCCTGAACGCGGTCGATCCCCGCTTCGTGATGCCGGTGTTCGAGGGTGCCCTCGCGGCGGGCGCGACCTACCTCGACATGGCGATGTCGCTCTCGGAGCCGCATCCCGAGCGCCCCCACGAGGAGACCGGGACGAAGCTCGGCGACGATCAGTTCGCGCGGGCCGAGCGCCTGGGAGGAGCGCGGGCTCCTCGCGCTCGTGGGCATCGGAGTGGAGCCGGGGCTCTCGGACGTGTTCGCGCGCCACGCCGTCGGACGAGCTGTTCGACACGATCGACGAGGTCGGTGTCCGTGACGGGGCGAACCTCGTCGTCGAGGGATACGACTTCGCTCCCAGCTTCTCGATCTGGACCACGATCGAGGAATGCCTCAACCCGCCGGTGGTGTGGGAGAAGGATCGGGGGTGGTTCACGACCGAGCCGTTCAGCGAGCCCGAGGTCTTCACGTTCCCGGAGGGGATCGGGCGTGTCGAGTGCGTGAACGTGGAACATGAGGAGGTGCTCCTCGTGCCGCGGTGGATCGACTGCCGGCGCGTGACGTTCAAGTACGGGCTCGGAGACGAGTTCATCGAGGTGCTGAAGACGCTCCGGAAGCTCGGCCTCGACCGGACCGAGCCGGTCAGCGTCAACGGGCTGGACGTATCGCCCCGTGACGTCGTGGCGGCATCGCTGCCCGACCCGATGTCCCTCGGCGACCGGATGACCGGGAAGACGTGCGCGGGCACGTGGGTCACCGGCATCGGGGCCGACGGCTCGCCCCGAGAGGTCTACCTGTACCACGTGGTGGACAACGAGGAGACCTGGCGCCGTGACGGCGCGCAGGCGGTGGTCTGGCAGACGGCGCTGAACCCTGCGATCGCGCTGGAGCTCCTGGCGAACGGCGCGTGGACGGGCACCGGTGTGCTCGGCCCGGAGGCGTTCCCACCGGGTCCGTTCCTCGACCTCCTGCACGAGCACGGATCGCCGTGGGGTCTCGAGGAACGCTCGCCCCGAAGCTAGCCGCCGTCTCAGGTCGCCGCGTCGAACCGCCGATGACTTGAGCATGGCCACGCTCAGAGAGCCCGCCACGCTCTTCGAGGCTGCCCTCGGGCGGCTCGGCGACGTGCTCACGCCCGGCTCTCTCCTGGAGGCGACCCCCGAGTCCCTGGTGGTGGCCGAGAGCGGCGGCGAGATCGTGTACGCGAACTCGGCGTGCGAGCGCCTGACGGGCTTCTCGCGCGGCGAGCTGCTCGGGCGCACGGTGCACGGGCTGCTCGCGGCCGACCTGGCCGAGCATCCCGCGGGATCCTCCTTCGACACCACCTGCACGCGCCGCGACGGCGGTGAGCTCCCCGTCGAGGTGCACATCGGTCGCATCGAAGCGGAGTCGCCGCTGCTGGTCGTCACGCTCCGCGACCGCACGGAGGTGGAGGCCGGCCGAGCGGCGCGCTTCGAGGCGGAGGCGAAGTATCGCGCGCTGGTGGAGCACATCCCGGCGGTCGTGTACCTCGATCCCGTGGACGAGGACTCGGAGTCGATCTACGTGAGCCCCCAGGTCGTGGAGCTCCTGGGCATCGAGCAGGACGAGTGGCTGACCGACCCCTATGCGTGGCGACATCACGTCCACCCCGAGGACATCGAGCGCGCGTGGGACGAGTACCAGTACGCCTACAACGCGCACGAGCCGCTGAACCACGAGTACCGGATGGTGCATGAGGACGGCAGCGTCCGCTGGGTCCTCGAACAGGCCTACCCGATCGACGACGAGCAGGGCCAGCCGTGGCTGATCCAGGGCGTGATCTTCGACATCACGGAGCGCAAGCTCGCCGAGGAGCAGGTCGCCTTCCTCGCGTATCACGACAAGCTCACCGGTCTGCCGAACCGGGCGCTCTTCGAAGAGATGCTCGAAGCCGCGATCTCGCGCGCGCGCCGCCACGACCTCGGCGTCGGCGTGCTCTACCTCGACCTCGACAACTTCAAGCTCGTGAACGACTCGCTCGGCCACCATGCCGGCGACGAGCTCCTGAAGCAGCTCGCGGAACGTCTCCGCGGTTGCACCCGCGAGACGGACCTGGTCGCGCGCCAGGGTGGCGATGAGTTCCTCCTGCTGCTCGCCGATCTCGAGCGAGGGATCGGCTCGGTGGCCGGCACGGAAGCAGGACTGCTCGTCGCCGAATCGGTGGCCACCCGCGTGCACGAGGCGCTCCAGGAGCCCTTCGACCTGGGTGGCGTCGAGTTCTTCACGTCGGCCTCGCTCGGCGTGAGCCTGTTCCCTCAGGACGCCACGGACGCGACCAGCCTGCTGAAGAACGCCGACACCGCGATGTACCAGTCGAAGAAGGCCGAGCCGGGTGGCTACATCGTGTACGCGAGCGGCGCGGACGAGGCGATCGAGCGACTGTCCCTCACGACCCGCCTCCGCCGGGCCGTGGAGCAGAAGCACTGGGTCCTGCACTGGCAGCCCATCGTGGAGCTCGACGGGGGGACGGTGACCGGACTGGAGGCGCTGATCCGCTGGAGCGAGCCCAACGGCGGGATCGTGCCTCCCGGCGAGTTCATCCCGATCGCGGAGGAGCTCGGCCTGATCGAGGCGATCGGGGACTGGGTGATCGAGGAGCTCGCACACCAACACAAGGTCTGGGAGGCGCAGGGGATCGATATGCGCCTCGGCTTCAACCTCTCGCCTCGCCAGCTCTGGTCGGGCCGGCTGCCGGAGAAGCTGATGGCGAAGCTCACGGCGGCGGACGTGGATCCCCACGACGTCGTCGTCGAGATCACGGAATCGACCGCGATGGCCGATCCCGACCGCACGCAGCGGGTCCTCGCCGATCTCCACGCGTGGGGGCTCTCCCTCGCGATCGACGACTTCGGGACGGGATATTCCTCGCTCGCCCGGCTGAAGCATCTGCCCGTCGACATCCTCAAGATCGATCGCTCCTTCATCCACGCCGTCGATCGCGATGACGAGTCCGGCCGCATGGTCGAGGCGATGATCCAGCTGGCACACGGCCTGGGCATGGTGCCGCTCGCGGAGGGGATCGAGACCGAGGGCGAGCTCGCCTTCCTCCAGGCTGCGGGCTGCACCCGCGGTCAGGGGTTCCTGTTCTCGCGACCCGTTCCGGCGGAACAGATCCCCGCCCTGCTCGCGCGCGCCACGCTGTTCGCGGAACCCTCGATCCCGGCCTAGCGCGGTCCGGAGAGTCGTGCCGCCAGCTCGTCGAACCGCTCCTCGGCCAGGTCGTCGTCCACGTCGATCACGGAGGCGCTCGCCTTCGGGATCGCGAGCGTCAGGGTGGCGAGGCTGAAGGGTCGCTGGGTCGGCGATCGGTGGAGGGTCAGATGCTGCAGGTTCGCCAGGGCAGCCACCGTCGTTCGGCGTTGGAGCGCGCCCGACCGTGCGACGACGTGGCGAGGAAGGACGGTGTGGCCGAGACCTCGCCACGACAGGTACCCGAACCAGATCGCCAGAGGGAGGACGGGGAAGGTCGCCGGCTGCGCTCCGTCAGGAAGGGCGAACCCGAGGGCGATGGCGGCGACCCCGAAGATCGAGGCGAGGGTGAGGCGGCGGACGAGTGCCGGTGTGGGTGCGGGACGGAGGCCGGCGACCCGCAGGCCGCTGGGATCCAGGACGGCCTCCGCGACCTCGAGGCATCGCTCGCGGGTGGCTACCGGGACGAGCACGCTCGCCTGTTGCTGGTCGTTGGAGTCCCTCCCGTAGCCGGCGGTGAGCACCCGCAGGCTCGCGAGGCCGAACGCGCGCCTGATCAGGTTCTCCTCGAGACGGATCGCCTCGATCCGTCCCACGGGGATCACGGATCGTCGCGTCTGGAGCAAGCCCCGTGTGATGACGAGCCGGTCCTCACTCCGGCGGGCCGTGAAGCCCCAATAGACGACGACGGTGGTGGCGAGCGAGATGAGGATCGACGCGATCAGCAGCACCCCGACGACCAGCAGGGCGGTCTCCAGATCCGACCGGTCGGCCCCGGCGAGCCGGTCCAGGTTCACGACGAGGGTGTCCTCCGGCAGGAGCTGGAACGCCCAGCCGGCGATCGCGGCGACCACGGCGACGCGGCCACCGGTCAGGCCGGCGACGAGCAGGTCGCGGGGCTGCATCCGCACGAGCGGGGGTTCCGATGGCTCGCCCTCATCGGCGAGATCGGACATGAGCAGGGCCCGCAACCGTGTCGCCTCATCCGGCGTGAGCGCGACGAGCGGTGCCTCGGTGCTCTGTCCGCCGACGACCTCGATTCGGAGCTCCACGACTCCGAACGCTCGATGGGTCAGCTTCTGGACCACGTCGACGCTCTGGATCCGTGGGAGCTGGATCGTCCGCTCCCATCGCTGCAGGAGGCCTCCGCGGAGATGGAGCGCGCGTTCATCGAGCCGGTACCAGAACCGGGTCCACCGGACGATGGCCGCGGCCAGCGCGATCCCGGCGGCGAGCATCACGAAGCCGATCGAACCCGACCGGTCCCCGATCAACACGAAGAACAGGATCGGGAGCGCCAGACCGCCGATGACACTCGATGTCCAGACCGCGATCGCGGCCGGGTGGAGTCGACGCCATGCCGCGAAGGCCGGCGCTTGGGGAGGGCTCCCGTCTTCCCGGTCGGGTCGTGGGGGGATGGGGTCAGACACTCTCGGTACCTGCAACCTTCGACAGCTCCTCGCGGAGGGCCTCCGCCTCGTCGGGGTCGAGGCCCGGGATCCGGGCCGCTCTCCCGGCGGCCGTGTAGACGACGAGCTGCATGAGCCGGAAGGCGAGGTCGAGCGGCCCCTGGTGCGTCTCCACGTACTGGATCCGATCGAACGGGATCAACGTGAGGACGTAGAACCACGAGCCATGCGAGAGGAACAGGTCGCGCTCCCGGATCTCGTAGCGCCACCGACGGTAACGCAGGTAGGGCACCGTCGCGGCGCCGACGGCGGCGAGCACGAAGCCGGCGGCGAACATCGCGCCACCGGCGGGGAGCTCCACGATCGTCGGGGCGGCGACGAGCGCGCCCACCAGCACGATCGCGCCCCAGAGCGTCCACCACATCGTGAGGACCCGGCGATCGAGCGCCTTCGCCGGCCTGTGTCGTCCCGTCGACTCGATGCGCGTGTCCGTGCGTCCAGTGTACGGAGGTGAGGCCCGTTACCATGAGCCGATGCACCGCTACGACCCCGCCGAGATCGAGCCGAAGTGGCAGCAGGTCTGGGATGACGAGGAACTCTCTCGAGCCTCCGACGATCCCGAGGACCCCCGGCCCCGCTTCTACGCGCTCGACATGTTCCCGTACCCCTCGGGCGACCTCCACCTCGGACACGCGGAGGCCTTCAGCGGCGGCGACGTGATCGCGCGGTTCCGGTGGCTCCAGGGGTACAACGTCCTGCATCCGATCGGCTGGGACTCGTTCGGGCTCCCCGCCGAGAACGCGGCGATCAAGCGCGGGGTCCATCCGAAGGAATGGACCTACGAGAACATCGAGCAGCAGGCGGCGTCGTTCAAACGCATGGGCTTCTCGTTCGACTGGACCCGCCGGCTCCACAGCAGCGACCCCGAGTACTACCGCTGGACGCAGTGGCTGTTCCTGAAGCTCTTCGAGATGGGGCTCGCCTACAGGAAGAACGCGCCGGCCAACTGGTGCCCGAACGACCAAACGGTGCTTGCCAACGAGCAGGTGATCAACGGAGCCTGCGAACGGTGCGGCACCGCGGTGGTCCGAAAGGACCTCACGCAGTGGTTCTTCAAGATCACCGACTACGCCCAACGCCTCCTCGACGACATGGACACGCTCGAGGAGTGGCCCGAACGCGTGATCACGATGCAGCGGAACTGGATCGGCCGGTCCGAGGGAGCCACGGTGCGGTTCACCGTCGAGGAGACGGGCGACGAGGTCGAGGTGTTCACGACGCGTCCCGACACGCTCTGGGGGGTCACGTTCTTCGTGTTCGCTCCCGAGCACCCGCTCGTAGAGAAGCTCGCGGGCGTGGGCGGGAGCGCGGACGCGGCGCGCGCATTGGTGGATCGTCTGCAGGCGACGCCACTCACGAACCGCGAGCAGGCCGAGAGCCGCGAAGGCGTGCCCCTCGGCGTCCACGTCGTGAACCCGGTGAACGGGGAGCGCGTGCCGGTGTTCGTGGCGCCGTACGTGCTGATGGAGTACGGCACGGGCGCCGTGATGGGCGTCCCGGCGCACGACCAGCGCGACTTCGAGTTCGCGCGCGAGCACGATCTCGAGGTCCGCGTGGTGATCCAGCCGCCGGGCGAGGAGCGCGACCCCGCGTCGATGACCGAGGCGCACGACCACGAGGGCGTGATGGTGCGGTCCGGTCCGTTCGACGGCGAGCCCTCGCCCGCCTCGATCGCGAAGGTCGCGGCCTGGATCGAGGAGCAGGGCCTCGGCGGCCCCGCCGTCACCTACCGGCTCCGCGACTGGTTGATCTCGCGCCAGCGGTACTGGGGCGCGCCGATCCCGATCATCCATTGCGACGAGCACGGCGAGGTCCCGGTGCCGCTCGCGGACCTGCCGGTGCGGCTGCCCGACGACGTCGACTTCCGGCCCGGCGGGGAGTCGCCGCTCGCTCGGCACGACCGGTTCGTGAAGACGACCTGTCCCACGTGCGGTCGCGACGCACGTCGCGACACCGACACGATGGACACGTTCGTCGACTCGAGCTGGTACTTCTTCCGCTACTGCTCACCGGGCTACGAGGACGGTCCGTTCCGGCGTGAGGACGTCGAACGGTGGCCGGTGAGCCAGTACACGGGGGGCGTAGAGCACGCGATCCTGCACCTGATGTACGCGCGCTTCTTCACGAAGGCCCTGCACGACGCCGGCATGGTCCCGTACGTCGAGCCCTTCGCGCGGATGATGAACCAGGGGCAGGTGATCTACGGGGGCGGCTCCATGTCGAAGTCGAAAGGCAACATCGTCGAGCCGATGCCGTTCGTCGAGCGGTGGGGTGCCGACTCGATGCGACTCACGATGCTGTTCGCGAACCCGTTCGAGGACGACATCGATTGGAAGCTGATCGCCGGCGACGCCGATCACCGTCCGGGTGTGCACCACTGGCTCGGGCGGGTGTTCGCGGCGGTGGGGGAGGCGGTCGAGCGCGGCGGGGATGAGCCGACGACCCTGGTGCGGCTCACGCACCGCACGATCGCGGGGGTGACGGACGATCTGGAGCGGTTCCGGTTCAACGTGGCGATCTCGAAGCTCATGGTCCTCACGAACGAGATGCGGGCCGCGCTCGATGCCGGCGGAGGGGCACGAGGGGCCGCCGAAGCGCTCGCGCAGATGCTCGCTCCGTTCGCGCCGTTCGCCGCGGAGGAACTCTGGCGCGAGGTGCTGGGCCATGCCGACTCGGTGCACGTCAGCCGCTGGCCCTCGTTCGACACGGCCCTGGCCGCCGAGGACACCATCACGCTCGTCGTGCAGGTGGACGGCAAGGTCCGCGACACGATCGAGGTACCGGCGGACGCCGACGAAGCACGGGTCCTCGAGCTTGCCCGCGCCTCGGAGAAGGCACGGCGCGCGATCGCCGACCGTGAGATCGTGAAGGAGATCGTCCGCGCGCCGAAGCTCGTGAACTTCGTCACCCGCTGAGTCTCCTCCGCTGTTAAGGAACCCGCGGGTCTCGGGTCCTGTCCACTCGACGTGCAGGATGAGGCCGTGGAGGCGGACGTCGATCGCGATCGCTCGGGACCCGAGGACGATGAAGCCGGGACGCAGGATCGAGCTCGTCTATCGGGAGCAGGGCGCCCGCATGTGGCGCGCCGTCTTCCTCGCGTCCGGGAGCCGCGAAGTGGCCGACGATGCCGTGGCGGAGGCGTTCGCCCAGGCGCTTCGGCGGGGCTCGGCGGTGCGCGACCCGGCCGCCTGGGTGTGGCGGGTCGTCTTCCGCCTCGCGGCGGGGGAGCTGAAGGAGCGAGGACGAGTGGAGCGGTTCGAGGTCGAGTCGGTGGCGGGACTTCCCGATCCGTTCGTGGATCTGTGGCGCGCGCTCGCGAAGCTCCCGCTGAAGCAGCGGGCGTCGGTCGTGCTTGGCCGACTACGCGGGTTGGTCGCACCGGGAGATCGCGAAGGCCTTGGGTTCCTCCGTTTCGGCGGTGGGCGTGCACGTCCACCGGGCGAGGAAGCGTCTGCGGGACCTGCTGGAGGACGAGGATGCCTGATCTGAAGGAACGATTCTCGGTGATCGACCAGATCGAGTCGCCGGACCTCTGGAGCGATGCGCGACGGCGCGCGATGACATCGGATGCGACATCGCGTTCCGAGTCGTTGCAACCGGATCGGTGGAGACGGGCGGCGGCCGCGCTCGTCGCGTTCGCGGTGTTCGCCGGTGCTGCTGTCTTCGCCTGGAACCTCTCGCATCTGGACGTTGCCCCGAGGCCACGACCCGTGCCCGCCGTCGACCTCGCCGCCGAGCTCCCAGCCGGTTGGAGCGAGCTGCCCGCGCCTCCCGAGGTGCGCAGCGATGCGGCCACGGCATGGACGGGCTCCGAGCTGCTCGTCTGGGGCGGGTACGAGTACGTCGGTGGCGATGAGGATCCCGGCGATGACGGGTTCGCGTTCGACGCCGCGGCCCGTCGGTGGGAGCCGATGCCCCCGTCGCCGCTCGAGGGTCGGTCGGGCAGCGCGTACGCATGGACGGGTCGGGAGCTCTTGATCTGGGGTGGCTGGGACGGGGGGTTCCGAGACCCTCCGTACTTCGACGATGGTGCTGCGTACGACCCCATCGCAAGGACGTGGCGGATGCTACCGGCGGCGCCGATCGAGGCGCGAACCGCGTTCTCCGTGTGGACCGGTGAGGAATTGATCGTCTGGGGGAGCACGGAGAGGGCGGCGCGCCGTCGAGACGGCGCGGCCTACGACCCGTTGACGAACAGGTGGCGGACGATCGCCGAAGGGCCGACGGACATCACCGACGGGTCTGCGGTGTGGACGGGCGACGAGATGATCGTGTTCGGCGCCGCGCTCGACGGCAACAACCACGCCGACACCCCGACCGCCATCGGCGGCGGCCTACGATCCCGCAGCCGACGCGTGGCGCGAGCTGCCGCCGTCCGATCTCTCTCCTCAAGCGATGACCGCGGCATGGCTCGAACGGTGAGCTGATCGCGTGGGACTACGACCACGGCGAGCGCTGCCTACGATCCGGTGACGGACGCATGGCGGACCTCCCGGAGCGGTTCCTCTCGAGTTCTCGGAATGCCGACCCGAGAGCGTCGCGACGATCGCATGATCGTCTTCGGCGACTTCTGCGGACTGACCGTCGTGTTCTCCGCGGAGCGATGACGCGTGGCACAGGATACCGATCGACCGGTCTCGGAAACGAAGGGTGGTTGCTGTTGGGTGTTCGAACCCGTTGTCGCCGGGGACGTCGTCCTCGGTGCCGACGCACTCGTACGGGATGCAGCTCTGAGGCACTCTGACCGGCGGATGTTCGTCGTACAACCCACCGCCGTCGGTCCGAACCGACCCGATGGGTGAGGTGCTCGACCCGGAGCCGTTCTTCCCGCCGACCGAACGCGACGGCGATCTCCTGCGGATGCCGGTGATCTTCCCGGATGGGTCGGAGGCGACGCTCGTGTATCCGATCCCGCTCGGCGTCGAGACGATGGGCGTTCAGCCGGACGTGTCGTATGCGTTCGGAGGGACGCTACCAGGGTCCGATCGTGTTCTTGCACGATCCGAACGCGTCGATCCAGCGATTCGTGGATCCGGAAGGGGCTCCGATACTCATCAACTCATCGGTGGGCGGACTCGAGCTGTGGCCCGCTCGGGGTGACGACGAGCATTCCTGGCTCCGATTCGAGCTTCCGTCGTGGACGGTGCTCGTCCCGATCGAGGTCACGAGTTCGGATCGTCCGGTCGAGCGGGCCGGTCTGGCCGCCAGCGTGGCCGGCTCCCTGGACATCCGAGAAACGCGCATCCGGCTTCCCTATCGTCGGCGCGTCAGGAGAAGCCGAGCTCGCAGAGGGCTTCGGCGAGGCCGGCGGGGCGCAGCTGGCGTTCGGTGACGCTGCGGCTGACCCCGACATGGTGTCCCAGCTCGACGCCACGATCTTCCTCTCGCCGGACGGCTGTGATCCCGCCACGGTCGACGCATCCTCCGCGTGCCTCGGAGGCGGGAGCGTGTTCGCGAGCATCTACGGTGGCCGTGACTTCGTCGCGAGCGTCGTCGACGGCCTGATCGTCGAGGACTTCCGGCGAGCGTGACACGCTTCACAGCGGAGCGGCTGACCCGCCTCTAGCGTCGCGCGCATGTCCTTCCGGGAACGCCTGGACACGCTCTCGAGGGGTGAGATCGCCGGGCTGATCGTCGTGCTGGTGGCGGTGCTCGGGGGAGCCGGGCTCTGGTACGCCCGCTCATTGCCCAAGCCGGTCACCATCGCCCAGGCGGCGCCCGACGGCGCCTCACAGGATCTCGTCGTCGCCGAGTCCTGCCGTGACGATCATCGTCGACGTCGCGGGCGAGGTCGAACAGCCCGGCGTGTACGAGTTCGCCGAGGGCGACCGCGTCATCGACGCGATCGAGCGGGCGGGTGGCCAGCTGCCGAAGGCCGACCTCAGCCTGCTGAACCTCGCGGCGCCGCTGACGGACGGAACCCAGATCCTCGTGCCGAAGGCCGGCCCGCCGGGCGTCGTCGTGCCGGGCGGCGGAACGGCGGGTTCGTCGGGTGGCCTCATCAACATCAACTCCGCGTCGGCGACGGAGCTGGAGACGCTCTCCGGCATCGGCGAGGTGCTCGCTGCCACGATCGTGGAGTACCGCGAGCAGAACGGCCCGTTCGCATCGGTCGACGACCTGATGGACGTGAGCGGGATCGGACCCGCGACGCTCGAGGAGATCCGCGACCAGGTCACGGTCTGAGGAGCCGTCGTGGGCTCCTGGATGCTTCCGGTCACCGCCACGTGCGTTCGCCGCCGGGCTCCTCCTCTGGCCCGAGCTGCCGATCCACGTCGATCCGGCACTCGCTCCTCGGAGTCGGCCTCTCGGGCCTCGCAAGCGCGTGGCTCCTGAGTGGTCGGGAGGACGCTCGCCCCGGAGCGCTCGCCCGCGCTCGCCTGGTGCCGGCAGATCCCGGCGTGGTGCGCGCCGTCGCGGCTGGCCGAATCGGCGCCGGCACCCCGGTCGCGACCGGAGCCCTCGCCGTCGCTGGCGTCCTCGTGCTCGGGATCGGATGGAGCGGCCTGCACGATCGTGGGCTCGACACGTCGCTCCTCGCCCGGCTCGCCCCGCAGCGCGTGACGATCGAGGGCGTCCTGCAGACCGATCCCTCCGCCGCCACGTACGGATGGTCGGCGGTCGCCCAGGTCCACCGGGTCGAGTGGGCGGAGGGTGCCGCCTCACTGCGGTCTCTCGTCTGGATCAGCGGCGACGAGCGGATCCCGCGCGCCCGACGAGGCGATCGGGTCCGGCTCGATGGCGTGCTCCGCGTCCCCGACGACCCCGGGTTCGCGAGCATCCTCCGTCACAAGGGCATCCCGGCGCAGCTCGGGCTCGACGCGTTCACGCGCCTCGGACCGTCGGCGAGCGCGTTCGTCCGGACGACCCAGTCGGTGCGCGGGATCGTCGGTCGGTCGATCGAGCGCGCGTTCCCTGCCGAAGGAGGCCGGACTGCTGCTCGGCCTGCTGCTGGGCGACGACTCCGAGCTCGACCCGGCCCTCGAGCGCGACTTCCGCGCGTCCGGCCTCAGCCATCTCCTCGTCGTGTCGGGCGGGAACGTGGCGATGGTCCTCGCGCCGGTGTTGGCGGCGACCGCGCTCCTCCGACTCCCACGGTGGCCGAAGTTCGCGGTCGGCTTCGGCGCCGTCGCGTTCTTCACGGTGCTCACAGGGGCCGAGCCGTCCGTCCTGCGAGCGGGGGTGATGGCCTGCCTCGCGCTCGTCGGCGTCCTGATGGGCCGGCCGCGCACGACGGCGTCGATCCTCGCGGGCGCCGTGTTCGCCCTGCTCGTGCTCGACCCCTGGCTCGCGTGGTCCGTGGGCTTCCAGCTCTCGGTCACGGCGACCGCCGGGATGGTGGCGCTCGCCTCGGCGCTCGCCGATCGGTTCGGCCGGTTCCTCCCGAGAGCGGTCGCGACGGCCGCGGGTGCGACGCTCTCCGCTCAGCTCGGGGTGACGCCCGTCCTCCTGTTCTACTTCAGCGAGGTCCCGCTCGTGACGCTCCCCGCGAACCTAGCGGCCTTCCCGCTCGTGTCGCCGTCGCTGCTCTTCGGCGCGGTCGCGGCCGGCGCCGGCCTCGTCTGGCCGCCACTGGGCTCGGCACTCGCCACCGTCGCGCTCGTGCCGATGCGCGTCCTCGAGTTCGTCGCCGACCACCTCGGCAAGGCGCCGGTCGGCTACCTCACGGCCGAGGGGGGAGCGGCCGTCCTGATCGGGGGCACGGCCGTGGTCGTCGCGATCACCGTCTGGATACGGACGGGGTGGCGCCCGCCCCGGGTCGCGACAGTGCTGAGCCTCGCGTGCCTGCCCGCGTTCGTCTGGGCATCGGCGCTCGGGAGCGGGCCGCCGGCCGGGCTCACGATCCAGGTCCTCGATATCGGACAGGGCGACGCGATCCTCGTCACGAGCCCGGCCGGCGCCTCGATCCTGGTGGACGGCGGGCCGGACGAGCGGATGGTCGCCACCCAGCTCGCGGCCCTCGGGGTGAAGCGGCTCGACATGATCGTGGCCACGCATCCGCACGCCGATCACGTGGCCGGGCTCCCGACGGTCCTGTCGCGCGTCCCGGTCGGGGTGCTCCTGCAGCCCGGTTGCTCGGACGACTCGCCGGCCCAGGTGGCGTTGGACCGCGCGATCCGTGACGAGGACGTTCCCGAGGTGCATCCGCGGACCGGCGACGTGTTCCGCGTCGGCGATCTCCGTCTGGATGTGTTGTCGCCCGACCGCTGCTGGACCGGGACCGAGTCCGATGCGAACAACGACTCGCTCGTGATCCTGCTGTCGCTCCACGAGGACACCGTGCTCCTGACGGGCGACGCCGAGATCCCCGTGCAGGAGTGGCTGCTCGAGGAGGGCACGCTCCCCGACGTGGACGTCCTGAAGGTGCCGCATCACGGCGGCGGCACGTCCGTTCCGGAGCTGTTCGACGCCGTCCACGCCGAGGTCGCCGTCGTGAGCGTGGGCGTGGACAACGACTACGGGCATCCCAACGCCGAGATCGTCGACGCGATCGCTGCCTCCGGCGCGCGGATATGGCGCACGGACCTCGACGGGATGATCACCGTCACCTTCGAGGGTCAGATGCCGACGGTAGAGTCCGAACGATGACGGCGAAGGCGGCCCCTCCCGTGACGCTCCTCTGGGGAGAGGACGACTACCTCGTTCGCGAGGCGGCGCTCGCGCTCCTCGGCGAGACCAAGGCCACGGAGGTCGACGCCGCCGAGTGGGAGGGCGGGGAGCTCCAGGGTCTGGCCACGCCGTCGCTGTTCGGCGAGCCGCGGGCGCTCCTGGTCAACGACGCCCGGTCGCTCCGGAAGGAGACCCTCGACGAGATCGGGCGCTACCTCGCCGCGCCCGATCCGGACGCCACGCTCGTCCTCGCGTGCGTGGTCGCCGATCGCGGGAAGGTCCCCGCGGCTCTCCAGAAGCTGGTGGAGCCGGTCGGGCGAGGTCCGGAAGGTCGACATCGCCCGCAAGGAGCTCGAGCCGTGGCTCGTCGGCCGGGCGAAGGAGCTCGGGCTCGACCTCGCGATCCCCGGGCGCCCGGGCGCTCGTCGAGACGCTCGGGCCCGAGCCCGGTCAGCTCGTCGCGGCGCTCGGCCAGCTCCAGGACGTGTTCGCCGGGCAGCGCGTCGGCCCGCGCGAGATCGCGCGGGCAGTTCCGCGGGCTGGGGGAGCAGAAGACGTGGGACCTCTGCGACCGGGCGTTCGGCAAGGACCTGCCCGGCGCGATCCGCTCGCTCCGGTCGATCGAGGAGGGCGGCGACGAGGCGATCATGGTCCTCGGCGGGATCGCCGCTCGTCTGCGCGACCTCCTCAAGGTGCGATCGCTCCCGGACCGGATGCCGCCGGCGCAGGTCGCGAAGGAGGCCGGGCTGCGCTTCGACTGGCAGGCGCGCCGCTACCAGCAGCAGGCGAGGAACTTCTCGATGGAGCAGCTCGTGGCGTTGCACGACCGCGTGACCGAAGCCGATCGCGCGCTGAAGTCGGGCGCCACGGGCGACGTCGTGATGCCCACGCTCGTCACCGCGATCGCCGGCTAGCGGCGCGACGACACCACCACGAACCAGCGGCCGTCGAACAGCACCCGGCCTCCACCGAGCTCGTCCGCGAGCTGGTCGGCCGTGAAGTAGCGCTTGAACACGCGATGCGACGACCCGTCGTTCAGGACCCGCTCCTGCATCTGCTCGGGCTCGACGGCGTCGGGAGTGGCTTCGCGTCGACGACGACGAGCTCCGGCGCCGAGCCGCCGCGCTCTCGGCCAGGAACCGCGCCCGCTGCTCCGGGATACGAGGTGCCCGTAGAAGTGACCCGTGAAGACGCGATCGAAGCTGGCGTCCCTGAACGGCAGCGCGAACGCGTCGGCGCGAACGAGCGGATGGGCGTGCCTGCGCGCGCGACGTCGGCAAGCATCCCGGCGCTCGCATCGACCGCGACACGCGGCCGGGGAGGTGCTCGCGTGAGGAACCCCGTCCCGCACGCCACGTCCACCGTGCGGGCCGCCGAGCAAGCGACGAGACCGCCTCGATCGAGCTCGCGGAGCGTCCTCGTCCCACCCATGGTCGGTCGCGCTCCGCGAAGAGCCCGGCGCCCAGGTACCAGTCGTCGTACTCGGCCGAACGGCGCTCGTAGTACGGCTCCATCGAACGGTCGAGGGGATGCCCAGCCATCGACCGGCAGTGTAGGGACGGGCGGCTGCGGGGAGGGGCTACTCGGCGCCGACGGAGCTGGCGGCCTTCGCGAGGCGGCTCTTGCGCCGGGCTGCGGTGCGCTTGTGCACGATGCCCTTCGCGACGGCCTTGTCGAGCGCCCGTGCGGCCTCGCGCTGCCGGGCCTGCGCCTCCTCGGCATCGCCGGCGTCCACCGCGGTGCGGATCTTCTTCGTGGACGTCTTGAGGGCCGTGCGGACGGCCTTGTTGCGCTCGCCGCGCTTCTCGTTCTGCTTGTTCCGTTTGATCTGCGACTTGATGTTGGCCATGAGCGGGGGAGTCTACCAGCGGGTTCTCTCGAGCCCGGCTCGATCCGTCCGTCCGGCCGGTACCCACGCACCCGTAGCATGGAGGTCCCGTGGACACCTCCCACATCCGGAACTTCTGCATCGTGGCGCACATCGACCACGGCAAGTCGACGCTGGCCGACCGCCTGCTGGAGCTCACCCATGCCGTCGCGGACCGGGACATGCGCGCGCAGTACCTCGACCGGATGGACCTGGAGCGGGAACGGGGCATCACGATCAAGGCGCAGGCCGTCCGGCTCACCCACGGCGGCTACGAGCTGAACCTGATCGATACGCCGGGCCACGTGGACTTCACCTACGAGGTCTCGCGGTCCCTCGAGGCCTGCGAGGGAGCCGATCCTGCTCGTCGATGCGGCGCAGGGGCTCGAGGCCCAGACCCTCGCGAACTTCCACCTGGCGCGCGACGCCGGGCTCGTGATCGTGCCCGCCCTCAACAAGATCGACCTGCCCGCCGCCGAGCCGGACCAGCGCGCGAAGGAGCTCGCCGACCTCCTCGATCGCGACCCGGACGACATCCTGCGGATCTCGGCGAAGACCGGCGAGGGCGTCGAGGACCTGCTGAAGGCCGTGATCGACCAGGTGCCGCCGCCCACCGGCGACACGGACGCGCCGCTGCGGGCCCTCGTGTTCGACTCGATGTTCGACGCGTATCGCGGCGTGATCACCTACGTCCGCGTGAAGGAAGGCGAGCTGCCGAGCGGCTCCCGGATCCGTCTGATGGCGACGGCGGCCGAGTCCGACGCCGAGGAGGCCGGCGTGATGGCGCCCGAACCGCTCCCGATCGATGTGCTCGGCCCCGGCGAGGTCGGCTACCTCGTCACCGGGCTGAAGGACGTCCATCAGGCCAAGGTGGGCGACACGATCACGATCGCCGGGCAAGCACGCCGCCACCGAGCCGCTCCCCGGCTACCGGGAGCCGAAGCCGATGGTGTGGTCGGGCTTGTTCCCGAACGAGGGCGGCGACTACTCGGAGCTCCGCGAGGCGCTCGACCGGCTGAAGCTCTCCGACTCCGCGCTCAGCTACGAGCCCGAGACCTCGCTGGCGCTCGGCTTCGGGTTCCGGGCCGGGTTCCTCGGTCTGCTGCACATGGACATCGTGAAGGAGCGGCTCGAGCGCGAGTTCGACCTCGAGCTGATCGCGACGGCGCCGAACGTCGAGTTCCACGTGATCAAGGGCGAGGAGGTCACCGCCGTCCACAACCCGGCCGAGATGCCGGTGCCGGGGACGTACGACCGCGTCGAGGAGCCGATCGTGTTCGCCACGGTGATCACGCCGAAGGAGTACCTGGGCGCGGTGCTCGACCTCTGCCAGTCGCGCCGCGGCGAGCTCGTGGAGACGACGTTCCTCACGCCGGAGCGGGCCGAGGTGCACTACATGCTTCCGCTGGCGGAGATCGTGTTCGACTTCTTCGACCATCTGAAGTCGAACACGCGCGGGTACGCGTCGCTCGACTACGAGCCCTGGGGCTACCAGGAGTCCGACGTGGTCCGCGTCGACGTCCTGCTGCACGGCGAGCCCGTGGACGCGTTCAGCACGATCGTCCATCGCTCGAAGGCGTACGCGTACGGGAAGAAGATGACCGAGCGACTCCGCGAGCTGATCCCGAGGCAGATGTTCGACGTCGCGATCCAGGCGGCGATCGGCTCGAAGATCATCGCGCGCGAGACCGTGAAGGCGAAGCGCAAGGACGTCCTCGCGAAGTGCTACGGCGGCGACATCACGCGCAAGCGGAAGCTGCTGGAAGAGCAGAAGAAGGGGAAGGCGCGGCTGCGGAAGGTCGGCCGCGTCGACGTGCCGCAGGAGGCGTTCATCGCCGCGCTGCGCGCGGACGCGGGGGCGAAGAAGAAGTGAGGCGCGCTCCTGGACGCCGCCGGCATCTACGTCCACGTGCCCTTCTGCCTGACCCGGTGCGGCTACTGCGACTTCAACGCCTACGCCGGGCTGGATCACCTGGCGTCGCGATACGTCGCGGCGTTGCTGCGGGAGGCGGAGCTCGCCGCGCCCGCATGGGAGGGCGAGGAGGTCGTCAGCGTGTTCCTCGGCGGTGGCACGCCGACCACGCTCGAGGTCGCGGACCTGAAGGCGCTGCTCGCGCGGGTGCGGTCCGTCGTTCGCCGTGACGCCGGACGCGGAGGTCACGATCGAGGCGAACCCCGACACGGTGGACGAGCAGAAGCTCGCCGGGCTGCTCGAAGCGGGCTACGGCCGACTGTCGATGGGCGCGCAGTCGTTCGACCGCTCGGTGCTCGCGGCGCTGGAGCGCGTGCATCAGCCCGAGTCGGTGATGAAGGCGTTCCGAGCCGCGCGCGCGGCGGGCTACGACAACGTGAACCTCGACCTGATCTACGGGGCGGCGGGGGAGACGATCGAGTCGTGGGAGCGGACGCTCGAGGAGGCGATCGCGCTCGTCGCCGGCGCACGTCAGCGCGTACGCGCTCACGATCGAGCCGGCGACGGCGCTCGGCCGCCAGGTGGCGCGCGGCGACGTGCCGGCGCCGGATCCCGACCTCCAGGCCGACATGTTCGAGGCGGCGTGCGGCCTGCTCGGCGATGCCGGGCTACGGCCACTACGAGGTCTCGAACTGGGCGCGAGCCCGGGTACGAGTGCCGGCACAACCTCGGGCTACTGGGAGCGGCGGCCGTACGTCGGGCTCGGCGCGGGCGCGCACGGCTACCGGGACGGCCGGCGGTCGTGGAACGTCCGCCCGCCCGAGGAGTACCTGTCGATGGTCGAGCGCGGCGAGCTGCCCGGTCGGCGGGTCCGAGGAGCTCGAGCCCGCCGACGCCTACCTCGAGGAGGTGTTCCTCCGTCTCCGGATCCTCCAGGGCATCCCCGCGAGCTGGGTCGATGACGGCCGCGCGGAGCCGTACCTGGAGAGCGGGCTCCTCGTTCCGCGACGAGGCCACCTCGTCCCGACGGAACGCGGGATGCTGCTGCTGAACGAGCTCGTCCTCGGTCTCACCGCCTAGGCGGCGGGGTGGAAGTCCACGCCGCAGGCGGGCTCCGTCGACTTGAGATCGGTGGGCTCGGGGTTCCTCGGGACGCTGAATCGGTCGACGCTCTCGATGTGGAACACTCCGTCTTCTCCGAACGAGAGCCTCGTGATGTCCACCCTCAGCTCCGTGTCGGCGTCGACCGCGCCGCGCACCCACGTGTAGCGGAGGATCGGGGCGCCGGCGCCAGCGTTCTCACATCCGATGCTGCCCGGAGAAGCCCTCGTCGCCCCCCACCGTGAAGCGGACCGCCTCGTTCGCGTCGAGGTTCATCGCGGGCGCTCCCGGCGCGACGACGATGATCGGGTAGACGCCATCCGCGCGTTCGGATCCGGGGCGATTCACCTCGTAGATCGAATAGGTCGGCGTGCTGCTCGCCTCCTCGAGCACGACGAGCTCGAGGACGCCGTCGTCGTTCAGGTCGACGGTGTCGAACGGCCGGCACAGCAGACACGATCCGGAGCGTGGACGTGGATCCCTGCTCGGCGATCCCGTCGCCATCCCGATCGACGGCAACGACGTGCTGCACATCGGCCGAGGACGAACAGCGGCCGTCCTCGTCCACCGGGGCGCCCGTCCACGCGGCGCCGTCGATGCCGGTGCCGTCCCAGTCGATGCCCTCCAGGACCTCGAGGTCGCACATCGCGACGCCGAGCCCGATATCCACGCCGTCCGGAGTCGGGAGTCGTACCGACTGGCTCGATCGGCACCGGCTGCCATGTCGGCGTTGAAGCCACCGTCGATCGGTGAGCCGTCTGAGGCCGGAGCCATCGGCTCGGACGAGTCCACACGTCGAAGCCACCGTCCCTCGGAGCGGTGAGCGATCGTGAACGCGATCAGCGAACCGTCCGGCGACCAGGCGGGTCGCGTCGTCGACGTGTCCTTCGGTGGATCGTTCGTTCGGTTCCGTCCACGAGGTCCCGAGATCACCAGCGATCGCTGCCTCGTCCGCTCGTCTCGCTGGAACGCGATCTGCATCCCATCGGGCGACCACGTCGGTCCGGCCTCGTCATCCTTCGCCTCAGGCGTCTGCGTGACGTTGGCGAGGTCGCTTCCGTCCGGCCGGACCGTGAAGATATCCGACGAGGCGAGTTCTCCTTTGTCATCGAACGAGGCTGCCGGTGAATCCGATCCGTGTGCCGTCCGGTGACCAGGCGCCTCCGGTGACCCAGAACCTGTCGGCGTCCGGTGATCGGCCGAATGTCGGAGCCGTCGGCGTTCATGACGATAGAGCCGCTGGCCATCTCCGTCGTGAGCTGCGAACGCGATTCGCGACCCGTCCGGTGACCAGGCGGGAGGGCCGGAGACGAACAGGCGCCTGTCAGTCAACGTCGTGACGGTCCCGCCGTCGATCGGGATGGATCGCGATCACTGGCGCGTGAGGTCCGTCGAGCGCGTGGACGAAGGCGACCGTGGCGCCGTCCGGCGACACCGCGGGAGCTGCCATCGCTGGTCGAGGAGTCGGTCAGCTGCCGGGCGCTGTGTTCCGTCGGCGCGCATCGCGTACAAGTGGGTAACGCCGTCAGCGCGATCGTCCCGCTCGAAGACGATCTCGCCGTTCGAGAGCAACACGCTGGGCGAAGGTGTCTGACCGGCCGGGACTCTCTCGTCAGGCTCGAAGGCTTCGCGAAGAGTCACGAACCCACCGGCGGTGGCGGCGAGCACCGCGAACGCCGACCAACCCGGCCTGGATCCGACGGAGGCGTTCGCGGTGCGAGCGACGGACGCTGCAACCCCTCGAAGACGCCGTCGCCGTCCACCGGGCGCTCGGCCCGGTGGAGCCGGCGGGTCAGCTCGTCATCGACCTTCGACATCGTTCGTCACCTCGTCGTCGTGCATCGGCCAGCGCGTCCACCAGATGCGCCCGCGCTCGCGCGAGCGAGCTCTTCACGGTGCCCTTCGCCGATCCCGAGGGCCGCGGCGACCTCGGCGGTGCTCATCTCCAGCAGGTATCGGAGGACGGCCACCTCTCGCTGCCGGCGGGGGAGCGTCGACAGCGCCCTCGCGACCTCGAGGTGGTCCTCGCTCGGGGGCGCCTGGACCGCTGCCCGGTGGGGCATCCGATGCCGGGCTCGCCGCTCCGCCATCGCCCGCCGCCACCCGCTCCGCGTCTGGTTCAGCGCCACGGCGGCCACCCACGCCGGCAGCGACTCCAGTCGTTCGCCTCGTTCCGATCGCATCCAGGCTCGCACCAGTGCCTCCTGCACCGCGTCCTCCGCTGCGGGGTAGCTCCCGGACGCAAGGGCCACGGCGTTCACCACGCGCGGGTAGTCGCGCGCAAGGAACCCGCGGATCTCGGCGTCGTCCAGTTGCGCTTCCCTTCTCGGGCTATCTTCTTGGGCTCGTTGACCGTCACCGATCGTAGGACGCCTCGGAGCTCGGATCGGTTGTCATGGCTCCGGAGTTTCTCGGCCACGCACCGGGACGGGGTACGCTCCGGCCGCGATGCCGCCCGCTCTTCTTCCTCTCTTCGGCCCGCTCCGGCGCGCTTCGAGGACCTCCCGCCTCGCGTCCGCCTCCCTCGCTGCGCTCGTCGCGACCCTCTGGCTCGACCACACCGGCGGTGGCGCAGGAGGAGGAACCGACCCTCGATCCTCCTGATCGTCACGGACGACCAGCGATGGGACACGCTCTGGGCGATGCCGGAGGTCCAGCGCTCGCTCGTCGAGCGCGGGGTCACGTTCACCGAGTCGTTCACGACGAGCTCGCTCTGCTGCCCGAGCAGAGCGTCGATCCTGACCGGCCAGTATCCGCACACGACGGGTGTGTACCGACAGGGCCTCCCGTACGGTGGCTTCAAGTCGTTCGACGACACGACGACGATCGCGACCGCGCTCCGCGCCGGCGGGTACCGCACCGGCTTCTTCGGGAAGTACCTCGACTCGTATCAATCCGACGCGCTCGCCGGCTACGTGCCGCCGGGATGGGACCGCTGGGTCGCGTTCGTGCACTCCCAGTACTTCGAGTACGGCGCTCACGGTCGACGGCACCATGCAGCGCTTCGGCGCCGACGGCCGAGGACTACTCGACCGATCTGCTCGCCGCACGAGACCGAGGACTTCATCCGCTCCACCGACGGACCGGTGTTCGCGGTCTACGCGCCGCCGGCGCCGCACGCCCCCGCGACCCCGTCGCCGGAGGACGAGGGGCTCTTCGCCGACCTCCCCCCGTGGCGGCCGCCGTCGTTCGACGAGCCGGACGTCTCGGACAAGCCGGCGCACATGCAGCGCGATGACTCGGTTCGGTCCGGATCGCACGGAACATCTCGACGCGCTGCGGATCAACCAGTACCGGACGCTGCAGGCCATGGACCGCGCGGTCGGACGATTGCTCGGCGCGCTCGAGGACACCGGACGGCTCGACGACGCGCTCGTGATCTTCACGTCGGACAACGGCCTGCTGTGGGGCGAGCACCGCTGGGTCAAGAAGGAGGTCCCCTACGAGGAGGCGATCCGGGTCCCCCTCGTGATCCGCGCCGATCGGATCGGATCGGCGCCCGGACGCGCCGACCCGCACCTCGTCGCGAACATCGATCTCGCGCCGACGATCGCGGCGGCGGCCGGCGTGCCGTTCCCGGGACGCGGATGGGACGAGCCTGCTCCCGCTGCTCGAGGGACGGCCGGACGGCTGGCGCCACGCGCTCCTGATCGAGCACATGCGCGGGACCAACCCGATCCCCACCTACTGCGCGGTGCGGACGTCCCGATACCTCTACGCGTCCTACGACACGGGCGAGCGGGAGCTCTACGACCTCGCCGAGGACCCGTACGAGCTGCGGAACCTGTCGACGGCGGCGCCCCGGCTCCGGAGGTCGACTGCACAGGGCGTTCTGGATCGCCTGTGCGACCCGCCGCCGCCCGGATTCCGCGACCAGATCGGTTGGTCGCAACGGCCTCCTCGCGATCGCCGCCCTGGTCGCGCTGGCGGCCGCGGCTCGCGTACTGCTCCGCGAGGTGGCGCGACGGGTAGCATGAGCCGCCGATGGCCCAGGTCACGTGTCCCCAGTGCCAGACGCGCCAGGAGATCGATCCGGACGCCGAGGGCTATCGGTGCCTCGTCTGCGCCGGCACGTGGCACTTCGTGCGGTGCACCGTGTGCGGCGAGCGGTACCACACGCGTCCGGGCGCGCGCGCGTGGACCTGCCCGAACTGCGGCACACCGCACGGGCGGAACCGACGCGGTGTCTCGCGCGTGGGCGTCCCGCTTCCGTTCCTGATCGGCGCGATCGTCGTGCTCGGCGTCGTCGGCGTATCTTCTCGACGCCGTCGCTCGGGATCCGACGACGCCGCTTCACCGACGCCGACGCCGACGCCCTCGTCACCGTCCCCGGTCGCCGATCCCGCCAACCAGGTGTGCCGCGACCTCGTCGAACGTCCAGGTGCTCCGGGTCGGCGCCCTGGGCGAAGCGGCGGACGCGCTGACGGCGGACGCCGACGCGCTCCGCGCGGCCGGCGAGCACGGAGCGCGCCGACGCTCGTGGACGACGTCGTCGCGGCGGTCGGCAGCTACGCAGGAGGTGGCCGAGGGCGGTGGCGACGCGCAGGCCGCGACGAACCAGCTCCTGGACGCCCTCGGGCGCCGTCGACTGGTGCTGACGGCCCCGGCTAGCACTCGAGGACCGAGAGTGCCAGTAGCATGGGCGCCATGGTGGAGCAGCGCCACGAGCTCGGTCTGCGGAAGGCCGCCGTCCTGAACGCGGTGGTCGAGGAGTACGTCCGCTCCGGGGAGCCCGTCGGCTCCGAGACGATCGCGGACAGCTCCGGTCTCGGCGTCTCGAGCGCCACGATCCGCAACGAGATGGCCGCGCTCGAGGAGCTGGGGTTCCTCACGCATCCGCACACGAGCGCCGGACGCATCCCCACCGACACGGGCTACCGCCACTACGTGGACACGCAGCCCCACGGCGCCCGCCTGCGCGACGCGCACCGGCGCGCGATCGCCGGCTACTTCGCGGAGGCGATCATGGACATCGAGGAGGTGCTGAAGGGATCCGTGCAGCTGCTGAGCCGGCTCACGCAGTACGCGGGCCTGGCCGTCCCTCCGGGCGCCGCCGAGGAGCCGCTCGTCCGACTCGAGCTGATCGACATGGGTCCGACCGTGATGATCCTCGCGATCGGCCAGCACGGACGCGTCGACAAGCGCGTGATCGATCGCCCCGATGCCGTCGACGTCGACGCTGCTGCGATCGCTGGAGGATCGGCTGCAGTCCCTCCGGGGGCTGACCTACGTGGAAGCGCAGGCGCGGCTGCTGAAGCTCGCGGCCGAGGCATCCACGCGCGGATCACGATCTGCTCCTGCACGTCGCGGAGATGCTGCGGACCGCGACGCAGGGGGAAGGCGCCGCGCACGTCGTCATCGGCGGCGTGTCGAACCTGACCGACGAGACGCAGACGTGGCGGCATCAGACGCTCCGCCGGTTGTTCGAGACCCTCGAGCGCGAGCAGGAGATGCTCCAGGTCCTCCAGGACGTGACCGCCGATCACGAGGACGTGTGGGTGACGATCGGCGCCGAGCACCCGACGACGGGGGAGTGGGAGGCGTCGATCGTGACGGCGCCGTTCAAGGCGGGCGAGGCGACGGTCGGGACGATCGGCGTGGTCGGACCCACGCGGATGGACTACCTCTCGGCGATGGCGTCCGTGCGAGCCGTGGCGAAGCGGCTGTCGGAGATCGCCATCGAGCACGAGGCCTAGGCGATGGCGGCCGTCCGCGACCTGTACGAGATCCTCGGCATCGCACGGGATGCGTCACCTGCCGAGATCAAGGCGGCCTACCGCAAGCTCGCGCGGACGCTGCACCCGGACGTCAACGCCGACCCCGCGGACCAGGAGCGGTTCAAGGAGATCACCGGCGCCTACGAGATCCTCTCCGACCCGACGAAGCGACAGCGCTACGACGAGTTCGGCGCCGCCGGGCCGCAGGGCGCTCCGTTCGGCGACATCCAGGACATCTTCGACATGTTCTTCGGTGGCGGTTTCGGCGGCCGCTCGCGCGGCCCTCGGTCGCGGGTCCGTCGGGGGGAGGACCTCCGGATCCGCGTCCGTCTCACGTTCCCCGAGTCGGTCTTCGGCGTCGAACAGCGGCTGGAGATCGAACGTCTCGCGGCGTGCGAACGATGCGGTGGGAGCGGAGCGAGGCCGGGCACGTCGCCGGTCACGTGCCGGACGTGCGGTGGCGCCGGCGAGGTCCAGAGCCGTTCGCCGCAGCATCTTCGGCACGGTCATGACCGCGACGCCCTGCGTCGCCTGCGGAGGGACCGGCGAGGAGATCCCGGACCGCTGCGAGGAGTGCGGCGGCGACGGTCGCGTTCGGACGACCGCCACGGTGACGTTCGACGTGCCCGCGGGAGTGCTGGAGGGGATGGACCTCCGGGTCGGCGGCGAGGGCAACGCCGGCGTCTCGGGTGGTCCGGCGGGCGATCTGATCGTCGGCATCGAGGTGGAGCCGTCGGACGCGTTCATCCGGCAGGGCCAGGATCTGCACGGCGTCCTCGACGTCTCGATCACGCAGGCGACCTTCGGCGGGGAGGTCGACGTCGAGACCCTCGACGGGCCGGAGCGGCTCCGGATCGAGGCCGGAACCGAGTCGGGCACGATCCTGCGCCTCAAGGGCAAGGGGGTTCCGCACCTGCAACGTCGAGGACGTGGCGATCTCTTCGTGACACTGCACATCGTGACGCCCCGCGACCTCTCGAAGGAGGAGCGCTCGCTCCTCCAGCGGTTCGCCGAGATCCGCGACGCGGGTGCCGGAGGCAACGGCGTCGCGCCGCGCGCACTCCGGCGACCCGAGTATCGTCCGTGATCGATCGGCGGTGAGCGGGGAAGGAGGGACACCGGGCATGCAGACCGACAGCTCGTGCCTGTTCTGCCGCATCGCGGCGCGCGAGATCCCGGCGGACATCGTGCGGGAGTCCGACCGGCTCGTGGCGTTCCGCGATACGAACCCCCAGGCGCCGACGCACATCCTGCTGATCCCGAAGGAGCACGTGCGCTCGATCGCGGAGATCGAGGACCGGCCACGGTGACCTCCTGGCCGACGTGGCCCAGGCGGCGACGCAGCTGGCGACGGCCGAGGGGATCGCGGAGTCGGGGTGGCGCCTCGTGACGAACGTCGGCCCCGACGCCGGCCAGAGCGTGTTCCACCTGCACTTCCACCTCCTCGGTGGGCGGCCGATGGGCTGGCCACCGGGGTAACGCGGCAAGGAGGGCGGCCAAGGAGCGCTGCCAAGGAAGCGATAGGATGCGGGCCGCGGGACCCAGACGGGTCCCGCTCTCGACAACAGGAGGAACGGGGTCACCCCCGAGAGCGCGACACGTGGCAGCCGCCACCACCCAAGTGAAGATCCTCGTCCCCGGCCACCAGCCGATGGTGGCGCTCCTGGGCCAGCAGGACGCGTTCCTGAAGTTGATCGAAGCCGGGTTCTCGTCCGACATCCTGGTCCGAGGCAACGAGATCACGATCACCGGCCCCGAGCACGAGGCCGAACAGCTCGCGCGATCTCTTCGAAGAGCTCCTCGCGCTGCTCGAGAAGGGCCATCAGCTCTCCGACTCCTCCGTGGGCCAGACGATCGAGCTGATCAAGGGCGGCGACGAGTGGGCGGAGGGCGACGACGGAACCGCCACGATGCGCCCGAGCGAGGTCCTCGGCGACACGCTCCTCACGGCACGGGGGACCTCGGTCGCGCCCAAGACGGTCGGCCAGAAGCGGTTCGTCGACGCGATGCGGCGCGCGACCGTGACGTTCGCGATCGGCCCCGCCGGCACGGGCAAGACCTACCTGGCCGTCGCCACCGCGGTGCGCGCGCTCCAGGATCATCAGGTCTCGCGGCTGATCCTCACCCGCCCCGCGGTGGAGGCGGGAGAGCGGCTGGGGTTCCTGCCGGGGACGCTCTACGAGAAGATCGATCCGTACATGCGTCCGCTCTACGACGCCCTGTTCGAGATGACCGGCGCCGAGAGCCTCTCGCGGCTGATGGAGCGGGGCACCGTCGAGGTCGCGCCGCTCGCCTACATGCGCGGCAGGACCCTGAACGACGCGTTCATCATCCTCGACGAAGCCCAGAACACCACGCCGGAGCAGATGAAGATGTTCCTCACGCGGATCGGGTTCGGGTCGAAGGCCGTCGTGAACGGCGACGACACACAGGTGGACCTCGCCACCGGGCAGCGCTCCGGTCTCCTCGTGATCGAGGAGATCCTCTCGGGGATCCGCGGCATCTCGTTCTGCCGGCTCGGCGGGCGCGACGTCGTGCGGCACAAGATCGTCCAGGAGATCGTCGAGGCGTACGACCGCTACGGTCAGCAGCGCCTCGGGATGGACGACTGATGGCCGACGACGACCACCCGTCGACCTGGACCGGCGGACGGTGCCTGGCCCCGCGTCCTGATCTCGAACCGTCAGCGGGGGGCGCTCGACGAGGAGGGGCTCCGCTCGCTCGCTCGCGACACCCTGCGAGGCGAAGGGGTCGAGTCGCGCGGAGCTCTCGGTGTCCTTCGTGGAGACAGGCGAGATCGAGGAGCTCCACGAGCGGTTCATGGACGAGCCGGGACCGACCGACGTCCTGTCGTTCCCGCTCGACGACGCCGAAGGACCCGCCAAGGACGGAGCCAAGGACGGGGATGGAACGCGCCTCCTCGGCGACGTGGTCGTCGCGCCGGCGGAGGCGGAGCGCAACAACCCGGCCGATCCAGACGGCGGAGCTCCGCCTGCTGCTCGTCCACGGGATCCTGCATCTCCTCGGCTACAACCACGAGGAAGACGGACGCGCGCACCCGGATGTGGGAGCGGCAGGAGCGCTACAGCGGGGTGCGCGCGCCGTGAACCTGTGGTGGGGGCTCGCGGTCGTGCTCGTGCTCTTCGGCTCCGTGCTCGCCGCCGCCGAGGCGTCGCTCACTCGGACGTCGCGCGTCCGCGCGCTCTCCCTCGAGGAGGACAACCGCCGGAACGCGGAGACGCTCGTGAAGATCGAGTCCGATCCGCCCCGCTACCTGAACGCCGTCTACCTCTCGGTGATGTTCGTGCAGAACGGGTCGGCGATCCTCGTCGCGATCCTCGCGGAGAACGAGTTCGGTGAAGGCAGCGACGGCCCCTGGGTGACGCTCGATCTCGTTCGGCTTCACGCTGCTGTACTTCGTGTTCGTCGAGGCGATGGCCAAGACGTTCGCGGTGCTGCACACCGACCGTGTGGCGCTCGCGCTCTCGCCGCTCGTGTGGTTCCTCGGCCGCGCTCCTCGAGATCCCGACGCGGTTCCTGATCGGCCTCGCCAACGTGCTCCTGCCCGGGGAAGGGACTGAAGCAGGGGCCGTTCGTCTCCGAGGAGGAGATCCGGTCGATGGCCGAGGTCGGCTCGGAGGAGGGCTCGATCGAGGAGGGCGAGAAGGAGCTGATCCACTCGATCTTCGAGTTCGGCGACACGATCGTCCGCGAGGTGATGGTGCCGCGCCCGGACATCGTCGCGATCGAGGACGACAAGACGCTCCGCGACGTCCAGGCGCTCGTCCTGTCGCACGGGTACTCCCGGATCCCCGTCTTCCACGAGTCGCTCGACGACGTGAAGGGCGTCGTGTTCGCGAAGGACGTGCTGAAGGCGCTGCACCAGGGCAAGAAGGACATGCCGCTCGGCGAGGTCGTGCGGACCGGCGCACTTCGTGCCGGAGAGCAAGCGGGTCGCCGAGCTGCTGAAGGAGATGCAGCGCGAGAAGTTCCACCAGGCGCTCGTCTACGACGAGCACGGCTCCGTCACCGGCATCGTCGCGCTCGAGGACCTCCTCGAGGAGCTGGTCGGCGAGATCGCCGACGAGTACGACCGGGAGGAACCCGAGGTGCTGGAGCTCGGCGACGGCATCTACCGGGTCTCCGGGAAGGCCTCGATCGACGACGTGAACGAGCTGCTCGGCACGGAGCTGCCGGACGAGGAATGGGACACGGTCGCGGGTCTGATGCTCGACCTGTTCGGCCGGATGCCCGAGACGGGCGAGGAGGTCGCGTTCCGCGGGCTGAACCTCAAGGCGGACAAGGTGCAGGGACGACGGATCGCGAGCGTGCTGATCACGCGGCTCGCTCGAGCAGAACGGCGAGGGGCCGGAGGTGGCGACGTGACCTCGATCGAGCCGGAACCGCATCGACGAGCTGGTCGCCGCCGCCCGCGAGATCCGGGCCGCGGCGTACGCACCGTACAGCGGCTTCCACGTGGGCGCGGCGCTGCTGGCCGGCGAGCGCATCTTCACGGCCGTGAACATGGAGAACGCGAGCTACCCGCTTGTCGGTGTGCGCGGAACGCAACGCGGTGCGCGATGGCCGTTGCCGCGGGCGAGACATCGTTGCGGGCGGTCGCCGTCGTGACGGACGCCGAAACGAAGCCCGACTCCGCCATGCGGGGGGTGCCGCCAGGTGCTCTGGGAGTTCGGGGAAGGGATGGCCGTGATCGCCGAGTCGGCATCGGGCGCCGAGCGCCGGTACTGGGCTTTGGCCGACCTGCTGCCCGACGCCTTCGGTCCGGGCGACCTCCGGTGATCGACCACGCGGTCACGCGTTCCGGCATGGTCGCCGTCGTGGGCCGACCCAACGTCGGCAAGTCGACGCTCGTGAACGCGCTCGTCGGACGCAAGGTCTCGATCGTGTCCGACAAGCCGCAGACGACACGTCGCGGGCTGCACGCGGTGCTCACGACGGATGGCGCTCAGGCCGTCTTCACCGACACTCCCGGGTTCCACAAGCCGCGGACGGAGCTGGGCGCCCGACTGAACGACATGGTCGGCGACGCCGTCGAAGGGGTCGACGTGATCCTGCACGTCCTCGACGCGGCGTCCGGGATCGGGCGCGGCGACGCGTTCGTGTACGAGCGCCGGGTCCGCCCCCACGCGTGCCCCGAAGATCGCGGTGGTGAACAAGATCGACGTCACGGGTCAGCACGGCGTCGTGCCCCAGCTCGCCGCGGCCGCGGAGATCGGCGACTACGACGAGATCGTCCCGGTGTCCGCCAAGGCCGGGAAGGGTGTCGGCATGCTCCGGGACATGGTCCTCGCGATGCTCCCGGAGGGTCCGGCGCTCTATCCGGAGGAGACGATCTCGGACCAGCCGCTCGAGACCCGCCTCGCGGAGATGATCCGCGAGAAGGCGCTCCACGTCACGCGACAGGAGCTGCCCGCACTCGATCACCGTGACGATCGAGGAGCTCGACATGGGAGAGGAGCTCGTGAAGGTGCACGCCTCCCTGATCGTCGAGCGGGACTCGCAGAAGGGGATCGTGATCGGCAAGGGTGGTCAGACGCTGCGCACGATCGGCTCGCGGGCACGCGAGGAGATGGAGCTGGTCCTCGGGACCAAGGTGTTCCTCGATGTTCGGGTGAAGGTCGTGAAGGAGTGGCAGCGCGATCCGAAGGCGCTCGAGCGGCTCGGGTTCTGACGTCACCCGACGGTGAGGGTCGCCTCCATCTGCGGATGGAACGTGCACGTCACGGTGTAGGTCCCCGGATCCACGTCCCGAAGGTCCGCCTCGCCCGAGGACCCGGCGTCACGTTCACGTCGACGTCCGTGCCCTCCACCGTGAACGTATGGGGCGCGTCGCCGGTGTTCTCGAGCGCGATCGTCGCCCCCGCGTCGGCCGACAGGCAGTCCGGGCGGAACGCGAAGTCCGCCAGCTCCACCGAGGTCGCCGGCGCCGGGATCCGCGCACGGCGCCGGCGGAGCGCGTCTCGCCGTCGCAGGCGGGGAGCGATCGCGGCGAGGGCGACCAGAAGCACACGGCGCGATCCTCATGCCGGGGAGCCGGTACCCGCCCGGACCTCGTGACGACCGGGTGGGCTACCATCGATGCATGGTCCAAGCAGCGCACATCGAGCCGAGCCGACCCCTCCCCGTCGCCCCGGCGAGGCCGTGCGGATGTCCGTCCGCACGACCGCCGTCGACGCCGTCGGCCTCGAGGAGCGCGCGGCGTCGCTGGCGAAGCGTTCGATCAAGCGCGACGCGAAGCTGTGGGCACTCGATCTCGCGATCCGGTCGATGGACCTCACGACCCTCGAGGGGAGCGACACGGTCGGCAAGATCGTCGCGATCTGCGCGAAGGCGGTGCGTCCGGACCCGCTCGACCCGTCGATCCCTCCCGTCGCGGCCGTCTGCCTGTACCCGCAGCTCGTCCCGGTCGCCCTGGAGCAGCTCGAGGGCACGGGGGTGAAGGTCGCGAGCGTGGCCGGCGGCTTCCCGAGCGGCCTCGGCCCGCTGGACGCGCGCCTGCAGGAGATCCGCGACGTGGCGGAGACGGGCGCCGCACGAGATCGACATCGTGCTGAACCGCTCGCTCTTCCTCGGCGGGCGGCTACGCGCAGGCGTTCGAGGAGCTCGTCGCCGCTCGCGAGGCCGCCGGCGCTGCGCACCTGAAGGTGATCCTCGAGACCGGCGAGCTCGGCTCCTACGACCGCGTCCGGCAGGCGAGCATGCTCGCGATGGCGGCGGGCGCGGACTTCATCAAGACCTCCACCGGCAAGATCGCCGTGAACGCCACGCTGCCGGTGGCGCTCTGCATGATGGAGGCGGCGCGGGACTTCCACCGGGACACGGGGCGCGCCGTCGGCATCAAGGTGGCCGGCGGCGTGCGCACCGCGAAGCAGGCGATCCAGAACCTCGTCCTGCTGCACGAGACGCTCGGCTCGGACGTGGATGACGCCGGACCGCTTCCGGATCGGCGCGTCCTCGCTGCTGAACGACGTGCTGATGCAGATCGAGAAGGAGCGCACCGGCAGGTACGCGGGGCCGGACTATTTCACGATCGACTGACGTTGGTCGTTGTTCAGACGATGGGTAGCCGGATCCTGTCCACCGCGCACGGAACGCATCGCGGCTCGTTCGCGGCCGTCGACTGGGCGCTGTTCGCCGTGGTCGGGACGATCTGGGGCTCCTCGTTCCTGTTCATGGCGATCGGGCTCGAGGCGTTCCGTCCCGGCCTCGTCACGTTGCTCCGGATCCTGTTCGGTGCCGCGGTCCTGTGGGTCGCTCCCCGGCGCCCGCGCGACGCGGATCGACCGAGCGGACCTCGGGTCGCTGCTGCTGCTGGCCATCACGTGGGTCGCGATCCCGTTCACGCTCTTCCCGCTCGCCCAGGGCTCGGTGAACTCGGCGATCGCCGGCATGCTGAACGGCGCGGCGCCGATCTTCACCGCAGTCGTCGCCACGATCCTGTTCCGGAAAGCCCCAGGACCCCGGCAGCTGATCGGGATCCCGCTCGGGTTCCTCGGCGTGGCCGCGATCGCGCTCTCGGCCGCGGGCCACGGCTCCAGCGAGGCGCTGGGGGTCGCGCTGATCCTGGTCGCGACGGTCTGCTACGGGATCGCGTTCAACATCGCGGCCCCGCTCCAGCAGCGGTACGGGTCGCTCCCGGTGATGGCGAGGATCCTCGCGATCGGCGCCGTGCTCACGGCGCCGATCGGCCTGAGCTCGATCCCGGGGTCGCGGTTCGACTGGTCCTCGCTCCTCGCGGTGGCTGCCGTGGGCGTGCTCGGGACCGGTATCGCGTTCGTGCTGATGGGTCGGCTCGTCGGCCGCGTGGGGGCGACGCGGGCCTCGATCGTCGGCTACCTGATCCCGGTCGTGGCGCTCATGCTGGGCGTGCTGCTTCCGGAACGATGTCGTCGGTCCCATCGCGATCGGGGGGGTGGCGCTGGTTATCGCGGGCGCCTACCTGACCTCCCGGCGGGAATCGTCTGCGCCAGGAGCCGTGGGACTTCAGTCGTCCGGCCGAACAGCGATCCATACGGCGCCGCCTCCGTAGACCCCGGGGCTATAGGGCCAGACGTCTTCGGAAAAGGGAAGCTCGACCCGACCGGTGATCTCACCGTCCTCGTTGACACGTGTCACCTCCCGCACGGTGACGGACCACACCGAGTCATCGGTCGCCGTGAGGAACCCCCCCGCCGCGGGACGATCGACGATGTCCCCGCTGGCCGGATCGATCTGGAGCATCTCCGACGGCCCGTTGTCGGCCAGCCACACCCAGTCTCCGTTGGAGACGATCGACTCCGGCTGGGACACGACCTCGATCTCGCTGACCTCGATCGTGCTCGGGGCGATCCGCAGCACCGAGCCCGTCACCTGGTTGAACGTCCACAGGTACCCGCCGGCCTCTGCCACCTGCCAGGCGTCCCCCGTGGAACCGGTCAGGATCTCCTTTCGGAGAACGTCCTCCGAACTCGGGTCGATGAGGTACATGCGGTCCTCGACGATCGAGTCCAGATCGTCGTACCCGGCAAGGACCCAGAGTCCGCCGACCGTCTCGATGACCGAGAACAACGCGTCTCCGAACAAGGGGAGCTGGATCCATCTCTTGACATCGAGGTCGGTATCGACCCGGTAGAGCTGGTGGTGCTCGCAGTCGCCGACGACCACATCCGTCCTCGTGACCCCGATGTAGCAGGGTTCGAACCCGAAGCCTCTTCGCCGGATCTCCGACGTCGATGGGTCGAGGACCTCCAGGATGCCCTCCTCGAGGATCCACACGAGGCCCTCCGCGAAGACGACGCCTTTCGGGTACGCGCTCAACTCGTACCGACGCTCGATCTCCATCGAAGCCGGGTCGATCCGGATCAGGGTGTTCGGCTGGATCGTCGGGACGGGGGCAGCTTCCGGCGCCGGTTCCTCCGGCGCCAACAGGAGGAAAACGATCAGGCCGGCGACGACCGAGATGCCCACGACCGCTCCCACGACGCGGGCCTTCTTCGTGCTCGATGGGACGTTGACTCGCTCCCACCGCTCCGCCGCCTCCGATGGATCGAGGGGCCGGCCCATATCGACGCCGTTCACGGATCGGACCGCCCAAAGCCGGACCTCCTCGGGCACGCCCTTCAGCCGACGGTCACCGAGATCCTGGAAGTCGATCCCCGCTCCGGGAACGAGGTCTCTGAGGACCGAGGAGACGACGATCTCTCCCGGGCCTCCGATCGCACCGACCCTCGCCCCGGTGTGGACCGCCACGCCACCGACCTTTCCGCCGATGAGCTCCGCCTCGCCCACGTGCAGGCCGGCTCGCACCTCCAGGCCGATCTCCCGCACCCCTTCGACGATCTCGACCGCACACCGGATGGACTCGGCCTGGCGGTCGAAGACGGCGAAAAACCCGTCCCCTGCCGTATCGAGCTCCTTCCCATGGTGGCGTCGAAGCGCCTGCCGAACGATCCGGTTGTGCGCTTCGAGCAGCACTTTCCACCGGCGGTCGCCTACGGCGACGGCGATGTCGCTCGAGCCGACGATGTCGGTGAACAGGATGGTCACGAGCTTCGGTCGGCCCCGGCGGGACATGTCCGGAGTCTCGTCCTCCCGCCGCGGGCGGGCAAGGAGGCGGCCTCCTCCCCGCGCTGCGGAACTGCTCTACCATCGGGTGATGGCCGAACCGATCGAGCAGCGGCGGGACGGAGCGCCCGCTGTTCCCGCGTGGGAGTACGCCGACGCGCCGGAGTCCAAGGACATCGTCCAACTGCAGGACCGGTACGGCCTGTTCATCGGCGGGGAGTTCGTCGAGCCGAAGAGCGGCCGCTACATGCCGACGATCGATCCGTCCACGGAAGAGGTCCTCGCCGAGGTTCCTGAGGCCGGCCAGGAGGACGTCGAGCTCGCCGTGACCGCGGCGCGCGACGCGTTCGAGTCCCGCTGGCGCGACATGCCCGGCCGCGAGCGGGCCAAGTACCTCTACCGGATCGCCCGCGCGTTGCAGGAGCGGGCCCGCGAGTTCGCGGTCCTCGAGTCGATGAACGGCGGCAAGCCGATCAAGGAGTCACGGGACATCGACCTGCCGCTCGCCGCCGCGCACTTCTTCTACTACGCGGGCTGGGCGGACAAGCTCGACTACGCGTTCCCCGGCCGCGACGCGAAGCCGATCGGCGTGGCCGGACAGGTGATCCCCTGGAACTTCCCGATGCTGATGGCGGCGTGGAAGCTCGCGCCGGCCCTCGCCACCGGCAACACGACCGTCCTGAAGCCGGCCGAGACGACGCCGCTCACCGCGCTGCTGCTCGCCGAGGTGATCCAGGCCGGCGGAGCTGCCGCCGGGCACCGTCAACGTGCTCACGGGGGCGGGGGAGACCGGCGCCGCCCTCGTCGCCGCGGACGTCGACAAGGTGGCGTTCACCGGTTCCACGGAGGTCGGCAAGGCAGATCCGGCGCACGGTCGCGGGGACGGACAAGCGCCTCACCCTCGAGCTCGGGGGCAAGGCAGCCAACATCGTGTTCGAGGACGCGCCGCTCGACCAAGCCGTCGAGGGTGTCGTCAACGGGATCTTCTTCAACCAGGGTCACGTGTGCTGCGCGGGCTCGCGTCTCCTCGTGCAGGAGCCGATCTTCGAACCACTCCTGGAGAAGCTGAAGGCGCGGCTCCAGACGCTGCGCGTCGGTGACCCCCTCGACAAGAACACCGACATCGGCGCGATCAACTCGCGGGCGCAGCTCACGCGGATCGAGGAGCTCGTGGCGTCCGGTGTCGAGGAGGGCGCCGAGATGTACCAGCCGGCGTGCGATCTCCCCGAGCGCGGGTTCTGGTTCCGTCCGACGCTCTTCACCGGCGTCAGCCAGTCGCACCGGATCGCACGCGAGGAGATCTTCGGTCCGGTCCTGTCGATCCTCACGTTCCGGACGCCGGAGGAGGCCGTCGAGAAGGCGAACAACACGCCGTACGGGTTGTCCGCGGGCGTGTGGACCGAGAAGGGCTCGCGGATCCTGTGGATGGCCGAGCGCCTGAAGGCCGGCGTCGTCTGGGCGAACACGTTCAACCGGTTCGACCCGTCCTCGCCGTTCGGCGGCTACAAGGAATCGGGCTTCGGGCGCGAGGGCGGCCTGCACGGGCTGGCGCCCTATGTGGAGCTCACACCTCGCGAACCGGCGCCAGGGAACGGCGCGTCATGACCGAGGAGCGCCTGCCGGTCCGGCGGACGGCGAAGCTGTTCATCGGCGGCGAGTTCCCCCGGAGCGAGTCGGGCCGCTCGTACGAGGTGTTCGATGCCGACGGGGAGCTCCTCGCGTGGGCATCGCGCGCGTCGCGCAAGGACCTCCGCGACGCCGTGCGAGCGGCGCGCGTCGCCCAGCCGGGATGGGCGGCGAAGACGGCGTTCAACCGCGCCCAGATCCTGTACCGGGTGGCCGAGCTGATGGAGGGCCGGCGCGTCCAGTTCGAACAGGAGCTGCGGGACGCCGGCGCCGAGGATCCCGGCCGCGGCGTGAGCGCCGCGATCGATCGATGGGTCTGGTACGCGGGGTGGGCCGACAAGATCCACCAGATCCAGGGTGCCTCGAACCCGGTGGCGGGTCCGTACTTCAACTTCACGATCCCGGAGCCCACCGGCGTGGTGGGGATCGTCGCGCCGCAGGACCAGTCGCTCCTCGGGCTCGTGTCGCGCGTGGCGCCGGCGATCGTGAGCGGCAACACCGCCGTCGTGCTGGCGAGCGAGCGGTCCCCGCTGCCGGCGGTCTCGCTCGGGGAGGTGCTGGCGACCTCGGACGTGCCGGGTGGCGTCGTCAACATCCTCACCGGCTTCACGGCGGAGCTCGTCCCGTGGCTCGCCGGGCACATGGACGTGAACGCGCTCGACGCCACCGGCGTCCCCGACGAGCTCCGGCCCCAGGTGGAGGAGCTCTCGGCGGAGAACGTGAAGCGGGTGCATCGAGCGCCCGACGCCGACCCGTTCGACGAGGAGGCCCAGAGTCCTTACGAGGTCACGGCCTTCGTCGAGTACAAGACGGTCTGGCATCCGATGGGCGCCTAACCCGCGACCGTCGCAACGGAAACGTCACACCGCTTCTCGGGTGGGGCGACCGACCGCCGGGCTACGATTCGGAGATGCCCCCCTACAAGGAGCAGGGCGTCGTCCTCCGGTCGGCGAAGCTCGGCGAGGCCGACAAGATCGTCACCATCATGACCCAGGGCTCCGGCAAGGTCCGAGGCGTGGCGAAGGGGATCCGCAAGACCACCAGCCGGTTCGGGGCGCGCCTGGAGCCGTTCACCCACGTGAACCTGATGCTCTACCGCGGCCGGGGGTCGCTCGACACGATCACGCAGGCCGAGATCATCGCCCCGCATCGCGCGATCCGTGACGACCTCGCCCTGTTCGCCGCCGGCGAGACGATGCTCGAGGCGGTCGACCGCGTCGCCGAGGAGCACGAGCGGAACGTGCGTGTCGTGCTCCTGCTGCTCTCGGGGCTCCGGTCGCTGGAGACGCGACCGACCGATCCCGCGGCCGTCGCCGAGTCGTTCCTGCTGAAGCTCCTGTCAGTGTCTCGGGGTTCCACCCCAGCCTCACGGCGTGCGCCGTCTGCGGCAGCACCGACGTCCAGCTGTTCTCCGCCGGGCTGGGCGGTGCCGTCTGCGCCGCCGACGCCGAGCCCGGCGCCGGCCACGTCACGGCCGCGGCCCTCGCGTTCCTCGGCGGCGCTCGCGCTCGCGGACCTCGCCGACGCGGGCCAGACCGCCGCCCCGGAGCCGCGCACGCGGAAGGAGGCGCGCGGCCTCCTGTTCGGCTTCGCCGAGTACCACCTGGAGCGCCGGATGAAGTCGGTCCCGATGCTCGTGCGGACGGCGACGTGAGCAGCTACCTCCAGGACCTCGATCTCGACCGGATCCCGGCGCACGTCGGGATCGTGATGGACGGCAACGGTCGGTGGGCCGAGCAACGCGGCCTGCCTAGGACCGAGGGCCACGGCGCCGGCGAGGAGGCCCTGTGGGACACGATCCAGGGAGCCGTCGCGGTCGGGCGTCCGCGTGGCTCACGGTGTTCGCGTTCTCGACCGAGAACTGGCGCCGCCCCCCGGGCGAGGTGCGCTACCTGATGAACTTCAATCGCAGCCATGCTCCGGCGCCGCCGGGACGCGCTGCACGAGATGAACGTCCGGATCCGGTTCATCGGACGGCGCAACTGGCGCGTCCCGCGCTCCGTCCTGAAGGAGATCCGGGCCGCCGAGGAGCTGACGGCCGCCAACACCGGGACCACGCTGTCGATCGCGTTCAACTACGGGGGCCGGGCCGAGATCGTGGACGCCGTGAAGGACCTCGCTCGCGAGGTCCGCGCACGGGACGCTTCGCCCCGAGGGCATCAGCGAGACCACGATCGCGGAGCGCCTGTACGCCGCCGACATGCCGCCCCCCGACCTGCTGATCCGCACGAGCGGGGAGCAACGGATCTCGAACTTCCTCCTGTGGGAGGTGGCCTACTCCGAGCTCTGGTTCACGCCGGTCTTCTGGCCGGACTTCGACCGCGAGCATCCTCTACGAGGCGATCCGCGACTTCCAGAAGCGCTCGCGGCGCTTCGGCGGCGTCGGCGACGAACCCTGAGCGACCCCTTCCGCCGTTCCGGTCCGTTCGTCAGCCATTCGACCTAGCCCGCGGCTGGTCGTTCGGCCGTTCCGCACCGGATGCTCGGCGCTGTATCGTGCCTGGAGAGCACGGAACCGTGCTTCCGGTGGCGACCGGCGCACCGGCGACGAGGGGCGGATGAGCGTGATCGCTCGGTTCACGAGAGACGGCGTCAGCAAGTACGTCTGGGCCGTGCTTGGCCCTTGCGGCCATCGGCGGTCTCGCGTTCGCGGTCATCGTACGGCGAGCGAGGCCGTCGAACGAGGAGCGGGCGAACGCGCAGGGCCGAGCCGTGCGATACGTGGAGGCGGTGCTCGCTCCCGAGGCTCGAAGGCTCGGATCTCGGCGGCCCCATCACGGGAGAGCCGGCAGTGTCGCTCGAGGCGGCCGTCGAGCGCACGATCCTCGCCGACGAACGGCTGACGCGCGTCCGGATCTGGTCGGCCGACGGGCCGCTCCTGTTCTCGACCGACCGAGCCGACACCCCCGGATCCAACGCGGGGTTGAACGATCCGCTCCTCCGACGAGGTCGCGCGCGAGGGTGTGCTCACCCGCTCGGGCATCTCCGACACCGGTGGGGAGGACGACCCGGAGCGCAGCCTCGCTCCGAACCTATGTGCCGCTCGAGGCCGGCGCGGTCGCCGAGATCGACCAGACCGACGAGGGCACCCTCGCGGCCGTGCGGACCGAATGGATGTACTACCAGATCCTCGCCGGCGCGATGCTGCTCTTGTTCCTCGTCTGACCGGCCTGTCGCTCCGCGATCCGATCGAGCCGATCAACACGGGCGTGCCGTTCGCCTGCGTCGTCCGATGCCCGCCGGGTTCTCGCTGATCGACAACGACCGGCTGCACGCCGTCCAGGAGGTCTATCGTCTGGCCTCGGAACGCGTCGGGCGGCTCCAGCAGAAGCTCGAGGAGTCCGAGGAGGCGCGCCGCCGCCTCGAGGCTCGACATCCAGCAAGCCCTGTCGAAGGCGAACCGGTTCCGCGTCGGTCGTCCCGCCACCGCGCACCTGTGGCCGAGCGCCCGCGCCCGAGACCGGCCGTCGTCCAGGTTCCCGAGTCCGACGTCGTGAAGAGGAGCGTCAGGCGACGCCTGGACCGCTTCGCCCGCCGGCCCGCTCGCCCGCGCGTCCCGCGATCAGAAGCCACCGCCGGCGACGTCGAGCGCTCCGAGGCCGCCGGCCGACAAACAGAAGCGCGTGCGGAAGCCGCGGCCGCCGGAGAAGGCGAGGCCGGAGAAGGCGAGGCAGGAGAAGCCCGCGACGGCAGGAGCCGCCGACGCGTGGGCCGGCGAAGGCGGAGCCGACCGCCGCCTCAGACCCGATCGTGGTGCCGGAGCCCGCCCCGGTGCCCGAGCGTCGCGTGGCCGCGATGGCGGCCACCCCGGCGAGCCCGCCGACCGCGCCGACCGCCGCCGATCCCGAGTCCGCGGACGCCGAGGCGCACGAGGCCGCCCTCGAGATGTTCATCCGGCTCACCGAGAGCGACCGGCAGCCCCACGACACGACCGAGGTGGACCAGGGCGCGGTTCGCGCGGCCCTCGCCCGGACCGCCGCCCGCAAGAAGCCGGGCGGCGAGCGACTGCAGCCGCACGAGGGTGCGCCCGGGGAAGTCGCCCGGCGGCCCGCCCCGGTCGTAGCGTCCCACAGGTCGTTCCAGCTCGCGAGGAAGAAGCCGACGCCCGCGACGATCGCCACGACGGCCCAGACGTAGCGGGACACGTCGTCCAGCGAGAGCCAGGCCGCGGCCGCCACACGCCACGGCGACACGATCAGCACGACCATGCCGACCCCCCGCGGAGGCGGAGCTGCCCTCCCAGACGGGATGGCGGGCTCGGAGCCGCTCGATCCTGATCGGCGTCGGGTCCAGGATCCGCTCCGGTTTCCAGGTGCTCCGGAGCACGAACACCGCCGCCAGCACCCATCCCGCCAACGCCCAGAGGAAGAACGGGTTGAACCCACTGAGACCCCACCAGGGGAAGAGCGCCGCGAGTACGAGGGTGCACACGATCCGGCCGACCGGGCCGAACGACGTCGGTCCCGACCGCCATCGGGAGGTCCTCGGCGTGTGCGTCGGAACGCCGACGAAGCCACCTGGCTCGTGCAGTGGATCGCGGCGGCGTGTACAGCGTCACCGGCGTATAGCAGGTCGTGCACCACCGGATGTCCGGCGGGAGGGTGGCGCCACACGACCTCAGAGTGGTCCGACGGGCATGCCTGAGGTATCGGGACGGCGGCAACGTCGATTGACCGGTAGCATGGCGTCACGCCGGCGGCCGCAGCCAGCGACCGGGAAAGGAGTCGAGCGACTCATGGCCGACTTGATGGAGGCCGTCACCTCCCTCGCCAAACGGCGGGGCATCGCGTTCCAGTCCTCGGAGATCTACGGCGGGCTCCGCTCGTCCTGGGACTACGGGCCGCTCGGCACCGAGATCAAGCGCAACGTCCGCGAGCAGTGGTGGCGCTCGACCGTGCAGCTCCGCGACGACGTGGTCGGGCTCGAGGCCGCCGTGATCATGTCGCCGAAGGTCTGGGAGGCATCCGGCCACCTCGAGGTCTTCACCGACCCGCTGGTCGAGTGCCTGAACTGCCACCAGCGGTTCCGCGCCGATCAGCTGCCCGAGCCGCCAGCGTGCCCGAACTGCGGGCAGACGGCGTTCACGCAGCCCCGCAACTTCCACCTGATGTTCAAGACGAACATGGGCCCGATCGAGGACGCCGAGAACACCGTGTACCTGCGTCCCGAGACGGCGCAGGGGATGTTCGTCGACTTCGCCACGATCCAACAGGTGAGCCGCAAGAAGGTCCCGTTCGGGATCGCCCAGATCGGCCGATCGTTCCGCAACGAGATCACGCCGGGGAACTTCATCTTCCGCCAGCGGGAGTTCGAGCAGATGGAGATGGAGTTCTTCGTCGAGCCCGGCACCGACGAGGACTGGCACGAGTTCTGGATCGGGGAGCGGATGCGCTGGTGGACCGACCTCGGGCTCCGCGAGGACAACTCCGGATCCGCGAGCACGACGCCGACGAGCTCTCGCACTACTCGAAGCGCACCGTCGACATCGAGTACCGGTTCCCGTTCACCGACTGGGGGGAGCTCGAAGGGCATCGCGAACCGGACCGACTTCGACCTCAAGGCGCACCAGGCGGCCTCCGGGGAGGACCTCACGTACTTCGACCAGGAGAAGAACGAGCGGTACCACCCGTACGTGATCGAGCCCGCGGCGGGCGTGGACCGCGCGGTCCTCGCGTTCCTCCTGGACGCCTACCGCGAGGAGGAGGCGCCGACCGCGAAGGGCGGGACCGAGAAGCGCACCTACCTCGCGCTCGACCGGCGGCTCGCGCCGACGAAGGTCGCGGTGCTCCCGCTGTCGCGCAACGAGAAGCTCACGCCCGAGGCCCGGCGCGTCTTCGACCTGGTGAAGGGCGAGTGGATGTGCGACTTCGACGACGCGGGGTCGATCGGGCGGCGCTACCGGCGGCAGGACGAGGTCGGCACGCCGTTCTGCGTCACGGTGGACTTCGACTCGCTGGACGACGCGCAGGTCACCGTCCGGGAGCGGGACTCGATGGGGCAGGACCGCCTGCCGATCGACGGCCTCGTCGACTACCTGTCGGAGCGCCTGTGATCGCGTACGCGGCGGCGGTCGCGCTCTGGGTCGGCGGCGGTCGTGACGCTCGGTCGTCTCCGCGGCGGGGTTCCTCGAGTCCACGGGGCTCCTGGTCGGCGTCGGCGGTGCTCTCCGGACTCGCGATCGTGGCCTCGGTGAGCGCGCTGGTCGTGTCGAGGCGACGGTGAGAGCGGCTCGCCGTCGCGATCGTGGTGCTCCTCGTGGCCTGCACGCCGGAGCCGTCACCACCGTCGCCGTCGGCAACGCCGTCGGAGACGCCGTCCGGCGATCCGGTCGAGGTCAAGACGGGCCCGACCTCGGCGATCGAGGCGATGCGCCGGCTCTGCGTCCCCGCCGACGTCGAGGTCGATCCCGGTGACGGAGGTGCCCACGCCGCCGGCGATCGCGGAGGTGGCCGACCAGGTGGAGTCCGTGCGAGGGCTGGGGTTCGACCGGCCCGTGAACGTCGAGCCGATCACGGAAGCCGAGATGGACCGGCGGCTGACGCGACTACCTCGACACGTACTACCCGGAGCGGTTCTACGCTCGCAGGAGCGAGGCCTGGCAGACGATCGGCGCGTTGCCGCGCGACGTCGGTTATCTGGAGGCCATCGATGCCTACCAGCAGGGACAGGTCCTCGGCTTCTACAACTCGCAGAACGAGGAGCTCGTCTACACCGGCGATGCCGAGCTCGAACCGGATCGAGCAGTTCGTGCTCGCGCACGAGCTCACGCACGCGATCGACGACCAGCACTTCGACCTCGACCGCCTCGACGGTCTCGTGGCGCGATGCGAGGAGGAGCGCTTCCAGGCCGCCCTCGGCATCGTGGAGGGGAGCGCCAACCACTTCGCGACGCAGGTGCTGATCCGGTTCCCCATCCAGGAGGTCGGCTCGATCCCGGAGGACGGGACGCCGGCGAGGTCCCGCCGTTCATCGTCGACTTCAGGCCTACCCGTACACGACGGGGCAGCGGTTCGCGGACGCGCTGTCCGACGCGAACGGACCCTCCGCGATCGACGACGCGCTGGAGACGTTCCCGACCACGACGGAGCAGGTGCTGCACCCATCGAAGTTCCCGCGACGAGGTGGGGGAGTCCGTCGGACGTGCCGGACTTCGCGCCGACGTTCGGCCCGGGCTGGCGCGATCTCGACGTGATGGTGGTGGGCGAGCTGTGGCTGAAGGCGCTTGCTGCATCTCCGGCCTCGATGACGTCGTGGCGGCGTCCGGCCGCGGCCGGCTGGGACGGCGGGACCTACCGCGCCTGGACCGACGGCGACGACGTGGCGGTGATCATGAGCACGGTCTGGGACACGCCCAAGGACGCGCAGGAGTTCAGCGAAGCGCTCGAGCGGTGGGTGTCACGAGGCTCGCTGCCCGGCCTGGTGATGGACGCTGACGGCACGACGGTGCACGCGGGCTTCGGCTCCCGGGAGCCCCTGATGGGCGCGGTGTCTGTCGATCCTGCGGTCGCTGTAGATGCGGCTGCTCGCGACGATCGCGCTGACCGCGCTCGATCGCGATGGCGGCGTGCGGTGGAGGAGCCGCGCCGAGCCCATCGACGCCGTCCAGCACGTCTGCCGAGCCGTCGAGCGGAGCCGCCGACGTCGGCGGGTACGAGCTCGTCTACGAGTGCGCGGGCGAGGGCGAGCCCACGGTGATCCTGGAGGCCGGGCTCGGCGCCGCCGGCACCGAGGAGTTCTTCGGCTTCATCGACCAGGTGGCCGGAGTCTCACGGGTCTGCACCTACGACCGGGCGGGAACGGGCGTGAGCGACGAGCGGCCGGAGGGCTTGCACGTGACGGCCGGGCTGATGGCGGAGGAGCTCCATCGGCTGCTCGACGTCGATCGGGGTGGAGCGAGCCGGTGGTGCTCGTCGGTCACTCCTACGGCGGGATGCCCGTTCGCGCGTTCGAGGGCGCGTACCCGGCGACGTCGCGGGGATGGTGCTGATCGACGTATCGAGTGAGCCCGAGGTGCCCGTCTACGAACGGCTCGATGCCGGACCGTGGATCGATCGGCACGGACCGGATCGACATCCGATGCAACCGTGGGGGAGCTCCACGCGGCGGGCGACCTCGCCGACATCCCACTCGTCGTCGTGACCGCGGGGATCATCGAGGACGAGTGGCTCGCCACGGTGCCGATCCTGGCCGCGCGCGCTCAGGCACGCCTGGCGGGGCTGTCGTCGAACGCGTTCCAGGTGGTGGCACCCGAGTCCGGGCACTTCGTCCATCGGGACGCCCCCGATGTGGTGCTCGCGGCGATCGAGACGGTGGTGTCGGCGGCCCGGTCGGATTCGGCGCTGGCTCCTTGCGCGGAGGCGTTCGTGTCGACCCGGGCGATCTGCGTGCCCCCCGGCGACGTGCCGGAGCTCGCTCCCGCCTAGCGTCTTGCGACTCGATGGAGCTCGCTTTAGGGTCCGAGCCATGCGGGAGCCTCTCATCGTCCTCGACACATCGGAGATCCGTGAGGGAAAGGGCGAGGAGCTCGAGCGTGGCATCGCAGAACTCGCCGCCTTCGTGGAGTCGAACGAAACGGATCCGATCTCGTACCAGGTCTTCTTCGGCTACGACGGTCGCGTCATGACCGTCCTCCAGGTCCATCCCGACTCGGCGTCGATGGAGCGTCACATGGAGCTCGCTGGCCCGGTGTTCGCGAAGTTCGCGGACCTGGTCGTGCTGCGGGCCATCGACATCTACGGCTCACCGAGCGAGAAGGTGGTGGAGCAGCTCCGGCAGAAGGCCGAGCTCCTCGGCACCGCGACCGTCACCGTGCACGATCGCCGGGCTGGCTTCGCGCGCTTCGGCTCCCGCATCGCCGGTTGAGCGACGAACTTCCAGCCTCCGGGTAAGCGCATCGGCTCTCCGAGGGATAGAACGGATGCGTGCCGGATCGAGCCGGGTTCGAGGCGTTCTACGCGGCGCACCTCCCGCGCGTGGTCCGCGCGTGCGCCCTCGTGCTGCTCGATCGCGGGGACGCGGAGGACGTGGCGGCCGAGGCGTTCGGCCAGCTCTGGTCCCACTGGGGCCAGATCCACGGAGAGGACCACGCGGGCGGCTACGTGTTCAAGACGGCGATGCGCCTGTGCGCCAAGCGGCGCCATCGGGCGGCGAGGGAGGTGGTCGGAACGGTGCCGGAGCGGAGCAGGGTGGGCGATCCCGAGGCCCGCATCTCTGTGGTCGACGCGCTCCGGGGCCTTTCGCTCCGGCAGCGGCAGTCCGTGGTGCTCCGCGACTGGGCGGGGTTCGAGACGAGCGAGGTCGCGAGGATGCTGGGCACGAAGGAGAGCACGGTCCGGGTGCACCTGACGCGAGGTCGGGCTGCGCTGCGGGACGTGTTGACGGTGGAGGAGCGGGAACGATGAACGACGTTCGCGACGAAGCGCTCGGCGCGACGCTGGAGCAAGAGGCGCACCGGATCGAGGCCGTGCCGGTGGACCGACTCCCCGAGGTGCTCCGACGGGGGAATCGCCTGCGCGCGATCCGGTTCACGGTGATCGGCGCGGCCCTCGCCGTCTTCGCGGGAGCCACCTCCCTCGCAGGGCTCTCGCTGCGGAACGAGACGATCGAGTCGGGAGTCACACGCAGGTACTCGTCCCGAGCGGCTCCGTGGACGTTCAACTATCCCTCGGGATGGACGACGAAGACGATCAGCAGTGCCGGCCCCCAGCTCAAGACGAACGTCCTCAGGACCACGATCGTGAACGGACCGATGCCGACCGTCGCGAACGACTACGGGCCGAACTCGGTTGGGAACGACGCGTTGACGGGTGAGGCCGGTGACGCGGGCGCGATCGTTCTCGTCGTCCGCTTCTGGGGCGGCAAGCCGTCGACGGATGATTACCCCCTCATCGGGCCGGGCGCGTTCGGAGACGACGCGGAGAGCCCCGGTTGGAAGTTCCGGGAGCGAACCCGATGCGATGGGTCGCTCTGCTTCGTGGTCGTCGAATGGCTTGGGCCGTCGGTGTCGGACGAGGATCGAAACGTCGCGGCCGAGATCGCAAGCTCGGTTCGATTGGCGGACGTCGACCGGTGGACGGAGAGCAACGGAGTGTCCACGACACTGCACGACGAGGCGCGCGGATACGCGGTCGTGTATCCGGACGACTGGACCGTCGCGGAGGAGAACCTCACCCCTTGGCTGAGCTCGCCGGAGGAGATCTTCTCCCTCGGGACGTTCCCGCTCAGGGTGAGCGAGGGCCCGGAGGACGGACTCCGCATCTGGGACGCGCCGGTCGCCCCGGCTGCCCTGGCCGACATGACGTCCGATGACGTCCTCGTGTCGCTCCAGGAAGCGAGCCCGGCCGGCTTCGGGGACCGAGACCGCAGACCCGAGACCTTCGGACCCCGAGGGTGCGACGCGTCGATCCTCGGCTGCGCTCCTCGGGAGGATCCCTTCGATGTGACCTTCGACGCGTGGTGGATCCCGTTCACAGACGCGGGGCGCGCCTTCTACCTCTCCGTGGTGATCGGCGACGACGTGACACCCGAGCTCAGGGAGCAGGCGTGGGCCGTGGCCGACAGCCTTGGGTTCACGGACGAGTGAGGGCTTAGTTTCGTTCGCCGATCGTTTCGACGGCGCCCGACTGGCGGCGGCCGTCGTGCTTCAGCCTCTTCTCGGCCCGCTTCTCCTTGATGCCCTTCGCGGCCTTCTTCTTGACGTTCTTCGCGCCCTTGTCCTTGGCATGTGCCATCCGTCGAACCTCCGTCGCGTGAGGAGGCGAGCGTACACCGGCCGGCGCCCCTTCCGTACACTCGGGGCATGACCAAGTTCGTGCTACGACTTCTCCGAGGGCAACAAGGACATGAAGGACCTCCTCGGCGGGAAGGGCGCCAACCTGGCCGAGATGACCACGATGGGGCTGCCGGTCCCCCCAGGGTTCACGATCACCACCGAGGCCTGCCTGGTGTTCCTCGCGCAGGGCGGGGCTCCGGCGGAGATGCTCGAGGAGGCCGGAGAGCACCTGGACACCCTCCAGGAAGCGATGGGCCGGCAGCTCGGCGACCCGGACGACCCGCTCCTCGTCAGCGTGCGCAGCGGCGCCAAGTTCTCGATGCCGGGGATGATGGACACGGTCCTGAACCTCGGCCTGAACGACAGGTCCGTCGAGGGCCTCGCGAGGCAGTCGGAGGGCGACGTCCGCTTCGCCCGCGACGCCTACCGCCGATTCATCCAGATGTTCGGCAAGATCGTGATGGACGTACCGGGGGAGGCGTTCGAGGAGGCGCTCGACCGCGCGAAGGAGCGCAAGGGCGCGGGCACCCAGGACACCGACCTCGACGCCGACGACCTCACCGCGCTGATCGAGGAGTTCCGTGGGATCTACCGCACGCACACGGGCGAGGAGTTCCCGCAGGATCCGAAGGAGCAGCTGCGTCTGGCGATCGCGGCGGTGTTCCAGTCGTGGAACGGCAAGCGGGCCATCGACTACCGGCGGCAGAACAAGATCTCCGACGACCTCGGCACGGCGGTCAACGTCCAGGCGATGGTGTTCGGCAACCGCGGCGACGACTCGGGGACGGGGGTGGCGTTCACGCGCGACCCGTCCAACGGCGAGAAGGTCCCGTACGGCGACTACCTCCCGAACGCACAGGGCGAGGACGTGGTGGCGGGGATCCGCAACACGCTGCCGCTCGTCCAGCTCGAGGAGCTCGATCCTGACTCGTATCGAGGCCTCCGCGAGCACATGGACACGCTGGAGAACCACTACCGCGACATGTGCGACATCGAGTTCACGATCGAGAAGCGGAAGCTCTGGATCCTCCAGGTCCGCGTGGGCAAGCGCACGGCGTTCGCCGAGTGGGTGATGGCGCACGACATGCTGGGGGAGTCGCTGATCGATGCCGACACCGCGCTCCTGCGCGTGGACGCGAACCGGCTCGAGGAGCTGTTCAAGCGCCGCGTGAAGGCGGACGGCGCCACGCCGATCGCGAAGGGCCTGAACGCCTCGCCCGGTGCCGCGATCGGGTCGGTGGTGTTCACGGCCGACGAGGCCGAGCGGCTCGGGAAGCAGGGCGAGCGCGTGATCCTGGTCCGACGGGAGACGACGCCCGACGACTACCACGGGATGATCGCGGCGCAGGGCATCCTCACGAGCGCCGGAGGGACGAACTCCCACGCGGCCGTGGTCGCCCGCGGCGAGGGCATCCCCGCGGTGTGCGGCGCCGACGCGATCAAGCTCTCGCCGGCCGAACGGACGTTCTCCGCGAACGGCACCTCCGTGAAGGAGGGCGACGTCATCACGATCGACGGCTTCACGGGCAACGTGTTCGTGGGGGAGCTGCCGCTCGAGGAGTCGGTGCTCGAGAAGGCCCGCGCCGGGGAGGCGCAGGCGCGCGAGGAGAAGATCTGGAAGGCGTTCGAGGCGCTGATGGCCCACGCCGACGAGGTGCGGCGGATGCGGGTGCGCGCCAACGCCGACACCCCCGACCAGGCGAAGAACGCGCGCGAACGCGGCGCAGAAGGGATCGGCCTGTGCCGCACGGAGCACATGTTCCTCGGCGAGGAGCGCGTGGGAGCGGTGCGGCAGATGATCTTCGCCGAGACCGAGGAAGAGGAGGCGAAGGCCTACGACGCGCTGGCGCCGCTGCAGCGCGAGGACTTCGTCGGGATCTTCCGAGCGATGGACGGCCTGCCCGTGACGGTGCGTCTGCTCGACCCGCCGTTGCACGAGTTCCTGCCGAACCAGGTGGACCTGGCGGTGGAGGTGGCGCTCGCGGAGTCGCGCGGCGAGGACGTCGAGGAGCGGAAGGCCGTGCTGCAGAAGGTGAACGAGCTGCACGAGGCGAATCCGATGCTGGGTCTGCGAGGCGTGCGGCTCGGGATCGTGAAGCCCGGCCTGTACGCGATGCAGGTACGTGCGATCTTCGAGGCCGCGGGTCAGCTGCGACGCGAGGGTGGCGATCCGCAGGTCGAGGTCATGATCCCGCTGGTCGCGACGGCGCCGGAGCTCCGCCAGATGCGCGACGAGCTCGAGCCGGTGGCGGCAGAAGTCGCTCGGCGAGACGGAGCTCTCGCACCTCGAGTGGGGGACGATGGTCGAGCTCCCGCGCGCGGCAGTGACCGCCGGTGAGATCGCGGAGACGGCGGAGTTCTTCTCGTTCGGGACCAACGACCTGACGCAGACCGCGTTCGGGTTCTCGCGCGACGACATCGGCAAGTTCGTCGGGATGTACGAGGAGCGCAAGCTCGTGCCCGCGAACCCGTTCGTCACGATCGACGTCGACGGGGTCGGCAGGCTGATGCGGATCGCGAGCGAGGAGGGGCGCGCCGCGAACCCCGAGCTCCACGTCGGGATCTGCGGCGAGCACGGGGGCGACCCGTCGAGCGTGGTGTTCTGCCACGAGATCGGACTCGACTACGTGAGCTGCTCGCCGTTCCGCGTGGAGACGGCGCGCCTCGCCGCCGGCCAGGCGGCGGTGGGCGCGGCCGAGTCCGCCTCGAAGTAGGGATGCCGCTCTTCGAGGCGGCGATGCTGGCGCAGTTCGTGATCCATGCCCGCGGCCGGCAGGCCGTCCGGAACAGCCTCGCGGACGAGATGGCGGAGCTCCGAGTGGAGCAGCTCGCCGGCGACGCGAAGAAGCTGGCGCGGACGAAGTGGTTGCATGCGAACGGCGCGGAGGCCTCGTTCCCGTGCGGCGTCGTCCATGTCGAGGACCAGGCCGTCCCGGTGCTCGTGGCGATCGTGCCCGACGGGATCGCGTTCCTCGCCGAGACGCCGCCGGGGGCGTCCACCTATGACGTCCTGGAGGTGGGTCGGATACCGCGATCAGGTCTCACCGAGGTCGACGTCGTGGATGCGGCGGGCCGGCATGTGCCGGAGCCGCTCCACGAATCGTTCGAGCCCGATGTCGATGTCTGGATCGTGCTCCGGTGGACGCGGGACGGCGAGGAGCAGGAGGACCGGTTCGCGTTCCGCTCGCAGTGGACGGCGTGGCAGGCTGCCCGGCGGCTCATGGCCGCGCAGAAGGGCTAGCTCGGGGCACACGAGACGAGCGTCCGGGATCGGAACGCGACGGAACCCGCCGGCTCGAGGAAGATACGCGCCATGCCGCCGAACGGACACGCAGATGCACCCACGCCCGAGCTCCTCCTCGACGTCCGTACGCCGGCGGAGCTCGCCTTCTCGCCCGACGAGACCCGGCTCGCCTTCGCGCTCCACGCCACCGTCGCCGACGAGGGCTCGTTCGTACCGAGCGACCTCTACGTGATCGACACCGATGGCCACCATCCGCCCGTCCAACTCACCTCCGGCCCGTGGAGCGACCGGACGCCTGCCTGGTCGCCGGACGGATCGCAGCTCGCGTTCCTCTCCGATCGGGTCACGCCGGGCCATCAGCTCCCGTACACGGTGCCGGCTACCGGGATCGACGGAGCAGCCGTCGCCCCCCGCCTTGCCGCGACCCTCACGGGCTCCGCCGAGAGCCTCGCCTGGTCGAGCGACGGCACCCGCCTCCTCGTCCTCGCGGCCGATCCCGGCTCCTACGGCCTGGACTGGAGCGCGCGCGCGGTCAACGGCGCCACTCCACGGCCCGATCCGACCACGAGACGCCCCGGCGCCGTGCGCCGCCGCCTGTTCCTCGTCGATCTCGCGAGCAACCGCGCCGAGGAGGTCGGCCCGGAGGATCGCAGCGTGTGGGAGTTCGACTGGGACGGCGACGACACCGTCGTCGCGCTCGTCTCCCAGGACCACTCCGGCTCCGGCTGGTACCAGTCGGTCGTGGCCCGTCTGTCTCTCGACACCCGAACGGCGGAGACGATCTACGAACCCGGCTGGCAGACGGGGAGCCTGGCGCTCTCGCCCGACGCCACCCGCGCGATCGTCGTCGAGGGCTACGCGAGCGACAACGGTCTGCTCGCAGGCAGCATCGTCGTGATCGATCTCGCCACCAGCACCACCACGGACCCGTGGCCCGACCTGCAGACGGTCGGACTCGCTTCGTGGTGTGGCGACGATTCCCTCTGGTACGGACGCACGGATGGGACCGGGACCGCCTGCGGCCTGCTCCACCTCGACGGCCGACACTCGGAACCGTGGCGCGACGATGCTTTCATCGGCGACGCCGTGACGACGCCCGCATGCGCCGTCTCGGCCGACGGCACCCACGTCTGGACCACCCACCAGGCGCACGCCCTCCCGCCCGAGCTCGCCCGGTTCGACCATGCGACCGCCTCGTGGGAGCGGCTCACGACCTTCAACGACCGCATCGTCGAGGGCCGCATCTTCCCGGACTCACGAACGATCTCCTGGACCGGCGAGGACGGCACGCAGATCGAGGGGATCCTCATGACGCCCCACGAAGCCACCGGGCCGCTCCCCACGATCGTGTGTGTGCACGGCGGCCCCACGTGGAACTGGGGTGCCTACTTCTCCGACTCCGAGCCGAACGCGGTGCTGCTCGCCTCCGCCGGCTACGCGTGCCTGCTCCCGAACCCGCGAGGGAGCATCGGGCGCGGACACGCGTTCGCACAGGGCGTGATCGGCGACGGGGGCGGCATCGACTACCGGGACATCATGGCCGGCGTCGACCACTGCATCGCCGAAGGCATCACAAACCCTGACCGGCTCGGGATCGCGGGTCTGTCCTACGGCGGGTACATGGCGGGGTGGGCCGTCGGGCAGACGGGCCGGTTCCGCGCGGCCGTCGCGATGTCCGTGGTCTCGAACTACGTCTCGTTCCATCTGACCTCGGAGATGTGGTGGTATGACCAGGCGATCCTGCGAGGGGAGTGGAACGACCCGGCGAGCCAATACCCGGAGCGGTCACCGGTCACGCACGCGCACCGATGCACGACGGCGACGCTGATCATCCAGGGGGCGGAGGATCGCTGCACGCCGGTTGGGCAGGCCGAGGAGCTGTTCGGCGCGATCGCGTCCGCCGGCGCCGAGGTGGAACTCGTGGTCTACCCGCGCGAGGGGCACGTGCCGATCGAGCGAGCCCACGCGCTCGACGCGATCGCCCGGACTCGGGCCTGGTTCGACGAGCACCTCGTCTCCGAGCGCGGTTAGCCGCGACAGGCTGAGCCTTCGCACGGAGACATCGGTATGGATGTCGTCGTGAGCTGCGTCACGGTATCGCCCTCGCGCATGGGATAGCGTCGCGCGTCCTCCCTCCTCCCCCGCGAAGGAGAAGGAGGGGATGTCGTGACACGCTCTCTCGGCAGTGCTCGAGCCGTATCGGTCACGCTGACCGTGGTCCTCTCGATCACGTTGTTCGCTGCGTCGTCTGCGCTCGCGGGCCATCTCTCCGATTGGACGCATGACCACTCGGATGCGGGAGTCCCGCCGCGCCCGAGCGGTCTCGCCGGCCTCAACAACGTGTTCGGTCCGCGATGTAGCGACAAGGCCAACAATGCCCGGTCATGGTGGCCGCACGCGGACACGGATCCGTTCGGGGCCGGGAAGTACGTCTTCTACCACACGTATCTGGCGCGGAACATCGGCTTCAACGTCCGGAACCACATCAACGCCGCGCATCGCGACGGGGCGCTGTACCCGGGGATCGGCGGCTACAACTGCCGGCTGATCGCGGGGTCGACGTCCTGGTCGGTGCACTCGTGGGGAGCCGCGATCGACACGAACTGGCAGCGGAACCCGCGGTTCCAGACGCATTGGAACGGGAAGGGCATCGACGGCACCAACTACGGCACGTACATCCCCGACGTCTGGCGTGGAGGTTTCCCCGGCCATCGCTTCTTCTGGGGTCTCAATTGGGACTCGGCGCCGGATCCCATGCACTTCCAATACGTCACGGACTACTGAGGGAGGTCGACATGATGCGGAGACTCGTGATCGCGGCGGTCGTGATGGCGTCAACGACGGCTGGTCTGCTCACGGCGGGGGCCGGTCGTGCGCCGGTGAGCACTTCCCGGGTGACCGATCCGAGAGGATGCCCCGGCCTGTTGGCATTCCCTCGGCGAGCGCCGGGGCTCGTTTCGGGGCGAGGGCTCTGGGCGGTGGCCGGTGGGCAGCTCGTATCCGTCGGTGTCGGGCGCGCCGTATCCGGCGACGTGTTCGCCTCGGAGGGGGCGCCGCAGGCGCTCGCGGGGTCGCTCGAGCGAAGCGCGATCAAACACGTCGCCATCCGGAAGGGCATCGGTACCGCCTTCGTCATCGACCGGGCGGGCGACGACGCCCTCGTCGCGGTGACGAGCGAGGGCGTGGAGGTCGTGCCTCAGGATGCGGAGGTATCGCATCCCACGTGGTCGGCCGGCGGCCGGCTCGCGTGGTCGACGGGCTCGGCCGTCGTGGTCCGCGACCTGGTGACAGGTGAGATGGGTGAGCTCTCGGCGCCGGTCCGGGGGGCGACGGTGTTCTCACCCGTGTTCCTCTCGGATCGCCGGATCGCGGCGGTGGTGTCGGCGCCGCCCGACGATCGCGTGCCCGAGGGAGAGCGGCTGGGCGATCTCTGGGCGACGAACGTCTCCGGAAGGAGATGGCATCGGCTCACCCACTTCGAAGCCGGAGCGGACCGATGGGTCACGATCCGCACCCCGATCGCCCACGCGGGCGTCGTCGATTTCGTGCGAGTCAGTGCGCGAGCGTCGTCGACCGAGGCGCCCACGTTCGAGCTCTGGCGCTACGAGGACGGCGCGGCCTCACGCGTGCGACGGCTCGACGGCGAGCGGTATCTCGCGGGCCGGCTCGACGGAGAGCTCGTCTGGAACCGCCCCGATCCGGTCCACGGTCGACACCTGCTCCAGGTCGACGAAGCGGGAGCCTTGCGGACGATCGGGTGCGGCGCCGTGATGGTCGATCCGATCGATGTGGCCGACCCCGACCGGCGGGCCGGGGGTTCGTACGTGCCGCTCCGCGGGGACCACCCCGCGCCCGATGAAGCCACGGGGGCCAGCGATGACGAGGTCGCGGTGATCGTCGGCGACTTCCCGACCGCGGCCGAAGCCGAGGCCGTGGCGAGAGTGATCGGGCGGGCCTACCCGGGGTCCATCGTGGATGTGGTGGACAGCAGAGACGCTCCTCTCGCGATCCGTCCCGGCGTCTTCGGGGCGTTGCTGCATCTTCGCGACGACGTCGATGCGAGCGCCGCGATCGCCGAGTTCCGCGCCACGCTTCCCGCCTACACGTCGAACAGCTGGATCGTGACGCCGTGAGGGGCACGATGATGCGGGCGACGCTGATCGCGGTGGGATTCGCGCTGATGGTGGCTCCGGTAGGTTGCGCCGACGATCGGGAAGGAGGGCGGAGCTCGACGACGTCTGCCCCCACGACGTCCGTCTCCCCGCCCTCCGCCTCCCCCTCCGCGGAAGGGGAGAGGTGGATCGCGGTCATCGACGTGGTGGCCGACCCCAACGACCTCGATGCCCTGACCCAACAGCTTCTGGAGCCACTGGGGACGGCCCTGGTGGTCGCTCCGGCCGACTGCTTCGAGGGCCTGCCGGAAACAGCGAACGACGGGTATGTCATCGGCGCCGTGGGCGATGCCCGATCGGAGGTGGAACGTGCCGTCCTCGACGCGGGGGAGACAGCGGCCTTCACCGCCAACGTGACGATCCTCTGTACGGACTAGCCTTCGAGGATGCGTTGCTAGCCTTGGTCGGTGAGGGGTCTCCGTCGGCACCCGGTCCTGGCCACCGTCGCGTTCGTCGCCCTGCTGGCGCTGGGTTTCGTCGCCGGATGCGCGATCGTGGTGTGGCGTGCCGCCCACCATGACGACGCGTCGGAGATCGACCGAGCGGATGCGATCGTGGTGCTCGGCGCGGCGCAGTACGACGGGGAACCCTCGCCGGTGTTCGCGGGCCGCTTGGACCACGCTGCGCTCCTCTACGAGCAGGGAAGGGCAGAGCGGGTGCTCGTCCTCGGAGCGGGGCAGCCGGGCGACCGGTCCACCGAGGCCGAGGCGGGCAGGGTCTACCTGATGGACCACGGCGTGCCGACGGAAGCCATCATCCCGGTGCCCCGGGGGCACACGACGTTCGAGTCGCTCGAGGCCGCGGTGCCCGTGCTCCGCGATGGCGGGATGCGCTCGGCGTTCCTCGTGTCGGATCCGTGGCACAACGCCCGCGTGGAGCGGATGGCGGGGGACCTGGGGATCGATGGGCACGCCTCGGCGACGTGGCAGTCCGCGGCGACGTCGCAGGAGACGCGATTCGAGGGGTACATGCGCGAGACGTTCGCGTACCTCTATTACCGGGTGTTCGGCGGGTAGCTTCCTACTTGTCGCTCCCGTTGCCGGTCCTGTCGGAGACGGCCTTCACCGCCTCTTTGGAGACCGTCTTCACTGCTTCGGTCACGGCCTTCGCTGCCGTCTTCGTCGCGGTCTTGATCTCGCCCTTTGCCTCGACCGAGTCGAGGATCCCTTCAACTTCCGGTGAGCCTTCTTGCCGCTCTGTCCCGTCTTCGCGCTGAAGAGGATCGGCGGGAGATCATGCCCGTCGAAGAAGAGCGTGATGTCGTTGGGGTTCTCGACGATCTGCACGCCGAAATGCGCCGTCCGCTTCCCCTTCTTCGTCTTCATCTGTCCACCTCTCCGCTCGTGAGGGTCTTGCCCCACGCTAGCGCACGAGGTTCACACAGGCATCCGGCCGCCACGCGACCAGGGGATCTTCGGGGAAGGCATGGATGGCCTGCCCGGATGACCGCAGCCGGTCTTTGAGACGAGGTTCCCCGATGACCCTCGACGGCTAGCGCTTCTTCGCCGACGTTTTCCTCCGGCCCGTGGTCTTGCGCGCCGTCGTCTTCTTCCGCGCCGGCGACTTCCGAGCGGCGGTCTTCCGGCCCGATGGCTTCCGCGCCGTCGTCTTCTTCCGCGCCGGCGACTTCCGGGCGCCCGTCTTCTTCCGGCCCGTGGTCTTGCGCGCCGTCGTCTTCTTCCGCGCCGGCGACTTCCGAGCGGCGGTCTTCCGGCCCGATGGCTTCCGCGCCGTCGTCTTCTTCCGCGCCGGGGATCTCCGAGCTGTGGTCTTCTTCCGCGCCGTCGTCTTCTTCCGGCCGGTCGGCTTCCTCGGTGAGCGGCCGCCTGCCTTGGCCGCGCGAGCCTTGACCGTACCGGCGACGTCGTCCGCCTTGTCGACGACGATCTCCTCGACCTTGTCGACGACGGTCCCGACAACGCTCTGCCCAGCGTCTGTCGCGAGGACCTTCTTCCCGGCCTTCGCGCCTGCCGCCATCGCCTTCTTCACCACTGCCATCTTCCGCTCCTTCTCAGTTTCACTCCCGGACCGTCTACCCCGAGCCACTCATAGCAAACATCGCAGATGCCGCTCCGCGGATGACCTGTCGTTCGACACGGCTACCATGGGGCCCGTGACGACCCCCCGTGAGCGAACCGAAGAGATCGAACGACAGGTGCTCTCCGAGCGCGCCCAGCTCGCGTCGGCAACGAAGGGACGCGAGCGCGACGAGCCGCACGATCGACCTCCGCACCGTCTATCAGCGCGACCGCGACCGGATCGTGCACGCCAAGGCGTTCCGGCGCCTGAAGCACAAGACGCAGGTGTTCCTCTCGCCGCAAGGTGACCACTACCGGGTGCGGCTCACGCACACGCTCGACGTCTCGCAGATCGCTCGGACGGCTGCCCGCGCGCTCCGGCTGAACGAGGACCTCGCGGAGGCGATCGCCCTGGGCCACGACCTCGGGCACACGCCGTTCGGACACCTGGGGGAGCAGGCGCTGACGCCGTTCCTCGGCCGGCCGTTCCGGCATTCGGAGCAGTCGCTGCGGGTCGTCGATCACCTCGAGAACGACGGCGAGGGCCTGAACCTCACGTGGGAAGTGCGTGACGGGATCGTGAACCACCCCTGGTCGATGCCGCCGCCCTCCACGCTCGAGGCGCAGATCGTGCGGTTCGCCGACCGGATCGCGTACCTGAATCACGACGTGGACGACGCGCTCCGGGCCGGCGTCCTGACCGAGGCCGAGCTCCCGGGCGGGCCGATGAAGGTGCTGGGCGGGACGCACTCCGCCCGGATCAACACGCTGGTTACGGATCTCGTCTCTGCGAGCGAGGACCAGCCGGAGGTGCAGCTCACGAAGCCGGTCTTCGCCGCGCTGGACGGGCTCCGCGACTTCATGTTCGAGCAGGTCTACCTCCGCGAGGACACGGAGGGGGAGCACGCGCGGGCCACCCGGCTCATCCGGGAGCTGTTCCAGCATTTCCTCGATCACCCCGATGACCTTCCCGAGGAGTACCATCGGGCGCCGGGCGACCTGCCGGTCCGCGTGGCCGACTACATCTCCGGCATGACGGACCGGTACGCGATCCGGACGTACGAGCAACTGTTCCTTCCCCACGGGTGGCTGCACGACCAGGGGTAGGGCATGGCCAAGAGCACATGAGCAGGATCAGGCAGGAGGACATCGACGCCGTCAAGGAGCGCACGGACATCGTCGCGCTCGTCTCGCAGTACCTCACGCTGAAGAAGACCGGGCACGACTCGCTCTCGGGTCTGTGTCCTTTCCATCAGGAGAAGACCGCATCGTTCAGCGTCTCGCCCGCCGAAGGGCGTCTTCTACTGCTTCGGTTGCGGTGAGGGCGGCGACGCGATCAAGTTCCTGCGCCAGCTCGAGAGCCTGTCCTACGTGGAGGCGATCGAGCGGCTGGCACAGCAAGCCGGCGTCACGTTGCGGTACGAGGGCGACTCGGCCGCCGAGCGGCGTGCGGCCGCGCGGCGGAACGCGCTGTTCCACGCGAACGAGGAGGCCGCGAAGCTCTACCAGCGGATGCTGCTCGACGGACGGGAGGCGGAGGACGCGCGCGCGTACGTCAAGGAGCGTGGCCTGTCGGCGGAGTCGCATGGAGGTCGTTCGGGATCGGCTACGCGCCGGGCTACCCGGACTTCCTGCTCCGGCGCCTCGCGCAGGACCTCGGTCCCGACACGCTGGTCGAGGCCGGGCTCGCCACGAAGGGAGAGGACGGCGTGGTCCGCGACCGGTTCCGGGCGCGGCTGACGTTCCCGGTGCAGGACCTCCAGGGCCGCTACCTGGGGTTCGGGGCGCGCGTCCTGCCGAGCGACGCGCGCGCGGCCGAGCAGGCCAAGTACCTGAACACCGCGGAGACGCCGATCTACAAGAAGGGCGAGATCCTCTACAACCTCCAGAAGGCCCGGCAGGCGGTGGCGAGGTCCGGGCAGGTGTTCGTGGTCGAGGGCTACACGGACGTGATCGGGCTCGCGCAGGCGGGCATCGACAACGCGGTCGCCACGTGCGGCACGGCGCTGGGGGAAGGGCACTTCCGGCTGCTCTCACGGTTCGCGCAGCAGGCGGTCCTGGCGTTCGACTCCGACGAGGCGGGGGCGCGCGCCGCGGAGCGAGCGTTCGGGTTCCAGGAGCAGTACCCCGTCCAGGCCGTCGTGATGATCATGCCGGAGGGCCTGGACCCGGCCGAGTTCGTCGCGAAGCACGGGCCGGACGAGGTCCGGGAGGCGGCCAAGAGCGCTCGCCCGCTGGTGGAGTACATGGTCAGGCGGACCGTGGAGCGCCACGACCTGCTCGAACGTCGAGGGACAGTCGGCGGCGGTCGCGAGCGCCCTGCCGATCCTCCAGGAGCTGACGGATCCGGTCCGTCGGAGCGAGTACGGGCATCTGCTGGCGGACCTGACGGGGGTCTCGGAGGACTCCGTGCGGACGGCGCTGGATCGGCGGCTCGGGCGGTCACCCCGAGCAGGTCGCGAAGACGCTGAAGCGGCTGTCCGCGCGGGACCGCGTGGAGCGGGAGATGCTGCGCCTGCTTGGTCCGCGATCGGGCGATCTTCGAGGAGTTCGCGCCGAAGCTCACCGACGAACACGTGCGGACACCGGGCGGGCGGGCGGTGCTCACGGGTCTCCGCGAGCACGCCGGCGACGTGAGCGCGCTGGCCGGTTCCGAGGACCCGAAGATCGCATCGGCGGTGAGCGCGCTCGCGGTGGAGCCGATCGAGGGCGAGCCGACGCCCGAGTACGCGTCGCACGTGCTCGCGCGACTGCAGGAGTTCGTGTTGAAGGCGAAGAGCGACGAGTTGCGCATCCGGTTGCAGAAGCTGAATCCGCAGACGGAAGCTGGCTACGACGAGCTCTTCCACGAGCTGGTGGCGGTCGACGGTGATCTCCGCAGGATCCGACAGGGACTCCTGGACGCCGGATAGCGCGCCGCTCGGTCCAGGGTCGGCGCCGCCGCGGGTTCCGTACACTCTCCTCCGTGCTCCCGACGCAGCTGGAAGACCCCCGTTGAGCGCGGCCCGCGAGCCAACGACTGACACGCAGAGCCTCGACGAGGTCAAGGAACAGCTCGTCGTGCTCGGCCGCGAACGCGGCTTCGTCACTTCCGGCGACGTCTTCGAGGCGCTTCCCGAGATCACGCCGGATCAGGTCGAGGACGTCCTCGCGCAGCTCACCGATCACCTCAACACCGAGGGCATCGAGATCATCGAGCTCCCCGGTGACGACACGGACGCGGTGACGCAGATCCGGATCGAGGTGGACGCGCTCAAGGCGCCGACGAACGATCCGGTCCGGATGTACCTGAAGGAGATCGGGAAGGTCCCCCTGCTGAACGCGCCGCAGGAGGTCGACCTGGCCCGCCGGATCGAGGCCGGGGAGCTCTGCACGGAGCTCCAGGCCCAGATCTCGATGGAGGGCAAGCCCGACCCCAAGCGCTTCCGGCTCGCCACGACGCGGGTCTGGGAGATCTGGGACCACCAGGTCCGGGCGTTCGGCAAGGTGGAGGGCATCGGCCGGGACCCGCTCGCCCAGAAGAAGTCCTATCGGCCCAAGACGGACCACGAGCTCGTCTCCTACCTCCACCGGGTGGAGCGGGACGGCCAGCTCGCCAAGAGGAAGCTGATCGAGGCGAACCTCCGGCTCGTGGTCTCGATCGCGAAGCGCTACGTGGGCCGGGGGATGCTCTTCCTCGACCTGATCCAGGAGGGGAACCTCGGCCTGATCCGGGCGGTGGAGAAGTTCGACCACTCGAAGGGCTTCAAGTTCTCGACGTATGCGACGTGGTGGATCCGCCAGGCGATCACGCGCGCGATCGCCGACCAGGCGCGGACGATCCGGATCCCCGTGCACATGGTCGAGACGATCAACAAGCTCGTCCGGGTGCAGCGGCAGCTGCTGCAGGACCTCGGTCGCGAACCGACGCCCGAGGAGATCGGCAAGGTCATGGGGATCGGCGCGGAGAAGGTCCGCGAGATCCAGAAGGTGTCCCAGGAGCCGGTGTCGCTTGGAGACGCCGATCGGCGAGGAAGAGGACTCCCACCTCGGCGACTTCATCGAGGACTCCGACGCCGTGGTCCCCGTGGACGCGGCGTCGTTCATCCTGCTGCAGGAGCAGCTCGGCTCGGTCCTCCACACGCTGTCGGAGCGCGAGAAGAAGGTGATCGAGCTCCGGTTCGGTCTGGCCGACGGCCATCCCCGGACCCTCGAAGAGGTCGGCCGGGAGTTCGGCGTCACGCGGGAGCGGATCCGCCAGATCGAATCGAAGACGCTCTCGAAGCTGCGGCACCCCTCACGGTCGCAGCGCCTGCGCGACTACCTCGAGTAGCCCGCATCGCGTCCGTGATCAGGTGAGAGCAGTGATCAGCTCACCGTTCTCGTACACGGAGTTGGTTTCCTGGCCGAGGAACATCACGGCCACCACGATCACAAGAGCGATCAATGCGATCATGAGGGCGTACTCGACCGCGGTGGCTCCCTCCTCCGAAGCCATCCGCTCCTTCGCTGCAGCGTAGAGTCCCATCCTCCCAACGCCTGCCTTTCTCAACCGAGCGCCGAGACGCCCTGGTGTACTCGTGGAGCCGAACACCATGTTGCCCAACGATCCCGGCAGCCCCTCCGCCGGCCGGTCGAGCAACGCACTTGTACCACAACGACATCGGCATGTGTATCGGAGAGCTTGAGCGGGTGGGCTCCGTAGTCTGCACGCATCAAGGCGGCCCATCCCGAGGCCGATTGTCCGGGTGAGGAGGAGCGCACGCGCGCGCTCGAAGGGATGGCTTCTCTCATCGCCAAGGTCGGAGCGATCGCACCGCTCGAACCGGGGGAGCGGGTCCTCTGCGCCGCCTATGTCTCGGGCACGAGGTCGTCGATCGGGGCGGCACTGATCGCCGTGTCGGATCGCCGGCTCCTCCACGCACCGCGGTCCGCCTTCCACTCACGCGGAGCGTGGCGCGCGAAGCGCCTGGACGAGATCCGCGTCGAGTCGAGAACTCGGAGGTCCCTGGGACTCGCGGCCGCGCACCAGTTCGAGATCATCGGTATCGACGGTTCGGGCATGGCATTCGAGCTGGAGAACCGGAAGGACGCGAGGGCGTTCAACGACGCGCTCGGCCGACGCCTGTTGGCACGAGGCTGACCCCGACGAGGTCGGGATCCCTCGGCGTCCTCGATATCCTGACTCAGCTCGCTGAAACGGCCGAACCGACGTTCAGGAACGTCTGGTCCGTCGTCTGTCCGAGGAACATGACCGACACGATGATCACCATCGCGATCAGGGCCACCATCAACGCGTACTCGATCGCGGTCGCGCCGTCCTCGGAGCTCAGCCGCTGCATCACCCGTGCGATGAGCTTCATCACCTCATGCACCTTCCCGTCCTCAGAGCCCGTTGGGCCCGAGCGCCGGGCCACCCATCCCCTGGGGAAGATCCTCGTCGCTCCATGACAGCATCGGCTGCGAGGTTTCTCTCGCTGGAGTCAGCCCACTGGGGGGTTGATGCGACCTACAGGGCGCCGCCGGATGCCGTGGGTCAGTTCCAGGCGGCGGCGTCGTCCTCGCCGAGGCGCTCGCGGATCTCGCCGCGCAGCCGCCGGATCGCATCGAGGCTCTTGCCCGACGCCGCGTCGGTGAGCCGCTGGACCTGGGTCGAGACGAGCCGCAGGGCCGGACGCTGCTCGCTCCTCCCACGCTGTGGACCATGGAGGACCTCGGGGTCGTCCTCACGGAGCTTGGCGGCAACCTTGAGGCCGATCATCACGCCGGCGAGGAGCAGGAACAAGGATCTGATCTTCATGGGCGACACCCTACCCGGTGTCGCCCGGGCCGCGCGTCTCTCGGAGAGCCACGTCTGCCGCCTCACGGAGGAGATCCTCGTCGACCGCGCAGGACACGAACCGGAAGCCGCGGCGCGCCATCGCGGCGGCGTCGGATGGCGACGGCGCATGGATCCCGGGGGCGAGGTCGTGGTCGAGCGCTGCGGCGATCGACGGAGTCCAGCGCGGCGAGCAGCGCGGGGTCGGTCAGGTCGGCGAAGGTGTCGAGACCCATCCCGAGACTGAGGTCGGCCGGCCCGACGAAGAGGCCGTCGAGGCCGGGCGTCGACGCGATCTCGTCGAGGTTCGCGAGGCCCTCGGCCGTCTCGATCATCGCGAAGAGGAGGATCGCCTCCTCGGTGGCTCTCGTGTGGTCGCGGCCTCGGCCGAACGCGCCATGGATCGGCCCGTAGCTGCGGGTCCCGACCGGCGGGTAGCGGCACGCGGCCACGAACGCCTCGGCTTCGGCCCGCGACCCGACCATCGGGCAGATCACGCCGCGGGACCCGAGGTCGAGGGAGCGCATCAGGTCGGCCGGGTGGTTCCACGCGGCGCGGACGAAGGGGACAGCGGGGAAGCTCTCGAGCGTCGCCGAGAGTCCGGGGAGGTCTGCGAGCGTCGCGTGACCGTGCTGGAGGTCGACCACGACGGCGTCGAAGCCGGCTGAGGCGACGGCGGCTGCGGCGGCCGGGCTCTCGAGCGTGAGCCACGCGGCGAAGGCGGTCTCGCCGGCTGCCCAGCGAGCGCGAACGGGGTCGGGACCCATCGGGGCGCATCGTAGACGCGAACGCGGGTGTGGGTCGGGTAGCATCGGTGGCCACCCTTCCGGGGTAGCTCAATTGGCAGAGCGGCGGACTGTTAATCCGTAGGTTGTGGGTTCGAGTCCCACCCCCGGAGCTACCCTCGACCTGCGCGGATGAGGTCACTGCTCCAAACAGACCGGGCCTGGTGGGACGGATCTGGGCCGGATCGCTCGCGGCAGTCGAAACCACAGGTCACGGTATGACGGGAGAGAACCGAGGGCCGCGCATCCGCCTTCCCCCGATCACCAGTCCCGGCGATCGCGATCAGCGTCTTCCTCTTCGATGGAGACCCCGACGGGGATCCCGAACCTGTCGAGATCCCGATGAGTCTGGCGGTGGAGCTCGGCCCAGCGATACGGCGTCATCGGACTTGACGCGTGGAGCTGGTCGTGGAAGGACGCGAGCGCGGCCGCGAGATCCGCGTTCCTCCTCCGCTCGGCGGCCACCTGCTTCCATAAGATCCGCGCCGTCCGCCGACGAGCCTCCTTCTTCGAGGTTCTTGCATCGGTTGGAAGCTTCTGAACACCGTCGACACGGATCTCAGGTTCGTCACGGCTCTCCCGGCGGTAGCTGATGATCATCCCGAATGCGATCAGACCGATGGCGATGATGATCGCCGAGGCAAGAACGAGCTCTTCTGCGGCTGCCGCGATCACATGGAGCCCCTCCGCACGGCACAACGATATCGATACGGCGCTCCGCCTTCATCTCATCCGCTTGGCCCACCCCAGGGTCACAAACACTGGCGGCACGCCCGGTCGTAGCCGATTTGACCTACAGCGGTTAGGGAGGTACTAGTGGTCCTTGGTATGGACCCCTACGGATCAGAGGAGACGCTCGTGACAGCTTCCCGCTCGCGTGGATCGTCGATCGCCACCGCCGCAGGGGTGATCGCCATCTCTTTGATGCTGGCGTTCCCGGCTGCAGCTACCCGTGATCCGGCACCCGATGTGGTGGCCTCCGGACTGCTGAACCCTCGGGGCATCGACCTCGGCGAGGACGGGAAGATCCTCGTAGCGGAGGCGGGCAAGGGGGGAGACGGCCCGTGTCAGCCCGGTCCCGAAGGCGGACCGGTCTGCGTTGGTCTGACAGGCTGGTTGACGAGGATCGCACGCGAAGATCTCGACAGGCTCGTGCGGCTGCCCTCACATGCCGGGGAGGATGGATCCGCGGCGCTGGGTCCTCACGACGTTGCCCTCGCGGGGGAGAACGGCGGAGGGATCATCGCCACCGTTGGCTTGGGCGGCGATCCCGCATTCCGGGAGGGCTTCGGGCCGAAAGGGAGGCTCTTCGGCACCCTCGTTCGCGTGAGCCGCTCCGGCGACGTGCGGGTGATCGCCGATCTCGCAGCCTACGAGGCGGCGGTGAACCCCGCCGGCGACATCGTGGACAGCAATCCCTTCGGTCTGCTGCGTCGAGAAGAGCGAACCATCGTGACTGATGCGGGGGGCAACTCACTGCTGGGAGTCACCGACGGCGGGCGCGTCCGCACGATCGCAGTGTTCCCCTCTCGGCTCGTCCCATTCGGCGGAGACGTGATCCCGATGCACGCGGTACCGACATCCGTCGTCCGGGGTCCCGACGGTGCGTTCTACGTTGGCCAACTGACGGGGTTCCCATTCCCGGTCGGGGGTGCACGTGTCTATCGGGTGGAACGGGGAGAGGAGCCGGAGGTCTTCGCGCGTGGATTCACGAACATCATCGACATCGCGTTCCACCGCGGGCAGCTGTACGTCCTCGAGATCGCGCACAACGGGCTGCTCTCCCCAGAGCCCTTCGGGGCGCTCGTCCGGGTGAACGCAGACGGCTCCAAGACGGTCCTGTTCGAGGATCTGTTCTTCCCGGGTGGGTTCGCGTTCGCCGGGAGGGACACGGTCCTCGTGACGAACTGCGGGGTCTGCCCAGGGGGCGGAGAGGTCCTGAAGCTCCGAGTGTGAAGACGGTAGGTCACCCGTTTCCCGCCATCGGAGCGACCTCTGGGGTGAGGCCAGGTTCGTGTGCGCCAACGAGTTCCGACGGATGCGCTCCTCGGCTGTCCTTAGGAGTCGGTGTCGCCCTCGTCCGAATGGGCGAGGGGAGCTTCACCGCCGCTCACGACGCCGGCCAGCCGCTCGACCTGCTCGGCGACCTGGTGCACCATCCCGGCGAGGACGCGGATGTCGTCGGCCTCGCTGGGCGGGCCTTCGCCGTTCGCCATCCGCTCGGCCGTCTCCTTCGTCTTCCGCGCCTCTGCGATGATCGCGTCGGCGCCCTCCGTCATCAGTTCCTCCGCCATGATCGAGGTCCTTCCGGTCGATCGATGCTGAGACCTTGCCCCCGTACGGCGCTGAGCAAACTGGGAGGAGCGGCGTTCAGAGTTTCGGAGTCCCCAGCGGCTCGTCCCGGGTCACGAGCTCGCGGAGCGCATCGGGCGGCATCGGGTGCGCGAACCAGAAGCCCTGGGCGAGGCGGCATCCGTTGGCCCGCAGGAAGATGTACTCCGCTTCGGTCTCGATGCCCTCGGCCAGCGGGATCATGTCTAGGCTCTGCGCCACCTGGATCATCGCCCGGACCATCCCCGCCAACCGCACGTCGCGATCCACGTCCCGGATGAACTCCTGGTCGATCTTGAGCACGTCGACCGGCATGTGCTTCAACCTGGCCAGCGACGAGTAGCCGGTCCCGAAGTCGTCGATCGCGAGTCGTAGCCCCCACGAGTGGAGCTCCCGCAGGACCCGTTGGGTGCGATCCGGGTCGGCCATCGCACTCGATTCAGTGATCTCGGCCATCAGCGTCGAGGGCTCGACGCCGACGCTGCGGAGGCGTTCGAGCAGCCGCTCGGCCAGGCGCGGTGTCCAGAGCTGCCGTGGGGACAGGTTGAAGGAGAGCTCGAGCTGGACACCGGCCTCGCGCCACGCTCGTTGCTGCCTGGCGACCTCGTCCACCACCCACTCGCCGATCGCCTCGATCAGCCCGAGCTCCTCGGCCACCGGGATGAACTCGCCGGGGGCCACGATGCCTCCGCTCGCGTCCTGCCACCGGATCAGCGCCTCGGCGCCGACGATCCGCCGGTCCGCCAGGTCCACCACGGGCTGGTAGTGGAGCACCCAGTGCTCGGCCTCGACCGCCTCGCGGAGCCTCGACGCGAACGAGAGGCGCTCCATCGCGTCGTCCGCGTCGGCCGCGAAGAACACGTACCCGCCCGGCTCGAGCCGCTTGGCTCGGTACATCGCGATGTCGGCGTTCTTCAGGAGCTCCTCAGGATCGAGCGCATCCCTCGGGTAGACGCTGATCCCCATCGAGCCTCGGGCATGGAACTCGACGTTCTGGAGATCGAACGGCGCGCGCATCGCCTCGTTCACGCGAGCGGCAACCGCGCGGATCGTGGCGTCCGCGCGATCCTCGGTGAGATCGGCGAGGAGGATCAGGAACTCGTCACCGCCCTGGCGTGCGACGAGATCCATGCCGCGGGTGCAGCCGCGGAGCCGCTCCGCGATGTCGGTGAGCAGGGTGTCCCCGGCGTGGTGCCCGAGCGAGTCGTTCACCAGCTTGAAGTTGTCGAGGTCGAAGTACAGGACGGCGACCAGCGCCTCGGTGCGTCTGGCTCGCTCCACCGCCAGGATGAGGGTCTCCTCGAAGAGCTCGCGGTTCGCGAGGCCCGTGAGTCCGTCGTGGAACGCCATCTCTGTCACGCGGGCTTCGGCTTCCTTCAGCTCGGTGACGTCGAACAGGAGCCCGTGCTCCCAGATGACCTGCCCGTCGGAGTCCCTGAACGCGAACGCCCGGTCGCGCACCCACACGATCCTGCCGTCGGGGCGGATCATCCGGTAGTCGGCGAGGTCGCCGCCCTCGCCGGCGAGGAACGCGGCGCTCTCGGCCTCCACCTGGACCCGGTCGTCGGGGTGGACCATCCGGAGCCACATGCCTGGATCCTCCCGGTAGGCCTCCGGGGAGACCCCCAGGATCTGCTGGATCTGTGGACTCACGTACGTCGTGACGTCTCCGTCGTCGGCGTAGACCACCGCGGGGATCTGCTCGACCAGGCTGCGGTACCGGGCCTCCGCCTCCGTCAGGGCGGCCTCGGCGTCGCGCCCGGCGACCAACGCCCGGGCGTCGCGGATCGCGACGATCGCGGTGGTGGGATCCAGTCGGCGGACGCGTACCTCGCCGGGCAGCTCGCCGCCTGCGGGGCTCCGGAGCGATGCCTCGAACGGGATGCCGGCGTCGGCGCCCTCGACCCATCCAGGGATCACCTCGTGGACGTCGAGTCCCACGGGGTCGCAGCCGAGGAACGCCGCGGTCTGGTCGTTCGCGAGCTCGATCCGGTCGCCGCGAACGACGAACAAGGCCTCGGGGGCGGCCGCGAACAGGCGCTCCCCGTCGATGTCGGTCACCGACGGCCGGGGTTGTTCCTTCTCGACCAAATTCCTGCCTCCGGGGCGCTGGCGTCGCGGGCCGCGACCCGCCGATGGTCCCCGGCAAGGATGCAGGAACGCGACGACGAACGCTAGGACTCGTCGATGGTGGAGGGGCCGACCACAGGTTGGCACCGCGGGCAGGCGAAGGTGATCCGCTCCCGCGACCGAGGTCCTTGGGCGAAGGAGCGGATCGGGGTGCCGCAGCGACGACAGGGTCTCCCGCCCCGGCCGTAGACCCAGAGATCGTGGCCGGGCCGCGGGTCGTCCGTGGTAACGCGCCGGCCGCCGGCGCGGTTCCGATCCATCAGGGAGCGCATCAGCCCGACGATCCGGCTCGGGTCCGCGATCGAGCCGACGGCGGTCCGCGGGTCCACCCCGGCCAGGAAACACACCTCCGAGCGGTAGACGTTCCCCGGCCCGGCCATCACCGACTGATCGACGAGCGCGTCGCCCACCTCCCGGTCCGGGGACGCGACGAGCCGGCGGGTCGCCTCGACGGCATCCCAGGCTGGTCCGAGCACGTCCGGGCCGAGATGGGCCAGGAGCTCTGACTCGGCCGTGGTCCGGATCACTTCGAGCCGTCGCAGCCGGTGGCCGACCGCGATCCATGCCTCGGTCGTGAGCACGGCACGCACCTCGAACGCCCGGCCTCTCCACCGCTCGCCCGGCTCGTACAGCCGCCACGAGCCGTCCATCCCGAGGTGCGAGTGCACGGAGACGCCGCCGTCCGTTCGGACGAGGAGGTGCTTGCCTCGCGCGCCCACCTCTCGGACGATCTGCCCCGACAGGTCGGCGGTCGCGTACCGCGGCACGCGGAGGTCGGTCGAGGTGAGCACGTGCCCCGCGAGCGCGTGATGCATCCGCGCCGCCGTCGCGAACACCGTGTCGCCCTCAGCCATGCCGACGCGACCCTCGAGGCGAGGGCGCCTGCACCCTCAAGCGCTGATGCCCACCCATCGCCTCGAGTTCTCTGTCCGTTCACCTCCTCGACCTCGGTCGTCCCTCCTGGTGCGGTAATCCTCTACTCGATGGCGAGCCGAGTGCGCGAAAGGATGGGATCGATGCCTGGGGGGATCGACGATGCTCGTGGCACGAACGCTGACGCTGGAGACTACCCGTACTCCTTCTTCCGCGGTCTCGCGGTGGCGGTCGTCGCCAGCGCCCCGCTGTGGGTTGCGGTGATCCGCGTGGTTCGCTAGCTCATCCTGAACACGTAGACCGCGTACTTGCGTGGATCAGAGTCCGGGCGAGCGGGGTTGCCATCGAGGACGAAGTACCGCCAATCGATCAGCTCGACGGCACGAGCGTCACCGACCCCGAAGGGACCGAGTTCGAGTACCCATCCGGCGACGACCCTCTTCTTCGGCCAGTTCACCCGGCGGAGCTCCTCCGCGGTCGTCGTGACGAAGAGACTTGCGCCGTTCGGGCTGAAGCTCATGCCGGTGATCCCCGACAGGTTGGCGACGTGGAAGACAGGACCCGCGTCGTTCGCGGGGTACCGGTAGGAGCGAAGGTCCCTGCCTTGCCCCACATAGATCATGTGGTTGGCGGCGTTCCACGCGGCTGCCGTGTAGTTCGCGGATCTCGGCAGGGGCTGGAAGGACTCGATGTGGAGACGCCCGGCTCGGGTGCGCGTGAGCCGGAACGCGGCGGGTTTCACCGACGAGGAGCAGCACGGCCCGGAGAAGACGTACAGAGCGTCACGGTCGCGGTCGTAGGCGATGCTCTCCAGATCCCGCGTGCTGTCGATCCCTGCCTTTGCGCCGCCGCCGAGCCGCCGTGCCTTCGCGAGCTTCCGCTGGCCGATCACACGTTTCAGGGCGCCCGTGGAGGGGTTCACCTCGTAGATGCGCCGTCCGAAGTCATCCGCCAGCCAGAGGGAGTGATCGCGCGGTACATAGGCACTGCCCTCCGCGTCCTTCATGGAAACGGGTCTGTTCGCGAACGGCGTCGTTCGGATCAGTCTGACCAGATGCCCCTGCGGAGCGGCGATGACGGCACCGGATGTGACGATCTCGTACGCCAAGGCGGTCGCGACCACGAGGCCCAGCGAGAGGCACGCGTGCCTGCCACGTCGACTTCTGACCACCGTGAGCTACACCTCGGATGACATCCGGCCGTGGGATCCGCGCCGCTCTTCCCCGATCGGGGGCTTTCCAAACGCGGGCCGCGACGCCGGGACGACGATCACTGCTTGCTATGGTCCCTCGATGCGGGAGCGTCCGATCATCGTAACCGGCGGCGCCGGATTCGTCGGATCCCATCTGTGCGACCGCCTCCTGGCCGAGGGTCATCGGGTCGTTGCGGTGGACGATCTGGTGACGGGCCGGACGGAGAACATCTCCGTCGCTTCCCGCTCCGGGGATGCCTTCGCCTTCTCGGAGACCGATATCCGGACCCCGGGCCTGCTCGACGTGTTCGAGCACCATCGCCCAGACGTCGTGATGCACCTGGCCGCGCAGGCCGGCGTCCGACCGTCGCTCGAGGACCCGGATCACGATGCGAGCGTCAACGTCCTCGGAACCCTCAACGTCCTCCGATGCGCCACGTCGGTCGGTTGTCGGAAGGTGGTGTACGCCGCTTCAGGGGGAACGCTCTACGGAGAACCGACCTCGATACCGGTACGGGAAAGCTCCGCAGACGGTGCGCACCCTGAATCGCCGTATGGGATCAGCAAGAAGGTCGTGCTCGACTATCTCCGCTTCTTCTCGCGCCATCGGGGTCTGGAGTTCGTGGCCTTGGCCCTCGGCAACGTGTACGGGCCGCGTCAGGATCCCACCGGCGAGGCCGGCGTGATCTCGATCTTCGCCTCGTCCATGCTGGCGGGTCGCTCGCCCACGATCTTCGGTGACGGCGAACAGACGCGCGACTACGTGTTCGTCGAGGACACCGTGGCCGCATTCGTCGCCGCGATGGATCGAGCATCGGGCGAGGTCGTCAACATCGGCACCGGCATCGAGACGTCGGTCAATGCCTTGTACACGATGCTCTGTGACATCGTCGGCGTCCCAGCGGCCCCGAGGTACGGACCCCAGCCCGAAGGAGAGCTCCGTCGGATCGCTCTCGACAACTCGCATGCCGCTTCCGTGCTCGGATGGCATCCGCGGACCGATCTTGCCGTCGGGTTGGCACGGACGGTCGAGCACCTCAGGGAGACCTACTCTCCATCGGGCGACGCGAGGTCTGACTCGGACACGGAACGCTGAGCCGAGCTCACGATCTCATGCAGCTCGTCCGGTGTTGTCCCCGCGACCGAGGCGAGCACCTCGACGTCGCCGGCTCGAAGCGAGATCGTTTCGACATCCGGGTCGGCTCGCTGCACGAGGACCTGCTTGATGAAGCCGGCGATCAGCTCGCCCTCCGGTTCGTGGAGCGCCTCGAGCTTCGTCAGATCGATCGTCGGCTGTCCGTGCCCGTAGACCGTCCGGGTGATCTCCTGGAGGAGGCGTCCGGGTGGCACGTCCAGCAAACGACAGAGCTCGCAGAAGCGAACCACGGAGATCGTCCGCTCACCTCGCTCGTATCCGGCCAGCGACGTTGGGCGGAATCGCCCGGCAGACGAATCAGCGAGCTCTTTGAGGGTCATCCCTCGATCGAGCCGCGCGCGACGGATCGCACGCCCGATCTCCAGGGCCAGTTTTTCCATCGTTCCTCTTCCTCATCTGGCCATGGGGGTGGCGTTCGAGGGAAACATCGTGCCTGAAATGGGGTCGGATGGGTAGGCGCGTGGGCCGTAGATTTTCTGCGACGCCTGGGTGATGCTGCTAACGTGTTCTGTGGAACCCGCTCCGCGCTCTGGCTCGCTCGCCACCGCCAGTTGACGACAGAGGTGGTCGAGACCCACAGAATTTCTCGTCGGAATGGGTTGCGGAGAACGCGCTCCGGGTTGTACGGTGCTTTCTCCGTAACCCGATTGGGCTACGCTGAACAGATGAGAGATACTGGCATTCCTCCCCCTTTTGGGGGACAATCTTCACACGGAGCGATTAGCTGTCAGGATGAGGGAAAGTAGAACAGGTTGCGGCCTTGACCGATCGGCTCTGCGCGACCGGTCGGCTCGTCGAGGAGGGATGGGGACGTCTGATGGGGGAGTTGATCGATCTCGTGATGAACGCATGTCGAGCGTGATCGAGAGCTCGTCCTACGCGCTCGCTTCGGCGAGTCGTCCGGAGGAAGCCGCCGCGCACGCAACCTCGTGGGTTCGTGAGATCCTTCATGGAGACGTCTCCGTGCAGATCGCCAGACTCGATGCGGCAGGCCGGCTCCGCACCGTGTGGCGCGACGGAGAGAACACCTCCACAGGCAGTGGGCTCACGACCGCCCGCCGAATCGCTCTGCAGACGCGAGCGTACTCACACTTCGATTTCCCGCCGATCACGACCGGGCGGCGAGCGGCGCTCTTCCCGCTCGTCTGCCGCGAGCAGTCCCTGGGGCTCCTCGAGATCCAGGCGGATCGAGCCGCCCTCGACGAGCGTTCCGGGATGTTGGCCGCCATCGCCTGTCAGCTCGCGGGTGTGGTCGCCGCCCTCGATGAGCGGGACGGTTTGACGCGTCAAGTAGGAACCTTGGAGGAGCTCGCCGACATCGCCCGTACCGTCCTCCGTGCCAGCGGACCCGAGGAAGCGCTCGCGATCGCGGCGAGCGCCCTCGCCCGTGACGTGCGGGCCCCGGTCGCGATCTGGTGGAGTCCCGATGACGGTGTGCGGACGCTCGCCTCGCTTTCCGGTGTGAACGCCGCCAAGACCGAACTCGTCATGCGAGACCTCGGCGAGGTGCCGTCGTCGGATCAGATGTCCCATCGAGAGCGCGCGGAACTCCGTCAACGGTTCGCGCGTGTGCTCGGCGTACGGGGTGCGACGATCCGTGACGCGGCTGGTGCGCTCGTGCTCGTGGCGAGTCGCAGCCCGTTCGCGCAGCATCGGGTCGACATGATCGGCTCGTTGCTGGAGGACATCTTGCCGTTGTTGTGGGCGTCCGCTCGGGAAGCGAAGCGATCGTCGCATCTCGATGTCGGACTCGCATGGACGGCCCATGAGCTCAGGGCGCCGATCCTCGGCGTCAAGGCCGCATTGGAAGGCGTCGTCGGGCGGAGCGGTCCGGGCGATGAGTCCGTGCTCCGACGCTCGGTGAGCGAACTCGAGAAGCTCGCGCTGGACACCGAGGGGATCCTCGGGTGGGCAACCGGTCGACGCGAGCTGGAAACGTCCGTCGTCGATGTCTCCCGACTGGTGGAGGACGCGGTCGCCAGCTATCGGGTCATGCACGATGTGGAAGCAACCATCGAGGTCGATGCAGATCCGTCCGTCACGGCTTCGGTCGATCCCGTGCAGTTGCGTGCAGCCGTCGTGAACCTCATCCGGAACGCGGCCCTCTATTCGGGTCGCGACTCGGTCGTGCGCGTGCACGTCGCGAGCGAGGGGACGGCCGTCCGGGTGTCCGTTCGCGATCAGGGGCCCGGCATCCCGCGGGAGGAGCGTGCCACCATCTTCGATCCGTTCGTCCGCGGGCGGGAGGGATCGAGGGTCCGGGATGGAAGCGGTCTCGGACTGTTCATCACACGTCGCGTGGTCGAAGCACACGGGGGTCGGATCTGGGTCGATCCCGACGACGAGGGCTCCACGTTCCACGTGTTGCTGCCGGTGGATGGGAGGGAACTGCAACGGTCCGCATCCTGATCGTCGAGGATCACGTCCTGTTCGCCGAAGCGATCAGCTCCACGCTGCTCGAGGCGGGGATGGAGCCGGTGGGCCTTGCCACGAGCGGTGGGAGCGCTCTCGAGTACCTCGAGCGGGACCGGCCCGACGTGGTCTTGCTCGACCTCGGCCTCCCCGATCGCAGCGGGCTCGCGGTCGGACGGGAGATCCTGGAGGGCTGGCCGGAGGCGAAGCTCGTGGCCTTGACCGCCCTCGACGATCAGAAGACGGTCGAGGCAGCACAGGTCGCAGGGTTCTGCGGCTACCTGTCGAAGAACCTGCCGGTCAGCCGATTCGTCGCCTCGATCGAAGCCGTGGCCGCCGGGCAGATGGTCTTCCCGCATCGCGCGGCATCTCGACGCACGCACAGCCCGACGAACGACAGCGTATGGCTGCTCGTGTCGCAGCTGACCGCCCGAGAGCGAGAGGTGCTCGAGCTCCTGGTCGAGGGCGCGGACGGAGCGATGATCGCGCGCCGGCTCGGCATCAGCAGGAACACGGTTCGCACGCACGTCCAGAGCATCCTGACGAAGCTCCAGGTGCATTCCCGCCTCGAGGCGGCCACGTTGGCGGTGCGGCATCGCGTGGTCCCCGTCCCGTCCAACGTGGACGTGGACGTGGCGGCTCCTTTCGACAGGGTCTGAAACACCCGTGACGCAAGCCGTTTCCTCCTCGGCTCATGCAGATGACGTAGAGCGGGTACGTCGTCCGGTGCGTGCCCGGGAAGCGATCCCGCGGGTACGGTGCTCGCGTCAGGTCTGACCGAAGAGAGAGTGTGGGTTGAGCGAGCCTTCCGGGACGATCCGCGTGCTGTTGGCGGACCGGCACGCCCTCTTCCGTGAGGCCGTCCGGGCGGTCCTCGAAAGCGAGGACGAGATCCATGTCATCGGTGAGGCCAGCACCGGACCTGAGGCCGTCTCGGAATCGGAGCGGACGCTCCCGCACGTCGCGATCCTCGACGCGGACCTCCCGATGTCCAACAGCCCCCAGACCACGGCCGCGATCAAGGCGAACGCTCCGGACTGTCACGTCTTGGTGTTGAGCGCCCGGGAGGACTACCGGGGCCTCGTGGAGGTCCTGGATGCTGGCGCGAGTGGCTATCTCACCAGGGAAGCTCCTCTCGCGGACCTGATCCATGCGACCCGAGCGATCCATCGTGGCGACACGCTCGTCCCTCCGACGATGCTCGGCCCGCTGCTCACGGGACTCCTCCGCCGGAAGCGTGACCACGACGAAGCGTTCGAGCGGATCACCCGATTGACCGTGCGAGAACGAGAGGTGCTGGCTCTCCTCGCCCAAGGATCGGACAACGATTCGATCGCCCGAGCCTTGGTGATCAGTCCGCAGACGGCCCGGACGCACATCCAGAACATCCTGGGGAAGCTGGGAGTGCACTCGAGACTCGAAGCCGCCGCGTTCGTCACGCGCAGCGGGATGCTGCAGAACCTCGTCCGAGCGGAGGGTGTGAACGCCTGAACGTCAGGCTGGGGAGTGGAGCGTCTCCCCCCGACCCGACCGCTCCGGCGCCTCGTCCCGGCGGATCCATCCGATCGTCTTGGAAAGGCCCTCGCGGAGGGGGATCTGTGGCGTCCACCCAAGGCGATCGCGCGCGAGGGATGCATCGGGGCGACGATTCTCGGGGTCGTCCACCGGACGTTCCGTGTAGACGATCGGAGACCGGGCGCCCGTGAGCGAACGGATCAGCTCCGCGAGCGCCGCCATCGTCACCTCTTCGGTGCTGCCGAGATTCACGGGACCGGTCAGGTCGGAGTGGAGGACGCGCCAGATGCCTTCGATGAGATCGTCGACGTAGCAGAGCGAACGGGTCTGGGAGCCGTCCCCATGGACCGTGATCGGTTCCGCGCGGAGCGCCTGGTCGATGAACGTCGGGACGGCTCGGCCGTCGTGCCGTCGCATCCTCGGACCGTAGGTGTTGAAGATCCTGATGATCCGCACCGGCACACCGCGCGTCCTGTGGAAGGCCATGGTCACGGCCTCGGCGAAGCGCTTCGCCTCGTCGTAGACCGACCGCGGCCCGATCGGATTCACGTTCCCCCAGTAGCTCTCCGGCTGTGGGTGGACCTGGGGGTCACCGTAGACCTCCGACGTGGATGCGAGGAAGAGGCCCGCGCCCTTCCGCTCCGCGAGGCGGAGGCATGCGAGCGAGCCGAGGGCCCCCACCTCCAGCGTCTCGATCGGGTGCGCGAGGTAATCGACGGGCGATGCCGGGGACGCGAGATTGAGGATCCAGTCGACCGGGCCCTCGACGTCGAGGCCCTCGGTGATGTCGGCCTCCTGGATCGAGAAGCGGCTCTCGGCCGCCGCGTCGCTGAGGTTCTCCCGCGCTCCCGTGAGGAGGGAATCGACGCAGACGACCTCCCAGCCTTCGTGGAGGAGCCGGTCGCAGAGGTGCGAGCCGACGAAGCCGGCCCCGCCTGCGACGACGGCCCGAGGAGCGGTCACGTCCTTCGTTGCTCGACCGGGCTGTGCTCGATCGACGCGCTCGTCGTCGGTTCGACGGCCGGGCGGCCTGTCGGGTAGTACCAGAAGCCGGCTTCGACCATCTCGTCGGAGTCCAACAGGTTCCTCCCGTCGACGACCAGCGGGTAGGTCATCACGTCACGGAGCTTGGGGAGGTCCAGTTCGCGGAACTCCTCCCAGTCGGTGGCGACCACGATGGCGTGGGCTCCGGTCGCGGCTCCGTACACGTCGTTCGCGAGCTCGAGCTCGGGGAGCTCCTCCTTCGCGCTGGCGCCGGCATGCGGGTCATAGCCGACGACCTGTGCCCCCGAGTCCAACAGGCGACGGGCGAGCGCGATGGACGGGGAGAAGCGGACGTCGTCGGTCCCCGGCTTGAAGGCGAGGCCCAGCACCGCGATCCGCTTGCTCTCCATGTTCCAGAGGGCGTCCTCGACCTTCGCGGCGACGGCCTCCACGGCCTCGTCGTTCACCCGCTCGACCTCGGCGAGGAGCGGGAACGGGTACCCCAGTCGCTCGGAGAGTCGCCTCAACGCAGCCACGTCCTTCGGGAAGCAGTACCCGCCGTACCCGAGGCCCGCGTTGAGGAACGCACGTCCGATGCGTGGATCCGAACCCATCACGTCCGCCACGGCGGTGACGTCGGCGCCGGCCCGCTCGCAGATGCGCGCCATCGCGTTCGCGAACGAGATCTTGAGGGAGAGGAAGGCGTTGCTGGCATGCTTCGCGAGCTCCGCCGTCGGGATGTCGGTCACGATCAGTTCGACGCCTTCGTCGAGGAGCGGTGCGTAGAGGCGCCGCAGGACCTCCAGGGATCGAGGAGACTCGACGCCGACCACGATCCGATCGGGCTTGAGCGCGTCTTCCATCGCCGAACCCTCGCGGAGGAACTCCGGGTTGGAGGCCACATGGAACCGGCGTCCCCCGCCCTCTCGTTCCAACGTCGTTCGGACACGGTCGGCCGTGCCCGCAGGAACCGTCGACTTCTCGACCAGCACCGTGTCGTCGGGTGCGTGCTGGGCGACCACCTTGGCCGACTGCTCCATCGCGAGCAGATTGGCGTCTCCGCTCGCTCGTGCCGGTGTGCCCACGCAGATGAAGACGACGTCGGTGCCCCGGAGGGCCTCGGCCGCGTCGGTGGTGAAGGAAAGTCGACCCGACGCAGACTCCCGTGCCATCCCTTCTTCGAGCCCGGGCTCGAAGAAGGGAGGGACACCGCGGCGCAGGAGCTCGATCTTCTCGACGTCGATGTCCGTGCCGACGACCTCGTGGCCGATGCTGGCGAACATCACGCTCGTCACCAGACCGACGTGCCCGGTCCCCATGACCGTTACCTTCATCGCGCGCTCGATCCTCGACCCATCATCCGAGGGTAGGCCCTCTCTGTCGTGCAGCCGACCGGCGTGGTCCGTAGCTTCCGTACGGAGCTCACCGTACCCCGCGTAGATGAAGTCATGCGCGGGATGAGGTCCTCGGCGACCTGGAAGCCTCCTCGCGAAGTGCTGCGAGCTCCCGGTCCGCATCGTCGTACCGGTTCGCGGTTCGGCGGCCGTCGTAGGAGCCGTACGTGGGCTGGGTCATGGATTCGGGGATGCGGTTGAGGACGCCACCGAGGATGGTTCCCCCGACCTGCGCCAGCTGATGACGGGCCTCCGCGACCCGCGCGCGCGTCCCCTCCTGCGCGTCCGCGACCAGGATGACGCCATCGAGGAGGTCGACGAGCATGAGAGCGTCTGCGACCGGTCCGATCGGGGGAGCGTCCACGAGCACCACGTCCGCCTGGCGACACCCGCGGATCACATCGACCATCCGATCCGACTGCAGGAGCTCGACCGGCTCGTCGTCGGCGGTCACGGGTCCCGTGGGGAGCACCTTCAGATTCGGGATCGGCGTTTCGACCAGTGCATCGCGGAGCTCGATCGATCCCTGGAGCACCTGACCGAGGCCCCGTTCGTTCCCGATCCCGAGGAGGACGTGCACCCGTGGGAACCGAAGGTCGGCGGAGATGAGCACGACCGACTTCCCCACCTGCGCGAGCGCGACCGCGAGGTTGACCGCCGTCGTCGTCTTCCCCTCGCCCTCCAGGGCGCTCGTGACGAGGATCGTTCGTGCTTTGGCGTCGCGTGCTGCCGCGAGGAGGTTCGCTCGGAGCGTTCGATACGCCTCGGCGGGCGAACTGCGTCGCTCGTCGATCGCCACCAGACGCGGGAGATCTCCCCTGAGGAGAGGGGAATCCGGGATGGCACCGAGGGTCGGCGCCCGCAGGACGTTCCGCAGCGTGGCGGGAGTCTCGATCCGATCCTGCATCCGCTCGCGGACGGAAGCGAGGGCCATCCCGGCGGCGATCCCCAGGAGGACTCCCAAGGCGAGATCCACCTGATGCTTCGGGCTGATCGCCGAGGACGGACGCTCCGCGGCCTGGACCACCTCACCGGGATCTTTGCTCCCGGTGTTCGTCGTCACGAGTTGATTCCGCAGTCCGAGCCTCGTGTCTTCCAGCGAGGCGCGTTCGGACTCGGCCGCCGCCAGCTCAGGCGAGCCCTCCTCCATCCCCTGCATGTCGATCTCGAGCTGCCGCATCGCCAGATCGATCTGGTCGATCTCGACCTGGATCGTCGCGGCATCTTCCGCGATCCCCCGCTTGGCAAGTTCAGCTTTGAACTCGAGATAGCCTTCGGCGAACGCTTGCGCGCCGCTCTGCGCACGCCTCGGGGTGGAGTCCGTGTAGGAGATCTGGAGGATCTGTGTGTTCTCGGGGATCGTCACGATGACGCGCCGGAGCATGTCCTGCAGATCCTGCGGCCGCCCGACGATCTGTCGAGCGATCTCCGCAACCGATGTGGACCGGACGAGCTCGGCCTCGGTGGGCATGCTGATGTTGTCCGAGGGGTCGTCGTCGGTGGGCGACACGCGGATGGGCCTGGCCAGAACGCTCGCCGTCGACGAGAAGACCTTCGGACGCGAATACGAGTAGGCGGCTGCCAGGGCCACGACCACGATGGCGACCGCCAGCACGAGCCACTTCCGCCGGAGGACCGTTCCCATGAACTCGCGAAGGTCGAGCGATCCGTCGCCCGATGCAGGCGCCGCGGAAAGAGGTTCCTGGAACATCCTGCTCATCCGATCCCTGCCTCCTCGATCCGATCCCACGTAGGGATCGGCGCGCGGCGTCTACGGCCGGCGGGTACGATACCCACGGTAGAACCCGGTGCGCGCAGCCACCATCGTGCGAACGGCGTAGCGCGGCTACGGCATGATGCGGGTGCTGCGCGAGCCGCGCTCGCGTACCGTTGATCCGTCATCCCGACCGCGGTGGAGCAGCCATGTCCGACACAGTCCTCAGATGAGCGCGAGCAGCAGTGCTCACCTGCGCGAATCCACCGATCCGGTTGCCGCGAGCGGCGATCGAGACGGACCCTCATCCGATGTCGTGACGGCGGCCTCCCTCGACGACGGGACCGTTCCGGCGCCGGATGGCGTTCTTGTGTTGATCGCGGCTCTGTGCCGTTCCCTCGAAGCCGAACGTGTTCGCTATTGTCATTGGAAGAGCAACGAGTCGATCGCGCGCTCCGCCTCGGGCGAGAACGACCTCGATCTGCTCGTCGCACGAGCCGACGCGGAGCGGTTCGAACGGATCCTCAGGCGCCTGGGCTTCAAGGACACGGACCAACCGGCATGGAAGCGGCTGCCCGGCATCTACCACTCGTACGGGCTCGACCCGACGGGGGTGTTCGTCCACATCCATGCGCACTACCAGCTGGTGATCGGCGACGACATGACCAAGAACATCCACTTGCCGATCGAGGCGCCGTACGTCGCGTCGGCTCGACGGGAAGGGGTGTTCCCGATCCCCTCCACGGCCTTCGAGCTCTTGCTGTTCCTGATCCGGATGGTCGTGAAGCACTCCACCTGGGACGCGTTCGTGTCCTTCCAGGGGTCGCTGTCGAAAAGCGAGCGCCGGGAGCTGGAGGATCTCGTCGAGAGGACGGACCTGCACCAGGTGTGGGAGCTCGCGGAACAGCATCTCCCCTTCATCCCGCGCGAGCTCCTGGAGCGATGCCTGCGCTGCGTGCAACCGGGCGCGTCGCGATGGCTCCAGATCGCGGACAGCCGCGCCGCCTGCAACGCGCGCTCGCCGGGTGCAGCCGACGGCCGCCGGTCCTCGATACCGGCCTGCGCATGTGGAGGCGTGGCAGGACGGTGCTCCGGCGCAAGGTCTTCCGTCGGGGGCCCGTCAGGAGCCGGATGTCCTCCGGGGGCGCGTTGGTCGCCATCGTCGGAGGAGATGGGGCAGGGAAGACGACCGTGGTGGACGGGCTCTCGAGCTGGCTCGCCTCCGAGCACATCGACTCCTCCACGATGCACATGGGGAAACCGTCGTGGTCCGCGCTCACGGCGATCGTCAAAGGCTCGCTGAAGCTCGCCGCGGCGACGAAACGGACGTCGACGTCGTCCGCGAAGTCGTTGCGGTCGTCCCTTTCCGCCGGCGAGGGTGGGTTGAGCGTGCGGAACCGAGCGCGCCTCGTCTGGGAGGTCCTCACGGCTCGCGACCGCTTCCGCACGTATCGGAGGGCGAGACGTCTCGCCACGAACGGGGCGATCGTGATCTGCGACCGATATCCGCTGCCGGAGGTCTCCCTGATGGACGGAGCGGTGACCGGTCGGTTGAAGGATCCGTCGGCATGGGGCCGGTGGGCCGCATGGCTGGCCGGACTCGAGCGACGCTACTACGAGCGCATCCGGGATCCCGACACCTTGATCGTGCTGCGGGTCGACCCCGATACGGCCGTGGAGCGCCGGCGCGGGATCGAGCCGGAGTCCTCGGTCCGTCCCCGTTCCGAGGAGATCTGGGGGATCGACTGGAGCGGAACGCCTGCGATCGTGATCGACGCGGCCTCGCCGAAGGACGACGTCCTGTCCGAGGTCAAGGCCACCATCTGGTCCAGGCTCTAGTGACGCCGAGGGACGGCGGATGAAGACGGATGACGACGACTCCGAGGTCCGCGCCGAGAGGGCGGCTGGGCCGGATGGTCTCTCGGGTCGTCTCCGACGGCAGCCTGACGAAGAAGGCATCCCTCAACGCGGCCGCGTCGACGGCGGAGCAGGGTGCGAGGATCGTCGCGGGACTGATCATCAGCCCGATCCTCCTCACGCGACTCGGGGATACGACCTTCGGCATCTGGCAGGTCCTGCAACGCCTCATCGGCCACGCTTCACCGGCGAGCGGCCGTCCCGGAGAGGCTCTGAAGTGGACGATCGCTCATGAGCAACGTTCGACCGACTACGACTTCAAGCGACGCCAGGTCGGCAATGCCGTCGCGGTGTGGTTGCTCTTCCTTCCCCTGCTCCTCGCGATCGGCGGCGTCCTGGCCTGGTTCTCGCCCGTGTGGCTGGAAGTGCCGCAGGCACTCCGTGGGAACCGTCCGGCTGGCAGCAGGGCATCCTGGTCCTCGACGCGGTCCTCTTCAGCTTGTTCTACCTCCCGCAGTCCGTCCTCCAAGGGGAGAACCTCGGGTACAAGCGACTGGGGTTGTCGGTCCTGCTCGTCTTCGTCAGCAAAGCGCTCCTGGTGGTCGCCGTCTACTTCGGCGCGGGGATCGGCGGATTGGCGGTCGCAACGGTGGTCGCGACCGTCCTCTGGGGCGTGACCTATCTGCTCATCGTCCGGAGCCGAGTCGAGTGGTTCGGCATCGCGCGACCGAGCATCGCGGAGGTCCGTCATTTCATCGGACTGAGCTGGTGGTTCCTCCTCTGGAATCTCGTGATGACGATCATGCTCGCGAGCGACGTGGTCGTCTTAGGGCGTGGTCGGTTCGCCCGCGCTCGTCACGACGTACACGCTCGCGAAGTACCTTCCGCAGGCGATCATCGTCGCGGTGGCGACGGTCATCGTCGCGATCATGCCCGGGCTCGGAGGGATGATCGGCGCCGGCGAGCTGACGCGCGCCGTGCGTATCCGCAGGGAGACGATGAGTCTGATCTGGCTCTTCACGATCGTCGCGGGGACGACGGTCCTCCTGTGGGAGGCGTCCTTCCTCCAGCTCTGGGTCGGCGAGGGCTACTACCCGGGATCCGGCGCCGTCTTGATGATCATGCTGATGGTGCTCCAGTTCGGATTGATCCGCACGGACGCCAACATCATCGATCTGACGCTGAACCTTCGGAAGAAGGTGCTCCTCGGAACGCTCTCCGCCGTGGCGTCCGTCGGTCTCGCATGGCTCTTCGTCGGCCCGATGGACCTGGGCATCACCGGGCTCGTCCTCGGATTCATCGTGGGTCGAGCGATCCAGAGCATCGGCTACCCCTTGATGATCGGCAGGTTGCTGGAGATCCCCCCCGAACGGCAGTTGAGAGGGATCGTCCGTCCCGCGATCGCCACCGGTGTCCTCTTCGGCGGCGCCGGTGCGCTCGCGGATTCGCTCCACGCCGGATCATGGGTCGCGCTCGTCCTGTTCGTCGGCCTTTCGGTGGTGATCCTCGCGCCCGCGGTGTTCCTCGCCGGCCTGCAGCCCGAGGTCCGGCGCCTACTCTGGCTCCGACTCCGTAGGGTGGCTCGACTCACATGAACGTTTCCGCGGAATCTACGGCCGGCGGCTCGACGAGCTCCGCGACGGATGCCAGGGTGCGCGTCGCGATCTTCACGGCGAACATGGATGGCGGGGGCGCCGAGCGCGCCATGGCCAAGCTCGCCGGCCGGCATCGCGGACCGCGGATTCGACGTCGACCTCGTGCTCAGCGATGCCTCGGGGCACTATCTCGCCGAGGTCCCGCCGGAGGTCCGCATCGTCGAACCTTCATGCCAGCCGCGTGCTCGCGAGCCTTCCGGGTCTCGTCCGGTATCTCCGCCGTGAACGGCCCGCGGCGATGTTGACATCGATGAACTACGTGAACGTCGTCGGCATCTGGGCCAGAGCTCTGGCCCGGGTCGACACGCGACTGGTCGTGAACGAACAGAACGCACTCTCGCTCGAGGCGGCGCACTCACCTCGACGACGGCATCGGATGCTTCCGCGGTTGATCGGCCGGTTCTATCCGTGGGCCGATCGGATCGTGTCCGTCGCTCGCGGCACCGCCGACGATCTCTCCCGAACGGCGGGCCTTCCCCGCGAGCGGATCGAGGTCGTGCACAACCCGATCGTGACGCCGGAGCTGAAGCAGCTCGCGGACGCTCCGCTCGACCATCCGTGGTTCCGCCCCGGAGAGCCCCCCGTCGTGGTCTCGGTGGGGCGGCTCGCGGAGCAGAAGGACTTCGGGACGCTCCTCCGCGCCTTCGCGCAGGTTCGCGAGGATCGTGACGCCCGCTTGGTGATCCTGGGCGAAGGGCCGGAACGCGGGTCACTCGAAGCGCTGATCGCCGAGCTCGGTCTCGTCGGTGCGGCGGCCCTCCCCGGCTGGGTGCAGAATCCGTACCCCTGGATGAAGGGTGCCGGCGCCTACGTCCTGTCGTCGAGATGGGAGGGCCTCCCGTCCGTGCTGATCGAGGCGCTCTATTGCGGCGTGCCGATCGTGGCCACCGACTGCCTCAGCGGCCCGCGGGAGATCCTGGACGGCGGCAGACACGGTCTGCTCGTGGAGGTCGGCGACGTGGATGGGCTCGCCCGCGGGATCGGGTCGGCACTGGCGGGCGAGGTGCCGGCGCCGGCGTCCGAGAGCTGGCGACCCTACGAGCAGGAGTTCGTCGTCAGTCGGTATCTCGAGGTCCTGGTGGGGGAGTAGCCATGCGCAAGATCGTCTTCGGGCTTTCTCTGATCCTGATCTTCACGATCCCCTGGGAGGGAGCGTTCCATCTGCCGGGCCTCGGCACGACGGCGACGGTGATGGGCCTCATCGTCGGCGCGTGCTGGCTGTTCATGATCGTCGTCGCCGGCCAGATGCGACGGCCCGTCCTGTTCCTGTTCGCCGTGGCGTGGGTTCGTCGCGTGGGTCGCGCTCACGACGTTCTGGAGCCCCGATCCCCTCGAGAGCCTCGGCGCCGTGTACCTCTGGCTGCAGACCCTGCTGTTCGTCTACATCCTGTGGGATCTCTATCGGACGAAAGCGGCGTTGCTCGCGGGACTGCAAGCGTACGTCCTCGGTGCCTACACCGCCGTCGGAGGTGCGGTCCTGAACTACGTTCAGTCCAACGCGTTCTACACCAATGAGGAGCGGTACAGCCTCGGCAACACCAACCCGGACGGATACGGCTTCATCCTCGCGCTCGGCATCCCCGTCGCCTGTTACCTGGCGGCGTCGCCGGAGACCCCGAAGGTCTTCCGGTTCATCAACTATCGGCTATCTGCCTGTGGCGTTCATCGGGGTGGCACTTTCGGGCACGAGGACCGCGTCGGTGGGGGCGGCCATCGGTCTCCTGTACGGCCTCGCCACGTTGACGAAGCTGAAGATCCATACCCGGGTCGCCGTCGTGGTGGTCCTGGCCGCATCCCTGTTCGTCCTGCTCCCGATCGTGCAGCCCTTGAGTTCCTTCCAGCGCCTCGGGACGACCGGAACGGAGGTCGCGGAGGGAGACCTGAACGGCCGCACCGGCCAATGGGCGCAAGGGCTGCGAGCGTTCATGGAGCACCCTGTCCAGGGCGTCGGCACGGACATGTACCGAACGGTGAACACGTTGAACAAGGTCGCGCACAACTCGTACCTGTCGGTGCTCGTCGAGGAAGGCTTGATCGGGTTCACGATCTTCCTGTCGATCCTCGGGATCGTCGCCCTCCAGGTGCTGCGGCTCCCGAAGTGGGACCGCAACTTCTGGCTGACCTCGCTGTTCGTATGGGCGATCGGCGCGTCCACCCTCACGTGGGAGCACCGGAAGACCACGTGGCTCTTCCTCACGTTCGCCGTGGTCGCGGCGGTCATCGGCGCTCGGCGCTCGGCGGCGCCGGACGACGTCATCGATCTCACCGACCGCGACGTGGTGGAGGTCGGCCTCCCATGACCCTGCCGACCTTCCTCGGGATCGGCGTGCCCCGCGCCGGGACGACGTGGCTGCATCAGCTCCTCTCGGCGCACCCCGACGTGTACCTGCCCTCGCGCCGCAAGGAGGTGCGCTTCTTCGATCGCCACCACGACGAAGGACAGGGGTGGTACGAGGGATTCTTCTGCCCTCCGGACGAGGCCGGCCGCTACTCGGCGATCGGTGAGATCTCTCCCCAGTACCTGTACTGCGATGCGTGCCCGGAACGGATCTCCACCCTGCTTCCCGAGGCGAAGCTCCTCGTCATGCTCCGGCACCCAGTGGATCGCGCGTACTCACAGTTCGGCTTCGTGATCCAGCGGCGAGATTTCCGCGGCTCCTTCGAGGAGTTCGTCGCCACGAGGCCTCGGGCATTGGAGATGGGCTTCTACAGCCGGTACCTCGAGCGATACCTCGAGCACTACGACAGGCAGCGGATCCTCCCGGTCCTCTTCGAAGAAGCCGTGTCCGAGGGGAGCGGGGTTCGGGCCGAGCTGGCCGCGTTCCTGGGCGTGGCCGAGGACCTCTTCCCCGACGCCACCGAGCGGGTCAACCCGAGCACGGTGCCTCGCTTCCGGACGATCTCGAGCGCAGCCGTCAAGGTCGGTCGGCGCATGCGGCGATACAAGTTGGAGTGGCTGGTCGACGTGGCAGGCCGGATGGGTCTGAGGCGCGCATTGACGAGCGGGCGTCGCGTCCCGCCGCTGGATCCGCAGCTGCGGCGGGAGCTGAGCGGTCACTACGAGAGCGAGTTCGAGACGCTCGAGCGCTCGTGGGGGTTGGATCTGGCGAGGTGGAAGGCCCCGCGAGCCGCCGCCCCCCTTCGAGAGAGAAGCGCCGGGGTCCCTCAGGGGGGGACCGCGTGAATCGGCCGCTGAACGTCCTGATCGTCTCGCAGCCCGTGAGCTACGGGGTCGCGATCTGCGTCCGCGATCTGACACAGGCCGCCGTCGCAGCCGGCCACCGGGTCACCGTGGTGAGCCCCGACTTCGCGCACGGTCCGCTCGCCGGCTGGGTCGAGGCCGCCGGGGCCCGGCACCTTCCGCTGAACATGGCTCGGACACCGGCCCTCAGGGATGTATCCGACCTCCTGGCCATCCGGAGGCTGAGCCGCGGCCGAGACGTGGTCCACCTCCATTCCTCGAAGGCAGGTGCGCTCGGGCGTGTCGCGGCGATGTCCCTCGGGCGATCCCGCCGGCCCGCGGTCGTCTTCACCGCCCACTACTGGTCCTGGCTCGTGGGGGGACGCTGGGCCCCTCTCTACCGATGGATCGAACGGGTGCTCGCTCGCCGGTGCGACGCGATCGTCGCGGTCTCGGAGGGGGAGGCGGAGGAAGGTCGCGCCGTGTTGGGCGCTCGCGCGCCGTTGCGATCGATCCCAAACGGGGTCGATCGCGATCGGTACTCTCCGATCGGCGACCGAGCCGACCGGACGGAAGGCGTGCCGCTCATCGTCTGCGTGGGAAGGCTCAGCGAACAGAAGGGGCAGGACGTGGCGATCCGCGCGCTCGCCCTTCTGCCCGATCGGACGGCACGTCTGCGCCTCGTCGGCGACGAGAGCGGGCACGGAGAGCTCGCGCGGCTCGACGCCCTCGCGGTCTCGCTCGGAGTATCCGACCGGATCGAATGGCGGGGTGGCGTCGATGCAACGGCGCCGGAGTACCGCGCCGCCGACGTCGTCGTCGCCCCCTCACGGTGGGACGGTCTCTCCCTCGCCCTCCTCGAAGGGATGGCGTGCGGGGCGGCGATCGTCGCGAGCGAGGTGAACGGGAGCGAGTGCCTCGGAGAGGCCGGCCGGATCGTGCCGCCGGACGATCCGGAGTCTCTCGCTGAGGCCGTCGGCGGACTCCTCGGGAGCCCGCCCGAGAGGGCGCGGCTGGGCCAGGCCGCCCGAGAGCGCAGCCGCTCCTTCGATCTCGCAACGACGATGGGGCGGAACCTCGACCTGTGGTCGGGTCTCGCGGTTCGTGCCGCCGGTGGCCCGGATGCCGCCGCCACGCAGGCGGTCGCCGACGGCGGGGAAGGAGCTGCTCGATGGACCAACACCTCGACGTCTTGACAGCCGAACGACCGGCGATGGACGCCCCGATCCCCTACGTGTGCATGCCGGGCAGCCCGTACACGGGTTCGACGCTCCTCGGGATGCTCTTGGGGAACCATCCGGAATGCGCGTCGATCGGCGCGGCCACCGGGCTCACCGCGCGGGTCGATGTCTCGACCTACCTCTGCTCGTGTGGCGCGAGATTCACCGATTGCGGGTTCTGGGGCCGCATCGCCCGGAGAACCGTGGAGCTCGAGCACCCGGTGACGGTGTTCGAGAAGGACTTCTGGAACACCCATGTACGGGTCTCCCGGCGGCGATGGCTGAACGGGCTCCTCGTGAGCTCCCTCGGCAACGACATGCTGACCTGGTCTCGGGACGCCGTGCTGCATCGGGCCGGGCCGGTGGCGCGGCGTATCGCGGAGGCTCGATCCGCTTCGTGGAGCCTGGCACGCGCCGTCCTGGAGCAGACGGGGAAGGGAACGTTCGTGGACACGGCTCGTGATCACCAGCGTCCTCGCTATCTGGCCGATATGCCGCGCCTCGACGTGAAGGTCATCCACCTCGTGCGGGATCCGCGGGGCAACGTGGCGAGCATCATGAAGCACACCAAGGTCGGCGTCCGGAAGGCAGCCCGCCAATGGCGGCACTACAACGTTGAAGCGGATCGGGTCAGGCGACGCTTCCCGCGCGACTCGTGGATGCTCCTCTACTACGAGGAGCTCTGCGCGGAACCACAGGCGTCGCTCGACCGCGTGGCCCGGTTCATCGGCGTGCAGCCGGCGCCGATCACGCAGCTGCTCGAGAACTCGGAGCGACATGTGATCGGCAACTCGATGCGCCTCAAGGTGCTGGACGAGATCAGGGAAGATCTGTCGTGGCAACCCACCCTGAGCGCGGTCGATCTCCGGACCATCGCGCGGATCGCGGGACCGACCAGCCGGCGGCTGGGGTACGAGTGGCCGTGAGCGCGACGCGACCGTTGCTCGTGTTCGTGCACATCAACAAGACCGCGGGCACGACGCTGCGGTACATCCTCCGCAGCTCCTACGGTTCACGACACTGCGATGTCGAGCCGTGGCACGGCGCATGGGTCGATCCTCCGTTCTCCACGGAGGATCTGCGCCGCGTGCGCAAGATCTACCCGCGCCTCGCGAGCATCGCGGGACACCGGATCAGCGGCCACGTCGATCTGGAAGAGGAGGGAACCGATTTCCGGTATATGACGTTCCTCCGTGAGCCGATCGCCCTGTGTGCTTCCCGGTTCCAGTACCAGCTCGACTATCGGAAGAAGCAGGATCTCGCGTTCGAGGACTGGATCGAGAAGGCATGGGCGAGAGATGCGCAGACGCAGCGGATCGGCGGGACCACCGACCCTTCGGATGCGATCCGCGTGATCGAACGGAAGTCGATGTTCGTGGGGCTCACGGAGCGGTTCGATGAATCGATCGTGCTCCTGCAAGCCCAACGCGCCCCCGATCTGAACATCGCCTACGCACCGGTCAACGTGGCCAAGAGCTCCGACATCGCGAAAGGACTGCTGGCCGACCCGAGGACCCGCCAGATGATCGTCGATGCGAACGCGGCCGACCTCGAGCTCTACGACCACGTGGTGCGCGAGATCTACCCCGCCCAACAGCGGGCGTACGGGACCTCGCTGTCGAACACGGTCGCGACGTTCCGAGATGGAGTGCAGCAGCGATACGACCGCCGGAAGCTCGCGCTCTACGGGCTGAAGCAGCGCGCGATGCTGAAGCCCACGCTCCGCCTCTACCGAGGGAGGAGGACGGGCGGGGTTGTTCGGGCACTGATCGGGTGATCGATCAGGCAGGAGGGAGCCAGTGGTCCAGGTTCCTGCCGATCAGCGCGGCCGTCTCGCCGATGTCATCTTGGAAGTGCCGAAGCAACTCCGTTCGCAGCTGATCGGGGAGTGGGGGCGCCTTCTTCAGGTTCTTCGTCCGGACCCGTCTGACGGCATCCGACACCCTCCGCGGGATCCAGGGCTCGACGACCCTGCGGACGGATCTGCTCGTGAGGACCCGCTCGAGGGTTCGGCTCGACGGGAGCCCACCGATGTTGTGCGGTGTCTCGAGGTCCGGGGCGAACCCGGGATCGACGCCGAGCGCGGCGAAGACGGCCCGGACGCACGCGGCGGCGTCCGACTTGAGATCGTCGAAGAGGAACACGTCGATCTGCTCCCGCGGGAACCGTTCGTAGTACCGGGAGAGCGCCTCGTGGTACCTGCTGATCTGCATCCAGTGGGAGTCGGGACGCGCCCAGGCGGCATCGGGCCTCAGGTCCCGGTCGGGGTCCAATCTCCGACCCCGCGCGCGGAGGTACATCAGGTAGTCCGAGTAGGCGCGATCGACGGGCTCGCGCAGGAAGCAGACGATCCGGGCGCCGGGCACCACCTCCCGGATCCGGGCAGCGGACTGCGGGCACTCCAGGTAGATCGGTGATGCCTCGCCTACGGCGAGTGCCCCGTCCGATCCGGCGAAGAGCGCTTCGTACTCGGCGAAGGATCGGATCGGGAACCGGTGGAGCTCCGGATCGCCGTACAGGGGACGGCCGTCGTCGTCGAGTCCGAACGCGAAGTAGTTCGTCTCCTTCACCGGGCTCATGAAGACCTCGGGGTGATCAGCCAGGTACCAGTACAACGCGGTCGTACCTGCTTTCGCGGCGCCGATGATCACGAACGTGGGCAGCATGGCGGTCGCTCAGACCTCCCGGCGGGCGTCGATCAGCACCTCGACCTCCCGGACCACCTGATCGAGGTCACGATCGGTGTCGATCGGGTAGACGGACGCTCCGTCGAACCGGAGCTTCGAGCTGAGCTCGTGACGGAACCGTACGTACTCCTCCGGCTCCTTCTTCTCCCTCGCCGCGTTCCGGGCCAGCGTCACCTCGAGGGGGGCCGTCAGTTGGAAGACCAGATCCGGCGTGGGGATATCGCGATACAGATGGCCCTCGATCGCCGCGAGGATCCGTCGGACCGAGAACGCGCCTTGCGGCATCGGCAGGTGGGTGAGCTGCGGGCCGTCGGGCGCGCCGCTCGCGTCCGACGGGTATCGGTCGCTCAGGACGACCGTGCCCGCTCCGTCGCGCACCGCCCGCCTGAGGAGGGCTCGCCGCTCGTACGCGAGCATCACGGATCGGATCCCGAAGAGGAGCGGGTACGTCGTGCCGGTCGCATCGCCCCCTTCGTAGCGTTCCTCGACGCGCAGCGTCCGTTGTTCCGGGAACAGCGAGCGGAGCGCCGGCAGCAGCGCGTGCGGGATCGAGGTGAGGGGCGTGCTCGGTGGCTTGCCGGCATGGACGCGGCGAACGCGCCGGCTCTTGGACATCCACCGCTCCACCTCGTCCAGGACGGTCGACTTCCCCGTCGCCTCCGATCCGACGAACGCGATCACGGTCGCTCTGCGGGATGCGCCGGATCGGCCGTCGAGGGCCGAGTGGGTGGGGGAGCCCAGCGCGCGCGCCCGCGTCTCCACCGCGTCCCGCAGCTGCCCGACGGCTCGATCGAGACCCTCGGCGGATGCATCCGCGAGCTCGATGGTCACCACACGGTCGCGCATCGCGTCGGAATCGGCCAGCGCGTCGAAGACCGAGATCGCCCTCCCGATCGATGATCCGATCCGCTCCCGGTCGAGCCCCGCGAGCTCTCGCCGAACGTCCGGACGGATCATCGCTCGCTCCACGAGCAGGTCGGTCGGCGCCTTCACGTGGACCACGAGGTCCGGTAGCGGGACGAGGCGGGCGAAGCGATCGATCTCGGACGGCGTGGGTGCGGCGTCGCTGTAGACGAACAGCTGGTACGCGATCAGGACCGTGCCCTCGTCGTTCAGGAACGTGACGGCGGGATCGGCTCGCCGGGTCAGCTCGTGCACGCCGACCTTCCGAACGACGTTCCGCAGGTAGTTCGCCTGGGCGAAGGTCGACGGTGCGTGGTGACGGAGCCGTTCGAACGCGAACCGGACGAGATCCCGGTGATCGTGGAACGACCGGAGGAACGGGGGCAGCGCGGCGGCGTCGGCCAGCAGATTGACCGCGTGGGGGTTCGTCACCCATCGGCGGCCGGGCCTGTCGGTCACCAGGTCCGTCGCCATCCGGACCGGGCCGCTCTCGAGCCCCCGGCGCAGCAGCTCGTGGGCCAGCGTCGACTTGCCGGCGCCGGTGGCGCCGATGAGCTCGACGATCATCCCGGCGCCCCGCTCCCGACCAGGGGCGCGACCTCTCGGTAGACCGCCTCGGTGCCGGCCCGCATGATCGGCAACGTGAAGCGCGCCGCCATGTGCTCTCTGCAGCGGCGTCCGACCTCCCGACGCTCGATCGGCGTCATCGCATGGAAACGACGGATCGCGTCGGCGAAACCGTCGACGTCCCCAGGGTCGATGAACGGGATGAAGTCCGCACCGTCCGCGAGCTCACGGTGCGGCGGGATGTCCGAGAGGATCACCGGGCAGCCCGCGCCCATCGCCTCCAGGACGGCCACCGGGAGCCCTTCGCCGTGTGAGGTCGAGACGAAGACGTCGGCATCGGCGCAGGCGACGAAGACGTCGTCTCGTGGAACGAGGCCCGTGAGCACGACCCGGTCGTGCAGATGCAGCTCGCGGGCCCTCGCCTCGATCGTGGTCGAGAGCTCTCCCGCACCGACGAGGATCGCTCGGCTCCCCGCGTCGTCGCCGACGGCGCGCGCGAACGCGTTCACCAACGTGAGTGGATCCTTCACCCGTTCGAGGCGGCCCACCGAGATGACGGTGAACCCGCCTCCGCTCGGCGCCGGACGGCGGGTGGCGATCGCACGGTCCACGCGATCGAGGTCGGCGCCGTTGGGGACCACCCGCGACCGGCCGCGTACGAGGCGGTCGAGGGCACGCGGGAGGCTCTCGTACGCCGACCGGCTGCAGAACACGATCCGCCGGAAGGCCGCGATGGAGATGATCATCATCAGCTGGTTCCGGAGCTTGTAGTCGTAGAAGGAGTCCTGCACGGTGTAGACGAGCGAGGAACGTACCCGGGAGAAGCGTCGCCACGCGAGCGTGGCGAGCACGAGGAGGGTCCCGGTCTGCGGCGCGTGCGCGTGGATGATGTCGTACTTCGCGCGCAAGCGCGGCCTTCAGAGCCCCGAAGAACCCGCGCAGGGTGCCGTCGCCCGCGAAGAGGGTGATCTCCGGAGGGGGCGTCAGCTTCGGGACGAAGTAGGTGACGATCGAGATGTCCCGTTCGCCCATCAGCGGGAGGCAATGCTCGTTGTACTGCCCGTTCGTCTCGCCGAGCATGATGATCAGATGCAGCACGCGGAGCTTCCGGGGGGGTGCGCTATCCGTCAGGCTGGTTCCCCTCCCTCCGCCGCCGCGCCGCTCGGACACCCTCGACGATCTGCGCCACCGTGGTCGTGCTGGTGTCGAACCGCAACGTGCGGACGTCGCCCTGCTCCTCCACGATCGGCACGATGCTCTCGAACGCCCGACGGTACCGAGAGATGAAGCGGAGTCCGGCCTCCGCCTGTCCGCCCTTCTGCCGGTGATCCTGGTCACGCTGGTTGATCCGACTCCACAGGACGGCGTCGGGCGCGTCTAGCCAGATGACGTCGGTCAGCTCGGTCGACCATCGATCGAGCATCTCGCGCTTCCAGGACGCGAACGAGCGGTGTTCGGTGAACGGTTTCGCTTCCGCCATCAGGCGGACGATCGCGTACAGGGGCCCCTGGTCGAGCAGGAGGACGGGATCGGTCGGCGGCCGTCTGCGACGCAGCACGGAAGCCCATCGGGTGACGTACACGAGCAACTTGCATTCCGGCCAACTGATCCGCGGTGCCTGCGTGAGTCCTACCCACAGGATCGGCAGCAGCCGAGGGATCGTGCGGAGGATCAGGAGCAGGTCGGCTGGCCGACGGGCGTGGATGAAGGGGGCGATCTCGAATCCTGGTTCTGCGGCGAGCCTCATGGCAAGCGTCGACTTGCCGGCGCCCGCGACGCCCAGGATCTCGATGTTCCGATCCGCTCTGTGGGTCGGCCCGAGCCGGCCGACCGCTGTCTCAACGATCCGCGTCAAGGGCCCTCCGACCGGATGAGTGGTCCCTCAAGGGTAGAGGGAGCACGCTGACACAACCATCTGACGATCAGCGTAGCCGGGGTACGCGATCCGTCGGATTCTCCGGACGAACAGGGTGCTGGCGCACGGTTCCTCGGGCGGCCGACGTATGGGGAAGGAGCACATCACGTAGGCCATCTGCGTCGAACGCATGATGGCGGAGCGCCCCCCGGCCGAGGAGACTGTTTGGTGTATCGCGGAGCGCGATAGATGCACGACGGCCAGGGCGGGACATCTTTGTGACGAGCATCCTCAAACACGCTGCTCGGGGGGGCCGGATATCCGTCGTTCTGGCGCTCTCGGTCATCCTGATGGGGGCCGCGCTGCCGGCCCTCGCGAACCTCCCCGACACCTCCACGCCTTCCCTCGAGCTGGATCGGACGATCACGACCCAGCCGTTCGTGGGCAGCTCGACCACGATGCGTGATGGGGAGGGCAGCGCGTATGTCACGCCGGACGATTCGCTCTGGCTCACCGAGGACCACGAGAACTTCATCTTCGAGACGAACCCGCACACCGGTGCGCTGAAGCGCGTGATCAACAACTCCGCGTTCCAGAACGCACCACTCTTCGGCGGCGGGCCGGTGGCCGGTCCGAGCCGAACGGACGACTTCGAGTCGATGGCCTACGACGAAACCAACGACTGGCTCTTCGTGTTCTCGGGCCCGTGCTGTGACGCGTCCCACCTGCCCACCGTGTTCCGACTCGTCCGCGTCGGTGGGGTTTTCCAGGTCGAGTCCTACCAACCGCTGTCGGCGACGGCGAACAACACGGCGTCCGCGTGGAACCCGGCCGACCAGAAGCTCTACGTCGGCCAGGGGCAGCAGATCCGAACCTACGACTACCTGACGAACACGACCGGGACGGCGTTCACGGTGTCCGGGCTCAACGGGATCCTCGGCTTCTCCTTCTCCTCGGTCACGGACACGGGCGGCAGCGACCTGTTCGTGGTCACGAACGCGGAACGGCTCCGCCGCGTGGATTGGGCGACGAAGACACTCGTTCCCGGCTGGACGTTCGAGCTGACGCCCTTCGATGTGCTCGACAGCCGCGCGGTGGAGCTGATCGACGATCAGTTCTACGTGCTGGATGGCGCCGACGCACGCCCACCCGGCCCGCTCCGGTTCGCAGTGTTCGTGTTCGATGTGATCGCGCCCCAACCGGTTGCGCCGGTGGCCTCGTTCACGGCCACGCCGTCCACCGGTAACGCGCCGCTCTCGGTGAGTTTCACCGACACGTCATCGGGGAATCCGACAGTATGGGCATGGGACTTCGAGTCGAACGGCAGCGTCGACTCGATGGCGCAGAACCCGACCCATGTCTATACGACCCCGGCCACGTACACCGCCACCCTGACCGTGACGAACGGTGCGGGTTCCGACAGCGAGACGGCGCAGATCGTCGTCAGTCCGCCGCCGCAGCCGACGAACCTGGTGGGCAACCCCGGCTTCGATGTCGACACGGCGGGATGGAGCACGGCGGGGTCGGGGACGCTGGTCACGCTCACCCGGATCACCCCCGGCCGCGACGGCACCGGAGGGGCCGCCCGCCTGTTCAACGGTGCCTCCGGCACGCGGAAGTGCGTGCTGAACGATCAGCCGAACTGGGTCACGACGACCACTGCGGGCAGATACACGTCGAGCATCTGGGTTCGCGGCGACACCGCGGGCGCCCTGATCAAGATCAACATCAGGGAGATGAACGGCTCGACCGTCGTGAAGTCCAGGGTGGGGAACTTCACCCTGACGACCGCGTGGCAGCAGATCACGGTGTCGCACACGATCCTCTCGCCCGGCTCGACCCTCGATCTCCAGGTATTCCTTCCGAAGGCGCAGGCCCCCCCGGGAACATGCTTCTACGCCGACGACGCGTCGATCGTCAGGTCCTGATCCGCGCCGCGCGGCGGGTCTCGGCGGACTCTGTTCGACTCGGTACGTTTCCTACGTCGAAGCGCGCATGCGCCGAGCCCGGCAGCCCCGGCAGACTCTCTATCCAGGACCAGTCAGAGGGAGCGACATCGATGGACACCCCGGAGTCCTCGATCGGCTCGGATGGAGGGGTCTGAACCGATGGCCCTCCACGAGCCTCTCGAGATCGCGTTCGCCCCGACACCACCGTCGCTCCGCTCCCGGCCGCCGTTGTCGAGCCTGCTCCCCGTGATGGATGCCCTGACGCTGATCGGGGCGTCGGCGATCCTCGGGTTCCCACTCGTCTCGATCGCCTACGGAGTGGTCACGTTCCTCATCTTGAACGGCGATTCGTCCCGCAAGTACCGGATCAACCCGCGGCTCGGTGACGAAGCGGGCTGGCTGCTCGGCCGGGTGTCGGTCGCCCTCCTCGTCCTCCTGTCGGTCGGATGGGTCGCCCAGCTCGCCCACATCGACCTGCTGGGGAGCGGGATCCGTGAGCTCTCGAAGGTCGGACTGGCCGTGGCCGGGGCGGTCTTCCTGGGCCGGGGGGCGGCCTACGCGTTGGGTCGGAAGGCGAAGGAGCGAGGCCTGGCGTCGGAGCCCACCTTGATCGTCGGGGATGGGGAGCTCGCCATGGGGCTGGCCGAGACGTTCCTGGAGCATCCCGAGTACGGCCTGCGGCCGATCGGCTTCCTGGGGCGGCCTCTCGTCCGGCATGTGGCGTTGCCAGTGCTCGGGCAGGTCCGCAACGTCGAGCAGGTGATCCGCGACTTCGAGGTGCGGCGCGTGCTGGTGGCGTTCGGCGAGATGCGTGATCAGGAGCTCGTGACGATCCTTCGGGCGAGCGAGCGGGTGCCGGCGGAGATCCACGTGGTCCCGCGCTTCTTCGAGCTGAGCGGCGTTCCGCAAGGGGCTCCTGTGGACGACGTCGCCGGCATCCCCCTGTTCCACCTGCGGCGCCCCGCCCTCCGGCCGGGCGCTCGTTTCCAGAAGCGAGCCTTCGACATGGTGGTCGCATCCGCGCTGTTCCTCTTGAGCCTGCCGGTGTTCGCGGTCATCGCGCTGGCGGTTCGCCTGTCGAGCGAGGGACCGGTCCTGTTCCGTCAGAAGCGGGTGGGCCTGAACGGGAACCTGTTCGAGATCATCAAGTTCAGGACGATGTACGTGAACGACGAGTCGGACACCGCGTGGATCACGGACAGGGATCACGAGCGTGTCACGCCCATCGGGCATATCCTTCGGGCGGCCAGCCTGGACGAGCTCCCGCAGCTCATCAACGTGATCAGAGGCGAGATGTCCTTGGTGGGCCCTCGGCCGGAGCGACCCCACTACACGGGCCGATTCTCCGAGACCGTCTCCCGCTACGACGATCGGCATCGCGTCGTCGGGGGCATCACCGGGTGGGCGCAGATCAACGGTCGGAGCAGAGGGCTCGACTCGGTTCCGGAGCGAGCACGCCTCGACAACTACTACATCGAGAACTGGTCGCTCTGGCGGGATCTCGTGATCGTGGCCCGGACGGTCGCGGTCCTGTTCCGAGGCCGCTAGCTCAATCCGTGCGGCCCGGCGGCTGGTGGCCGCGGGCCGTCAGCGCCTCGTCGATCCGGGTCGAGCCGAATTCCTCGATGAGCCGCCGCAGGTCGCGGCGCATCCTGCCACGGCCGGTGTAGGCGCGCAGGCGGAGGGATCGCGCCATCTGCGGGAGACGCTGCTCCTCCGCGTCCAGCTCCCACGGGTGGAGGTAGAAGGTGAACCACGACGTGGAGCGCAATCGCTGCGCGACGCCGCGGCGGAACACCGGGAAGGGGATCAGCCGGAAATACGCGCCCCCGGCCCACGGCACCCGCACGGGTCCGACCGGAAGTCGCGTCATCTGGATCTCGAGCAGTCCGGGACGGACCTCGACGACGGCCGCATCGGGATCGATCGGGGCGGAGATGGTCCCGTAGCGATCGTGCTGCGCGAATCCGAAGAAGCTCGAGTCGTACCAGTAGCCTGCCTCCGCCAGCACATCGAGCACGTGGTCGCTCACCGAGAAGTTCGGCGCCCGCACCCCTCGGACCGGCGTTCCCGTGACCTGCTCGAGCGCGTCCTTCGCGTCCGCGAGCTCCCGGATCATCTCGTCCGTCGTCAGCTGGTTCAGGTTGCGGTGGAGGTGGGTGTGGCTCGCGACCTCGTGCCCTTCATCGATGATCCTGCGCACGAGCGCGGGGTACTTTTCCGCGACCCACCCCAGCACGAACATCGTGGACCGCGCCCCGACGTCGGCGAGGATATCGAGGAGCGCGTGCGCGTTCGGTTCCAGACGTGGCTCCATCGACGCCGGGTCGAAGGAGGGCAGGCTGGTACGGACGTTCTCGGCGTGGAACCAGTCCTCGATGTCGAAAGTTGCGAGGAATCGAGGCGTCATGTCGGCGGTGGCGTGTTCGTCGATCGTCTCGTCGCCTTTCCCGGGGAGATGCTCTGCGGGACCGGTGATCACCGCGGACAACGCCAGCCAATCTAGCGAGGATCGCCTACGGTGGTCACCCCCTCGGCAACGTACGTGACGTACGGTGTCGGCGAGCTTTCTGGGGCGACTTCCACTCGAGGGGCTTGCGCATCCGGACGAAGCTAGTAGGGTCCTGCGGATGTTCCGGCGCGCACGCGACGGCCGCAGGTGGCGCGGATCGCTGCTCCTGGTCGTCATCACGCTCACCACCGGCCTGGTGCCGCTCTCGGCTCCGTCCGCGTCGGCGAGCGCCCGGATCCACATCGAGTGCGACTTCCATCATCGGAAGTCCGACGACCCGATCGTGTACCCGCGCAAACCCGGGAAGGCGCACCTGCATCTCTTCTTCGGCAACAAGTCGACGAACTCCTTCTCGACCTGGACCTCCCTCCGCCGGGCGGGCACGAACTGCAACCGAGCGGCCGACAAGGCGGCGTACTGGATCCCGGCCGTGTACAGGAACGGGTCTCTCGTCAAGGCGGTGGCCGGCCACTTCTACTACCGGGGCGTCCACAACAACCTGAGTGCGATCAAGGCGTATCCGCCGGGGCTGAAGATCATCGCGGGGAACCACGACGCGAGCAGACCACAGAGCACGAGGGTGGTCGCGTGGTCGTGCCAGGGAAGCAGCAGCACGGGGCAAGCGCATATGCGCGACTGCGGAGCCGGCGGGCACGTCAAGGTCTTGATCAAGTTCCCCTCGTGCTGGGACGGGAAACGGAAGGACAGCCCGAACCACAAGGCGCACATGCGCTACGCGACGCGGCTCGGCGGCGGGAGGCGCGGCTGCCCGAGGACCCATCCCGTTCCCGTCCCGGAGCTCACGATGGCTGTCTCCTTCGCGATGCGCGACGGCGCCGGCGTGAAGCTGTCGAGCGGGCCCTTCTACACGATGCACGCCGACTTCTTCAACGCGTGGAGCCAGACCGCCCTGAAGAAGATGATCCACAACTGCATCCACGCGAACAAGGAGTGCTGACGCTTCGCACCCTCCCCTGAGTTCTGCCCGGATGTGTGAGACGCGACACCACCGGGTACGAGGCTCACGAGAACCTGACAGGAGGAGGTGACCAAAGATGATCTGGACCATCCTGGCTGTGATCGGATTGATCGCCGTCCTCATGTGGCTGTTCTAGACGGCGAGCGGTAACTACTCGAACCGTTCCATCGAAGGGCCGAGCAGCGCGAGGAGCGCATCGATCACCGCCTCCTCGCCGGCCCCTTCATAGTGGACCCCGTCGCGACGCGCCGTGATCCCCCCGATCCGGTCGTCGCACGGGGCCACCTCTTCTCTGCAGACGACATCCGTGATGCTGATGAACGCGCTCCGCTCGGGATGTCCTTCCGCGTAGTCGCGGAGCATCGCGTTCCACGGGACGGTGACGTCCTCGAAGTGGGCGATCTGGAAGAGCGGCCAATCGCACCCGACGACGGCGCAGCGGTCGAGGACGCTCTCGGCGGGAGGCTCGGCGCCGACCAGCACGACGATCGCTCCCCGTGCCCCGAGCCGACGGACCGCGGCGTCCAGCGCATCCAGCCGCAACGACCAGAACCGGTCGGAGCCCGCCGGCACGACGACGCCGTCGAGGTCGCGGAACCCCGATATCGAGAATCGATCCCACCAGATCACCACGTCGGGATCGGCCGTTGCGAGCAGCGCATCCTGACGCTTCGCGACCTCGGCTCGACAGCCCGGCACCGACCCGGGCCACGGCGTGCCGTCCGGTCGGACGGGGGTCTCGCCGGTGGGGGGGCATCCGCCCAGCGCGGCCGTGACGAAGCGCCATCCCTCCTCGGCGAACGCGCGCTCGAGCGGCGCGCCCAGGCGGGCCGGGACGGAGTCTCCGACCATCATCACCACGGGGTCGCCTGCGTCGATCGGCGGCACCCTCGTCAACCCGAGGGACACGCCCGCCACGCCGACGAGCGTGATCGGGACCGCGGCGAGCGTGACCGCGGTTCGGCTTCGGAGCGCCCGGCTGGCGCGCCGTTCCGGTGAGCCCGCCCGCGCGCGCCGGGCGGCGAGGAAGGTACCGGTCCGGATCGGCCGCTCCACGAGCGCGAAGGAGATCGCCGCGATCCCGAACGTGAGGAGCGCGGCGGCGACCTGCCGCACCACCAGCGCGTCCACCCCGGGGTCCCGGACCCGCAGCCAGAGCGTGACGGGCCAGTGCCAGAGGTAGGCGCCGTAGGAGACGACGCCGATCCACGCCAGCGGCCCCCACGAGAGGATGGACCGGGCGGTGACGCCCCCGGCGCCCACCCACAAGGGGGCCATGATCGCGAGCGTGCCCACGGAGATCAGGACGGCGCTGCCGAGGAAGTAGCCGCGACCGCCCGGCGTGATCGTCACGAGCCCGATGCACAGCGCCGCCCCACCCACCGCCAGCACCCCTCGCCCGGCTCGGGCGAGGCGGGCCCGGCCACCCGGTGAAGCGACGAACGCCGCGCCGGCCGCGCCGAGCAACGGCTCGAAGATCCTCGCGTCGGTGCCCATGTACGCGCGCTCGACATCTCCCGGCGCCCACAGCAGGGCGAGCAGGGCGGCGGACCCGACCACCCCGACGAGCGCGAGCGTGCCCACGCCCGCACGGAGCCGCACGCCCACGGCCGCCACGGCGGACACGAGCAGCGGCCACAGGAGGTAGAACTGCTCCTCGATCGCGAGCGACCACGTGTGTTCGAGCGGTGAGTCGACGCCGATATCCGCGAAGTACGTCGACGTCTCGATGAAGTGCCAGTTCGCCACGTAGCCGGTCGTCGCAAGGAGATCGCCGCGCATCGAGGCACGCTCGGTGTACGTGGCCGTCATCGCCGTCACCACGCCGACCGTGAGCAGCACGAGGACCAGGGCCGGCAGCAGTCGCCGCGCTCGACGAGCCCAGAACGCGGGGAGGGAGACTCGGCCCGTTCGCCGGACCTCCTCGAGCAGCAGCGACGTGATCAGGAATCCCGACAGCACGAAGAAGATGTCGACGCCGACGAAGCCTGCGCGGAACCCGGGGACGCGGAGGTGGAACAGGATCACGAGGAGGACCGCGACCGCGCGCATGCCGTCGAGTGCGCGGACGTGCTCGGCCTCCGCCGGGACCGCCGGTCGCGTCGCTCGCTCGGTCACGTGCCCTCCGAGCAGGAGCATAGCGAGGTGATGCGTGGGAACGGATGTCGCCGAGCGACTAGCGGCTGAGCCGGTGCTCCGGCTGGTGGATCAGCGGGTCGGTCGCGCGGCTGAACCGGTTCGCGTTCTGCTCGAAGTCGGCGCGACGACGGTAGTCGGTGGGACTCATCCCCATGTGTCGGCGGAAGGTGGTCGTGAAATGGCTGGGGCTGTGGAACCCGACCCGATGCAGGATCTGGGTGACCGTGAGGTCCGACTCACGGAGCAGGTGCGCCGCGCGCGCGATGCGGAGGGAGATCAGGTAGCGATAGGGCGGCATCCCCACCATCGCCGTGAACTGCCGGGTGAAGTAGTACGGGCTGAGCGACGCGTGCGCCGCGATCGCGTTCAGGTCGACGTCGTGCGAGAGGTTCTGCGCGAGGAAGATTTGTACCTCGTGGATCTTGCGCTGGAGATGCGGGCTCGGGAGCCCGTCGGCGATCACCGTCATGCGGCCCTCATCGTCTTCCACACAAGCGTACGCCGTTCGAGGAAGGGCTGGCTTTCGGAATCCTGCCCGATTCGGACGTCGTCCACGCTCAGATCATCTGCTCCGGCACCACGATCTCGTCGTATTCGGCCTCCGACAGGTAGCCGAGCGCGAGCGTAGCTTCCTTCAGCGTGGTGCCCTCCTGGTGAGCCTTCTTCGCGATCTCCGCGGCCTTGTCGTAGCCCAGCTTCGGCGTGAGCGCCGTTACGAGCATCAGGGATCGATGCACGAGTTCCTCGATCCGCTCCCGGTTCGGCTCCAGACCCTCGATGCAGAACTCCCGGAACGTCCGGCAGACGTCGGCGAGGAGGCCGGCCGAATGCAGCAGGTTCCGGATCATCACCGGTTTGAAGACGTTCAGTTCGAAGGTGCCCTGCGAGCCCGCGAGCTTGATCGCCGTGTCGTTCCCGAACACCTGGGTCGCGACCATCGTCACGGCCTCGCTCTGGGTCGGGTTCACCTTGCCCGGCATGATCGAAGAGCCCGGCTCGTTCTCGGGGAGGACGAGCTCGCCGATCCCGGCGCGCGGCCCGGAGCCGAGCAGGCGGATGTCGTTCGCGATCTTCGTCAGCGATGCCGCGAGGGTGGCCAGCGCGCCGCTCGCGTGGACGATCGCATCGTTGGCGGCGAGCGCCGCGAACAGGTTGGGGGCACGGACGAACGGGAGGCCGGTGAGGTCGGCGAGCCTGGCCGCGCACGCGTCGCCGAACCCGTCGGGCGCGTTCAGGCCGGTGCCGACGGCGGTCGCGCCGATCGCGAGCTCGTAGAGGTGGGGGAGCGTCTGCTCGATCCGCTCGAGGTCGTCGTCGAGCTGGGCGACATAGCCGGAGAACTCTTGCCCCAGCGTGAGCGGGACCGCGTCCTGCAGATGGGTCCGACCGATCTTCACGATGTCGGCCCAGGCGGCCGACTTCGCATCGAGCGCGTCGCGCAGCGCGCGGACGGACGGCAGGAGCCGTTCGGCGAGCTCCGTTGCGGTGGCGATGTGCATCGCGGTCGGGAACGTGTCGTTCGAGGACTGCGAGAGGTTGACGTGGTCGTTCGGGTGCACGGGGGCCTTCGAGCCGAGCTCGCCCCCCGCGATCTCGATCGCCCGGTTCGAGATGACCTCGTTCACGTTCATGTTGGTCTGGGTGCCCGACCCCGTCTGCCACACGTAGAGGGGGAAGTGGTCGTCGAGGGCGCCGGCGAGGATCTCGTCGGCGGCCGCGACGATCAGGTCCGCGAGCGACCGGTCCAGCAGGCCGCGATCCGCGTTCTCCATCGCGGCGGCCTTCTTCAGGAGGGCGAGGGCGCGCAGCACCTCCATCGGCATGCGGTCCGCCGCGGGATCACCGATCGAGAAGTGATGCAGCGACCGCTGGGTCTGCGCGCCCCAATAGCGGTCGGCCGGGACCTCGATGGATCCGATCGAGTCGGACTCGGTTCGGGAGTCGGTCATCGTGACCTCTCCATCCTCCCACGCCACGAGACCGGAGATGCGTCGGGGGCGGCCCGTTCCGGGCCGCCCCCGACCCTTCATTCGGTCAGGGAAGGACGGGTGCCTCCCCTCCCGGCTGCGTGACGCCGTTCACGGTGAGCGTGTACGGCGCCTACTGCGTGACCAACTGCGTGCCGTCGTGGTAGGTGACGATCGCTGCCACCACGTCGGCCGTTGTCCCGATGGCCTCGGCCACCGCGGCCCCGGTCAGCACGCCGTGGAAGGTCGCGTCCACGGGGAGGCTGAACACGGCTCCCCCGGAGCGGGGGTGGTTCGAGCGTGGCCCTTCCGGGTAGAGAGCAGTCAGGATCAGAAGGAGGTCGAGCATGGAGACGTGGGTGTGGGTGGTAGTGATCGCCGCCGTGGCGGTGGTGGCGGTGGTCGCATGGATGCTCTCCCGGAAGGCCAGGAGCCGTGGGCTGCAGCAGGAGTTCGGCTCCGAGTACGAGCGCACGATGGCCCGTGCCGGCGACAGGGGAGTCGCGGAAGCAGACCTCCTGGAGCGACGCGATCGGGTGAGTGCCCTCGACGTGCGGCCGCTCTCGCAGGCCGATCACGATCGGTTCGCATCCGAGTGGACGAAGGTCCAGGCGGAGTTCGTGGACGCACCCTCGGAGGCGGTCACCGACGCGGATGAGCTGATCCAGCAGGTGATGGCGACGCGCGGCTATCCGGTGGAGGACTTCGATCGGCGCGCCGCCGACGTGTCCGTCGAGCATCCGGACGTGGTGGAGAACTACCGGTCCGCGCACTCGATCGCGGTCAAGGAGGCTCGCGAGGATACGGACGGGGACACCGAAGCGCTCCGCAAGGCGATGGTCTACTACCGGTCGCTGTTCGACGAGCTGTTGATCGTCGACCACGCGGGGGATCGCCGGAACTAGGGCGCGGCTGGGTCGTCGGCCGCGCGGCGGTGGCGCCAGATCCAGAACCCAACGACCAGGACCGCCACCGCGAGGCCGGCGAGGCCGATCCTGGAGATGATCCGGTCGATCGTCTCCACGTTGTTCCCCACGAAGTACCCGACCAACGAGAGTCCCGCCGACCACACCACCATCGTGGGGACGGCGTAGGCGAAGAACGTCCGGGGCCGGACCCCGGATGACCCGGCGACGAACGGGACGAAGACCGCGGCGCCGGTGACGAATCGACCGAGCACGATCGTCTTCCCGGCGTTCTTGGCCACCGAGGCTTGGGCGAGCGTCAGGCGGTCCTCGAAGCGCCGCAGGATCGGGGCACGGCGCAGCCATGAGTCCCCGTACCGGCGACCGAGCAGGTAGCCGACCGACGTGCCCAGCACGCCGAAGACGGCGCCGCAGGCGATGACGCCCGTCAGCGAAAGCTCTCCCTGACCGGCGTACACACCTCCGATCGCCAGGATCAGGTCACCGGGAACGACGATCCCGGTGAACACGGCGGATTCGAAGAACATCGCCACCGAGATGATCACGTAGCCGAACGTCTCGAAGAACGGCCGGACCCACTCGATGAGCTCCGTGATCAGCGCGAATCGCATCGTGCCGGACAGCATGGCGCACCGGCGCGCCAACGACCGCCGAGGCGGCCCGGGTTGGGAGTGGGCCGTCCCGGGAATGAAGGAGACCGATGCGCACCGTCGTCACCGTGCCGGAAACCCACGATCAAGACGCTGGTGACGCTCGCGACCAGCTCCGACGCAGCGGCACGCTGCGTCTGTTCCGGGACGCCGCCGTTCGGCTCCGCGCGGCCCACGGGACGACCTACGCGCGAGCGCTGGGACATTCGTCACTTCTGACGCTGATCCCGGGGGTGATCGCGGTGATCGGCCTCATCGCGGTCTTCGACCTCGACGGGTTCGCGCGGGTGCTCGAGGACGCTGCGGCCTCGTTCGCGCCGGGTCCGGCCGGCAGCATCCTGACACAGGCGCTCGAGAGCGCGGCTCCCTCCGCGGGACCGTCCGCCCTGGTGGTGGGCCTCGCCGGGATGCTGTTCTCCGGCACGGTCGGGATCACACACCTCGAACGCGCGGCGGATCGGATCTACGGGGTCGAGGAGGATAGGAGTCCTCGGGAGCGCCTCGGGCTCGCACTTCTGCTCGCCGCGACCGTCGAAGTGATGCTGTTGATCGGACTGGGGGTGATCGTGGCGGGCGGCTCGATCGGCGATGGGTCGGACGGTGGCGCCGGCTCCGGCCTCTGGTCCTTCGTGCGCTGGCCCGTGGGGGTGGGTCTCGTCGCGATCGCGATGACGATCATCTTCCGCCTGGTGCCGAACCGGCGCCAGCCCCAATTCTCGTGGCTCCTCTCGGGGACGACCGTGTCGGTGATCGCGTGGGTCGCGGCGACCATCGTCCTCGGCCTCGTCTACGAGCATGTGTCCATGCTCGGCGACGCGTTCGCGCCACTGATCGGTGTGGTTGCCCTGTTGGTGTGGGCGTACGCGACCGGACTGGCCGTGCTGTTCGGCCTCGCGTTCGCCGCACAGCTGGAGGCGGAGCGGGCCGGCCAAGGCTCCCAAGCAGGAGACGAACCATCTCGTTAGGCTCGACGGGCCCGAGGGGCGGTAGCTCAGTTGGTCAGAGCAGCGGACTCATAATCCGTCGGTCGCAGGTTCAAGTCCTGCCCGCCCCACCGAGAAAGCGCAGGTCAAGGCATAGGCTCGATCGCTACGACCTCACCGGAGCCGACGGCAGTCCGCAAAGAATCCGCCGGAGTCCGCTCCCAGAGTCCGTCGAGGGCGCTCGAGCGCGTCGAGTTCGTCCGGGAAGAGGTGCGCGTAACGGTCGAGGGTCAGCGTGGCCGTGCGGTGTCCGAGCTGCGTCTGGACGAGCTTCACGCCAGCTCCCGAGGCGACCATGAGCGACGCGGCGGTGTGTCGGAGGTCGTGGACGCGGAGCTTCGGCGGGACGAGTCCCGCGCTCATCGCAGTCGGTGGAAGTTCGTCCCCGCTGATCTTGCCCTACCCGTCCAGCACTCGCGTAGTCAGTTTGATTGTCCGACGCGAACCAGCAACTCGCTGAATAGGCTTTTGTTGCTGGAATGAGGCCCGGGTCTATCCTTCTCTGTATGACCACGTGGGTCGGATCGAGGGGAAGAGCGTCCGCCTCCGCTCTGGGAGTTTCTCTTCTGATCAGCTTGTGGGGGTCGCCGGCCTCGGCCGCCCCGGGCCAACTCGACACGACCTTCGGCGGGGACGGGAAGGTCACGACCGACTTCTCTCCCGGACTCGATGCTGCATCGAGTGTCGCGATCCAGGTGGACGGGAAGCTTATCGCCGTCGGAACGGCGAACTATCACGGAGCGAACGCGAGGTTCGCGCTGGCCCGGTACGACACGAGCGGCATCCTCGACACCACGTTCGGCGGCGACGGCAAGGTGACTACGAACTTCACGACGGCCTGGGACGGAGCTTTCAGCGTGGCGATCCAGACTGACGGGATGATCGTGGTGGCGGGGGAGGCTGGAGGGACGGGACCTGCCGAGTCCGGGGACGCGAGGTTCGCCGTCGCCCGCTATGACATCACGGGCGCGCTCGAGCCGACCTTCAGCGGGGACGGCAGGGTCATGACGAACGTTTCGGCGAAGGCAGACTTCGTCTTCGGCGTCGCCGTCCAGGCGGCCGATGGCAAGATCGTCGTCACGGGACGAGCAGGTGGGAGCGGAGGCCGAATCGCGCTCGCTCGGTACAACTCGACCGGTTCGCTCGACGCGACGTTCGGTGGTGACGGGAAGGTCGCGACAGACATCAGCGCGGGGGACGACCGAGCCGACGATCTGGCCATCCAGGTTGACGGGAGGATCGTCGTGGCGGGCACCGCGAACTACTTCTCGAACCGGGCGAGCTTGGCTGTTATCAGATACGACGCGAACGGTTCGCGCGACGCTTCCTTCAGCGGGGATGGCATCCTCACCAGCAATCTGACGCCGGGCTTCGATGGCGGATTCGGTGTGGGGATCCAGCCGGTCGATGGAAAGATAGTGGCCGTCGGACAGGCGGGTGGCGGTGATGCGGGACGTATGGCGCTCGTCCGTTACCAGACGGATGGGCGTCTCGACGGCACCTTCGGGGGAGACGGCAAGGTGATGACCAACTTCACTTCCAGACTCGACTATGCCGACGACGTTGCGATCCAGACTGACGGCAGAATCGTCGCCGGTGGAGCGGTCCGCTTCTTCGGTCCGGACCCTCGGTTCGCCCTGGCTCGCTATCAGACGAATGGTGTCCTCGACACCAGCTTCGGTGGGGACGGGAAAGTCACGACGGACCTATCGGCGAATCGTGGTGGGATCTTCGACGTCGACATCCAACCGACGGACGACAGGATCGTCGCCATTGGCTCAGCCGGAGGTCTTGGTGGGAGGTTCGGGCTCACCCGTTACCTCCCCTGAAGTGCCGAGCGGGTGGGTGTCATCAGGCGACGGCAGTGCCCAGCGCTCCGCGGGCGCGTTGCTGGTGGGAGTGCGGTGCCTGCATTGCGGCTGGCAGGTCCCGACTGCGCCGTCTGTGCCCAAACCTGGCAGGTTTCCGCACCATGCCGCGCGGAACGCGGGGTGACGACGAAAACCGTTGCCGCGCCGCTCCGGCCCCCCGATCGAGCGGTGGCGTCCGACCAGTTAGGCCTCACCAATCCCGTTGACACCAGAGACCACCGGGATTTCCAACTCCCGGCGGTCTTGGTGGCAACGCTTGAAACCGTGCCTGACAAGCTCAGGCGAGGCGTCGGTTCCTTCCGATATCGCCTTCACCGTCGCTGTCCAGGGTGGCTCTGTCGGATCCGCTCCTTAGCAGCGCCGTCAACGATCCCACCATGGCGATCGCCGCTCCGGCAGTGGCCACGTAGATCCCGACATCTGGAGAGCGCTCGTCCGAGGCGAGGTAGATCCAGAGGCTGACGACCGTCACGAGCGCGACCGTCGAGAGCGCGAAGCCGAGCAGGTCCGCGTCGAACCAACTGCCCACCCTCCTGTTGGTCGCCATGAGGATGCCGATGAGGAGCAGCGCGACACCGATGCCAAGCGCGAGGCGCCCATCCGGGATCTGGAACCCATTCGGGTCCGTGAGCGCCAGTTCGCGACCGTCGATCCAGTCGAGGAACGTACCTACGACAAGTACCAGGCCTCCGAGCGCCAGCGCCAGTGCTGCGGTGCTGCTGCGGCTCTCCCGTCGATCCCGGATCACCCGTGGATCACCGTCGCGATCGTGCGTCCTGTGCTCTTCGAGTTCTGATCGTTGCATCAACTTTCCCTCTCTTCCGATTGGTCACGAACTTCGGTCATGTCACGTCCCTCACTGCTGAACGAGCGCTGGTCAGTGCTCCTGGCCAACCTCCACGGGGATCACCGCAAGGCTGTAGCCAGCTTCCGCGTTCCCCCACGCGTAGACCTGGTAGGTGAACCCGGCCATCAGGGAGAGATCCACGGGGCCGATCACAGGATCAGTCTGACCTGCGAGCGATACGAAGACCTCGTAGTCACCTTCCGGCACGTTGAAGCGCCGCGACTCGCCCCACACGAATCGCTGCCCTCGGTTGAGCCGCGAGCCGTCTGCCCACACGGTCACAGCGGGAGCATCCGCGGTGTGCCGCACCACGAGCCGCGCCTCGCCCGCCTCTGTCTTCCGCATGGGGTTCCGGAAGAGCAGCAGGTTCGGGGTGCCTGCGTCATCGAGGTTCGCCACCACGGTGTAGTTCCGGAACCGACCGCCCTGGAGCTCGGCCGTGACCTCTAGGATCGCAGCGCTGCAGGGCTCGCCGGCGGGCGTGACCTCCAGCTCGTATGTCCCTTCGGGCAGCGTGACGCCGGTAACCACCTCACCAGGTTCGAAGTCGGTGATCGCCTTCTCGCCGTTCACGCAGACATCGACGACCACTCCTGGGATGCCGTGCACCACGTTGAGCGTGAACTCACGTGGGTCAGACGTTTGCGCGGAAGCCGTTCCCGCCAGGGCCATCGTCGTCGCAAGGGCGACGGCCAGGCCGATGATGCGCTTCGTCATGATCCCTCCTCTATCCATCTAGCCGTTTGATCCAACTGTGCTTCTTGCCTCTATCCATCTCGCTGTGTGATCCACTGTGCTACTTGTCGAACGGGGCGATCGGAAGCCACGCGGCCGGATCGCCGCAATCCGCCATACGCGCGCGGCGGGTGGCTCGAGCTACCAAAGCCAGTTGTTAGCGCCCCGGGTGCTCGTACCCCTCAAGAGCCTTGCCGATCGCCATGAAGGTGGGCGGCCACAGTCCCACGAAGATCGCGACCCGCTCCGCCGTATCGCGCTCCCCACCCCGTCGGAAGAACCACATCGCGAGGCTCAGGAAGATCGACGCAACCCCTGCGGTGTATGCCATGCCGGAGGTGATGCCGAGATTCTTAACTGCCCGCATGGGAGTCGGAATGTCCTCCCGTCCCTCGGTCAGGTCCATCACGTCGTTCCTCGCGGCCGCTTCCTTGGCCGAATCGGCTGCTTGTTGAACCTTCGTGCTCGTGTCAGTCATTCGTCCCCCCACTGGTCGAGTTGTCCTGGAGCACTACCCCCGACAGAGAGGGAACTAACCGATCCGAGTCGACTTTCTTCGTGAGATCGTCAAAGGAGACCAGGCGGGCGGTTGATGGCGATGGAAGGGCTGGACGGAGGGGAGTCGTGGGGCGCGTGACGGTGCAGGAGGAGACCGGGATCGTCACCACGAGGGGGAAGGCTAGGCCGTCGCGACTAGAGCGATGGCCCTACCAGTGCTCGTCCGAGCGGGCCAAAGTCCACCCGCCCACGAGAAGCACCGCGCCGAGCGCGAGGAACGAGATGTCCCACGCAAGTTCGTTCGGACCGGCCCGAACGTGGTGGATCTGGAGGATGTGGTGGTCGATCACACCCTCGACCAGGTTGAAGAGACCCCAGCCGACCAACATCCAGCCGAGGATCCGCTTCCAAGACGACTTCACTCCTCCAGCTCGAGCTCTGTCCCAAAGCCAGAAGAGACCCACGACGATGAACACGTACGTGATGGCATGGAATAGCCCGTCCCACAAGGTGTTCACCTCCAGCCCGCTCACCGTGGTCGCCGGGAAGTCCCCTTGTGAGGTCAACATGTGATGCCACTGGAGCATCTGGTGCAGCACGATGCCGTCGAAGAGGCCGCCAAGCCCGACGCCGAGCATCGTGACGGGTGCGGTGATCGGGGCAGCTGGTCCCGCCCTGTACATCATCATGCCCGCTCTGTTATCCGGCTCCGCCACCGCGCAACCATCAGGTAGTGAGCCGACTGGCCGCCCGCCGACCGTAGGAGGTGTTGCGAAGTTCGGGTCGTCGGACGCCGCACGGTTTCCGCCGGAGCCGGTCCCCCGAATTTCGTGCGGCGATGACTCTGGAGTTCGGTGGATCAGGCCTCACTTGACGGCGCGCGGAGAGGCAATGGTTCCGCCCCCGGAGCTGTTGGGTGGCCGTTCGTCTCGAGGACGTCGAGGACGACTATCTGGATTATCCCCGCAACCGGCAGGGCCAGAAGCGCACCCACGAAGCCGGCGAGCTCGATGCCCACGAGGATGGCGAGCAAGACGAGGAACGGATTCAGTTTGATGGTGCGTCCATACACGGCAGGCTGCAGCACGTGATTCTCGAGCTGCTGGTAGAGGATGAAGAAGACGGTCACGACGATCCCGACGAGCGGGGAGACGAGGAAGCCAACGACGATCGCGGGGATCGCACCGAGCGTCGCCCCCGCGAGCGGGATGAGGTCCGCGATCGCCACCCACAGCGCAAGGAGCGTCGCATAGGGCAGTCCGAGCGAGACGAAGAGCACGAGGGCGGCGACGCCCGCGACCACGCTCGTGAGGACGTTCCCTAGGACCCATCCAGAGACGGCCCCCAGGGATTTCACGCCCAGGCTGTCGACACGCTGCCTGAGCCGCCCGTCCGGGATCAATCGCAAGGCCGTTTCGGCGAACTGAGGGCCATAGAGCAAGAGGAATATGGTCATCACGGCGATGCTCACGAGAGCGATGATCGCCTCGCCGATCGTCTTGAAGATCGAGAAGAGGGGTCCGGAAAAGCCGAGCAATCGATCTGGTAGATCAGCGGAGACTTGCTCCAGCCGATCCTCCACGTTGAAGCGGTCCAGCGTCTGCCGAACGATCGGAGCTCTTTGCAGACGATCGAGGTTCTCCGGTAGGTCCTCGGCGAACTCGACCGACTGCGTCACCAGCGGCCGCACCAAGACATACCCGGCCCCGCCGGCGAGCAAGGTCAGGATGACGACGACGGCCCCGATGGCGAGCCCGCGACGCCATCCACGTCGGACGAGGAACGACACCGCCGGGCCGATGACGGCCGCCACGAAGAGGGCGATGAAGAGCCAAAGCAAGATCCGACGGATCTCATACAGGATCAACAAGCCCGCGGCGAAGGCGACCGTCACCCAGAGCACTGTCCAGACGTCTCTGGGTTGGAGGCGCCCCGTCGAAGGGTGTGCGTCGCTCACAGTCTCGCTCCTTCTGCCGCGTGGGCTAAGAACGCCCGTTGCCAAGCCTTTCCAGGATGTGCCCCGGACGCCTCCGACTGAAACGTTTTCGGCCCCATCGTCACCGCGATGGCCTAGCTCCCCCTCGTGGTGGCGATGTATCGGCAAGATGCGAGAACGATCGACGCCGAGCGGGCTGGTCGGTTGGGCCAGCGGTGTGGCGAGTAGAGTCTTCAGGTGAGCCCTCTCGTACGCACGGTCATCGTCGTTACTGTGATCGCCGCGACCATCGCCGCCTTGCTGATGGTCCTGAGACCGGGCACATGACCGTCCTCGCGTGACTGCCATCGGTTAGGCCCTAGTCGACAGGCCCACTGCCGGGTGCTCGCTCGCATCAGGACACTCATCGATCCGGGCTGGTTCAACGCTCTTGCCGTTTCCCCCAAGGTCGTCTCGGTACCCGCGAGCGGACGACAAGGAGGTCCAGAGAGGAGAGAGTACCGGCTTGACTTCCTCGTACCTGAGATCCACGAGATCCGCTGAGGAGCACGCCGGAGTGAGAGGGTTCATGGCCTTCGTTCGGAGGGGTTCAGCCACTCGGACAGCCTGCGGGGGCGTCAACTGGGCACTGAGATCGCCACTATGGCCTACGCTCGGATGACCGCGTTACCCCGCGAAGCTCGAGCACGATCGGAAGCCGGCGGGGTGGTCGATGGGAAAGCGGCGTGGCGGCTCGGCGTGAGCGTCCGCGAATACCCTGAGCTCACGGACCGATTTTCGTTCGCCGGGCAACCTTCCAGGAGGGGACGACCCAACGGCTCCCATCAGGTGATCGCCTAGCGTCCTCGAGTCGTGTGAGGGACATCTCGCCCAGATCGGGGAAGAGGCATCGTTCGGACAGCGCCATCGCCCTGCGCTCGAGCCAGCAGGGCCCAAACGAGGTCTCCCCTTGCCTTCGGCTCTGGTCGAGGTCCAGGCCTACTCAGCCGATGACGCCCTGAACGCTGTCGACGCGAGCTGCAAGCGAAATCGCTCCAGCCGATCGCGCTGCGCTTCGGCGCGGCGCTCAAGGTCCTCGAAGTCGAAGCCCGCGAGGCCACCGTCCGCCGACGCGAGCGCCCGCCACAGCAGCCGTTTGCCCTCGATGCCGAGGCAGAGCGTCTCGATCTCCTCGAGCCGAGCTGCCTCGGCTGAGCCCGGTCCGAGGACCGGCAGCGACATCCGGAGGTTGGCGAGCAGCTCCATCCCGAGCGCGCTCGCGCGCTTGATCGGTGTTGGCGAGCCGCCTGCGGCCTCGAGCACTCGCTCAAGGACCCGCTTGTCCTCCTCGATGTCGCCGAGCAACACCTGCAACTCGTGGCCGAGCTCCGAGGCGGGATCCCTGGTCCGGCAGCGCTCTGCGAGCTGGATCGCCGCCGCGGCGCCGGCGAGGTGATCGCTGACGTACCCCTCGACCGCGTTAGGCGTTCGGACGTCCATCATGACGAGAGCCGGAGGTCGGAGCAGATCGAGCGGACCAGCTCCGGAAGGCGCCTCGCGGCCGTCTGCGTCTGCATCGAGATCTCCCCTCTACGGGCGTTCACGCGCCGCTCGAACGACGGGACGAAGCACGCGGTAGAGCGAGTATGCGACCAGCAGCAGCCCGAGAACCGTGCGAACCTGCTCCTCGGTCCACCGTGTACGTTTGGCGACAGGGTGAGCCACGGCGCGGACCGCGACACCTCGCACGCCGGTGAGTGCAGACTCTCCGAGTCTGGTCGCGACGCGCTGGTCGTTCGAGGTCGGCATCTCCGTCTCCTCTCGACTCATTCCTCTTGGGCTCGACGTACCCCGATCGGCGGCACGCGAATCCCTCGGGGCGTGAGGGATTCCTCGCTGACGCCATCCTTGTAGGTGGACTGCTGAAGTCGGCGCATCTGGCTTCACGGGGCGATTCAGGGAGGAGAGGACGGAGGTGGATAGCTCGCAAGGTCTTGGTATCTCCGCCTTCTGAGTGGTTCAGAGTTCGAACCAGATGTAAGCCCCACAAGCGATTGCTCAGTTCCCCATCGAGCTGACATTCTCTCTAGGAGCAGCAGCCCCCAGACATCCTGGTTCGCATCGCTCGCCATCGCCAGCGCGAGGCTCGCTTCTCGGTCTCGAACCGTCACCCGGAGTCGATTTCCCGCTGCAGAGTCGTTACTCGGATCGGCTTCTCGAACGCGTGCAGGGTGTAGCGAGCCGCCATGCACAGGATCTCGGTCGTGAGGAGAGCTGCCAGCTTTACCTGTTCGGGGGCTTGTCGATCACCGATGGCCTCCTTCAAGAACGATCGAGCCTGTTTCCACGCACGCGGGCTCGCGGCGAGGCAGATGAAGCGCGGAGGACTATGAACGCTCTCGCTTCCATCCCCGAAGTCCATCGCTGCCCTTTACCCGGGACGGGCTCGAGGATGCGGCGCCAGCACCTACAGTCGTGGGCTGCTCTCCTCCGGTGGGACGCCCAAGAGGATCCATGGAAGGAGTTATCGCTTCGTGCCGCTTCGTTTCGACGTCGGGGATGCCGACCGCTTGCGCGCGGGCGAGGTCCTCGCGCTGCTCTTCCTTGCCGACGTCTTCTTGGCAGAAGACTTCTTGGCAGAAGACTTCTTGGCCGACGATGACCGCGCGGGCGACTTCCTCGGAGACTTCCTCGGAGACTTCCTCGCGCTACTCTTCGCCGATGTTTTCGCGCCCGAGGGGCGCTTCGCGGGCGATCTCCTCGTGGAGGAGGACTTCCTGGCCTTCTGCTTGCGCTGGCGAGCGAGAGCGGTCCCGCCCACCGCGGCACCTAGTGCGGCCGCTCCGGTAGCTGCGAGCATCGGGTTGTCAGCCACCGTCGTGGCAACCTTCTTCGCCCCGGATCCCACCGCCGAGACGGCATCACCGGCCTTCTCCACGACGGTCGCGATCGTCGAGCCTCCGTCTTTCACCTCGTCCTTCCGGTCCTTTTGCTGATTGCGGGCCATGTCTTCCTCCTCCATGTCGGGTGTCATGCTTCAGGTCACTTCTTTGCTGCGGCCTTGGGTACCTCCGCGGGGGTAACGGCAGATCGGTCGTCGCCCTTGTCCGATCGCGGCTGGTTCAAGACTCCCTTCGTCCCGATCGCGTCGAGGACCTTCGGGATCAGCAGGCCGACCGTGAACGCGCCGGCGATCACGAGCACCGGTTCGCGTCGTGCGAAGGCGACCGCCTCCTGAGACAGCCGCTTCGCGTCGTCGACGAGGTCGTCGGTGCTCGCGCTCGCGAGGCGCGCCGCCAGGCGGTCCGCTCGCGCCGCGACTTTCTCTACGATCTCGGCCTCATCGCCGTGACCCTGCTCATGGAGGTTCGATGCCGACGCACGCATCGCATTCGCCAGAGCCTTCAGTTCGACGGCGGCCCGGCTCGACCGTGCGTCGACCTCGACGCGGACACGGTCGACGGCCACGCTCCCGGCAGCGCCGACCACCATCTTGCCCGCCTCCTGCAGTTGCTGCGCCGATGAGGGTGCTTCGCTGTGCTCGATGTTCGCCACGTTCGCCTCCGTTGATCTCGCTGGCGTCCTTGCCCCCAGATGGCAAGACGCAAACGTGGAGTGTGAGCCGCGCCACGCCCGGGTAGGAGGGAGGCGCACCCACGACGCGCCAGGAGACGACGATGGCAGACGTCCCGACCGAGCAGGAGCGACTGCGCGAGTCGCCCACGAGTGAGCTGTTCCGCTGGCTGCTCACGGACGTGCGGCTGATATTCGGGCGTCAGGCTCAACTCGCGAAGCTGGAGCTCGAGGACAAAGGGTCTCGCCTGCGAACGGCAGGAGTGGAGATCGCGGCCGCCGTCGTCGTCGCGGTGTTCGGCGTCGGCGTGTTGATCGCGGCCGCGGTGCTGGCCCTCACGATCGTGCTGCCGGCCTGGGCCGCAGCCCTCATCGTCGGTGCGGTGCTCGTGACGGTGGCCGCGGTTCTGTTCCTCATGGGTCGCGCCAGGTTACGGTCGTTGGGGTCACTGGCGCCGACCGAGACGATCGAGGCGGCACGGGAGGATGTGGCGTGGATCCGTCGGGAGACCGAACGGCTCCGGTCGACCGGGTAGCCCAGATCCGCGCCGAGATCGAAGCGGCGCGGGCGAGGGTCGCCGGGACGCTGGACGCGTTGAGGTTCAAAGCTGACGTGCCAGCGCGACTCGGCGACTCGGTGGGCACGGCAGCCTCGACATTCACCGAGCACCTGATCGATCGATTGACGTCGAGCGAGAGCGACGGGTCGACCCCCGAGGGTTCGACCACGATCCCAGCGCCAGACGAGATGCACGTCGCTCGGGAGGTCGACTGGGGAGCCGGCTGATCTCGGGATCGATGGGCGCGCAACCGCGCCCGGCGGGTTCGCCGTTTCGCAACGCACTACCTCGATCCGATCCTGCGCCCGCTGGCCGAGTGGGCCCCGACGTTCGCGGTCATGACCCACCGAGGCCGCACAGCGGACGCGTGTATCGAACCCCGATCAATGTGTTCCGGGCGCGGGGGAACGCGTACCTGAGCCCTTCCCAGACCACCACTTCTCTCCGCCTGACCCTCACGCTCGCGGCGGCGAGTAGTACAAGGTTTGTTCGGCGGCACGCACGGGGTACGCCGTTCCTCAACAGCAGCGCCGGCGTTGAGGCGCATTGGGGCGCACTCCAGAGGAGTCGGAGGTCAGGTGGATCGGCTCGAGCTGAGGTTGCGGGCAGCGCCGGAGAATCTACGGCGGATCCGGCGTGCGCTCGAGGGGATGGGACTTCCCGATCAGGTGATCTGGGAAGGTACGCTCCTCACCACCGAGTTGGTAACCAACAGCATCCGACACGCCGGCCTAGGACCAGACGACTACATCGACGTGGCCGCTGCCTGGTCAGGCACCGTCCTTCGGGTCATCGTTCGTGACAGCGGATCCGCAGGGCCGCCCTCGGAGATCGTCGCTGGCTCGATCCGTCCGTCGCCGGGAGGTCAGTCCGGGTGGGGTCTCTACCTCGTCGACAAGCTCGCCATTCGGTGGGGAACGAACCTCGAGGGCTCAGCCGGGGTCTGGTTCGAACTCGAGTACCCGCAGCCCGCGGGTCCGAGCATCTAGTCCCGTGGGTCCAACGCTTCGGCGATCCCTGCAGAGGTGCCCTCCACCTTCTCCACCACGTCGAATCGCTCCGTCTCCGCGACCACCCGCTCCACGTCGGGAATCACGTGATCCTTCACCACGACGAATCGGCGCGCGTTCTGGCGAACATCCTCGTACTCGGAAACCGTGATCGTGATGAGCAGTTCGCAGTCGAGGTTGCCACATTCACACATCATGGGGGCGTCTCCTTCCGGGGTGCGTGAGGCTTTCGACTCCTCGATGCCCTCGTTGATCTCCCGGACGATCGCCTCGTTCATTGCGATCCGAGCCTCCCTATCGGTCATGGCCGCAGCATAGCGTCCCAGCTCCCCCCGTCGGAGCGAAGGTAACGGAGTCTCCCGTGCTCGCCTACGCTCCCCGGAGGCGATGCTCCACATGATCCTGAGCACGACCAGGTCACCTTGTGTGGCCCATCCACAACAAGGGGTCCTGCTCCTCCTCAGAGCGGTCCCCTTTCCTTCATGGTGTCCCAGTCGTGATGGCTTGTTGAACTTCGGTGGCCTGCGTCGTCCCCGCCGCAGCATGGGCCGTTCGGCCCGAGCGGGAGACGATCACGTTCTCCGACACGTTCGAGGATAAGGGCCTGAGCGACGCCTGTGGGGTCGATGTGACCACGACGCTCAACGGTCGGATCACGTTCCTGGTCTTTCCCGACCGACCGGTCGGGGTCCAGGACATCACCTCGGTCCACGTGGATGCCCTGGCGAATGCTGGCGAGAACCGGGTGCGGTTCAAGGACGTTGGGGTGGATCTCGTTCGGATCAGCCCCGATGGCACGCTCACGATGATGGTGGTGGGCCAGCTCCCGTTCGACTTCACCGGGGTGTTGAAGGTCGACCTGACGACCGGGGAGGTCATCCTAGAGCCACGGCACACCGTCGACACGACTCGCGCGTGCCGGTTGCTCACGAAGTAGCCGGGCGGGTTTGATCAAGGGCTCAGAGGAAGATCTCCGGCCGAAGACCACGGCAACTGGTGAGTGGAACGCGCCGCCTGCGACTGCGGTTGAAAGCTGCTGCCCTATTACACCGCGGAGAGCTTGGGGCGATGAGAGAGACCCGGGCAAAGCCCGGGCCTCCCGCGCGGGCATTGTCCGATGACCCGCGGCTCTGGGCGAGGGTGCGGATCCGAAGCCCGATCCTCAGCCGCTCGCAACCTCCACCCAGCTACCCGGAGCCGACACGGAGCAAACGGCCGATGAACCCGGAGATCCAATTGGATACCGCCTGGCAGGTTCCGCGCTACGGCGTGGAGTCGGGTGACGACGAACTCCGCTGCCGCGCCGCGGCCACCATTTGAACTCTTGGGGGTCAACGGGGGCGATCGAGGCGGGCGTCAGGCGGCTCCGAAGACGAACACCGCGTACCTGAGCGGGTCCCCGCTCGCCCGCGAGTCGGCTCCGTCGCTGACGTAGTAGTGGCCATCGATCAATGCGACCGCTCGGCTGTCTCGCACTTCGAACGGCGTCAGGTCGAAGTTCCAGCCGCTGACGATGCTCCTGCTTCCCCAGTCGATCCGGATCAGCCGTTCGTTGTTGTTGGTGATGAAGAGGTCTGCGCCGCTCGCGGTGAAGTCCATGCCGGTGATCCCCGATACCCCTTCGACTTTGAAGGCGCGTCCCAGGGCGACGGTCGCGTAGTCGAAGGAACGGAACCTCCGACCCTGGCCGACGTAGACCCTGTCGTCGCTGGGGTTCCAGGCTGAACCGGTGTAGTTGGCGGTGGAGGCCAGCGACTGCCAGTCGGTCACCTGCAGGGTTCCGCTCATCCGCGTGAGCCGGAAGACCGTCGGGAGGATCGATGAGTTGCAGCACTTACCGGAGAAGAGGTACAGCGTGTCGCTGTTCACGTCATAGGCGAAGGACTCGAAGTCCTCGGTGCGGTTGGCTCCGGCCTGCGGACCACCGCCGAACCGGGGGGCCGCGTCGAAGTCGGCTTGCGGGATCCTCCGCTTCAAGGCTCCCGTCGCCGGGTTCACCTCGACGATGGCGTCGCGGTTGTCGTCCGCGAGCCAGAGCGAGTTGTCCGCCGGTACGAACGCGCTTCCCTCGTGGTCCCTCATCGACACCGATGTCCCGGCGAAGGGCGTGGTTCGGATCGTGCGTTCGAGCGAGATCGTCGCACCGAACGCCGAGGATGCCGGAACGATCAGCGCCACGACCAGACCGATCAGCGTGCCGTTCCGGATCGCGCGACCGTGATAAGGCATGACCGACCCCTCACGCTACTTTGGAGGCTCGCTAGCGTGTCCCAAGCCTAGGGCGAGGCAGCGCGATCTGTCATGGTCGAGCCTACGGCAACGAGGGGCCTGGCGAGAGCCGTTCGCTAAGAGCGCAAGGTGACGACGAACCCTACTGCCCGCCCCGGCGCAGCGTTTGTCTATCCCCGGCATGGGAAAGGGCTCAGGAGCAGCGAGCCGAGGGGGCTGCGCATGCCAGATGCTGCTGACGGTCGAGAACTTCAAGATCGGTTGGAGGATGCGGAACGCCGGCTGGCCGCCATCGCGGAGATCGCATCAGGTGAGGTCGATGCGACAGGCACGGCCGAGATGGATCTGACAGACGCGGAGAGCCGGTTGAATCGCATCCACGACCTCGCGAGATCATCGCCGTGAAAGGCCATCGAGCCAATCGCGGGAGATCGTGAGCGCGCAGACGTGCCTGGACCACCTGCCCCCGTTATCAATCTCGCGGCATCCCCGAGTGCTCCCGGCGAGGCCGGCTCGTTCCTCGTGGATACCCTTCGCGACCTTCCACCCGAGCAAGTGGAGCTAGCTACGCGACTCACCATTGAGATCGTCGAGATGATTGTTCGCCATGTCACGGGCCCATCCGGACGAACGATCCGCGTGGCGGCCGCTGGCGATGACCGTGGACTCCAGGTGACGATTCGTGAGCGGGGTCCCGGCCTAGCCCTTGGAATGGCAAGCGATCGGCGGGCCGATGTTTCCGGTCGCCGGTTGCTCGAAGCAACATCCTCACGCTGGGGCTGGGCACACTCGATCACTGGAACGTATCTGTGGTTCGAGCTCGAGGAATCCGCTACCTAACGACCGACAACCCCGGCGTGGCTCGACCTCGATGGTTCAACCTCGGATGGGGCGGCGGAACACCCTGGGGAAGAGCCGGCGCCGAGGGCCCTCAGCTACCGCGATGGTTACCTCCCAGCCCTCCGATTCGAAGTAGTCCCGAAGCGATGCCGCCAGCGTCGCGGTCACGTCCCAGGAGAACACCAGATCGTCCTTGGCCGCGGTGAACGCGACGCGGTCACCATGCGGTTGCTCCCGATCCACCTACAGCATGTCGGCAAGATGGGGGATGTCCTTGAGGGGACCTCTAGCACCACGGCGGGCCTCGCGGCCTCCAGCTGGCGACGTTCGGCCGCCCCCTGGTCCGCCGGTGCGAGCTCATCCGGGGCGAATCGGCCCGTCAGACTCCCAGGTCCCGGATCGCACGGAGCAGTCGGAGCCGCACCGCCTCGTCGGTGTCGGCCATCGCGATCAGCGTGGCTATGTCAGCCGAGGGTCGCGCCGTGAGCGCCAGAAGGACGGCCCGTGCGTTGGGTCGCGGAGCTTCGAGGATCCGGCGCAGCTTGCCGAGTCCTGCTCGATCTTGGGCCCGCCGCCGCTCTCAGTCAGCGCGAACGGGGCGCCGATCCAGCGTCGGTCCCAGGTGTGGTTGCCCTCGCGAGCCACTTCCGAGGGGAGACGAGGACCCAGATTCCGGAGCCGAGAAACAGGGCTCCGACCAGACCAAGCATGACCTTGTCGGCGTCCACGGCCCGACAAGCCTACGTCAGCGGATCCTCTCCACCGGATGTATCGAAAGTCAGAACGGTGGCTCGCCACGAGGACCGATCAACCACTTCGCGAGGGGGTCCTCCTCCTCGTGCTCCCCCGATGACCGCGACTCTCGCCAGGCCGCCACCAAGAACAGCAACGTGAGGAAGGCGACGTTGAACGCGAGCAAGGCCTGGAGCCAAGAGTCCTCGAACCCCCGGAAGCATGATGCCGCGAACGGCGAGGACGCGTTCGTGACCGGCCGGGCGTCTCTGAGGCGAGCAGCTCGGAGCCGCCTCCTCGTGGATCCGGAGGATCAGCAGACTCCCCACGACGACGGTGCCGAACCCAAGGACCAGCGCCACGGGGAATCGACCCAGCGGAGGGTCGGCTCCCAAGGCGAGCCCCGCGAGGCCGAACCCGACCAGGCCGACGCTCGCCGCGATGACCGCGCCGTGCACGAGGGTCTCGAGGTGGTCGCCTCCGAAGAATCCCTTCACGAGGGGGTACGAGAGGAAACAGGCGACCGAGGAGCCGACCAACGCCGCCCCCGCCGCGCGCGCCCCGCCGAGGAGAAGGACCGCTCCCACAGGCAGACAGACGAGGACCCACAGCTCCAGGAGACGCTGAGGACAGCAAGGCAAGTCCATCCCCGGATGGAAGCACGAGCATTCGCCCCTGAACAACGGCCGCTACAGAACCGTCACGAACGTCTGCGACCAGCCGTACAGCTCGATGCCGTTCGCAGTGCGCGTTAGGCTGCCACTCGATGCTCGCCTCCCCAGCATCCCGAACCCGCCTCGCCGTGTTCAGCCTCGTCCTCGCGCTCGCCATCTCAGCGCTCCCCGGCGAGGTGATGGCGGCCGATCCCGTGATCGTGGCCGCAGGCGACATCGCCTGTCCGGATCCATGTCGCGCGCAGCGCCGGACAGCGCGTCTGATCGGTGTGATGGATCCGAGAGCCGTCCTGACGCTCGGCGACAACCAGTACGAGGACGGTCGGTTCGCCGACTTTATGGACTCGTACCGCCCGACGTGGGGGCGGTTCAAGCGCCGGACCCACCCGACGCCGGGCAACCACGACTACCACGTCGCGGGGGCTCGTGGGTACTTCGACTACTTCGGTCGGCGGGCGCATCGCCGCACGGGCGGCATGTACAGCGTGAGGATCGGCAACTGGCACGTCGTGTCGATCAACACGGGGAACGGGCTCTCGGATCGGAAACTCCGATGGGTCCGCCGGAACCTCTCGAACGACCGCCACCGGTGCGAGCTCGCCTTCTGGCACCATCCCCGCTGGTCTTCCGGTTCGTTCCACGGATCGGACCCGCGGATGGGGCGGCTCTGGCAGGTCCTCTTCCGGCACGGCGTCGACGTCGCGTTGAACGGTCATGACCACCTCTACGAACGGTTCGCGTTGATGAACCCGCGCGGTGAGCGCGCACCGCTCGCCGGGATCCGCCAGTTCACCGTCGGAACTGGGGGACGTAGCCTCTACGCGGCCGGCCCGGCGATCCGAGGGTCGCAGCGGGTGATCGATGACCGGTTCGGCGTCGTTCGCATGACCCTGCATCCGCGCGGATACTCCTGGCGGTTCGTCGCAGTGGGAGGCAGGGTGCTCGACCGGGGCTCCCACGCATGTCACGGCTGATCCCGCTGGCGGTTCGATGGGAACGATGGCCGCGGCGACCACGGGTGAAGACAAGGACCGTGCGGACGAGAGGGGTTACTCTCTAGAGAACGCCTATCGATCCTCTCTCGTCACGATGTTGTGTCCACCCGTTGTCCGGTCGGGCTGACGTCATCGGGATCGGTCCCGTGATCCGCATAGCCGAAGTCGGCCAGGACGGTCGCACCCGGAACGACGGCCACGAGGACCGATGCCGCGATGATCGTGAGCAGCCCGCGCCTCACCGTTTCCTCCCCTCGGTGCGGATCCTCGTCACGGCTGGTCCATCGCCTTCTCGTGTCCGCGCTTCTTGAGTTCGAGCAGGATGATCGCCTGGGCCTGACTGTCCCCATTCGCCGCCTTGCAGATGAGACAGTCGTGGCCTTCCGCGTGGGTCGCCGCCATCTGCTCTATCGCCTTGGTCGCGTCGAAGATGTTGCGGATCGTCGACTCGCCGCGCGGTTTCCTCCGGCCGATCACGGACTCATCCCCGAGCGCACTACCCGGTGGTTCACCCTCCGCCCTCCTCTGACTTCTTGCAGGTGAGGCGCGGGCCTGACCGCCTCCCGACAAGCTCTGAACGTGGAGAGTCCCCCGACCACCAGGGTCGGAGGACTCACCTTAGAAGACTACCGGACGGTCAGGCTCGCCTCATGAAGGCGAGGACCGCCAGGACGATCAACACGAGGACGACGATGCCCACGATGCCGATGCCGCCGATCCCTGCTGCAAGCATGGTGCTCCCTTCGTCGGTGGTTCCAACTGCCCGGATGACACAGCGAGGGCCGGGGGTCCTTCGCTGTCGGTCTGATGCATCCGTACCCCGGGGCGGTCGCAAGGAAACGGAAGGAAACCGGTCAGCCCTTGGTGCCGGTCAGCGTCACGCCCTCGATGAACGCCCGCTGGGCCAGGAAGAACAGCACGATCACCGGCATCACGAACAGCACGGCCGCGGCCATCGTGAGGTTCCATTCCACGTGGTACTGGCTCCGGAACTCCGAGAGCGCGATGGACAGGGTCCACTTGTCGGGGTCCTGCACCAGGTAGAGCAGGGGCGCGAAGAAGTCGTTCCACGAGTACAGGAACTGGAAGAGCGCCACGGCGGCGATCGCCGGCTTGGCCAGCGGAACGATCACGCGGGTCATGATCTGGAACTCGCTCGCGCCGTCGACCCTGGCGGCGTCGGAGAGCTCGGACGGGATCGTGAGGAAGAACTGCCGGAGCAGGAAGATCGTGAACGCGTCCCCGAAGAACAGTGGCACGATCAGCGGCTTCATCGTCCCGATCCAGCCGAAGCGGACGAACAGGATGTAGAGAGGGACGATCGTCACCTGGACCGGCAACATGATCGTGGAGAGCACGATCAGGAACGAGGCGTTCCGGCCACGCCACCGCATCCTCGAGAGGGCGTACGCGACGGGAACGCACGACACGACGACCCCGACCGTCGCCAGGGTCGCGATCGTGGCGGTGTTGAGGGTGTACCGCAGCAGCGGGATACGATCGAAGACGTCGACGAAGTTGTCCCACCGGAAGGGATCCGGCCAGATGTCGGGGGTCCGCGCCTGGCCGTCGGTCATCAACGCGGTCAGCACGATGAACGCGATGGGGAGCAGGAACATGATGCTCACCGCGATCAGGGCCGCGTGGTTGCCGACCTCGGTCAGTAACCGTCGTCGTCGGACGCTCGGCGGGACCGGCCGCCGCTTCCGCACGGTGGCGGCGGGGGAGGAGCTCGTCCGGGACGTGGCGGTGGCGGCTATCGGAAGCCTCCCTGGTAGTGGACCCACCGTCGCGATGTCCGGATGATCACGATCGTGCACGCCATGATGATCAGGAACAGGATCCAGGCCATCGCCGACGCGTAGCCCATCTGGAAGTGCGCGAACCCCTTGATGTACAGGTGCAGTGAGTAGAACAGCGTGGATTCCTCGGGTCCGCCGATGTTCGACGCGGCGCCCCCCGTCGGTTGACCCGACACCGCGAAGCTCGCGACGTAGGCCTGCGTGAAGTACTGGAAGCCGGCGATCACGCCGATCACGACCGAGAAGAAGATCACCGGGGAGATCATCGGCAACGTGACGTAGCGGAAGCGCTGCCAGGCTCCCGCCCCCTCGATCTCGGCGGCCTCGTACAGCTGACGCGGGACGTCGAGGAGCCCGGCGAGGAAGATCATCATGGTCTGCCCGACACCCCACAGGCTGAGGAAGACGAGACCCCACTTCGACCAGAACGCGCTGTAGAACCAGAGGGGTGGGTCGTCCATGCCGACGGCTTGCAGGCCCTGGTTGATCGGGCCGGTCGCGGGGTTGAACAGGAACACGAACCCCAGCGCGGCCGCCACGGGAGGGACCATCGTCGGCAGGAAGAGCATCGTCCGGTAGTACCGGGACCCCCGTTTCGGCCGGGTCAGCAGCCACGCGAGGGAGAGCGAGGTCACGATCTGCAGAGGGACGCCCACCGCGATGATCCACAGCGTGTTCCGCATCGCCTGCCAGAACATCGGGTCCTTGATGAACATGAATCGGTAGTTCTGCAGACCCACGAACGTCGGATCCTCCAGGAGGTCGTAGTTCGTGAAGGAGTAGTAGAAGCTCGCGATCATCGGGTACGCGATGAAGACCGAGAAGCCGATGATCCAGGGCAGCATGAACAGGAAGACCGTGCCGTAGCGCCGGGCGCGGCGGCGCGCCGGCCGTCTCTTCGAGACGGGCCGGCGCGTCGCCGCGGTCAGGGTTCCGGCGATCGCTCCTCCTCCTCGATCAGCCGCCGGCTTGCTCCAGCTGATCGTTGATCTGCTCCGCCACGTCCGACAGACCCGCTTCGAGATCGGTGATCTTGCCGGACTGCCACTTCGCCGCGAAGCTCGCCAGGAGGTCCTGGTCCGCCGAGCCGAGCACCGACATGTCCTTGTAGTGGGAGTTCGGGTTCGAGAACACGTCGAGGAACGTGTCGAACTGCTCGGGCAGCGACAGATCGGGAGACTCGAGCGATTCGTACGTCGTGGGGACGTTCCCGATCGCGTTCGCCGCGGCGACGAGGCTCCCGGTGTTGGTGGCCATGAACTTCACGAGGAGCCACGCCTCGGCCTCGTGCGCCGAGCCGCGGGGGATCCCGATGATCGTCCCGCCCACGCGGCCGATCCCGTACAGGTCCTCCTCGCCGTCGGGGACCGGCGACGGAGCCGTCCCGTAGTTCAGGTCGGGCGTGCCGTTCTTGATGAACGCCGTTCGCCACTCCCCGTCGAGCGCCATCGCGATCCGCCCGTTCTGGAAGTCCTGGCTCGATTCCCCCCATTCGTCGCCCTGGCCGGCCACGAACTTCTTGAGCTTGTCGACGCCGTACCAATCGACGAGGTCCTTCTGCCACCGGAACATCTCGGCCCAATCGGGATCGCTCCCCATGGCCGCGGTGCCGTCGTCGTTGTACCAGTCCGCGTCCCACGCGATCGAGTGGTTCAGCGGATCCCCGTTGACGTAGTAGTTCCCGAACCACGGCACGAAGCCCGCCACCTTGATGGATCCGTCCGCGTTGAACTCGGTCAGGTCCTTGGCCATCGCCGTGAGCTCGGAGTAGGTCCTCGGTGGTTCGCTGTACCCCTTCGCCTCCAGGAGATCCCGGTTGTAGTACAGACCGACCGCATCGGTCAGGAACGGGAAGGCGCACCGCTTGCCGCCGAAGCCGGTGTACCGCTCGACGGACGGCGGGAAGTGGTCCGAGATGACGAACCCGTCCTGTTCGATGTACGGGGTGAGGTCCTGCCACGCGCCGGAGTCACAGAACGCCGCCAGATCGTCCAGTGCCCACGACATCGTCGCGTCGGGCGGGGTGCCGGCCCGGATCGCGGCGAGCACCTTCGCGTCGTCCTCGACGCCGGTCGTCACGTCGATCGTGATCCAGGGGTATTCCTCGGTGAAGGCATCGAAGGCCGCCTGGACGCCCGCCACCTCGTGGTCGGCGCTGAACGGGATCCACATCTCGAGCGTGACGGGATCGTGCTCCTCGTTCGGGTCGACGGTTGGGGGTGGCTCGTCCGTCCCCCCACCGGCCGTGCAGGCCGCAGCGAACAACGCGAACGATGCCGCCACCGTCATCAACACGACGCGACGTTTCATCTCACTCTCCCTTCGTACTCGGCCTTGCCTCGCGGGCTTCCGGCCGAACGGTCGACGGCACGTGCATGACTCGTGATTCCCTTCACCTCCTGCCCGCCTGGCTCCGCGCGTCGGCGCCACGGGCGAACAACGATGTCTGCGCGGCCTGGAGCGCGGTCGCCACCGCCCCGTGGAGCGCCGCTTCGTCGCCCAGCACGGACACCTCGATCCGGGGACGGAACGGGGAGATCGCGGCGAGCTCGGTCTCGACCCGGTCGAGGAGGAGATCCCCGTTGCTCCCGATCCCGCCGCCCAGGACGACGAGCTCGGGGTCGATGACCGGCACGATCGCGGCGATCGCGAGCGCGATCCTGCCGGCCTCGAGCTCGACCACGCGGTCGGCGACCGGGTCGCCTCGACGCGCCGCCGCGAACACGCGCTTCGCCGACAGCGGCCCCGCCATCCCGAGCTCGCGGGCCGTGGCCACCACGCCGGCCGCGCCCGCCGCGGCGTCGAGGGCGCCGAGGCGGCGCGACACCGGGTCCCGAGGATCCTCGGTGGCGAGCGGGAGATAGCCGACCTCGCCGGCCGCACCGGCGTGACCCCGGAAGAGCTCTCCGTTGAGCACCAGTCCGGCCCCGACGCCGGTCCCGACGTGCAGGTAGGCGAAGTTGGAGACGTTCTTCCCGAGTCCTCGCCACTGCTCTCCGAGCGCGGCGAGGTTGACGTCGTTCTCGAACGCGATCTTGGTGCCCAACTCCTCTTGCACCGATTCGACGAGGCCGGTCCGCCCCCACCCCGGGAGCGCGTACGCGAGCTCCACGGTGCCCGTTGCGGGATGGAAAACGCCGGGGCTCCCGACGGTGGCGAAAGTGACCTGGCGCCAGCGGAGGTGTGCCTCGGCGGCGAGCCCGTGCGCGATCTCGCCGATCTGCGAGATGAGTGCCCGCTGGCTCTTCACCATGGTTCGCTCGTCACGCCGAGCGACGATGTCGCCCGAGAGATTCGCGATCGCCGCTCGCACCCACGCGCGGCCGATGTCGATCCCGACCACCCAGCCGGCTCGAGGGTTCAGCTCGTACAGGATCGCCGCCGGGCCACGCTTGCCGCTCGCTCTCCCTGCCTCTCGGACGAGACCCGCCTCCAGGAGCGCGGCGAGGGCGAGCGAAACGGTGGGCTTGGAGAGGTCGCTGTCGCGGGAGATCTGCGCTCGCGAGACGGGTCCCATGCGTCGGACGAACTCGAGGACGGAGCGCTCGTTGATCGCACGCAGGAGGCTGGGAGTGCCGCCGGCGAACGTGTCGTCGATGCTCGTCGTCTCTCCCTCCCTCGCCCGGAGCGGCCGGTCCCGACCGTACTCTCAGGAAAGTTTCCTAACTAATCGCCGGATGCTACGCTCGCGGCCCGCATCGCGTCAAGACAGTCGAGGATCGGATCCGAGACAGGCCGAGGAGGTCGCTCGTGGCCGGATGGGACGCGTCTGCCAAAGTCCTGGGGATCGTGCGCTACCGGAGCGCCGGAGACGTCGAGGCGGCGGTGGAGGCGCTCGTGCGTGGGGGGATCGGGGCGGTCGAGGTCACGCTCGATACGCCCGGCGCGCTGGATGCCGTCGAGCGAGGGCGTCGCGCCGGCTTGTCGATCGGGGTCGGCACGGTCCTCGAACCCGACCAAGTCTCCCGATGCGTCGACGCCGGAGCCGCCTTCGTGGTGAGCCCCGGGACCGTGGCCGAGGTCATCGAACGCGCGCTCGCGTTGGACATCGACGTCGTTCCGGGAGCCTTCACGCCGACCGAGATCATCCGCGCCCATGCGTCCGGGGCCGCCGCGGTCAAGGTGTTCCCGGCGTCGTTGGGAGGCGCCGCCTATCTGCGTGCGCTCCGGGGACCGCTTCCCCACGTGCCGCTCGTCCCGACGGGCGGCATCGGGATCGAGGAGGTCGGCGACTACCTGGCCGCCGGCGCGGTGTGTGTCGGGCTCGGGGCTGCGCTCGTCGGCCGGGAGCCTCCCGCGAACGCCTCGGAGGTCGACGCGATCGCCGAGCGGGCGGCGGTCGCCGTCGCCTCGTTCCACGAGCGATCGTGACCGGCACACCCGACGTGATCGCGGTCGGGGAGACGATGCTGTCGATGGTGGCGCTCGACGGGCCGCTCGAGGAGGCGACCTCGTTCCGTGCGACGCACGGCGGAGCCGAGAGCAACACGTGCGTGGCGCTCGCACGATCGGGCCGGAGCGCAGCGTGGGTGAGCCGTCTCGGTGCCGATCCGATGGGAGATCGTATCCTCGCGGCCCTCCGGGCCGAAGGCGTGGACCTCTCGTGGGTCACGAGGGACCCTGGGCGCCCGACCGGCCTGATGCTCCGAGACGTCGTCGGCGGCGTCCGGTACTACCGGGCCGGCTCGGCGGCGAGCGCGCTGGCGCCGGGGGATCTCGACGACGTGCCGGTGGAGGATGCGCGGGCGGTCTTCGCGACCGGCATCACGGTGATGCTCGGTAGGGATCCGGGGCGAGCGGTGGGCGAGCTGCTCCGACGCGCGCGCGGTCGACGGGTCCTGGACCTCAACCTCCGGCGGGGCCTGTGGGGCTCCGATCGCGCCGTCGCGCTCATCGAGCCGCTCCTGCGGACCTGCGATCTCCTGTTCGGGGGAGTCGACGAGCTGCGCGCGTTCGAGGAGGGATCGGACCCCGAGACGCTCGCTCGGGCGGTCGCGCGGCGCGGCCCTCTCGAGGTCGTGGTGAAGCGAGGGAGAAAGGGCGCGGGAGCGCTCGATCCGGAAGGTCGGTGGCACCAGGTGGCGCCCCCGCCCGTCCCGGACGTGGACCCGGTCGGCGCGGGCGACGCCTTCGACGCCGGCTACCTCCATGCCCGTCTGGACGGTGCGGACGTGCAGGAGGCGCTCATCGAGGGCGCCCGCCGTGGTGCTTCGGTGGCAGGCACCATCGGTGATGCGGATGGTGGGGTGCCGGGCGATCTCGCTCAGAAGTAGGTGGCGACCGCGTCGATCACGCGATCCTCGTCGTCGAGCACGGGGATGATCCGCCACTTGTCGAACGCGGTGCAGGCATGCGACACGCCGCAGCCCAAGAGGTCGCCGGGTTCGATCGACACCTCCGGCTCGATCCGACAGAAGGCGTGCTGATCGTTCAGTCGCTCGACGATCACGGTGCCGGAGACATCGCTGTGTTCGCCGGAGCGGTCTCGCACCGAGAACGGGATCGGCAGGTCTTGATCGAAGGGAACGTCCCGCCGGCCGAAGTTCACGATCGCGAGGTCCTGCTCGGGCCGCGACACGACCGCGCCCCACGCCTCGATCGCGGCGTGGAATCTCCCCTCACGCTCGTGGCCGGTGAACGGCGAGACGCGCTCGTTCTCCCCGGAGTCGTGGGTGACGTACCGTCCCGATCGAAGGAGCAGCCGGTCGGCGATGCCGCCGGCTGTCCCCAGATGGTCGACGACGAGGTCGAAGAACGTGCTGCCGCCGGCACTCACCCACGTCTCCTCGGTCTCCACAAGGCCGTCGGCTCGGAGGCGGGCCGCCAGCGACCCGAGGCGATCGAGGAACGCGCTGACCTCGTCGAGGCACGCCGGCGTGCGGTCGCTGCAGAGGGTCCCCTCGAAACCGGTCGCGCCTGCCAGGGCGAGCTCGGGAGCGTTCTTCGTGAGGGCAGCCACGTCGAGTGCCTCCTCCACCGTCCGGCAGCCGGTGCGGCCGCCGTCGTGGCCGAGCTCCACCAGGACGGGAAGCGGTCGTGGGGCCGCCCCGAGCCCCTCCGCCAGCAGCTCCACGGTCCGCCGGGAATCCACGGAACAGACGATCTCCAGATCGGCATCGTGGAGCTGGGTCGAGATCCATCCGATCGACGATGGATCGGTCACCTCGTTCGCGATCATCACGCGACGCACGCCCGCCGCGATCATCACGCGCGCCTGCACGGCGGTGGCGGCGGAGATGCCCCACGCACCCGCGTCCAGCTGCCGCCGCCAGATCTGGGGCGCCATCGTGGTCTTCCCGTGCGGTGCGTGATCGACGCCTTGGGCCGAGCAGTAGTCGGCCATCATCGCGATGTTGTGCGCGAGGGCTCGCTCCCGGAGCACGAGCACCGGCGGAACGAGGTCGGCGAGGGTCCATCCTCGTTCCCGGACCGCGGCGAGCGGGACGGGCCGGTCGACGGCCGGGAATCCTTTCGTGGTCGGATCGACACGCGCGTCGCGCGAGGGGTCGAGGACCGGCCGCTGTGGCGAGGGCTCTTCGTCGCTCATCCGTCGGTGAAGAACCGAGGGAGGAAGGAGCGGTTCGCTTCGAGCAGCGCATCCAGCAGGGGAGCGGCCACGCTGTAGTCGCCGACGAGCGGGTTCGCGAGGAGCGCCGTGCGAGCGATCGTTCGGTCACCGGTCATCGCGGCGTCGATCGTGAGGCGCTCGTAAGCCTTCGCGTGCTGCACGATCCCGAGCATCTCCTGCGCGAGCGGGCTCGTCGCGACCGGGTGCGCTCCCTCGCGATCGACACGCGCCGGAACCTCCACCACGTCGTCGTCGGGCAGACCCGGGATCGCCCCCCCGTTCCGGACGTTCACGACCTGGACGTCGCCGGTCCCGGCATGGAGAGACGCCACCAAGGCGGCGGCGGCCTCGGAGTAGAAGGCGCCGCCCCGCTCCTCCAGCAGCTTCGGCTTCTCGTCGAGCGTGGGGTCGCGATAGAGCTCGAGGAGACCGGCCTCGATCTCCATGACCTCCTCGGCGCGGCTCCGGTGCGTTCGCTGGTGCTCCAGGACCTCAGAGGGGAAGTAGTAGTAGTGCAGGTACGGGCTCGGGATCGCTCGGAGCGCCCGTACGAGCTCCGGGGGGAACTCGTCCGCGCCGGGGTACGACGAGGGATCCTCGAGGATCGCGTCCATCCGATCCACTCCGTCCACGGTGACCGCCCGTTCCCAGGTGAGGTGGTTCAACCCCACGTGGTCGAGGGCCACCCGGTCCGGCTCGACCTCGAACCTCGCCGCCAGCCGCCGCTGCAGGGAGATCGCCACGTTGCAGAGCCCGACGGCTCGGTGACCCCTGTCCAAGAGCGCCTGGGTCACGAGCCCGGTGGGGTTGGTGAAGTCGACGAACCACGCGCCCGGAGCACCGCGGCGAGCGGTCTCCTCGGCCAGCTCGAGCACCACCGGCACGGTGCGGAGCGCCTTGGCGAAGCCGCCCGCTCCCGTGGTCTCCTGGCCGATGGCGCCGAACCGGCCCGGGATCGTCTCGTCCGACAGACGTGCGGCCTGGCCTCCGATCCGGAGCTGCACGATGACGAAGTCGGCCCCATCCAACGCCTCCTCCCGGCGATCGGTGAGGACCAGCCGGCCGCCCCATCCCACGCGATCGAGCATCCGGCCGGCGAGCGCTCCCACGACCTCGAGCCGGAGGGGATCGGGGTCGAGGAGCACCAGCTCATCGACGGGCAACCGGTCGGCGCGGGTCGCCAGTCCCTCGACGAGCTCCGGTGTGTACGTGCTCCCACCGCCGACGACCGAGACCTTCACACCCACGGCACGGCATCGTACACTGCGCCCGTGAAATCGTTAGGAAACTTTCCTGACCCTTTCTCCGTCGGGATCGCCGGACAGCCCGAGGCGCTCCGGCGAGCCGCCGACGGCCTCCGGGACCAGCGGGAGACGCTCCGGAGCATCGCCCGGCTCGTGGGGACCGAGACGGTGATCGTCACGGGGATGGGCGGTTCCTACGCCGCGTGCTATCCCCTCGTCGCTGAGCTCGCGGAAGCCGGTCGTACGGCCGTGATGCTCGGCGCCGCGGAGCTCGTGCACTTCCGCTCCGGGATCCTCGATCCCTCGACACCGGTGATCGCCATAAGCCAGTCCGGCGAGAGCGCGGAGGTCGTCCACCTCGCGGAGCTGCTCCGTGGCCGCGGACGCCGTCCCTCGCTGGTCGCCGTCACGAACGGGACGGACAACAGCCTCGCCCGCGCGGCGGACCTGGTCCTCGATACCCGAGCCGGAGAGGAGAGCGGACCATCCACCCGCACGTTCGCCGCAGGGCTCGTCTCGCTCGCAGGTCTCGGGAGGGCGCTCGTGGGCGCGACGCCCGATGCGGCCTGCGACACGATCTCGCGCGACGCGGAGCGGGCCGCCGTAGCCATCGAGCGGCTGCTCGGCGACGGCTCGCTCGCCGGGGACCTGCTGTCGTGGCTCGGAGCGCGCGAGGAGGTCGTGGTGCTCGGCCGCGGCCCGGCACGAGCCGCGGCCGAGATGGCCGCGCTGACGTTGAAGGAAGCGGTCGGCCTGCCCGCCGAGGCGCTCGAGGCCGCCCAGTTCCGGCACGGGCCCCTGGAACTCGCCGGTCCAGGGCTCGCCGTCATCGTGATCGCGACCGAACCGGAAACGGAGACGCTGGACCGGGCGCTCGTCAGGGAGCTCCGCGACCACGGCGCGGCCACGATGGAGATCACTCGCAGCGTCGGCCCTCCGCGTGGTCTCGGCCGCGCGACCGGATCCCAGCCGACCGATCCCTCGAACGCGATGCACATCGGCATCGGAGCGATCCACCGATCGATCGCGCCCGCCGCCTCGATCGTGCCGACCCAATTGCTGGCGCACTCGCTCGCGATCGCCCGCGGTCGCGAGCCGGGCACGTTCCTCCACGCGACCAAGGTGACCACGCGTGAGTGATGCCGATGCCTGAGCGCCCTCGCGTCGCCCTAACGTTCGACGCCGAGCACCCGGACCGTCCCGGGGCGAGCGCCGGGACGGTCGGCCGCATCGTCGAGACCCTCGGCGCCGCCCGCGCGCCGGCGACGTTCTTCCTGCAGGGGCGGTGGTCGGAGGCGGAGCCGGCGATGGCCCGCCGGATCGCCGACGACGGTCACCTGGTCGGCAACCACTCTCATTACCATGCGCGGATGACGCTGCTCTCCGACAGCGGGATCCGCGCGGACGTGGAGGAGGCGGAGGCGGCCGTCTCGGCGGCGACCGGGGTGGCGACGAGACCATGGTTCCGATGCCCGTTCGGAGACGGGTTCGACGACCCGCGGATCGTGGACCTGCTCCGCGCGCTCGGCTACCGGAACGTGCACTGGCACGTGGTCCTGGAGGACTGGGAGCCGTGGCGGACCGCCGAGGACATCGCACGAGATGCGATCGAGGGCGCTGAGCGTCACGGCGACGGCGCGGTGGTCCTCCTCCACACGTGGCCGGATCGGACGGCTGATGCGCTGCCGGCGATCCTCGACGGGTTGCGTGCGCGCGGTTCGGATCTGGTCCGGATCGACGACCTCCCCGAGGCCGGTCTCCCATGAAGCGGCCCGCGCTGCTCGCGGTGGATGCCGGCGGCTCGAAGATCGACGCCGTCCTGCTGCGGCGCGATGGGAACGTGATGGGCGCCGCCCGGCGGCGGGGCCTCGACCACGAGGGGACCGGCACGGAGGGCTTCTTGGAGCGGATCGCCGACGCGGTGGTCGCGGCCTGCCGGAACGCGCGGGTGGAGCCCGATCACCAGCCGGTCGCGGAGCTGGGGATGTACTGCGTCGCTGGTGCGGATCTGCCCGCGGACGACCGCCGGATCGGCGCGGTGGTTCCGGGGACGCGGTCTGACCGAGAGCGACGTCGTGCGGAACGACACGTTCGCGGTCCTTCGAGCGGGCACGGACCGGGCGTGGGGCGTGGCCGTCGTGTGCGGGTACGGCACCAACTGCTCGGCGATCGCGCCGAACGGGAGGACGTTCCGGTTCCCGGCGTTCGGGGAGCTGTCGGGGGACTGGGGCGGGGGCCACGACATCGGGAACGCAGCCCTCTGGTACTCGGTGCGAGCGGAGGACGGGCGCGGCGAGGCCACGACGCTTCGCACCCTCGTCCCTCAACACTTCGGGCTCACGCGCCCTCGGCAGCTGACGGAGGCCATGTATTTCGATCGGATCGCCGAGCGCCGGGTGGTCGAGCTGACGCCGGTCGTCTTCCGCGCCGCGGCCGAGGGCGACGCCGTCTCCCGGGCGATCGTCGATCGGCAGGCGGACGAGATCGTCCGGATGGGCGCGGTCGCCCTGCGACGTCTCCACATGACGCGGCTCGATGTGGATGTCGTGCTCGGTGGAGGCATCTTCTCATCGGGGGACGCGGACTTCCTGGATCGGATCGGCCGAGGCCTCGAGCGGGTCGCCCGCCAGGCTCGCGTCCGCGTCCTCGATGTGCCCCCGGTCGTCGGGGCGGCACTGCTAGGTCTCGACGCGATCGGCGCGCGCCCGGATGCGCAGCGGCGCGCACGTACCGCATTGACCAAGGCGCGCCTCGGCGCACGTTCGCGACGCGACAAACCGGCGAGAAGGGGATGAGTTGATGGCGAAGATCGTCTTCGAGGGCGTCACCAAAGAGTTCGGCGACGAGGTCGATCGCGGTCGACGATCTCTCGCTCGAGATCGCGGACGGCGAGTTCATGGTCCTCGTCGGGCCGTCCGGCTGCGGGAAGTCGACGATCCTGCGGATGCTCGCGGGGCTCGAGGACGTGACCGCGGGGGAGATCTGGATCGACGACGTCCAGGTCACGGACCTTTCGGCCAAGGAGCGGGACATCGCGATGGTGTTCCAGAACTACGCGCTCTATCCGCACATGACGGTCGAGGAGAACATCGCGTTCGGCTTGAAGCTCCGTCGCGTGGCCAAGGAGGAGCGCGTGCGCAAGGCCCGAGAGGTGGCCCGGGTGCTCGCGATCGAGCACCTGCTCGAGCGCAAGCCGGTCGCCCTCTCGGGCGGTCAGCGACAGCGAGTGGCGATGGGGAGGGCGATGATCCGGGAACCCGTCGCCTTCCTGATGGACGAACCCCTGTCCAACCTGGACGCGAAGCTCCGCGTACAGATGCGGGCGGAGCTCGCCCGCCTCCACGAGCGACTCAAGACCACGACCGTGTACGTCACGCACGACCAGGTCGAGGCGATGACGCTCGGCGACCGCGTGGCCGTGCTGCGCGACGGCCTCCTCCAACAGGTCGATACACCGCAGCGGTTGTTCGCTCGGCCCGCCAATCTGTTCGTGGCGGCGTTCGTCGGGTCGCCCCCCATGAACCTGGTGGAGGGCACGATCGCAGGCGAGACCGTCTCGTTCGCCGGATTCCACCTGCCGCTCGGGGAGGGGACCGAGCTCTCGAGCTACGAGGGAGAACGGGTGATCGTGGGGATCAGGCCCTCCGACCTGGAGGACGCGGATGTGTGGACCACGAGCGGATCCTCGGTGCTCGACGTGGAGGTCGACATCACCGAGGAGCTCGGGTCCGAGGTGAACGTGCTGTTCACGATCGATGCGCCACCCGTCACCACCGAGGACGCGCTGGCTGCCGCGAGCGACGAGGGGGCGGACGACATCCTCCCGTTGATCACCGAGCGGGCGCAGTTCTGTGCGCGCGTCGACGCACGGACACGTGCGAAGCCCGGGCAACCGGTCCGGTTGGCCGTGGATCCGAGCCGCTTCCACTTCTTCGAGCCGGACTCCGGACTCGCCATCTCGAGCGATCGGACGGTGCCGGCGACGGCCTGATCCCCTTGCGGCCGATGCCGTACGCTCGGGCGGTGGACATCGCTCAAGGCCCCGAGGGATCGTTCGAGGGCTCCGCGGAGGCGTTCTGAGGTGCCGGAGATCACGCAAGAGATGCGCGACCTCTACTCGCTCCCGCCGGAGGGGTTCATCGCGGGGCGCGACCGCCTGGCCGGCGAGCTGAAGGACGCGGGGAAGGCCGAGGACGCGGCCGCGGTCAAGAAGCTCCGGAAGCCGAGCATCGTGGCATGGGCCGTGAACGCCGCCGCCCGGGATCGGCCGGAAGACGTCGAGGGCCTCCGTGAGGCGGGGCAGGCACTGCGGCGAGCCCAGCGCAAGGCGCTGTCGGGCGGCGGCGGAGAGGATCTCCGCCGGGCCACCGACGAGCGCCGCGTCCTGATCGGATCGCTGGCCGATGCCGGCGTGGCCGCGATCGGTGCGCGCGGCGCGGCCCATCGGGACGCGATCGCGGCGACACTGGACGCAGCGTCGGTGGACGACGAGCTGGGGCAGCGGCTCCAGGCCGGGGTCCTCGACCGCGACGCGAAGCCCACCGCCGGATTCGGCGCGATCGAGGGGTTCGAGGTCCTCCAGGGGGGTGGGGGAAACGATGACGAGGAGCCGGCGGAGGAGGATCCCGCTCAGGTGCGCCGGGAGCGGGTCCGCGATGCCCGCGCCGCCGAACAGCGAGCCACGACGGCCGAACGGACCGCCGAGAAGGCGCACCAACGAGCGGAGGAGCTGAAGGCGAAGGCCACGGCGGCGGTCAACGCCGCTCGGGAGGCGGAGTCGGAGGCGAAGCGTCTGGCCGACGAGGCGAAGACCGAGCGCAAACGGGCCGACCGGGCGGCGAAGTCCGCGGAAGCGGTCGCCGGGGGCTCCTGACCTCGCTGGTCTTGGTCAGCCGGGGCCCCGGCCCGCGAGCGCCATCGCCCGCTCCACGACCTCGGCGAGCGGCGCCGGGACGGCGTCGGCACCGAGGTCGGCGAACCGCCGCCACGCGCGCGCCGGCTTCTGGCGGTCTCCGTGGATCTCGGCCACCCCCTCGAAATCGGGCGCCAGCTCCACCCGATCCTCGCCGGCGACCTCCGCGATCAACGCGTTCAGCAGCCCCTCCGCGTGGCTCGGCTCGACTCCTTCCGGCGCGTCCCGGTCGTGCACCGCGACGAACGGCAGGCCGACCGCTCTGCTGATCTTGCCGAACAGCGGGATGTTCCCCTTCCCGCCGCATTCGATGATCGAGATGCGCTCACGATCTGGGTCGTGTCCGAGCGCCTCGAACACGAAGGGGAGCGTGAGCTTCTCCGTCAGCCCCTCCACGAGGATCGCGGCGCGGGCGAGGAAGAGCTCGCTGCGCGAGGAATCGAACTCCGAGAACGCGCGGAACTCGTCGTCCGCGGGCAAGGGCTCCGGCTGCAGCAACAGCGTCCCCACCCTCGGCCGCCGCTCCGTGAACACGAGCTCGTCCAGCCGCACCACGTTCAGGAACGCGGGGGAGTGCGTGGAGTAGAGGATCTGGTTGCCCTGGGCCGCGACCGTTCGGAGCAGCCGGTAGAGGTAGCGCTGCGCCTGGGGTGGGAGGAAGAGCTCGGGCTCCTCCATCAAGACGATCAGGCCGGTGACCCCCGCCTCCCGCCACGACTCCAACCCCGCCACGAGCCCGTGCGCCGACGCGGTCGTCCCGCCCCCCGAGGAGCCGCGGGCGTCCGCGCGGTCGACCGCCTCGCGGATGAGCTCCATCTCCGGGTGCGGCGTCCCCCCGGGACCGGGAGGCGCGACGATCGTCCCGTCGCGCAGGCCCGCCGGGAAGAACAGGGCCGGGGGACGGGCCGGTCCCTCCGACGAGGAGGGGCCCGGGGGTGTGCCGGTCACCGAGATCGTCGATCCGTCGGCCAGCTCCCCGACGATCCGGATCGACGTGGTCGACGGCCGATCGTCCTCGGGCACGTCGTCCGCCTCCAGTGGGGCGGCCGTCGGATCCAGGAGCGCCCGGATCGCGGTGAGCAGGTTCGACTTGCCCGCGCTCTGCTCGCCGACGATCGCGGCGATCGTTCCCGGCCGGAAGCTCGTGTCCTTCAGGGACCGGAATCCACGGACGTGCACGCCGGTCAGTCCGAAGGGAGGCACGGGCGGATGCTACCGGCCCGGGAGGCGAAGGCTCATGACGCCGCACGCGTACGGAAGCCACACGATGGGCACCGTACGTCGTCGGGCGTGAGCGACGTGCCGCAGTAGGCGCACTCGTTCGCTCCCGGGGCGGGGTCGGACGGTGTCCGGGTCCGACGCCGCCACCGGGAGAGGCCCAGCATCCCGAGGACCAACCCGACCGTCAGGAGGATCTCGTCCCACCCTCCCTGATGTGCGAGCAGCGACCCTCATCCGGAGAGGATCAACAGACCGCTCGCGGTGAACAGCACCATCACCGCGAGCAACGCGTACTGCGTCCGCACCGCCTCCCTGCGCTCGAACAGGGCGATCGCGCGATCGTGAGCGAGCACGACGCCGCCGACGTGGCCGATCACGATCGCCGCGACCTGGACGTACCAGATCGCGGTCGGTGACACCAGCGCGAGGTTGATGATCCAGTCGCTCGTCCCGAACAGATCCCAGCCGAGACCGAAGGGATCCGACAGGCGGAGGAGTCCCAATTGCCCCTCGAGGACGAGGAACGAGAAGTAGTGGGCGACCACGTAGGCGAGCACGATCGGCACGAGCGAATGGGAGAACCGGACCGCGAGCGGACGCCAATCTCCGTCGACCACGCCGGCGGCGACCCGCATCGCCACCACGTAGGCGAGGGTCACGAGCCCGATCACGGCGAGGAGCCCCGCCGTGAACGCCACGGTGCGACCGAGTCCGGTGAGCTCGATCGTGGCGTCGGTCCACAGGCCCGATCGGGAGAAGCCGTCGAACGTCGTCGATCCGAGCGCGACCATGATCACGGGCAGGAGCCCCGGCCGCGGCGGGATCTGCGCGAGCCCCGCGAGGAACGGTCGTGTCACGACGCGCCCGTCCGGGTCCCGGGCGAGCGGCGCCATCGCCGCGATCAGGCCGAAGTAGACGCCGAACGCCTCCCCGTTCTCGAGCCACGCCCGACGCCCGTACCGCTGCATCCCCGCGATCTGGATCAGCGTGTAGAGCATGATCAGGATCCCGAGGTGGCCGGGGAAGGATCCGAACGGGTCGGCCAGCTCGATCCAGACGAACCCGAACAACAGGATCGCGGCGGGCCATCGACCCCACGAGGACGGGTACGGACGAACGGTCGGTCCCCCCTCGTCGTCGAAGCCGACGAGTCGGCCGATCGTGTCGAACGGCGAGAGTGTGGCCCACAGGTTGCCGAGCAGCGCGTGGGCGACGGCGAGCCCCACCCAGAACCACGCGTAGACGACGATCGGACCGATCGTCTCGGTGGCGCTCGCACGCCGGGCCGACGCCATCGCCACGACGAGGAAGAACACCAGCATCGCGATGCGGATCACCCACTCGAGTGGGCGGTTGGTCAGGATCGACTGGAGCCAGGAGGGCTTGGCACGAGGTTGGACGCGGTTCTCGAACCGTGGCTCCGTCCAAAGCGCCGAAAGCGCGACGAACGAGATGATCAGCGCTGCTGTGGCACCGAAGACGAAGAGCCAGAGCGGGACCGGAAGATCGCGTCGACCGGCCAGCGGCCCGTGGGCGAACGCAGGGGCGGCGGTGGCGAGGAACGTCGCCACGAGCGCGGCGAGGATCGTCCCTCGCCTGATCAGGGAACGATCTCCAGTTCGAACAGCGGTTCGCCGGCGCCTTCCAACTCCACCTCGTACCGGCCGGCGGCGTTCGCGACGAAGTCGATCCGGGCCGCCTCCTGCGGCGTCACGTCGGCGGACAGGTCGTAGCCGTGGAAGTGGACCTCGTCGGAGACGTCGGCGTGCACGAGGAGCCGGACCCGCTCGCCCTGGGTCACCGTGAAGGACGTCGGCCCCTGCACCGCTCCGTTGCGGTACGTCACCTCGATGACCGTCCGCTCCGGTGCCTGGCTCTCGGAGGGCGTGGGCGAGAGGCCGTCGCTCGGGGAGGAGGTCTCGGTGGCGCTCGGACTCGACGCGGTGGGTGTCGCGCCGTCGCTCCCGTCGTCGGGCCGGAGGAGGAGGAACAAGATCACCAGCACCGCGAGCGATGCCGCGAGGATCGCCCACCGCACCCCTGGCTTCATGGCTCGAGGCTATCGCAGGTCGATCCGAAGATCGCCTCGCGCGCTCGGCCTCAGGTAGGCTGTCCGCGACCGACGAGCGGAGGCACCCGGGTTGGACGTCATCGTGGACATCCTGAAGTTCGGGCTCATCTTCGGGGTCCTCGGCACGGCGCCGATCGTCATGTGGCTCGCGCTCTCGTGGCTGTTCACCGACCGGCGACGGACGTCGCCTCCGTCGGACGAGCGCTGACCGGCTCCACCGGATCGCCCACCCGCACGCGGCCGGGGTCGACCACCTCGGCGTACATCCCGAACGGCAACCCCCGCCGCCCCTCGATCCGCGGCCTGGTGCGCGCGATCAGGTTCAGTGTCCTGAAGTCCTTGTCCCCGGTGTCGGGTCCGAGCGTGGTCACGATGCAGCGGGGGATCTGCCCGCGAACGCGGATCGTGGCCTCGCCGACGCGCACCAGACCGCCATCCCAGGAGTCCTCCTCGTACGGGTCGCATCCGTCGATCTCGAGCTGGATCCGGAACCTGCGCGCATCGAGGTCCGGGCGGCCGCCGTGCGTCCCGATGGCGCTGACGCTCGCCGAAGACACGATCGTCAGCGGGTGCACGTCCTGTCCGTCGCCGTCCCGCTTCACCCGGACGAGCCGGACGGATCGGCCGAGGGCGGACGAGAACGCCTCGGAGAACCCGTCGGTGACGAGGCGACCCTCCACGGGACGCCCGAAGAAGTCGGTGGTGACGGTCGCGCCGAGCCCGTCGACCGTCCCTTCCACCACGGAGCCGTCGGGGAACGTGCAGCGGAGCCGCTCGGTCGAGGGATCGTAGTCGGGCACGATACCGAGGAGGCTGCCGAGGTCGGAGGCGTCGAACAGCGCGCCCGCGTCATCGATCAGGTAGAACCGGCGGTCCGTGGGGATCCCACCCGTGGTGAGGTCCGCCTCACGAGGATGCGAAAGGCGTAGGGCTTTCACCGGGGTCACGGACAGACGGACGAGGGTTCGCACCGTCGGAGAACCGTAGCCGAAAGGAGGGTTGGTCGGCGAGCACGGAGTGACATAGCATCACCCGTACGGGGGACGGGGAGATCGCTGCCGCGGAGACCGAAAGGCTGAACGGATGGGCGAATACCAGGAAGAGGTCCTGATCAACATCCTCGACCTCCAGGCCGAGCTCCGCGGCGACGAGCCGGAGCAGGCCGACGCCGACCCCGCCGCTCAGGACGAAACCCTGGCCGTCACGGATGGAGGTCTCACGGTCTCGGTCCCCAGCCCCGCCGAGGAGGCGGCCGCGCACGACCGGCTCGCCGCCCTGAACGCCCGTGTCGCCAAGCTCGAGTCCCGCCTCGCGCGCGTGACGGAGCGCCTCGCACGGATCGGGCCGGCTCCTGACGCCCACGCCACCGGCTCGCCCGAGACCGACGGCGACGCGGCCTCGGGGTCGTTCCTCGACCTGCAGAAGATCGTCGCGGATCGCCTCGACTCACGCTGAGATCCGGCCCGCCGGTCCACGCCACGGTTCCACGCAGGTCGTCACGGGACCCCGTGATAGCTTCGGGCGCATGGTCATCCAGCTTCCCGTCGCGCTCGAACCGCTCGCGTTCCTGCTCGGCACGTGGCGGGGCGACGGGGAGGGCATCTACCCCGGAGTGGCACCGTTCCGCTACACGGAGGAGCTCTCGTTCGAGCACGTCGGGGACGCGTTCCTCCTGGTGACCGAGTCGAGCTGGACGCCGGACGGAGCGCCGCTCCACTTCGAGCGAGGCACGCTCCGCCCGCTGGGTGACGGCGGCGTGGACCTCACCCTCGCGCATCCGATCGGGGTCGCCGAGGTCGCCGAGGGGACCGTCGAGGGGACGACCGTGAACCTGGCGTCCACCGCGATCGTCCGCACCGCCACCGGTTCACCGGTGACCGAGATCGCCCGGCGGTACCACCGGGAAGGTGAGCGGCTCTCCTACGAGTTGGACATGGCGATGGAGGGCGTCGCACGCACCTTCCATGTCCGCGCCACCCTCGGGAGAGCCTGACGGTGGCCGTCGGCTCCCGGGACCTCTCTCGGGTCTGGCTCGCGACGTCGATCCTGGGCCTCGCGACCGGCGGCGTCCTCACATGGATGGGCCGGCCCGACGCCGCGAACGTCGCGTGGGCCGTCACGACCGCCGTCGCCCTCGTGTCGCTGCTCCGCGACGTGGTGATCGGACTGCTGCGACGCCAGCCGGGCGTCGATGTGATCGCGCTGCTCGCGATGGGAGGCTCGCTCGCCCTCGAGGAGTACCTCGCCGGCGCGGTGATCGCCCTGATGCTCGCCTCCGGCGAGGCGCTCGAGGCCTTCGCGGACCGGCGGGCGCACCGTGAGCTTTCGGCGCTGCTCGATCGCGCCCCACGAACGGTGTCGCGGTACGAGAGGAACGATCTCGTCGAGCGTCCGGTCGGGGAGGTGCGGCGCGGCGACCGCTTGCTGGTGAAGCCGGGCGCCGTGATCCCGGTCGACGGGATCGCCTCGACCCACGCCGTCTTGGACGAAGTCTGCCCTCACGGGGGAGTCGCGCCCGGTCGAACGCGCCGCCGGGGATCCGATCCGGTCCGGTGCGGTGAACGCCGGCGGCGCGTTCGACCTCCTGGCGACGACGACCGCCGAAGGGAGCACGTACGCCGGGATCGTGCGGCTCGTACAGGAGGCCGAGCGCCAGAAGGCGCCGTTCGTCCGGCTCGCCGATCGGTACGCCGCGATCTTCGTGCCGATCACGCTCGCCGTCGCCGGCGTGGCGTGGGCGGCGGGTGATGCGACCCGAGCCCTGTCGGTCCTCGTCGTGGCCACGCCGTGCCCGCTGCTGCTGGCGGTGCCGATCGCGATCGTGTCCGGGATCTCCCGCGCCGCGCACCGGGGGATCATCGTGAAGGGAGGCGGCGTGCTCGAGACGCTCGCGCGGGCGAAGGTCCTCGTGTTGGACAAGACGGGGACGCTCACCTCCGGCGTCCCGGAGGTGAGCGACATCGAGACGTTCCCGATGGGGGACGGGTTCGATCCGGACGGGGTGCTGCGCCTGGCCGCGTCGCTCGACCAGGTCTCGCCGCACGTGCTGGCCGCGGCGCTCGTACGGGCCGCTCGGGCCCGTGGTCTGGAGCTGTCCTTCCCGACCGATGTCCGGGAACGCCACGGATCCGGGATCGAGGGCACGGTCGACGGACACCGCGTGGCGCTCGGGAAGGCGAGCTACGTGTCGGAGGGAGCGCCGATGCCGCCGCGCGCGCGCGAGGTGCGCAGGCGCTCGATGCTGGACGGCTCCTCGTGCGTCTTCGTGGCGATCGACGGAACGGTCGCGGGCGCCCTGATCATCGACGACCCGATCCGCCCGGACGCGCCCCGCGTGATCCGATCGCTCCGCCGTGCCGGGATCGAACGCGTGATCATGGTCACCGGCGACCATCCCGACGTGGCCGAGTCCGTCGGCGCGGCGCTCGGCGTCGACCGGATCATGTCCGAGCGCGATCCCTCGGAGAAGGTCGAGGCCCTGGAGGCCGAGCGCGAGGCCGGCGTGGTCGTGATGGTCGGAGACGGGTTGAACGACGCGCCGGCGCTCGCGGCCGCCGATGTGGGTGTCGCGATGGGCGCGCGAGGCGCGACCGCCTCCTCGGAGGCGGCCGACGCCGTGCTCGTCGCGGATCGGCTCGACGGGCTCGTGGACGCGATCGCGATCGCCCGCCGATCGCGCGCGATCGCGATCCAGTCCGTCGTCATGGGCATGGGGCTCGCGTTCGCGTTCATGATCGGCGGCGCGTTCGGCCTGTTCCAGCCGGCGGTGGGGGCGCTGATCCAGGAGCTGATCGACGTGGCGGCGATCCTCAACGCGCTGCGTGCGCTCAGCGGCGGCGGCCGGCCGGCGGCCGGTCGAGAGACCACTGACGTCGCGGAGCGGTTCCGCGCCGAGCATCGCGAGTTCGCCCCGGAGCTCGCGCGGGTCCGCTCCGTGGCGGACCGGCTCGGAGAGCTCGCCCCCGGGGACGTCCGGCGCGAGCTCGAGGCCGTTCGCCGGTTCGTCGTGGAGCGACTGCCGCAGCACGAGGAGGAAGAGGAAGCCGCCGTCTACCCGGTGGTCGCCCGTCTCCTCGGCGGCGAGGACCCGATGAGCTCGATGGCGCGCGCGCATCTGGAGATCTCGCACCTGGCGCGGGTGTTCCGACAGCTCCTCGACGACCTTCCCGAAGAGGGCCCGACGCCGGACGATCTCGTCGACCTCCGCCGCGTGCTCTACGGTCTCTACGCGATCCTCCGCCTGCACTTCGCCCAGGAGGACGAGGCTTACGCCTGGCTGTCCTCCGGCGAGGAGTCCGTCCCGGTCGCCTGAGGATCCTCCGGGAGCACGAGGAGATCCTCCGGCCTCGGCTCGAACGCGAGCAGGACCCGGAAGGAAGCGCCGCCGCCGCTCCGTTCCTGCACCCACGCCCGGCCGTCGTGCAGCTCGGCGAACTTCGCCACCAGCGCCAGGCCTACTCCCGCTCCGCCGGGTCTGGGGCTCGGCCCCTGCACGAACGGGTCGAAGATCCGGTCGCGGTCCTCCGGCGCGAGCCCCGGCCCGTCGTCCTCGACGACGATGAGGGCTCCCTCGTCGGTGCGCTCCACCCGGATCCAGATCCGGGCGTCGCCGGGCGTGTGCTTCACCGCGTTCGCCAGCAGGTTCTCGACGATCCGCTCGATCATCGTCGGGTCCGCCTGGACGTGCACCGGACCGGTGTCGAGCTGCAGCCGGCGCTCGGTCACGGCCTCGGTCCGCGTCACGAGCTGGCGCACGAGCGCTCCCAGGTCGACGGGCCGCAGGCGCGCCATGAGCCCCTTCCGCTGGAGGCGATCGAGGTCCAGCAGGTCCGTGACGATGCGATCGAGCCGACGGGAGTTCTGCACGATCCGCGAGGAGAGGTCGCGGACGTCCTCGGGGGACATGTCGTCCGCCTTGTTCTCGAGGGTGATCGCGAGGCCCAGGATCGCGGCCAGCGGCGTCCGGATGTCATGCGAGACGGCCTGCATCGCGATCGTCTTGGCCTCGTCGGCGGCGGCCAGGCGCAGGCTCTGCTCCCGCTCGCTGGCGAGCTCGTGGCGGAGCTCGTGCACCCGGCGGCGGTCCGTGACGTCGACGAGCACCCCCAGCCAGTAGCGCGGCACGCCCTCGCCGTCCGTGATCAGCCGGGAGCGATCGTGGAGCCAGACCGTGCGTCCGTCCTTCGTGAGGACGCGGTACTCGATGCCTCCCGCGAACCCGCCCGACCGGTCGGCGGCGTCGAGTCGGTCCGCGTCCTCTGGGTGCACGAGCTTCGTCCAGAGATCCGGGTCGGCGTACCATTCCTCCGGCGAGTAGCCGAGGATCGTCGTGGTCTGCTCACTGATCGACAGCGTCTTCTGGGGACCGTCGATCGCGTCGAGGTAGGTGATCGCGGGGATCTGCTCTTCGAGCGCGCGGAACCGTTCCTCCGCCTCCACCCACCGTGATGCGGCCTCGCGCGTGCGTCCTTCACTCACGTGGCGGAGCGCTTCGACCCGTTCGACCTCCAGCCGGCGCCGTTCCGTGACGTCGACGATCAGGCCTCGCAGGCGCTGGCGCGGGAGGACGGAGGCGGGCATCAGCTGTCCGATGTGCCACAGCCACGTCTCGTCGCCGTCCTCGGTCTGGAAGCGGTACTCCACGTCCAACCGCTCGCCCTCGGCCGCCTTCGTCCAGGCTTCCACGACCCGATCACGGTCCTCCGGGTGGACGTGGCCGAGCCACGAGTCCGGGTCGTCGATCCAGGCGCGGGGCGGGTATCCGAGCAGACCTTCGACCGTGTCGGAGACCGAGGTGAATCGGCCGGGCTCGACGGTCGCCTCCCAGACGATCGTGTCGGCGCCGCCGAGCACGTCCAGGACGCGCCGGAGCCCGCCTCCCGCGGGGAGCAGTCGTGGCGACATCCGGGCTAGTCTGCGAGATGGCTCCGGCGTTGCCAATGGGCCGAACGGCGTCTCACGCCGCTCGGGTTCCGCCGTCTGCCCGTGGGTCGCTCCCCGCGAGGAATGTCCCCCGGTCGGCGCGGAGGAGCATCGCGTGGCCGACGGCGCGATCCAGGTCGTCGAGGGACCGGACCTGGAAGCCGGCGGCGGCGAAGGCGGTGCGCGCGGGGGCGGGCACGGCGCCCTCCACCTCGATCCAGGGGTCCCCGCGGAGCGGCGACATGCCGCCGACGAGCCAGCGCGGCGCGGCAACGGCCTCGGAGGGATCGAGACCGAGGTCGAACGCGCGGACCAACGTCATCAGGTCGATCTGTGGCTGGCCGTGGCCGCCCCGCGTCCCGGCCAGCGCCACCAGGGCGCCAGTCTCGGTGGACGGCCACCGGCATCAGCGTGTGCGCCGGCCGTTTCCGCGGCGCGAGTTCGTTCGGGTGTCCCGGCTCGAGCGTGAAGCAGGCGCCACGGTCGTGGGGGATGATCCCGGTCGAGGGCTCGAGGATCCCGGCGCCGAAGCCGCTGAAGAGGCTCTGGATCAACGACACACCCCATCCGTCGGCATCAGCCGTGACGAGCGCGATCGTGTCACCCGAGACGCGCGGCGGCACGGGGCCGGAGGCCGGATGTCCGTCGAGGCCGCCACGCACGATGTCGCACAGGGCAGCGATGTGCCCATCGTCCAGGAGCCCCGAGACGTGGATCGTCATCGCCTCGGGGTCGGCGAGGTGACGGTCGCGATCGGAGGAGGCCGCCATCAGGATCCGGGCGAGGGTCGCGGCATCCACGCCGATCGGGTCGGGGTCGATGCCGAGGCGCTCGACCGCGGCCAGTGCTTCCAGGAGCACGAAGCCCTGGGAGGGCGGCGGCGTCACCGAGACATCGAGGTCCCGGTAGCGTCCCCGGAGCGGCGAGAGGAGGTCCGCGGTGTGCGCGGCGAGGTCCTCGGTGGAGATGGGCGCGCCGAGCGCGCGAAGCCCGGCCACGAAGCGTTCGGCGACATCGCCCGCGGAGAGGGCGTCGGCGCCCTCGTCCGCGATGGCCGTGAGCGTGCGCGCCAGGGCCGGCTGCCGGAGGGGGGCGCCCTCCGACGGGACGCCGTCGGCGTAGAAGACGTCCGCGAATCCGGGATCCGAGCGAAGCTCCTCGGCGCGCCTCGCGATGCTCCCCGCGAGATCGCGGGAGACGGGTGCTCCCTCGGCGGCATCGATCGCGGCGCCGAACGCGTCGGCCCACGGCCGGACGGCGCCCTGGCGGTGCAGGGCCTCCCATCCCCGGACGGCGCCGGGCACCGTGATCGTGGCCGGGCCGGCCTCGGGCATGGTGGTGCCGTGCGCGCCGCGGAGGTCTTCGGCGTCGGCGCCGGCAGGTGCGCGGCCGGAGGAATCGATCGCCACGAGCTTCCCGTCGGGGTTCTGCACGAGGGCGAAGAGGTCGCCGCCCACTCCGCACATGTGCGGGGAGACGACCGCGAGCGTCACGGCGGCGTGCAACGCGGCGTCGACGGCGTTCCCCCCGCTCGCGAACGCCGATGCCGCCGCCTCCGCGGCCCGCGGGTGCGGGGTGGCGACGGCCCATCGCTCGCCGCGCGCGGCGAACGACCCTCCGTCGGATGCCGGCGACTTCATCCCCGCAGGGTCAGCCCGCGGTAGCCGTCGGCGAAGCCCGCCGTGCGCAGGTCCGCGGCGGCGGGGTGCGCGGATGCTTCCTCGCCGTCGATCCGGCCGAGCTGGATCCGTTTCAGCCGGCCGTCCTTCACCAGCGAGGCGAGCGCGTCGACCCACGCCGAAGGGTCGGCGCCGAACGTGAGGAGGCTCCGGCCTCCTCGCTCGAGGTAGGCCGCCGGCGCGCCGTCGGCGAGCACGACGTAGGCCCCGGCCTGGCGCGCCGGACGTCCCTCGCTCGGGGGCCACGGGAGCGCGGCCCCGTAAGGCTGCGCGGGGTCGGCGGCGGCGAGGACGAGCGGTGCCGCCGACCTCCTCGTCCCGGTCTGCCTCCCCGCCCGACGGGCGGAACGCGCGGAGTCGGTCGACGGCGCCGGGGTGCGCGAACTGCGCGGCGCCGAGCCCCGCCACGAAATACCCGCGACGTACGTGCCCGGCCTCCTCCATCGCCTTGAAGACCGGGTAGATACCGACGAAGCCACCGGGGAGGCCCTCGGCGAGCACGGACTCGCGGGTGACGACGCCGTGGCGATCCAGGAGCTGGCGGGCGAGCGCGTGGGCGCGCTCGGTGGTGGCCGGCGCCGGCTCCCGGAGCCCGGCGACGAGCGACCACCGGCCGGCGCCGGCCGGGGGACCCGTGCGACGGAGCGCGCCGGGTCGAGGTCGACGCCCCGGCCCTTTCGTCCGGATCTTCGCCGAGGCGCCCCGCACGAAGGCACGGAGGGGCGCGAGCGTGTCGTTCGTGACCTCGCCGGCCCAGACGAGATCCCAGAGGGCGGCGAGCAGTACGCGCTCGTCCGCCGTGCCGGCGGCCGTGACGAGGTCCTGTCCAGAAGGACGCCCCTCGTTCCGAGAGATGTCCGCGGATGGCGACGTGCAGCTCGCCGTCCGGCGGCTCGGCGGCTCCGGCAGGGAGCAGCGTCGGCGCATCGGATCGGAACACGAGCGTGACGCGACCGTCGTCGGTCCCGAGCGCTCCGGCGCCGACCCAGGCCACGTCGCCGCTCGCCACGAGCGCGTCGAGATCGGCGGGACGGTAGCCGCGCACCCGGCCCGGCAGGACGTCGGTCTCGAGGATCGACGCCGGTACGGACGTCCCCTGGAGCCTCGCGATCGCGTCGGCGAGCGCGTCCACATCCCCCCGCGGGCGGTCGGCCCCCTGCCACGCGGGGAGGAACCTGCCGAGCGCGGCGGCGTCGACCGGCTCGACCTCGCGCCGGAGCAGGGCGAGCGAACGCCGACGGAGGCGGCGGAGCACGTCGGGATCGCACCACTCCCGGCCCGAGCCGCCCGGTCGGAACTCGCCACGAACGACCGCGTCGGTGGCTTCGAGCGCGGCGAGCGCCTCCTGCACGCGCTCGATGGACGCGCCGAGGCGAGCCGCGACCTCCGCGGCGATGAAGGGTCCGTGGGTCCGGGCGTAGCGACGGACGAGTCCTTCCAGCGGCCGGTCCGTCGCACCCGTGAACGCGCCGGGCAATCCGATCGGGAGGGAGATCCCCAGCGCGTCGCGGAGCCGGGCGGCGTCCTCGATCGCGGCGAACCGTTCGTCCCCGGCGATCCTGATCCGGATCGCTCGCCCGTCGGCCACGAGCTGCTCGACGAACACCGAAGCGTCGCCGCTCTCCACGCGGCCCCTGATCTCGTCCACGGTGAGATCACCGAGCGTGCGGAGGAGGTCGTGCAGATGATCGGGGGAGCGGGCGCCCCGGCCCTCGCCCAGACGCTGCAGCTCCGCCTCGACCTCGTCCAGGGCGCGTGGGTCGAGCAGCTCCCGCAGCTCCTCCGACCCGAGGAGCTCGCGGAGCAGGTCGCGGTCGAGGGTCAACGCGGCGGCGCGCCGCTCCGCGAGCGGGGCGTCGCCCTCGTACATGTAGACGCCCACCCACCGGAAGAGCAGCGACTGTGCGAAGGGCGAGGCGTGCTCGGTGTCGACCGCGACGAGCCGGGTGCGCCGGGAGCGGAGGTCCGCCATGACCTCGCGGAGCGCGGGGACGTCGAACACGTCGCGGAGGCATTCCCGCGTGGCCTCCAACAGGATCGGGAAGTCCGGGAACTTCGACGCCTCCGCGAGGAGGTCCGCCGAGCGCTGCCGCTGCTGCCAGAGCGGCGTCCGCTGTCCCGGTCGGCGGCGGGGGAGCAGCAGCGCCCGAGCCGCCGCCTCCCGGAACACGCTCGCGAACATCGCCGTCTGGGGGACCGCCTGGACCACGGCCTGCTCGATCGCGTCGGGATCGAACAGGAGCTCCTCGGCGGGGATCCGATCGACCGCCTCGGGCAGCCGGACGACGATGCCGTCGTCGCTCCAGAGGACCTGGGCGCCCGGGCCGAACCGATCCAGCATCCGGGCCTCGATCGCCATCGCCCACGGCGCGTGCACGCGCGAGCCGAACGGGGACAACACGCACATCCGCCAGTCGCCCACCTCGTCGCGGAACCGCTCGACGACGACGGTGCGGTCGTCCGGGACCGCGCCGGTCGCCTCCATCTGCTCCTCGAGGTAGGAGACGAGATTCGCCGCCGCGAGCTCGTCCAGGCCCACGTCTCGGCGGAGTCGCTCCAGCGCGGCGTCGCGTCGCGAGCCGCGGAGCGTGCGGGTGAACGCGCCCACCGCGCGGCCCAGCTCGATCGGACGGCCGGGCTTGTCGCCGTGCCAGAACGGCATCCGCCCCTGCTCCCCGGGCGCCGGCGTGACGATCACCCGGTCGCGCGTGATGTCCTCGATGCGCCAGGCGGACGCACCCAGCACGATCACGTCGCCGCGGCGACTCTCGTAGACCATCTCCTCGTCGAGCTCGCCGACCCGGGGGCCGTCGACCAGGAAGACCGCGAACAGCCCACGATCGGGGATCGTGCCGCCCGACGTGATCGCGATCCGGCCGGCGCCGTCACGTGCTCTGACGGTGCCGGCGGCCCGGTCCCAGACGACCCGAGGCCGCAGCTCCGCGAACCCGTCGCTCGGATAGCGCCCGGCGAGCATGTCCAGCACCGCGAGGTACACGTCCGTGGAGAGCTCGGCGAACGGGGCCGCGCGGCGGATCGTGTCGAGGAGCTCGTCGACGCCGCGCTCCTCGACGGCGCACATCGCGACGATCTGCTGCGCCAGGACGTCGAGCGGGTTCCTCAGGTACCGCGTGTGCTCGATCTCGCCGGCGAGCATCCGCTCGGCCACCACGGACGCCTCCAGGAGATCGCCCCGGAACTTGGGGAAGATGCGGCCACGCGAGGGCTCGCCCACCTGGTGGCCGGCGCGGCCGATCCGCTGCAGCCCGCTCGCGACCGACCCGGGCGACTCCACCTGGATCACGAGATCGACGGCGCCCATGTCGATGCCGAGCTCGAGGGAGGAGGTGGCGACGATCGCGCGCAGCCGGCCCTCCTTCAGGGCGTCCTCGACCTCCAGGCGCTGCTCGCGGGCGAGCGAGCCGTGGTGGGCGCGCACGAGATCCTCCTCGGCGAGCTCGTTCAGGCTTGCCGCGAGGCGCTCGGCGAGCCGTCGCGCGTTCGTGAACACGATGGTGGAGCGGTGTGCGCGGATCAGCTCTAGCAGTGCGGGATGGATCGACGGCCAGATCGAGTGTCCCGGCTGAGGACCGCCGAGACCCTCGTCTCCTGCGGGCCCGCGGCGCTCGCGCGTCCAGCGCGATGCCGCCGCCCATGTCCTCCACGGGCACCACCACCTGGAGCTCCATCGGCTTGCGATGCCCGGCGTCGACGATCGTCACCGGCCGCTCGTCGCCGTCGAGCGAGCCTCCGAGGAACCGCGCGATCTCCTCGAGCGGCCGTTGCGTGGCGGACAGCCCGATCCGTTGCGGCGGCACGTCGCAGAGCTCCTCGAGCCGCTCCAGGGACAGGGCGAGATGCGAGCCGCGCTTGGAGGCCGCCATCGCGTGGATCTCGTCGACGATCACGGTCCGCACGCTCCGGAGCGTCTCGCGAGCGGACGAGGTGAGCATCAGGTAGAGCGACTCCGGCGTGGTGATCAAGACGTCGGGCGGGCGCCGGATCAGCCGCTGCCGATCGCGCGCGGGCGTGTCGCCGCTGCGGATCGCGACCACCGGCGCGTGGGCGAGCGGCGCCCCGAGCCGGTCGGCCGCGTGCTGGATCCCGGCGAGCGGGGCGCGGAGGTTCTTCTCGATGTCGACCGCGAGCGCTCGCAGCGGCGACACGTAGAGCACCCGTGTCCTCGCGGAGGGATCCTCGGGCGGCGGCTCGGAGGAGAGCCGGTCGATCGCCCACAGGAACGCGGCGAGCGTCTTCCCCGACCCGGTGGGGGCGAGGATCAGCGCATGGTCGCCGGCGGCGATCGCCTTCCACCCGTCGCGCTGGGCGCGCGTGGGCGCCTCGAACGAGGTCCGGAACCAATCGCGGACGGCGGGAGAGAAGACCTCGAGGCCCACGTGCCACAACCTACCGGGTGTTCCCGACACGCGGGAGGTCGCCGGTAGGATGCCCGCGCATGCGTTCCCGCCGCCTCCCGCTCTCCTTGCTCGTCCTGCTGACGACCGTTGGCCTGTCGCCCGCGGCCGCCCTCGCGCAGGACACACCGGCACCGGGGGTCGCAGCAGAGGATCAGATCGTCTTCAGCGGGACGGTCACGGTGCCGCAGGGAGAGCGGGTGGGCGAGGTCGTGGTCTTCTCGGGCCGGGTGGAGGTGCACGGCGTGGTGACCGGTGACGTGGTGGTCCTCGAAGGACCGGTCACCGTGACGGGCCAGGTGAACGGGTCGGTGATCGCCGCCGACGGGGTCGATCCGCCTCGCCGAGAGCGCGCGCGTCGGCGGCGACGTCCTGGCCGGCGAGCCGGTCCAGATCCGGCCGGGCGCGAAGGTCGCGGGGGAGACGCGGGGCGAGACGCGGTTCTCTCTCGAGGCACCCCTCGCCGTGCTCGGGGAGCTCCTGGGGCCCATCGCGGTCTCGATCTCGGTGCTCATCCTGGGCCTCGTCCTCGTCCTGCTCGCGCCGCGCGGTGCCGACGCGGTCGCGGACGCGCTCGGCGCGGCACCGCTCGCCTCGCTGGGATGGGGGGTCCTCGTGGTCCTCAGCATCCCCATCACGGCCGTGGCGCTCGTGGTCTCGGTGCTCGGCGTGCCGCTCGGCCTCGCGCTGTTCCTGTCCCTCGGCCTCTGGTGGTTGGTCGGGCTCACGTGGGCGGCCTGGTGCGCGGGCCGCGCCCTCGTCCACGCCCCGCGCGGCCGCGTGCAGGCGTTCCTCGCCGGCTGGGCGATCCTCGCCGCCGTCGGTCTGGTGCCGATCCTGAACGCGGCGGCCTGGGTGCTCGCGCCGGTCCTGGGCGTGGGGGCGATGCTGGTGGCCGCCTGGCGAGCACGGGAGGGCCGCCGACACGACGGGCGCCACCGGCGAGGTGGCCTGCGACCGCCGTCGGAGGACGAGGTCGAAGCCGGGATCGCGTGAGGAAGGGTCGAGGCGCCTACTTGCTAGGCCCGCCCGGCGCCGCCTCCGCACCCACGATCATCGCGAACGCCTCCTCGTCGGACGCACCGCTCCGGCGGAGCACGACCGCCACGAGTGCCAGAGCGAACAGGGTCAGCAGGAGCACGAGCGTGGACATCGCCGCGATCGACGGCCGGAGGACGCTCCGGAGCGAGCTGAACACGTAGACCGGCCACGGCGAGGCGTCGGCGGTGGAGACGAACGACGAGATGATCGTGTTGTCCAGGCTCAGGCTGAACGCGAGCAGTCCGCCGGCGAGCACGGCCGGCATCATCAGCGGGAGCGTGATCTTGCGGAACGTCTGGGTCGGCGACGCGTAGAGGTCGGCCGAGGCCTCCTCCAGCGACTCGTCGAGGCCGGCGAGTCGCGCTCGGACGATCAGCGTGACGACCGCCGACGCGAAGATGGCGTGTCCGATGAAGAGCCGGATCAGTCCGAAGTTGAAGAAGAAGTCGGGCGAGAACGGCCCGCCGACGAGATCGTCGAGCTTCACGTACCAGATCAGGAGCGCGATCGCGTCGACGATCTCGGGCGTCACGAGGACGAGGAACACGAGCGCGAGGAAGCCGATCGTCCACTTGCCCGGGCGGCGCGCGAGCGCGATGCCGGCGAGCGACCCGATGATCGTGGCGATCACAGCCGCGCCCGGCGGCGGCCCGGATCGACGTGAAGATCGCGCTCCGGATCGTCGGGTTGTTCAGGGCGTCCGTGTACGGCCTTGAACCCGAACTCGTTCCAGACCACGAGCGCTCGACCGTCGTTGAACGAGTAGATCACGATCATGAGCGATCGGCAGGAAGAGGAACACGAAGACGAGGACACCCCAGACGGCGAGGAGCCCGTTCGCGACGTCCCGCTTCGGACGGAGGACGGTCGTCGTCGGCGCTCACGCCGGCTCCACGACCAGATCGACCCGTCGGGCGCGCCGGATCAGCGCGCGTGCGACCAATCCCAGCACCGCGAAGATCGCCACCGACGCGAGGATCATCACGATAAGGATCACGGCCATCGCCGATCCGAGGGCCCAGTTCTGCGCGGTGTTGAACTGGCTGGCCACGAGCGCGCCCACCATGTTGCCCTTCGCCCCACCGAGCACGGCCGCGGTGATGTAGTCGCCCGTGAGAGGGATGAAGACGAGCAGGAGCCCGGCGACGACGCCGGGCATCGACAGCGGCAGCGTGACCTGGCGGAACGTCTTCCAGCGGTTCGCGCCGAGATCCTTCGAGGCCTCACGGAGCGCCGGATCGAGGCGATCGAGCGCCACGAAGAGCGGGAAGATCATCAGCGGGAGGTAGTTGTAGACCACGCCGAGCTGGACGGCCTCGCGCGTGTCGAGGACGTCGAGCGGACCACCGATCAGGTGGAGGTCCTGCAGGATCGCTCGACAACGGCGCCGTTCGGCTGCAGCAGGATCAGCCAGCCGAGCGTGCGCACGAGGAAGTTCGTCCAGAACGGCACGATCGTGAGGCCGAGCAGCAGCCCACGCCAGCGCGGCGGCACCTTGACGGCGAGCCAGTACGCGAACGGGAACCCGATCAGCAGGCACAGGATCGTGCCCGTGATCGAGATCCGGAGCGTGCCGCTGAACACGTCGCGGAACGTGGCGGAGAACGATTCGACGTACCGGTCGAACGACAGCTGGTCCGTCGCGATCGCGCAGGAAGATGTCGGGCTTGTATCCGAAGGAGTACCAGACGATCAGCAGGACCGGGATCGCGAAGAACAGCAGGAAGAACAGCCACGCCGGGATCGCCAGCGTGAACCGGGGCGCGCGTCGGCGCGGGCGCCCCGCGCCCGCGCCGACGCTCACCGGCCGTACGCCCCCGCCACCTCGGGATCAGGCTCCCGAGGCGGCCTTCGCCTTGTTCCAGATGTCGACCAGGCGCTGCTGGGCCTCGTTCACGGCGCCGGCATCCATCGTGGCGACGTCCTCGTCGGAGAAGAAGACCATGTCGAGGAACTCGAGGCCGGCGGCCTCGGCCTCTTCCTGCACGCCGACGATCCCGGTGTTGTAGCCGTGGTAGGCGAGGTCCTTCAGCGAGACCTCGGGATCGCAGATGAAGTTGATCCACGCGTGCGCCGCGTTCGGGTCCGGCGCGTCCTTCACGATGCACCAGTTGTCCATCCAGAGCTCGGTCACCGGTGCCCCGAGACCCCAGACGTAGCGGTCTGGCTCGTCGGTCGACAAGAGACCCTGGCGCGCGTCGCCGTTCCACGCGTGCGAGAGCGCGTACTTGCCCTCGGTCAGCGCGATCCCCGGGTAGGAGTCGTACGCCTTGATGTGCGGGGCCAGCTCGTTGACGATGTAGTCCTCGCAGGCGTCGAGATCGGCCGTGTCGGTCGTCGTCCAGTCGATCCCGTTGGCCCAGAACCAGATGCCGGTCAGGTTGCCCGGCGTGTCCAGGACCGACGTCTTGCCCGCTCGCCTCGCCCTCGGCGACCGCGAGGAAGTCGTTCCATGTGTTGATCTCGCTCGACACCAGGGTCTTGTCGTAGATCCACCCGGTCGAGCCCCAGTCCTTGCACGACCGAGTACTTGTTCCCCGGGTCCCACGGCTGGTCGCGGTAGATCTCGTCGACGTTCTCGAAGTTCGGGATCAGGTCGAGGTTGATCTCCTCGAGGAGGTCGAGCTCGACCATCTGGGGGATGTAGACGCCGGTCGGGATCACGAGGTCGTAGCCGCTGGTCCCGGAGGCGGCCGTCAGCTTGGCGATCGCCTCCTCGTTCGAGGCGTAGATGTCGATCTTCGTGGTGGCACCGAACTCGTTCTCGAAGTCCTTGAAGACCTCGGGGTCGTCGTACTCGGCCCAGTGGAAGAAGTTCAGCCGGTCCTCGATCTCGCCGCCCGCCGACGGGAGTTCCACCGCCGCCGCTCGGCGCCGGCGTGTCCTCGCCGCAGGCCGCGAGCAGCACGCTGCTCGAGAACACCGCCACGGCCGAGCCGGCGAGGAAGTGCCGTCGCGTGATCCGCTCCGCGGTCGCCCGCGAGGCGAGGACCTTCACGCCTTCGAACTCATCTGCCATCCGGTGCCTCCTATCCGTCGGTTCCGGTCGCGGCCGGGTCCGCGAGGACCACCGCCGCCTGTCCCGCGTCGAACACGTGGACCAGGTCGGGCTCCCACGTGCACCAGACGTCCCCGCCCACCTCGAGCTTCGGTGCCCTCGGCCGGGGGAGCCGGCAGAGGATCTCCTTCTGCCCCTTCGTGAGGACCACGAACTGGATCACGTCGCCGAGGTGCGAGATGCCGGCCAGCGTCCCGGGGACCGAGTTCACCGGGTCCCCCGGTTGCTCCTCCAGGAGCTGCACCGCCTCCGGCCGGATCGCGGCCAGGGCGGGCCGGCCGTCGACCGCGTCCGGAGACTGGTTCGACGAGCGGATCGTCCATCCATCTCCTTCTACGACGGAGCCGTTCTCTCGGGCCTTGCCGTCGAAGAAGTTCTGCTGCCCGATGAACCCGGCCACGAAGGCCGAGGCCGGGGAGTCGTAGATCGTGTCGGGGTCCGCGAGCTGCTCGACGTGGCCGTCCAGCATCACGGCGATGCGGTCGGACATCGACAGGGCCTCGCCCTGGTCGTGGGTCACGAAGATGAACGTGATGCCGACCTGGGACTGCAGCAGCTTCAGCTCGATCTGCATCTCCTCCCGGAGCTTGCGGTCGAGCGCGCCGAGCGGCTCGTCCAGCAGGAGCAGGCTCGGGCGGTTGACCAGGGCCCGCGCGAGCGCGACCCGCTGCTGCTGGCCGCCCGAGAGCTGGCGCGGCTTCCGGTTCGCGAGCGGCGACATCTTCACCATCTCGAGCGCCTCGCCGACCTTGCTCGCGATCTGGGACTTCTCCTCCTTCTTCTGCCGGAGGCCGTAGGCGACGTTCTCCGCGACGCTCATGTGCGGGAACAGGGCGAAGTGCTGGAACACGGTGTTCACGTTCCGCTTGTGCGGCGGGGTGCCCTGCACGGCCTGGCCCGAGATGAAGATCTCACCCGCCGTCGGCTCCTCGAAGCCGGCCAGCATCCGCAGGGTCGTGGTCTTCCCGCAGCCCGAGGGGCCGAGGAGGGAGAGGAACTCCGCCGGCTGCACCTGGAGGGAGAGGGAATCGACGGCGACGACGTCGGCGAAGCGCTTCGTGACGTCGACCAGCTCGACCGAACCCTCTTCGCTCAGCACGCCCTACGCCACCCCCTCCCGGGTCGGCCCGACCGTGGGAGTTTGACGAACGTGCCCGGTTCGCGCAACCAACGGCTCAGCCGGGGGAGGAGACCACGCGACCGGCGGCGATCGTGTGCTCCACGCGGGCATCGGCCACGGTGGCGTCGGAGAGGTCGAAGAGGTTCCGGTCGAGCACGACCAGGTCGGCCCGATTCCCCTCTTCGATCGAGCCGGCGTCGTCGTCGTGGTTGACGGAGGATGCACCCTTCGTGAACGCGGCGAGGGCAACGGGGAGGGGCAGGCGCTGGTCGGGAAGGAACGGCCGCACGTCCCTCGTGGAGGGGTCGGCCCGGCGGATCGCCACCTCCATCTCCTCGAGCGGGTTCGCCGTCGAGACCGACCAGTCGGAGCCGAACGCGAGGCTGGCCCCGGACGCGTGCAGCGCCGCGAACGGGTACTGCAGCGGGGCGCGGTCCGGCCCGAGGAAGGGGATCGTGAGCTCGTCCATCTGCGGATCGTGCTGGGCCCAGTAGGGCTGGCAGTTCGCGATCACGCCGAGCTGCGCGGAACCGGGGGACGTCGTCGGGGTGGATCACCTGGAGGTGGGCGATGTGGTGCCGGGAGTCCCGGGCCCCGTTCGCGGCCCGGGCCGCCTCGCACGCGTCCAGGGCGTTGCGGACCGCCCGATCGCCGATCGCGTGCATGTGGACCTGGAAGCCTCGCGCGTCCAGCGCGACCACCGCCTCGGTCAGCTGCTCGCGATCGAGGTAGGTGATCCCCGTCTGATCGGTCTCGTGGCCGGCCGCGTCGCAGTAGGGCCGGAGCATCGCCCCCGTGTAGTTCTCGAGCACGCCGTCGCACATGATCTTCACGGACGTGGGATGGAAGGTGCCGACGGAGCCGCGGTCACGACGCGCGACGAGCTCGTCGACCTGCTCGACGCCGCGATGCCGGTCCCACCAGAGCGCGCCGACCACGCGAGCGGTCAGCTCGCCGCGCTCGGCGAGCGACCGGTACGCGTCCTCGGTGGCCGGCGTGACCCAGGCGTCCTGCCATCCCGTGATGCCGAGGGCGTGGAGGTGTTCCTGCGCGAGGAGGATCGCCCGCTCCCATTCCTCGCGCGGCGGAGGCGCGAGGTGGGTGTCCGCGAACGAGTAGGCGGCGCCCTCGTGCAGGGTGCCGGTCGGCTCCCCGGTCGCGGGGTCACGCTCGATCCGCCCGTCCCACGGGTCGGGCGTGTCGCGCGTGATGTGTCCGACCTCCAACGCCTTCGAGTTCACCCACGCGCCGTGGACGTCACGGTTCAGCAGGAAGACGGGCCGGTCGGGGACGATGTCGTCGAGCAGCTCCTTGGTCGGCGTGCCGCCGGGGAAGTGGGACATCAGCCAGCCCCCGCCGAAGATCGACGGCTCGCTCGGGGTGCTCCCGGGCGTACGCCGCGACCGCGTCGCGGTACGCGTCCACGCCCGGGAGGTCGTGGAGCGAGACGTGTAGGCGGTAGCGGCCGGCGAACGGCGCGTGGAGATGGGAGTCCTGGAACGCCGGGAGCACCATCCGTCCCGGGAGGTGGAGGAGCTCCTTCGCGTTCGGGAACCGCTCCTTCACGTTCGGTTCCGTGCCCACCGCGACGATCCGGTCGCCGCGGATCGGCCACGGCACCCGCCCACCGGCGCGCCGCGTCCATCGTGAAGACGTCGGCGCCGGTGATCACGAGGTCGGCGGTCCCGGCAGGCTCCGGCATCGGGCGGAGGATAGCCCGAGCGATCACCGCCGTCGGGGCTGCACGGGATCCGCCGTCGTGTAAATGTCACCGGAGCCTTCTGGCCCTGGAAGGGCATGGACGTCATGGTGAGCGCGCGGCGGGACCTGGAGGGGCTCTACCGCGAACACGGCAAGCGCCTCTGGTGGGCACTCGTCGCCTTCAGCGGTGACCGCGAGATCGCGAGCGACGCGGAATCCGAGGCGTTCGCGCAGGCCCTCCGGCGAGGGGACGGCATCAGGGACCCCCTCGCCTGGATCTGGAGGGCGGCGTTCCGGATCGCGGCCGGCGAGCTCCAGGAGCGAGCGAGGCAGGCGCCGCCGCTGACAGAGCCGATGTACGAGCTGCCCGAGCCCGCCGCGGAGGTGACCGCGGCGCTCCGGCAGCTCCCCGCGCAGCAGCGAGCGGCCGTCGTGCTCCATTACTACGCGGACCGACCGATCCGCGAGATCGCGGACGTGCTGGGCACGTCCCCGTCGACGGTCGCCGTGCACCTGCACCGCGGCCGCAACCGACTTCGAGACCTCCTGGGAGACGACGATGCCTGATATCCGCGAGCAGCTCCGACGGATCGAGACCAGCGCCCCACCCGACCTGTGGAAGGAGATCGAGATGCGTGCAACGAAGAACCGACCCGAGATCGAGCCGAGCGTCATCGTGTTCCAGCCCCGCGGCGCGCAGGTGCGGCGCCGGGTGGCGGCGGGACTCCTGGCTGCGGCGGTGTTCGCATTGACGGCGGTCGTTGTGTGGGAGGCGTCCCGCTCGGCGGTCGTCCCGCGGCCGAAGCCGCCGCAGGGCGTGACTGTGACCATCCCGGCGGGCTGGGAGAACTGCACCAACACGCCGCGTGGGTACTCGATCGCCTACCCGGGCGACTGGCACACCACGGACGTGTTCGACGGATCGCAGGCCCCGGCGAACGCATGCCAGTGGTTCTCTCCTGATCCGTTCGGTCCACAGGGCAACGTCGTGACCGAAGGCTGGGGATATCCGCTCGAGGTGGCGGTCAGAGGACCGTTCGACGACGCGCTGGCGCAGGACACGGACCCGAGGCCGTCGACGTCCTCGTCGAGGAGCAGGTTCTGGTCCACGGCCACCGCGCCGTGCGGCTCGAGTACGAAACCCTCAACGATGTGTTGGGGGAGAACGGACTGCACTACGAGTACGTGATCGAGCTCGACGCCGAAACGACGCTGATCGTGCACACGACGCCGACTCGGGGCGTGGCGGGCGTGTACGCGGACAACAAGGTCGTGGTGGATCGTGCGGTGGACACGCTGCAGTTCCTGGCGGACTCCTCGCCGCGCGAGCTAGCGCGACCCGGAGCTTCCTGAAGGGATATCCTCCCGAGCGTGAGGCCGCCGGACCGGCCGGGCTGCTTCCTCTGCCACCGCCCTACCTTCGACCCCGACAAGCGCGGGGTGCCGTGGGCGCGGGCGGTGGCAGGGGGCGCGCAGGTCCTGATCTGCCCGGACTGCCAACACGATCGCCCCGACTGGCAGGAGAGCCTGGATCGGTGCGAGGCTTGCGGCTCCACCCGCTTGTCCGTCACCCTGGGAGATGTGGTGTGCCGAGCGTGCGGGCATGCCGATGGTGGTGGTGCGGGCGCTTAGCTCAGCTGGAAGAGCGTCGCCCTTACAAGGCGAAGGTCGGGGGTTCGAGTCCCTCAGCGCCCACCAGGCAGAACGGGGCCAACAGGCCATCTGACCCTGCAGGAGATGGCCTTTGATCGTTGATCGTCGTGCCCAACGTTCTCCATCCTTCCGAGGCGGAAACAAGGGATCTTGAGGCAGCGGTGAGGCAGCAGTCGAGGCAGCGCGCTAGCATTGCCTGGCGATGGGGATCCGAACTACTTGTTGCTCGATGCGGCCTTGCCTCGAGCTCTCTTCCGACGGCTTGGAGCAACCCCGGCCGACGTCCCGTCCGCGATGGCAGACCATTTCGCCTTGTCAGAGGAAGAGCTGGCTCAGCTTCTGCCTGGCGGGAGCGGTCGGAGCTTATTTGGCACAACCAGGTGACTGGGCGATGACCTACCTCTCCACGCAGTCGCCATTGCGCAGTGTGCGCCCGCGCCATGTTGGCACAGGATCTCCAACCGAGGCCGAGACTGTTGGCCAGGTACCCGGATAAGCGGTCGAGTTCTACCGCGCCGTGGAGCAGCTGCCAGAATGGTCCATTCCGGGCAGGAAGCAGCGGGGGCCGACGCCGGCCAGAGGCGCGAGCGGCTTCCAACGAAAACGGGCATTCCTCCAATCGAGCGAATGGACAAGCGGGCGGAGCTCGACGACGCGCTCGCGAGCGACCTTCTAGCGCGGATTCGCGATAGTGACTCGACATTCTTCGAACGGCTTGTCCTCAAGCTCCTCGTTGCGATGGGGTCGGGGGCTCCGAGGAAGAAGCCGCCGAGGCACCTGGGTGGGGTCAGAGAGATGAGGGCGGTGGATGGGGTCATCAACGAAGACAAGCTGGGGCTCAATCGGATTTACGTTGAGGAGCGAAGAAATGGGCGGACAACCCAATGTGCCGCTCGTGCAACGGAGGTCCAAGCCTTCGTCGGAGCATTGGAAGGAGCAGGGGCAAGTGAAAAGCAGTATTACATGGCCAGCGTCGCGATTCACTCAGGAAGCCCAGTCCTACACGGACGGAGATCGGCAGCGAGTGATCTTGATCGATCGTCAGCCCTGGCGGACTCATGATCCGGGTGCGATCCGTGGGCGTTGCCACGAGGCAAGTGGTACAGTACTTTTAAGGACGTGGACAAGGATTTCTTCGCCGATGATCTGCTCGCCTTAAGCCGCGGGGTCAGAGCTCCGTGGCGAGAAACCACCCGATGTAGCCGTCTGCGCCCTACGGCAAGCCTGCCGAGGGAGGGGTCGTCGGCCTCTCGCGCGTTTGGGCTCTTTCTTCGGCCGGAAGGCTCCTCGGGCCGCTCCTGACCGGTGCGCCGCCGGTAGGCGTCGCACGCCCCGCAACGGTATCCAGTTCCGCCTCGGCGGTTTCCTCCAGCAGTTGGTGCAGAGCCCGCCGGCCGCTGGCGACGCTGCTCCTGCTCCCGACGCCGAGCATCGGCAGCGACGATCTGGCGAAGGGCCGTGGCCAAGCGCTTCCCGGTCCGGCGGCCTCGGGCGCACACGCGAGCAGTCCCGGCGAGGTCTTCCGCCAGCGGCGTGGAGATCGGCGAAGGTGGCGGCGGCGGACCCAGACCGCCATCCTCACCCCCGATGTTCAGCGGGGCCAGCCGGATGCCGGGACCTCTGAGCGGAGCCGGGGCCGCTCCGTGATCATTGAGCAAGAAGCGACGGAGGCCGCCGCCGGGCCGGCGAAGAACCCGGGGCGTTGCGTAGTCTCCAGGCGGCAATCAGCCTCACGCCCTCGGCCTGAGCCGCTTCGGACATCGCGCGCGGATCCGGCCACCCACGTTTCCCAGCAGCGATGGAGTTCCACCAGCGAAGAGCTTGGTGTCAGCTCGTCCCACGAAGTACACCGGATGGTCCGGCATGGGCCAGGTCTCGCGAGCCCAGCGACAGGCCTCACCCACACATTCCGGGTCCCCCTTCACGAACCGAGAACGCGCCTGATGCTTCGGCCCCAGCTTCCTGAAGGGCTCGAAGATGCGGCGGGCGCGGAACAGATCAGCAGCCGGCCGCGGTCTAGCGGATCGGGTCACTGTAGAGCTGGAGGCCCGCGGCGCGGTGAGCATCGATGACGATGGAGGGCAAGCCCGCAGGATGCCAGTGCTCCTGTCGCGCACATCGCCCAACGACCCAGACGGCGAAGCGATCCTCTGCCAGGAGGGCAGCGCTCAGGACAACCGCCTCCCGGAGCGCAGCCTCGAAGTGGGCTGGATCGCCCATGGCCGAGAGGTCCGCTGGGTCGTCCGGTAGCGTTCGAGGTCGAAGTAGGGGGGGCAGGTAAAGAGCATGTCGAAGCGCGCGTCGGCGGCTGCGATGCGCGGGAGCATTCGAGCGCATCGCCTTCGATCCGTGGCCGCGCTGGAGTGAGGAGCCTCGCGAGTTCGTCGCCTGGCGCTCGTTCGCCTCGATCTGCTCGGGGCGGAGCTGTATTCCCCACATAGCCCAGACCATGGCGCTCATGGCAGGCGACGAGGCCTCGCACCAAGCCGCCAGCGAAGGGATCGAGGACCGTGCCGCCAGGCGGGCACCACCAGCGGTAGGCGAGCTCGCAGAGCACCGGGTCGAAGATGCTCGTGCCATCCCCGCCCTGAGCACGGGCCGTCTCCGAAAGGTTCAGGAGGTTGTCGTCGCGGCCCTGCTCGCTCTTGATCCCGAGGCTAGTCCAGAACGACCTTCGGCGTTTCCACCCCTCGTTCTCGGCACGCAGCACAGAGAAGGGCGGCAGGACGAAGCTGGCCGCGAGAGGATCGGGGGACACTTCGGACTCCTCGAAGAGCCACATGTAGCCATCCGCCGAGTCGGTGGAGGTTTCGAGCACTCGTATATGGTGTCACCGAACAGCGGAGATGGCCACACGGCGAGGTTTCCCCCGCGGCCTGAGTGGGGTGCTTGGGCTTCGAGCCAACGCCCTCCTCCATCCGAGGTCCTCGGGCCATCTCATCGAGCCGCTCGGCAAGAGCCTCGTCGAGGGCCTCGAACAAGTGCCCGTACCTATCCATCGTGGTGCTGATGCTCGAGTGTCCGAGCCGATCGGCGATCGCCTTCGGTTGGGCGCCGGCCCGGATCGCCAGCGCGGCCGCTGTGTGGCGAAGGTCGTGGATGCGGACATCGCCAAGGCCTGCGGCCTCGAGCGCGGGCGCCCGGCGCGCGTCCGGAAGGCGCCCGCCCAGAGAGTCCGCCGCGTGGAGCCGTGAAGACCAGGCCGTCCGGGCCCGGCGGGAAGCGGGAGAGTTCAGCGGCGAGCTCCTCGACCACGAGCATCGGGAGCGTCACGGCCCACACCCGACCCGTCTTCGTGGTCCGTCGGTGCAGCTGGCCGCCGACCTCCACGATGCTCTCGGCGACCACGACGCGCCGGCGCAGGAAGTCGATGCGCTCGGCTCGAAGCCCTGCCAGTTCGCCGAGGCGGAGGCCTGCGTCGCCGCCGAGCAGCACCAACGCGCGATACCGCGGCGCGATGCAGGAGGACAGGCGCTCGAGCTCTTCAGGCGAGAGGAAGCGCGGTTCCTGTTGTCGCCCGCTCGGGAGCTTGACTCCGACGCAGGGTGAGCGTGCGATCATCCCGCGCTCCTCGGCTTCGCGGAGGATGGCCCGGAGCCCGGAGCACGTTGTAAACCTTCACTTCCGATGCCGGCGCCAGGCCGGAGGCCGAGGCCCCGCCATCAGGGTCTTCACGTGGGTCAGCATCAGGGACCCGACCGGCCGGCCGCCCAGCCGCGGGAGGAGATGGCCGTCGATGATGCCCTCCGTTCGCAGCCGCGAGCTTGGGGCGAGATGGGCCGCACCTTCGAGGTAGGCCTCGGCGATCTCCCTGAAAGGAGTGCGCGCCAGCGATGGATCGAGCCAGGCCCCGCGCCGCTTGTCTGACTCGGCAGTTGCCACCCCGCCCGAGCGCCGCCGGCGGAAAAATCGCCTATTGCCGGCCGCCATCCAGACCCGGGCCCGCCAGTTGCCGGTCGAGGTACGCTTGATGCTGCCCACCGGGCCCCCATGGCCGTTGCGACGTAACCCTTTCGCCGCTGGCGCGGCAATGCTCACATTAGTGCCGCCCAAGAGAGCGGTCCTCTCTTGACCGGGAGCTCCTTACGGAGCGGAGGCGCGGGACGCGACCTCTGAAAGGAGGCCCGAATTGAATGAGAGGACCGAGAGGCGACAGATTTTTCCGGCGAGCCTGGTCATCGCCCGAGCGGGTATCACGCAGGAACAGCTCGCCAGACTCACCGGCCAGGCCAGGGCCTATGTGGGTGACCAGCTGACCGGACGCCGGCGGCCAACTCCAGCCCTGTTCCCCGTGATCGCCGCGTTGGCTGGTCCTGAGCTCGCCGCCGAGATCGAGGAACTTCTGCGGGACCGCTGGGCGGAGGACGGCGACCCAATCCGGCCCGCTCAGCCGCGTCGAAGACCCCAACGGAGTCCGCGGAGGTCTCCCCCTTGAGCGAGGTCGAGCGGCTCTGGACGCTGTGGAGGAGACGGCGGCCTACCTCGCAGTGCCTCAGCGGACTGTGTACTCATGGCGCTCGCGGGGCGAAGGTCCACCGGCAGCAAAGATTGGGAGGCATCTCCGGTGGGATCCGGAGGTCGTGCGTGCTTGGGTGGCCGCCCATACGACTGGAGGCTCTGGGCAGCCCTACCTCTCGCCGAGGTTCGGTCAGCGCCTAGACACATCGGGCAAAGGCTCGCCATTGGGAAGAGGTCACTCCGCGTCGCGCGTGCAAGGAACGACCCGCTCACGGGGAGCACGGTGACATTGGCTCGCGGGAGAGACACGTCCTCACGACTCAGCGATCTTCATCCAGCTGGCTTCGGTCACGTGCCGAGGGCCCTGCAATTGGATGCGCGGGTGGGCGATGCGGACCTCCTTGTCTATGCAGCGATCTCTAGCGCAGTGAAGTTCAACAGCCTCCGCGGACGAGTTCGGTACAAGCGCATCGAGGATCGCTCAAGGAGGAAGCGTAAGACCGTTCGGCGCGCGATCTCGAATCTCGAGAGGTGGGGCTACATCAGGGTCCACCGAAGTCCTGGCCTTGCTAATGAGTACGACCTCTTGCCCACTGGTCCTGTTCTGGACCTCAGCGAATCCAATGACGCCAACGCGCTGAATCCGGAGGTTACGGGGAGGAGGGGTGGCAGTCGCAGGGGGAAGGCTAGGGGCATGCCAGGGCCAGGGCCTCACGAAGCCCAGGGCCCTAGGGCGCAGGGGACCGGGGCCCCGCAAGGGCCCGGGAGTCGGGGCTTCCGGGGCGCCCGCTCCACAGAAGCAGAACCTTCTACAGAGCTTGGGGAGGAGTTCAAGAGCGGCAGCCGAGCGGCGTACGACCCGCGGGAAGCCCTGGGCGGACACACCTATCAGGAGTTCAGGGCGCTATCGAAAGAGGGGTCGGGCCCGCGATCCTAAGACATACCACTCAAGTTGTGCGGCTTCCTGGCCAACCTCGCCCCGAACAACCCACACGAGCGAGTACACACCCGAACACGGCTCAAGAAGGCATCGGACCTTGAGCGGCGAGCGCGAGGCCCTCGTCAGGGTCGGGCTCAACCTCGCCGACGACCTCGATGGGCGCATGATGCCGAGCTCGGCGGCACTCGTCCGGCGGCTCTGTCGCGCGGTTACCGCCGGCCCGCTCGAGCCGGCGGAGGATACCTGTCCTTGGTGTGGCGCAGCGGTCGTGCAGCCAGCACGCGGCCGCCATCGTCGCTGGTGCTCCGATGCCTGCCGGAAGGCGGCGGCGAAACGGCGGCGTAACTTCTAGATGCGGCCATGACGACGGTCGAGAACCTCTTCCGATGGATCGCCGCCGGCGGCAACCCAGTCGGCGACGACGACTATGTCCGGACCAGCCGCATCCCCGAGCGGTTCTTGGTGAGGTGCGGGCTCAGGCTCGGGAGATCCTCGCCCTCAAGGCAGAGGGCGGCGTCGGGGGCGCCGCCCCAGCTCGGTCGAGAGCGCGCCGCCGAGTGGAAGGCGCGGCTCGGCGACGGAGCTCGAGGAGCCGAGCACGGACCCGCTGCGCAACGAGTTGGACCCCCGGCGACTCGCCCGAGACATCCCGCGCTGGTGAAGGAGGAGAGCGATGGCCGAGACCCCGATGGGCAGCGACCTCGAGCAGCTGGCGATCGACTGGCAGGATGCCGGCCTGCCGGAGTCGAAGATCGATGGGCTCACCGCGCCGCTCGAGCGGCGGGCGGAGATCGACCGGCAAGCCCAGGCTGCCGAGGGCGGCTCCGGCGTGAACACGGTGGCTTGGCAGATCGCCCATGGCGAGCTTGACTTCGCCGAAGGCCTGGCCGAGTGTCAGCGCCGCGGCGCCTGGAGCCAACAATCGAGTTCGTCGCAGCGCTCGAAGCTCGGCCCAACGCTTGGAGATACCGCTCGAGGTCAGTGCCACAGCGCAGCCCGATCCTTCGTCCAGACGCACGCCCAGGAACTCGCGAGTTGGCTCGGGCTCGGGCGAACGAAGGCAACGCGGCGGCCCCCGCGGTCGTCGGGTGGCTCGAGCGCTTCGGCTTCATCCAGCCGCCTCCAGCTGCCTCGCCGCCCGAGACACCTGAGGTCGGGGTCCCCGCCGACGAGCCTGAGGCGGGGGTGGTGGGTTTCGGTAGGGCCGGAGCCGGGTTGCCGCGCGGGCCCGCCGGGAGGGCGCGCAGGATCGGTCGGCTGTGCGTTCCTCCTGGCCCGCCTGGCAAGGGACCCACTCTCGGCTCGGCTTGGCTCACCCAGGCCGATGCAACGACATGAGGTCGTTCAGAACGAGTTCGCATGTTGGGCGCGATCGCCGCTCTCTTCGCGGGGCTGTTCTCGCTCTACCGCACATGGGATGTATGGGATGCAGCAGGCGATCCTCTCGCTCGATACGGCAACCTCTTTGCTGACCGCCTATGGGCTCGGCGTCTTGGTACAGCTCGTCATGAGCATGGTCATCGGCATAGCGCTGCTCTGGCTGTTCGTGCGTCTGGGAGGCTCCAAGCCGCTGCCGCGCGTCTCGCGCTCAAGCTAAGGCCGCCCCGATCCCACCTGGTGACTGCCTGGCCCCACCGTCGAGCCAGAAATTACCGTGGAAGAGCAGTACACGGAGCGCGCCTTCATCGAACCTGGCCGCGAGCCTTACGAGGCCGAACAACGCGAGGCGAAGCTCGTCCGGGCGCTTCGCGACCACCTCCGGTCGATCGGCCACAAGGTCGTCCGCTACCGGATCCTCCCGGATGGAGAGCTCAAGCCGCTGTACGCGGACCTGGTCGACGGGACGTCGAAGGTGCTCGTGGAGGCGAAGGGCACTGTGACCCGCGAGGCGTTCCGGATGGCGATCGGCCAGCTCGCCGACTACTCGCGCTTCCTCACTGACTCAACCAGGACGATCTTCGTCCCGGAGGAGCCGCGCGCCGATCTTCTCGAGCTCGCCGCGAGCGTCAGCGTGACCGTTGTTTGGCCAGCTGGCTCGGCGGACCAAGGCATACCCGACGTGCCGTGGTAGCGCCATAAGGGATCTCCTATTCGAATATCTGCCATGGCATCGACGCGTCCGCCGTAATGGGGTCGCCCCGACACCGCCGGCTGGAGCTTCGCTTCCGACGATCGCGTGGAGCCCGTCTCCCGATAGCGCGGGTTCCCAGGGCTCACCCGGCTGCCCGACCGCCTTGCCTCCTGGCGTGTCGGTGTTGGCACGAAAAATGTACGACCGGCCCGGGGGAGGTGCTGCTACTTGCGGCACTCGTCGTCCGAGAACTCCTCAAAGCTCTTCCCGGGCAGGCCGACCAAGTGATCTACGAAGGGGAGAACCTACTGCCTGCTCGATTCCGGGTGGGTTGCCCACCACGAATACCCCGTAGAGCGTAAAGAGCACGCTCAATGCAAGCGCAATCAAGAGTTCGACGTCATAGCCGGGTAGTTCAAACTGCATTGCATACGCATAGTATTGAAACGCGATTAGACCGCCCAACCACGCCAGATAGAGTAAGTCACCGATGCGACGGAGTATCCGACCTGATTGCCTGCCGTTTGGCTCGAAGAACGAAGCTCCCACGAGGGACGGCTCGGGGGTTGCAGGAAATAGTCTAGCCGTGCCTCTTCGATCGCTCCGTGACGCTTTCGCATCAGCGCGCGATGCACGGCGAGGAAGTCAAGATGCACAAATGACAAGGCAACGATATCGTAGAAGCCATAAGCCACGATCACCGGGATAGTTATCCGCAAGAGCGGCAGATCACTGATCCTAATTCCCAAAAAGGGCGCCGACTCCACAGCTCCGCGGAGTAGGAGCTCAAATAGTGCCATCAGGACGATACAGCGTGTAATCGCCTTGCCGATCGAAGGGGGTAGATCCCGCCAAGTTTCGCGGAGGTCCTCGAGAAAATCGTCGATATCATCACTGTCGTCACGAAACGCTCGGTCGACTGCATCCGAGACCGGAGTAGGTTGGCCTAGCAAGGGTGTTCCCCCTCTCGTACGAGTCTCATGGAGGCCAGGGAAGACCCCTCTATGTGGAAGTAAGCCAGTCCTCGGAATCCCCCTTCAGGGTCGGATGCGGGTGACAGTGACGACTGTGCCTATACCGAGTGCAGCGAGGATGGTCGCCCAAAGCCCCTTTCCAGAGACAGCCGCGACAAGTGCCCAGGCGGATCTCGCAGAAGCCTCCACGAGAACCATTCGATCAAACATCACATCTTCCCACCTCCATTCGAATCGGGTCTGACTCTACGCCCATGTGCCAAGAAGGAACAGCCCGCCAACGGATCTTGCACATGACGAGTATTCGTCGCGGAATCGGTTGAATAGCATCTCCTGTTCCAAGGCGATACGCCTCGCACAGCCGGCAAGTGGAAGTAGGATACAGGCGACAACCCGGACCAGCAGCAGCAGCAGGGCAGACAAGCAGCAAGCAGCAGCCATCGGGGGGAAGGCAAGCTGCTCGAGGAGCTCCTCACCGAGCTGAAGGAGAAGGAGTGGGCCAGCCAGGCGGCCATCGAGGAACTACGCATGCGCCGCCCCGCTGAAGCTGTCGCTCGGATCTACGAACCATCCGTGAGGGCGTTGCCTCCCATGGCAAGATGGTGGTTCGAAGGCGGGAGGAGTTGAGATGGCGGGGGATGCAGAGCTAAAGGCCATGCAGGCCACTCTCGATGCTCTGTCGGGCCTCGACGAGGAGGAGCAACAGCGGGTGGTCGAGTGGCTCGCATCGAAGCTTGGGCTGGATGCGCCGGCACCTGGCAGTGGCATGTCTCTTCCTGGTGGGGGAGGCCCCGGCAGCGCTGGTGGTGCGATCGCAGACATCAAGGCATTCGCCACAGCCAAGAGGCCGTCCGGCGACGTTCTGAGACTAACGAGCACTCGCGTACCACCTGACTCACGCAGGGGGGCGAAGAGCCTTCAAGAGCGCGGACCTAAACCAGGCTCGCATCGATGCTGCGATGGCTTCCTTCAACGTCTACCGGGCAATCTCGACCGCCAAGCGCGGGCGATATCTAACTGGCACCGGCACCCGGGGAGAGCTGCAAATCACTGCGGACGGAGAGGCGGTCGTGGACGCCCTACCGGACAAGGAGAAGGTCGACAAGGTCTCCTCCCAGCGGACGCGGCGGCGACGTGGCGGGGCGCGGCGCAAGAGCACACGCAAGGCCCAGGGCGCCGCCAAGGCCAAGCGCTAGGCCTCACTGTGAGCGCGACCAGGGCTGCAATCCGTACCGGTCTGGTCGCCCGATCAGATGAGCGCCTGGTTGATAGAGCTCCTCGCCGCATATGAAGAAGCCAAGACGAACTTCTACCTGGGTGGCCTGCGCCTGAGCG
>CAVPCM010000009.1:0-27050 GCA_963702405.1 uncultured Actinomycetota bacterium
CGTCACGACGGGCTCCAGCAGCGACAGCGTCTTCGCATCAGCGTCCATCTCGGCACGGACGCCGAGCGGCATCGGGAGGTTCGGCCCCGCGTGGCCGATGTCGACGTCGCCCAGCACCGGGATGTCACGCTCGCCCACAACCTCGAGGACGATGTCGCGGAGCGAGTCGGGTCCAGTCGGCGTCGGTCTCCACCTCGAACGGCCTGCCGACGACCATGCCGGAGATCCGGTCCAGCACCCCCGCCTGTCGCAGCACGTGCAGGTCGTTCCAGACCGTCGACGTCGACGTGAAGGCTTCCTCCCAGAACAGGATCGCCCCGTCGAAGCGCTCGGGGCTCAGCGCCGATGCGGTCGCCTGCACTCGCACGATCCGGTTGAGCATCCCGCCGATGAGCGGTCCTTCCGCACGACCCGGCCGCCACGACTCCCACGGACGGCCCGGCAGGGAGAGGACCGATCGGCGCGTCGTCCGTCAGGACCCGGAGGTGGAGGTCCGCGAGCTGGTCGCGGCGCGCCTCGTCCTGAGATCGTTCCACTCTCCGAATCCGACCGTGACGAGGTCGGAGTGCAGCGAGACCAGGCCGGTTCGAGCATGGAGCGCCAGGTGCAAGGCGGAGATGTCGCTCATCCCGAGCACCGGTTTCGGATCTGCTCGCACAGCCTCCACGTCGATCAGATCCAGATAGCTCAGGGTCGTCCGGCCGCCGGTGAGCGAGAAGATCGCCCGCACCTCGGGATCTCGCAGGAGACGGTTGAACTCCTCGGCGACCTCCGAGGGCGGTGCGGCCGACCACCACCAACTCCGCTCCAGGTCCACCAACGGTGACACGCGGACGACGAACCCCATCCGTTCGATCGTCTCGACGCCGCGTTCGAGCAGGGGCACGTCATCCTTGTCGAGCCCGCCGGACGTGGCTACGACCGCGACGAGGTCACCGTTCCCGCAGGGCCTTCGGCCGCAACATCGATCGAGCCTAGCAAGGGGCGTCCGAATGCCCGCCGACGCGCGTTCCATACACTCGGCGATGTGCCGCTCTGTCCTGCCTGCGGAGAAGAGAATCCCGATCGCGCTCGGTTCTGCATGGCGTGCACGGCTCCCCTCGGGGCGGCTGCGCCTGCCGGTTCCCGCAAGACCGTCACGATCGTCTTCTCCGACCTCGTCGGCTCTACCGCGCTCGGCGAGGCTTTGGATTCCGAGGCGTTGCGCGAGGTACTCGACCGGTACTTCGACGAGATGAGCGCCTGCGTCGAGCGCCATGGAGGCATCGTCGAGAAGTACATCGGTGACGCCGTGATGGCGGTCTTCGGCCTTCCGCGCGCCCATGAGGACGATGCGATGCGGGCACTTCGAGCCGCCGCAGACATGCGGAACGCTCTGGCAGGGCTGAACGACGAACTCGAGGAACGCTGGGGCGTATCGCTCACCAGTCGTTCAGGCGTGCTACACCGGTGAAGTCGTGACGGGCGATCCGGCCACCGGGCAGCGACTCGTCACCGGAGACGCCGTGAACACGGCGGCCCGCCTCGAGCAGGCGGCTCCGTTCGGCGAGGTCCTTGTCGGTGAGACGACGGTCGCTCTCGCGATGGATGGTGTGGAGGTCGAGGCGGTCGAGCCCGTGGCTGCGAAAGGCAAGGCCGAGCCTCTTCCCGCCTACCGCCTGGTCTCGATGGCTCAGAGGAGCCATCCTGCCCTGCGAACGGACGCGACGATGGTGGGTCGTGCCGGAGAGCTCAACGCTCTGCTCGAGGCGATTCGACCGAGCGTGCCGTAGCCGCGTCTGCGTGCTGGCAAGCGTGATGGGCGACGCGGGTGTCGGGAAGACGAGGCTCGTCGCGGAGCTCCTCTCACGGATCGGAGATGGCGCCAGGATCGGCGAGGGGCGATGCCTTTCCTACGGGGAGGGGATCACCTACTGGCCGCTCTCGCAGATCGTGCGGCAGCTGGCTGTGATCGGTGAGGCCGACCCACATGATCTCGCGCTCCGGAAGCTCGCGGCGCTGTGCGGTGGCGCTGCAGACGCCGATGCGATCGTGGAGCGGGTCGCCGCGGCCATGGGCCTCGTGACGGTCCCTCTGACGAAGGAAGAGCTCGTCTGGGGATTCCGCAAGCTCCTCGAGCATCTTGGGCCGACCAACCGCTCGCCATCGTGCTCGACGACATCCAATGGGCGCACCCGCCTCTGCTCGAAGCGATCGTCCATCTAGCCACGCTCGCCACGACGACCCCGATCCTGCTCGTCTGCATGACACGACCGCAGCTCGAGGAGGACTCACCCGGATGGGCCGACGATGTGGGAGAGCACGTGGCCGTTCGACTCGAGCCCCTCTCGCAGGACGAGAGCGAGGACATGGTGGGCAGCTTGATCGGCGGCATGAGGATGCCCGAGGAGATCCTCTCGGACATCGTGGCGGCGGGCCAGGGCAATCCACTGTTCCTCGAGCAGATGCTCGCGATGTGGCAGGACGACGGCACGATCGAGCTCGGGTCGTCAGGTTGGGAGCTCGCCAGACGACCGGGCCGTCTGTCGATCCCACCCTCCATCCAGGCGCTCCTTGCGGCTCGCCTCGACTCCTTGATCGACCAGGAGCGGGCCGTGCTCGAGCGCGGCGCGGTCGTCGGCCAGGTCTTCCCCCCTCGGAGCCGTGGCGGCGATGTCATCGGACCCCATGCGGTCCGGCATAGGAACCATGCTCGATGCTCTGCAGCGAAGGAGGCTGATCCGACCCGACGACGCCTCGCTCCTCGACGATCCGGCCTTCGCGTTCGTGCATCTGCTGGTCCGGGACGCCGCCTACTCGGGCATGCTCCGACGCCTGCGGGCGGAGCTGCACGAGCGATTCGCGGACTGGCTCCTGGTCCGGGCGGGCGATCGTCTCCCCGAATTCGAGGAGATCGTCGGCTACCACCTGGAACAGGCTTTCCGCAATCTCATCGAGCTCGGTCCCGCCGACGAGCGGACGATCGGCCTCAGGATCCGGGCCGGCGATCACCTCATCGCGAGCGCGCGGAGGGTCTTCGAGACGAACGATATGCGCGCCGCCGCGTCGCTGTTCGATCGGGCCAATGAACTCCTTCCAGAAGACGACCCGCGTCTGGCGGATGCCCTGTTGAGTCAAGCGATCGCACACATGGAGGCGGGCGGATTCGACCGTTCGCGCTCCATCTTCGAGCGGGGGGAGGCGGTCGCCGACTCGATGGGGGATGACCGCACCCGCACCCTCATCCGGTTGGGAAGGATCCGGTTGTCGCTCATGGATGAGACGACGGTGGGCGCCGGCGATCTCCGGATCGAGGCGGGGCGAGCCGTGCGATTCTTCGGGTCGCTCGACGACGATCTTGGCCTCGCCCGAGCGTTCCACACGCTCGGAGAGGTCGACTGGCTGGAGGGGCACTACGCGGACGCGGAAGCGTCGTTCCGGCGGGCGATGCTGCACGCCGAACGCGCCGCCGAGGAGCGAGAGGTTCGGGACAACCTCGCCTGGGTAGCCGTGGCCGCCTATGCCGGCCCGATCGATGTGGATGCGGGGTTGGACAGGTGCGCTGACGTGATCGCGCGTGCGGGCGGTGACCGCCTCATCCAGGCGTTCACGAAGCACTGCGAAGGCGGGCTCCTGGCGATGCGGGGAGAATTCGAGCAGGCACGTGACGCCATCAGTGAGGGCCGAGGGATCCTCGAGGACTTCGGTTGGGTCACCGAGGAGGCCAGTGCGAGCCAAGTCTCAGCCACGGTGGAGATCCTGGCCGACGAGCTGGAAGCCGCCGAGCGGGAGCTCCGGAGGGGGTGCGAGGTCCTGATGCGGATCGGGGAACGAGGATATCTGTCGACCTCGGCCGGCATGCTCGCGAACGTGCTGGCGTCCATGGACCGCTTGGAGGAGGCCGAACACTTCATCACACTGAGCGCCGAGACCGGATCACCTGACGACAGTCTGACCCAGGTGGAGTTGAGAACGGCCAGAGCCGAGGTCCTCCTCAGGCGGGGCGAGGTCGAGGCCGCCCTGCAGCCCGCGAAGGAAGCCGTCGAGATCGCCGACGGCACGGATGTGCTCAACAGCCGAGGAAACGCCCGCCAAGAGCTCGCACGGGTGTTCCGCGGAGCAGGGCAGACACCAGAGGCGGTCGAGCAGGCCCTCATCGCGCGCGCGGAGTACGAGCGCAAGGGAAATGTCGTCTCGGTGCAGGGAATCCAGAGGGTCCTCGACGAGCTGGCGGAATCGTAGCCGCGATCCCGCCGAAAGGAGATAGCAGCGCGGCTTCTTAGCGCTCGAAGGAGGACCTTCGCGGTGCCCGAGGGAAAACGCGCGCTGAGGGCGACGCTCGCGTTCGACGTTCCTCGAGCCTCCAGCGTGACATCCTCGCTGGATGGGTGACGCTGCGGGGTTCGCGTTCTCGCAGCGTGGGGACACCGTCGTGATCACGCACCGTGGGAAGAAGGCCGTTACGCTCCGCGGTTCCGCCGCCGCGCGCTTCCTGGAAGACGTCGGGCGGGATGACCCGCAGCAGGTGATGGCGCGCGCCACTGGCGACTACAAGCGAGGCAACGAACGGATCGCCCGCGACCACCCGCGCAACCGCTGACACGAGGCGGCCTCCGACCGTGCTCACCGGGAGCATCGACGGCTAGGTTCTGTGCGTGGACGGGATCTCGGAACGGGACGTCGCGGAGCGGGCGGGCGTCGAACCCGAATACGTAACCAGACTGGTCGACGTAGGCGTCCTCACGCCCGCCGATGACGGGGCCTTCACGGAAGGCGACGTCAGACGGACTCGGCTCTACCAGGGCCTCGAACGCACGGGTCTGCCGCTCGAAGCGATCCGCGAGGCGCTCGACGCCGGGGAGCTGTCGTTCGGGTGGCTCGACAACCCGCTCTACGACCTGATCGCCCCGCTCAGCCAACGATCGTTCCAGGACGTCGCCTCGCAGACCGGCGTACCGCTGGAGCTCCTCAGGGTCCTCCGCGAGGCGATCGGCTTCGCCCTACCCGAGCCGGACGACCGGATGCGCGAGGACGAGCTCCGGGTCGTCCCGTTGATCGAGAAACTCGTCTCGGCCCGATTCCCCACGTCCGTCCTCGAGCGGTTGCTCCGTGTCTACGGCGATGGTCTCCGCCGGATGGCCGAGGTGGAGGCGGACTGGTGGCACCGGTACGTCGTGCTCCCGGCCCTGGCCTCCGGCATGACCGACGCGGAGATGCACGAGGCGACACTCGGGTTCGGCGAGCAGACCACGCCCCTCCTCGAGCAGGCGATGCTCGCGATGTACCACGCCCATCAGGAGCACACGTGGGTGGAGAACCTGATCGGAGAGATCGAGGACGCGCTCGACCGCACCGGGCTCCGGAACCGGCTGGTCAAGCCCCCGGCGATCTGCTTCCTGGACATCACGGGCTACACGCGGCTGACGGAGGAGCGAGGCGACGAGGCCGCTGCGGAGCTGGCGGCTCGTCTGACGCCGCTCGTCCAGCGGCCCGCCGAGCGCCACGGTGGCAAGGTCGTGAAGTGGCTGGGCGACGGCGTCATGTTCCACTTCCGGGAGCCGACCGGAGGGGTCGCCGCCGCGTTGGAGATGGTGGATGCCATCGCGGCGGCGGGGCTGCCGCCCGCGCACGTCGGCCTCGACACCGGCCCCGTGGTTTTCCAGGGGGGCGACTACTTCGGCCGGACCGTGAACCTCGCGGCGAGGATCGGGGAGCAGGCGGCGCCCGGACAGGTGCTCGTTACGCAGGAGATCGTGGATCGCGTGGTCCCGGACGGGATCGCCTTCGAGCCGGTCGGCGCGGTCGAGCTGAAGGGCGTGTCCGAACCCGTCCTCCTCCACGCCGTCACACGGTGACGTCGGCCCCGCGCGCCGTCGTCCTCGTCGAGGGGGTCAGCGACCGACGTGCGCTCGAGGCGCTCGCCGCGCGGCGGGGACGCGACCTGACGGCAGATGGCGTCGCCGTGGTCGCCATGGTCGGAGCGAAGAACATCGGGAAGCTCCTGGAGCGGTTCGGCCCGCGTGGGTCCGACGTCGCCGTTGCCGGCTTGTACGACGTGGCCGAGGAGCCCGATGTCCGTCGCGGTCTCGAGCGGGCGGGGTTCGGATCGGGCTCCTCGCCTGTCGAGCTGGAGAGGTTCGGGTTCTACGCGTGCATCGAGGACCTCGAGGACGAGCTCGTCCGCGCGGTGGGGCCCGAAAGCGTGCTGAACATCGTGGAGGAGCGGGGTGAGCTCGGGCCGTTCCGGACTCTCCAAAAGCAACCCGAGTGGCGCGGACGGCCGATCGACCAGCAACTCAGGCGCTTCCTCGGGAACTCGAGCCGCAAGATCGACTACGCGCCTCTGCTCATCGAGGCGCTCGATCTCTCCAAGGCGCCGCGCCCACTGGACGCGGTGCTCGCGCACGTCTGACGCGCCGCCGACGGCCCGGCCGTGCTCATCAGTACTCGTCGTGCCGGCGGAGCCACGGCTCCTGGCCCTCGCCCTCGTCGCGCCCCTTCGGAGCACGATCGAGGATCGGGTAGTACCCCATCAGGAACTCGAGGCCCCGGGCTTGGGTCGAGTACGTGTGGTAGACGGCTGCATCGTCCTCGATGAACGCGCTGAAGCCCGGTCCCTCCGTGAGGTAGCCGGGGATGTCGGTCCCGCTGGCGGCCGCGTTGGACTCGACGCCCGACGGAGCGCCCCCTTCGAGCATCGGCTCGGCGAACTCGCGCACCTGCTCGTCGGTGTACGAGAACCCGAGGTCGAAGTTGAAGTCGGTGTTCCCGCACGACACCCACGGGAAGCTCCAACCCATCCGTTGCTCGTAGGCGAGCAGCCGCTCGATCGGCGCCCGCGAGACGTAGAGCATCGTCACGTCACGCGCGTGGAGATGCGGCAGCACGGCGTTGACCGCGTCGGCGGATGACGAGCACGTCGGGCAGCCGGCCTCGTAGCTGGGGCCGAACATGAAGTGATAGACGAGGAGCTGCGAGCGACCGTTGAACAGCTCTGCGAGCGTCCGGGTGCCGTCCCCGGTGTCGAAGCGGTACTCCTCCTCGACGAGCACCCAGGGGAGCTCCCGTCGCTTCCGGGCGAGGTCGTCGCCCATCCGCGTGTGCTCCTTCTCGAGGCGCAGCAATTCGTCGCGAGCCGCCTGCCATTCCTCACGCGTTCCGATCTGCCGCTCCGTCATCTCGTCCCTCCTCGACTCGAGGACCCGATCGGAACGCTACCGGACGACCCGGAACTCGAGACGCGCGTGGCCATGTGCCGACGTGACGGCACGGCGTCGGTCTCACTCGACTCGATAGGGTGCGGTCCCATGACCTACGCGATCGAGGCCGAGCAGCTCGTCAAGCACTACACGGGCCGCGGCGGGGATGTGGAAGCCGTGCGGGGCGTCGACCTGCATGTCCGAGAAGGGGAGGTCTTCGGGTTCCTGGGGCCCAACGGCGCCGGCAAGTCGACCACGGTGCGGATGCTCACGACCCTGATGACGATCACCTCGGGGTCGGCGCGCGTCGCCGGCGTCGACGTGACCGCCGACCCAGAAGAGGCCCGCCGGCGGATCGGCGTCGCGCTCCAGGAGGCCGGCCTCGACATCCGCCAGACAGGCCGGGAGCTCGTGATCCTCCAGGGGCGCCTCTACGGCCTGTCGCAGGCGCAGGCGGCCGAGCGAGCGAGCGGCCTCGTCAAGCTGGTCGATCTCGAGGATGACGCAGATCGCCGGATCAAGGGGTACTCCGGCGGCATGAAGCGCCGGCTCGATCTGGCGTCGGCCCTCGTCCACCGGCCCGACGTCCTGTTCCTGGACGAGCCGACGACCGGCCTCGACCCCGCCAGCCGGCTGACGGTGTGGGACGAGCTCCGGCGGATCAACGACCAGGGCACCACGATCTTCCTCACGACGCAGTACCTCGAGGAGGCCGACCAACTCTGCGATCGGCTCGCGATCATCGACGCCGGCCTGATCGTCGCCGAAGGAACACCGTCCGAGCTGAAGGCCGATCTGCGGCAACGTCGTGGGCTGACCCAGGACCCGACGCTCGACGACGTGTTCCTCGAAGCGACGGGACGGACACGTGAGCGCGAAGCCGGCGAGGTGCAGGAGGTGCAGGCGTGAACAAGTACCTCGTGCTCGTCCAGCGGTCGATCCGGGAGGCCCTTCGCACCCCGGAGGCGTTGTTCCCCACGATCTTCATCCCGCTGTTCTTCCTCGTGGTCAACGTGGGGCAGGCCGCCAAGATCTTCCCGTCGACCAGCACCCCGTTCCTCGCGGGGCAGAACTACGCGGCCTTCCAGCTACCGAGCGCGCTGCTCCTGGCGGCGTCGTTCGGAACCGCGGCGCTGTACCTGGTGGAGGACATCGAGGGCGGGTACTTCGACAAGCTGCGCGCCGCCCCGGTCCCCCGGACCGCGATCGTGTTCGGCCGGCTCGCGGCGGAGGCGCTCAAGAGCGGGGCGATCGCGATCGTGATGGTCCTGATCGCCCTTCCGTTCGGGATCCGGATCGCGAGCGGCGCGCTCGGGTTCGTCCTCCTGATCCTGCTGACCGCGACGTGGGCTGTCGTGTTCTCCGGATTCATGCAGCTGATCGCGCTCAAGACGAGGAGCGCCGCGGCGACGAACTCGGCGGGGTTGATCTTCTTCCCCCTGCTGTTCCTCACGCCGAACTTCGTCCCACGTCCGCTGCTGACCCGGCCGATGGAGATCGCCGCCACCTACAACCCGGTCACGTACATCATGGAGGCGATGCGTTCGCTGGTCTTGCACGACCTGGAGTGGGCGGCGATCGGTCGAGGGTTCGCGGTCGTGGCCGGCGCGGGCGCGTTGATGGTCTTCCTCAGCGTCCGCTCGATCCGCCGCTACGACTGAACGCCGGCTCGACGACGAGGAGGTTTCCGATGGGACGACTGGTCATCAACAACTCCATAAGCGTGAACGGGGCGTTCGAGGCGCCGGTGCCGGAGCCCGATGGGTGGCTTGTGCTGGACGCCGATAGCAACCAGGTCTCGCTGGAGCAGTTCTTCGCAGCGGACGCGATGGTGCTGGGGCGCAAGACCTACGAGGGACTGGCCGCGGTCTGGCCGACCCTGGCCGACGACCCGAACCTCGCAGGGTTCGCGGATCAGATGAACAGCATGCCGAAGTACGTGGCATCCCGGAGTCTGCGCGCGCCGTTGGAGTGGAACGCCACGCTGCTGGAGGGCGACCTCGCCGAGAGCGTGACAGCGCTGAAGGACCGCCACGACAGGACCCTGGTCGCCGTCGGTGCCGGCGAGCTGGCCGACGCCCTGATCACCCAAGGTCTGATCGACGAGTTCTGGTTCTGGGTGAGCCCGTCGATCTGGCCGACGGGCCCGCGGATCTTCGATGGTGTGGGGCCGGTCCGCCTGGAGCTGATCGGCGCGACGACGTTCGCCTCCGGCGTGGTGCGGCTGGCGTACCGGCCGGCACCCGATCGGCACGATGGGGCTGGCGCCTAGGTCGCTCCACCGGAGGGGAGACTCCGTGACCGCACTCCGGGGAGCCGCGATCACGATGTGGTGCTACGCCGCCGGGTTCGGGCTGGCCACGATCCCTGTCGCGATCTACCTGAAGCAGCGAGGGCGGCTCCCCATGTTCTTCGGTCTGTTCGAGACCTACGGCGGTCCGTGGTCGGCCCGCCTCCTGGACGACGCGTTCGTGCTCCGGCTGATGGCGTTCCTCGCCCTGATGCTGGTCGTCGCGTTCGCGGGGTGGCTCACTTGGAATGGCTCGAAGGTCGGCGCCGTCTTCAGCCTCGCGATACTCCCGATCGAGGCCATCTTCTGGGTCGGCTTCGCGTTGCCGATCCCATGGCTGTTCGGTGTCGCGCGCCTCGTGCTCGTCATCGCGGGCTTGAGAGCGTCCGCGCAGACCCCATGACCGGCGAGCCACCGATCCGACCCGCGTACCAGATGTGGCCGCAGTACCAACAGCGGCTCCGCGACGCCATCGTCACGATGACCGAGGAGCAGCTGGCGATCCAGCCGTCGCCGGAGCGGTGGCCACTCTGGGCGACCGTCGGCCACCTCGCCTGTCAGCGGGTGTTCTGGCTCTGCGTGTTCGCCGGAGAGCCGGGCGTGGAGACGACGCCGTTCCCGAACTCGGCGTTCGACTGCCCGGGCGACGACGACCTCGAGCACGTCTGGAGCGCCGATCGGCTCGCCGGTGCCCTCGACTCCACGTTCCGGATCGTCGAGCGCTGCCTCGACACGTGGACGCTCGAGATGCTCGGCGAGGAGATCCGTCGTCCCGAATGGGACGCGTCGTGGGTGCACACCCGCGGCTCGGTGATCCAGCGCGTGTTCAGCCACGACGTCTGGCACACGGCTGAGGTCAACGAGGCGCTCGGGAACGCCGGGCTCCAGCAGATCGACCTCTGGGACTGAGTCGGCGGCTAGATGGCGCGCATGCGGTTGTTCCGCGCGTTGTGCTCCAGCTCGGCCATCTCGAGCTCTTCGAGGAGCGGCGGGACGTACATCCCGAACCGGCCCCGCAGACCCTTCTTGATCCCGTACCAGCCACCGACGGGGTTGTCCGCCGACCGCCCCCACGCCTCGACGGTGCCGTCCTTCGCGGTCTTCTGCTCGTCGGCGCTCCCCAGCTCGATCCAGTCGCCGTGCTCCTTCAGCATCGTGTGGAGGTCCTCGATGCACCGGAGCTGGTAGCCGAGCTTCGTCGAACCGACCTCGCATACCAGCGTCGACGGGTCGGCCTCCTCGTCGCGCCACATCCGGTACTCCGACGTGCCGGGCGGGGTCTTCAAGACCCATGGATCCTCGCGCGTTCCGCTTCCCGACATCACGTGCTCCTTTCCTGAGCGCTGGACGTGCGCTCGGTCCCATCGGAGGAGCGGGCGTCGAGCCTCCGCGGGCGGACGATGACCGATCGAGGATAGTCTTCGGGGCCGTGCGACGCGTGCCGGACGCCTTCCTGCTCAACATGGCGGAGGTCACGGCCACGCTGATCGGTCTGTTCCTCGTCGGGGTGTTCTTCTACATCGAGACCGGATTCCGGCGATGGGATCGCTCGCGCGAGGTCTTCGAGAAGTACCTGCGCTCCGGCACGCGCATCACCCTCATCGTCCTGTCGATCCCGCTGGGCATTTCGCTGTCGCTGGTGGTGATGGATCCGGCATGGACGCGCATCCTCTTCGTGGTGCTGAGCCTCATCTTGATCGCGGCCAACGTGGACTCCGCCCTCCACGTCCGGGGCGTCAGGCGAGCCACGGGGTCCACCGCGCTGGTGATCAACGAGGTCGTGACCACGGCGATGACTTTGGCCCTCCTCGTCCTGCCGTGGATCCTGGGTGGCCTTTCTCCCACGAGGCGGGACTTCGCGTGGTCGATCCTCCTCGCGTTCGCGGCCGGACTGCTCAGCATCGTCGCGATCGTGATGTCCGCGTTCGACGTAGCCCGACCCACTGACGCGGACGAGCCAGGCGAGGGCGAGTCTCGAGGCTGACGGATGTCCCGATCCACGCCTAGGGTCGAGGGATGACGAATCCATCGATCATCCTCGTTCCTGGGTTCTGGCTCGGTGCGTGGGCGTGGGACGAGGTTGCCGGCCTGTTGCGAGCCGAGGGCCACGACGTCACCGCGCTCACCTTGCCCGGCCTCGAGTCCGCCCATGTGGACCGCTCCTCGATCGGTCTGTCCCACCACGTCGACGCGATCACCGAGGCGGTCAAGGCGGCGGGCGATCCCGTCGTGCTCGCGGTGCACAGCGGGACCGGTTTCTCGGGTTACGTCGCGAGCGATCGGGTCCCCGGGTCGATCGCCGCGATGGTCTACGTCGACACCGCCCCGGGCATCCCGCCCCTCGATACCGACTTCGACGGCGATGAGAAGCCGCTGTCGTGGGAGGAGGTCTCCGCCGAGGAGAACCTCGACGGGCTCAGCGAGGAACAGCTCGAGACGTTCCGGCAGCGAGCGGTCCCGGAACCGGGCGGCGTCCTCCGCGAGACCGTCGAGCTGACCAACGACGCGCGGCTCGACCTGCCGAGCACGATCATCTGCACGGGCTACACGTCCCAGCAGTACAAGGAGGCGATGGGCGAGGGCTACGCCTGGCTCGCCGGCCTCCAGGAGGTGCGGAACCTCACCTGGGTCGACCTGCCGACGAGCCACTGGCCGATGTGGTCGCGTCCGAAAGAACTGGCGGAGATCATCGGCGGCGTCGCGAAGGCGTACGCCCCCGGCGGCTGACAAGCGACTCACGGGAGCGTGGTCGTGGGGTTCGAGGCCCTGATGCGGGACCGGAGCGCCTCGCAGTACGCGGACTTCGTGCTCCCCGCGATCGGTCGAGGTGATCAGGTCCTCGACGTGGGCTGCGGGCCGGGTTCGATCACCCTGGGCATCGCGCAGGCCGCCGGGCACGTGACCGGGATCGACGTCGACGACGAGGAGTTCGCCGATGCGCGCGCGTACGCCGCCGGCCACGGGATCGACAACGTCGAGTTCCGCGAAGGGAGCATCTACGACCTGGGCGTCGCGGGGGCATCGATCGATGTCTGCACGCTCTTTTCGATGCTGGAGACGCTCGATGACCCGCTCGCGGGCCTCGCCGAGGTCCGTCGCGTGCTGAAGCCCGGCGGCGTCATCGGCGCGTCGTCGATCGAGTACGGAGGGCTGATCCTCCACGGCGCGGACGTCGTCCCGCTGCGTCGCTTCTACGAGCTTCGGCTCGCGCTGTGGGAGGCGCAGGGCGACGTCCATCCCTCCCGCGGCCGAGAGCTCCGCGGTCTGCTCCTCGCGGCGGGGTTCGCGCAGGTCGAGGCATCCACCACGTACTTCAGCTACGGGACCGAGGAACGCGTTCGGACGTTCGGGCTCGGTCGCGCCGCCGATTGCCGGGACGAGTGGTTCGTGGACGGACTGACCGAACGAGGACTCGCCGACCGGATCGAGGTCGACGCGTTGGAGCAGGCCTGGATCCGGTGGGCCGAGGGATCCGACTCGTTCGCTGCGTTCGCCTGGGGCCGAGCCACAGCGCGGAAGCCCTGAGCCAAACGCCCGGCGGGACCGTACGGTTGGTGGAGGAAGCCGACCGACGGAACGAGCGGAGGCCGAGGATGAGAACCGATCGAGAGACCCCGGACGGGCAGGGCTCGACCGCGAGACCCGCGGACGTCCCAGAGCGCTGGGCGATGAGCGACCCCGAGGAGACCACATCGTGGGAGCGCGTGCGACCTCGGGAGGTCACCGACGAGCAGTGGGATCGCTTCGAGGACGCCGTCGCGGAGATGTTCACCGCCTTCGGCATGGACCTCCAAACCGAGGGGACCCACAACACGCCGCGCCGGTTCGTCCGAGCGATGTACGAGGCGACCACCGGCTACGAGGGCGATCCGAAGCTCCTGACCGCGTTCCCCACCGAGTGTCGCGGGGGTCCCGATTGCTCGATCAGCCAGGTGATCGAGGGGCCGATCCCCTTCTTCGCGCTCTGCGAGCATCATGCCTTCCCGTTCTACGGCGTGGCGCACGTGGGATACGTGGCGCACGAGCAGATCATCGGGATCTCGAAGATGACGAGGCTGGTCCGGGTGTACGCGCGGCGCTTCACGGTGCAGGAACGCCTCGGCCAGCAGATCGCCGACCACCTGAACGAGGTGATGGATCCGCACGGGGTCGCCGTGCATCTGCAGGCCGCGCACCTCTGCACGCAGATGCGGGGGGTCCGTGAGGAGCGGTCGCGGACCTCCACCTCGTTCTGGCGCGGCAACTACGAGCGGGACCCCGAGATGCGCCGCGAGTTCCTCACCGTGGCACAGCGCGAGTGACCGCGCTCGACGTCCGCTTGGAGTCCGTCTTCGAGGCCGGAGGCGCTCCCGACGTGCCGGTCCCCGACGAGGTGGGGTCGGCGTACGGGGGGCCGTTCTGGCTCCCCGAGCGGGTGGTCTACGCGAACTTCGTATCGTCGATCGACGGCGTCGCCGCGATCGGGGGCGTCGAGATGTCCTCGGCGGCGATCAGCGGCGGCGCCTCGGCCGACCGATTCATCATGGCGCTCCTGCGCGCGGTGGCGGACGCCGTCGTGGTCGGCGCCGGGACGGTCCGGGAGCACGCAGGTCCCTGGACCGCCGAGAAGGCGTTCCAGGCGGGCGCCGAGAGCTTCTACCGGCTGCGAGCGGGGATCTCGGCGAGCGAGTCGCCGACGCTCGTCGTCGTGACCGCGAGCGGGGAGCTCCCCGCGGAGCATCCCGCGCTGGCGGGCGCGATCGTCGTCACGACGTCGGCCGGCGCTCGGGCGCTCGCGAAGGCCCGGGTCGGGGAGGTGATCGACGTCGGGGACGCGGACCGCGTCGACGGTGCCGTCGCGATCGACCGTCTCCGCGAGCGCGGATATCAGCGGATCCTCACGGAAGGAGGACCCCGGTTGATGGGGGCGATGCTGGAGGCCTCGGCCGTCGATCAGCTATTCCTGACGATCTCGCCGAAGCTGATCGGCGGTGGCTCGGAGCGGCCGCCCCTGACGGATGAGACCGACCTCCTCGAACGCGACGTGGGAGCCCGTCTGCTCTCGATCCGCCGCTCCGAGGACTACCTCTTCCTTCGGTACAACCTCTCGTCGCCGAGCTGACCCCGCTGACCTGGGGGAGGAGTCGGCAAGGAGCCGCAACGCCGCGGTTCCGACGAGCCCCGGCGAAACGTAGGGTCGGAGGGTGAGCGAACGAGCTCGTCGTCGCTGGCCCCGGCGGCTCGCGGTCGCCGCGAGCGCGCTCGTCCTACTGGTGGGTGGGGTCTACGCGTGGGCGTTGACGGCCGTGGACTCGTCCACGACCGCCCGGGCGATGGTCTGGCGGGACGCCGACGTCGGTGACCAGCATCGGTTCCCGTCCCGCGTGATCGCGGCAGGTGACCAGGGGGTTCCTCTACCCGATGGTCCCGAGATCGATCTGGCCGGAGCGGTGCCCAGCGGTGAAGAGGCGGACTTCGACTCGTTCCTCCGGCGGACAGAGACGCTCGCGTTCGTGGTTGTCCACCGCGACCGGCTCGTGTACGAGCGGTACTTCGGCGGATCGGACCGTGCGACCCTGCAGACGTCGTTCTCGGTTGCGAAGTCGTTCTTGTCGACGCTGGTCGGCATCGCCATCGATGAAGGGCTGATCGGAGACGTCGACGATCCGATCACCGACTATCTCCCCGAGCTCGCGGAACGCGACGAACGGTTCGGACGGATCACCCTCCGCGACCTGCTCACGATGTCCTCGGGGCTCCGGTACGAGGAGCCCGACATCCCGGTTCCCTGGGGCGACGACGTGGTCACGTACTACGGCGTGGACCTCCGGGACGTCGGCATCAACGGATCGCAGGTCGTGGAACCGCCCGGCGTGACGTGGCATTACAACAACTACAACCCGCTCCTTTTGGGGATGGTCCTCGAGCGAGCCACGCGGATGTCGGTCTCGCACTACATGGCCACCAGGTTGTGGCAGCCCATCGGCGCGGAAGGTGATGCGACCTGGTCACTCGACTCGGAGCGTTCCGGATTCGAGAAGTTGGAAAGCGGGTTGAACGTCGCGCCCGTCGACTACGCCCGCTTCGGGCTGCTGTTCCTCCACGACGGGGAGTGGAATGGCACGCGGATCGTCTCGGAGGAGTGGGTCCGCGCCGCCACGGCGGCGGATACGACCAGCGATCCGGCGGCGGACTACCAGTACTTCTGGTGGGTCGATGTCGAACGCCCGGGCCGCTTCTACGGACTCGGGAACCTCGGCCAGTACGTGTACGTGGCTCCCGACGCGGACGCGGTCATCGTCCGGAACGGCAGCGACTGGAGCATCGACAACGACACGTGGCTCGGGACGTTCCGGGAGATCGCCGACCAGCTCGCGTCGACCGCAGGTTAGTCCTTCCAGCCCGGTCGTCGATCACGAGTGCTTCCGCCGCATCGGAGGCAGCTGATCGAGGCGCAGGAAACGATCCAGGAAGAGGCGCATGATGGCGGCATGGGCGGAGAGGATCCGCAGGTCGGAGGCGCGGAAAGGCCCACCGACGATGTGCACATCCGCACGTTCCTGATCGCCGACATGCGAGGCTGGACGGTCTTCACGCAGAAGCACGGCGACGAGGGAGCCGGGAAACTGGCGGCCAAGTTCGCCCGGCTCGTGCGCGAGGTCGTGGAGAGCCGAGGTGGAACGCTCCTCGAGCTTCGTGGCGACGAGGCCAATTGCGTCTTCGGCTCGCCGCGGCAGGCGATCAGAACAGCGGTGGACCTGCAGGAGCGGTTCGTCGAGGAAACGATCGCGGACCCGGAGCTACCGCTCACCGTGGGCATGGGCTTGGACGCGGGCGAGGCGGTCGCTGTGGAGGGGGGGTATCGGGGCGGTGCCCTCAACCTCGCCGCGCGGCTGTGCAGCCAGGCACTTGCAGGGGAGGTCCTGGCGTCGCGCGAGGTTGCACACCTCGCGCGACGGGTCGACGGCGTCAGCTACCTGGATCGCGGCTCGGTGTCCTTGAAGGGCATGGAAGAGCCGATCGCGTTCGTCCGCGTCGTGCCGGACGGCGTCGACCCGGTCGAGCGGCTGAGTCCGTACGCCCCTGTCCGGCCGCCGGAGTCACGGCGCGGACCTCGCTTCGGATGGCCGACGATCGTCGCCGCGGCTGTCGCGATCGCGTTGGTCGCCGTCGGCCTCCCGCTCCTCCTGTCCGGCGAGGGCACCATCGTCGTCGGCACGAACTCGATCGCGCGGATCAACGCCGAGGATGGAAGTGTCGCGTTCTCCACGGAGCTCGGCCAACGCCCCGGGCCGAGTGCCGTGGGGTTCGGGAGTCTCTGGGTCGCTCAGCCGGATGCAGATGTCGTGGCGCGTCTGAACCTCGAGGACGGATCCGTGATGGATCGGATCCCGGTGGGGTTCTCGCCGGCAGGCGTGGCGGTCGGCGAGGGTTCGGTGTGGATAACGAACGCCGGCGACGGCACCGTGAGCAGGATCCCCGCCGGATCTGACGAAGCGACACAGCAACTCCCGGGCGGCTCGGGCCCGACGGGCATCGACGTGGGGGGCGGTGCCCTTTGGATCGCGGACTCGATCGGTGGACAGCTCCTGCGCATCGACATCACGTCGGGCGAGACGAAGGCGGTTCCTCTCCCCGGTCTGCCGTCGAGTGTGGCGGTCAGTTCGGATGGCGTGTGGGTCTCGGTCAGCCCGGCAGGGATCTCCCGAGTCGACCCGTCCACCGCGACCGTGACGTTCACGGAGGATGTCGGCGATGGACCGACGGCCGTGCTGCCGGCGTTCGGCTCGATCTGGGTCGCCAACTCTCTGGACGGCACCGTGTCTCGGCTCGAGCCCTCGACCGGCAGGGAACTCGCCACGCTCCAAGTGGGGGACAGCCCGAACGGGCTCGGGGCCGCGGCGGGCTCGCTCTGGGTCGCGAACGGATCCGACGACTCGATCAGCGAGATCGACCCGGCGACGAACGCGATCGAACCACCCCTTCCCGTGGGCGGTGCGGCTGCGTCCCTGACAACGGAAGGCGACAGCCTCTGGCTGGCCGTCGGCGCATCGGCGTCAGAACATCGTGGCGGGAGGGTGACCATCGCCTCCCAAGAAGCGGTTCCCATCACGCTGGACCCCGCCGTCGCGTACTACGACTTCATCTCGGCGCCAATCCTCTCGATGACGAACGACGGGCTCCTCGCCTACAAGAAGGTCGGGGGCGCCGATGGCTCGACGCTCGTCCCGGACCTTGCTTCGGCGCTTCCCCATGTGTCCCCCGACGGACTCACCTACCGGTTCCCCCTTCGTGAGGGGCTCCGCTACTCGACCGGGGAACCCATCCGCCCCGAGGACTTCCGGCACGGATTCGAGCGGGCTTTTTCCCTGAGCAAGGATGCCCGTTCGCTGTACAGCGCGATCGACGGCGCCGGCGCATGCGGACAGAACCCGCCGAAATGTGACCTTCGAAGGACGATCGTCGTGGATGCCGAGGCCGTGACGTTCCATCTCGCGAAGCCGGACGCCGACCTTCCTCACAAGCTGGCGCTGCCGTTCGCCTTTCCCGTCCCGACGGAGATCCCGGTAAAGGACCAGGGCCTCGTTCCCGTACCGGCGACGGGGCCGTACGTGATCGCGAAGGCGAGCTTGGACGGCATCGAGCTCGTGCGGAATCCGGCGTTCCGTGAGTGGTCGGGCGCGGCGCAACCCGACGGGTTCGTGGACTCGATCTCGTGGACCTTCGAGGAGGAGGCCACGACCGCCTTCGATCGGCTCACCGTCGGTGAGGTCGACTGGATGGCCGATCCGCCGCTGCCGGAGGACCTCGCGTCCCTCCAAGCGCAACACCCAGATCAGATCGTGCAATCACTGAGTGACACCACGCTCTTCGTCGGCTTCGACATCCACAAGCCGCCTTTCAACGACGTGCGGGTGCGACAGGCCCTGAACTACGCGATCGACCGCGACCGCGTGGCCAACCTGCTCGGTGACTTGACGAACCAACGTCCGACGTGTCAGATCCTCCCGCCGAACTTCCAAGGGTACGAACCGTACTGTCCGTACACCCTGGAACCGGAGAGCGGTGTGTGGTCGGCGCCGGATCCCGACCGGGCGCAGGCGCTGGTCGAGCAGGCCGCTGCCGTCGGGGAGGAGGTCATCGTCTGGGTCACCAGAGATCCACTCCTCCCCAACCCGATCGAGACGATGCGGTACGTCGTCGACGTCCTGCACGACCTCGGGCTGCGTCCGCGCCTGGAGGTCGTGGACCCGCAGACGTTCTTCGACGTCGTCTACGCGATGCCCCCACTCGATGGGCCGGGCGACCCGCACGTCTACCTGACCGGATGGATCACGGACTACCTTGGAGCCGGCGACTTCATCGAGTCGCAGTTCCGGTGCGGGGCGAGCTTGAACGCATCCGCCCTCTGCAGCGACCGCCTCGACGCTCGGATCGAGGAGGCGAAGCAGCTCCAGTCAACCGATCCTGCGGCCGCGAACGCCGCGTGGATCGAGATCGAGCATGGGCTCGTCCGGGACGCCCTGTGGGCCTCCCTCACGAACCCCGTGGCCACGAACACGTTCTCGGCCCGTGTGGGGAACATCCAGGTCCACCCCCAGTGGGGGGTTCTTCTGAGCAGACTCTGGGTGCGCTAGAACGAGCCCGTGACGACCTGGCCCGCCAGTTCGTAGGTGCCCATCACGACGCCGGTCGTCGAGACCTTGTTGTCGACGAGCTTCAGCCCGGCGGGGATGGCGCCGTCCGCGAACAGACGCTTGCCCGATCCAAGCACGAGCGGGAAGACCCACAGGCGGTACTCGTCGACGAGGGCGTGGCGCATCAGGGTCTGGATCAGGTTGCCGCTGCCGTGGACCTGCAGCTCCGGCCCGTCGGTCTCCTTGAGCTCCGCGACCCCGTCGGCCGCGTCACCCTCGATCAGGACCGACGGCTCCCACTCGAGCGCCGGGCGACCGCGCGAGGCCACGAACTTCGTGGCGTCGTTCAGCGGCTTGCCGCCGGCCTCCGCCGGAGCGCTCGGCCAGTACGCGCCGAGGATCTCGTAGGACCGGCGCCCGAGCAGCATGTCGAACGGCACGCTGAACTCCTCGGACTTGACCTCGCCCATCAGATCGTCCCAGTAGTTCACGGACCAGCCTCCGTGTTCGAAGCCGCCGCTGTCGTCCTCCTCGGGACCGCCGGGAGCCTGCATCACTCCGTCGAGGGTCAGGAACGTGCTCACAACCAGCTTCCTCATCGCCGTCTCCTTCCTCTCGCCCGAGACTATGACCGGAGCTGACCGACGGGACAGCTCGGCTCTGTCGGATTGACAGGATACTGACGTATAGTTAGTATCCTGACGGTCATGAGCTCTTCACGGAAGGCCGCCGGCGAGGTCACCACCTCGGTGATCCTCTCGACCTTCCGGCTGAACGGTCTCCTCCTCGAAGCAGGTGATCGTCTGAGCGCCGAGCACGGCCTGACGTCGGCCCGATGGCAGGTCCTCGGTGCGATCTCGCTCTCGGATCGACCCCTCACGGTCCCGCAGATCGCGCGACGGATGGGCCTGACGCGCCAGAGTGTGCACGCCACCGTGGATCGGCTGGTCGGCAACGGCTTGATCGAGCTGATCCCGAACGACGACCACGTCCGATCACAGCTGGTGCGGCTCACCGCGGCCGGCGAGGAGGCCTATCGCGTCCTCGACCGGCACCAGACGGCGTGGGTCGGTGAGCTCGCCGACGACATCCCCAGATCCGACCTCGAGATGGCACTGACGGTCCTCGATGAACTGATCAGCCGCCTGGAGACGAGCCGGACCGACGATCGGAGGTCGGCGCGGGCGGGGACGGGGAAGGGGGAGAGATGACACCCAGGACCGTGCGCAAGGCCGAACGAGCGGTCCATCTGTTCTGGGGCCTCGTGATCGCCCTGTACGTGTACGGGCTGCTCCCCTCGTGGGGAGAGCCCGTGCTGCGCTGGGTGGTCGTGCCGGGGATCGTCGGATCCGGCTTCGCGATGTGGTTCGCGGCTCCGCTCCGTCGTGCCGCGAGGAGGATCGTCGGTTCAGGTGCGCCGCCCGGACGCTCTCGCCAGGCTGCATCACTATGAGAACGCTCGCCGTCATCGCGGCCGTCGGGTTCGTCGCGATCGCCGTGTTCCAGGCCGCGCTCGCGTTCGGGGCGCCGCTGGGACGAGCGGCCTGGGGAGGGACGAGGATCCATCTCCCACCGGGCCTGCGGGTCGCGAGCGGGATCGCGGCGCTCTTCTGGCTACTCGCCGCAGCGGTCGTGCTCGCCCGCTCCGGTGTCGGCGCGACCTTCCTTCCCGACGTGGTCGCGCGGTGGGGGACGTGGATCCTCGTCGTCGTGCTCGCCGTGGGGGCCGTGATGAACGCCGCATCCTCGAGTCCGTGGGAGCGGTACCTCTGGGCACCGCTCGCCCTCGTGCTCGCGGTGCTGTGCTTCTTCGTCGCCCGCGGCTAGGGAGAAGCGGAGGTTCGTTCGAGGTCGAGCAGGAGCTTCGATGCGATCCCATCCACGCTGCGAACATTCGCCGAGAGGACCACGACCCCGTGGCGGCCGTCCCGCGCCCAGCCGCCGATGCTCCGGTAGCCGCCGGTCCCGCCGTTGTGCATCACGACCTGGACCTTCGGACGACCGATCCCGACCAGGAGCCATCCGAGTGCGACCCGCATCCCGGGGGTGAGGCGACCGCCTGTTGCCCGCGCTTGATGGCTCGACCGGATCGCGGCCGCGAGCTCCTCGGGTACGTCCGGGAGCGTCCCCATCTGGGCGCGGATGAACGTGAGCAGGTCGGCGGCGGTGGATCGTAGGGCTCCGGCGCCGGTCAGGCCGGGGATGGCCCAGAGGCTGGCCGGACCGCCCCACCCCTTCGTGCCTGCGGCCAGACGGTTCCGATGGTCCTCGCTCAGGGTGATCACGGTGTCCCGCAGGCCGAGGGGCGTGGTGATCCGCTCTCGCACCAGAGTTTCGTAGTCGGTCGCCGCCACGTGGGCGAGCGCGATACCCAGCACACCCGCGCCGTAGTTCGAGTATCGGAATCGCTCGCCGGCGGCGACTCGCGGACGCGTCTTCCCGAGCGCTGCGAGCACGTCCTCCGTCGAGAGGCGGCCGTAGGGATCGTCGCGGTGGCGGAGCGCGTGCAGGAGGAACCCCGGGGGCAGTCGAGGAAGCCCCGACCTGTGGGTGGCCAGATCGACCAGCCTGATCGGCCGACCATCGCGCATCGGCACGCGGGTCCCGCGCGGGAGGTGCTCGACCAGGGGGTCGTCCACGTCGAGCTCGCCTCGCTCCGCCGCGATGGCCAGCAGCAGCGAGGTGAACACCTTCGTGATCGAGCCGATCTCGAAGACCGCTCGTTCCGGTGCGCACGGCGGATCCGGGAGCGGCCCCCGCGACGCGAACGCCGTGTCGTCGCCATCTGTCGCGCTCACGACGAGGAGGCCGGGTCGGCGACCTGCTCGCCGGAGTGCGGCGTCGACCTGCGTCTGGAGCTCCGCCGTCACGCTCAGCCCAGCCAGCCGGGCCGGACGAGGCCGGACTCGTAGGCGATCACGACCAGCTGAGCCCGGTCCCGGGCGCCGAGCTTCCCCATCGCCCGGCTGACGTGGGTCTTCGCGGTCGCGGGGCTCACGAACAGCCGTTCGGCGATCTCCTGGTTCGACAGTCCCTCTCCGACGAGGGCGACGATCTCCCGTTCGCGGTCGGTGAGCTCCTCGAGACCGGTGCCCTGGATCGGCTCCTTGGCGCGGCTCGCGAACTCCGCGAGCAGCTGCCGCGTGACGCTCGGCGAGAGGAGGGCGTCCCCGCCGGCGACGACGCGGACCGCCTGCACGAGCTCGTCCGGCTCCGTGTCCTTCACCAGGAAGCCGCTGGCGCCCGATCGGATCGCATCGAAGACGTATTCGTCCAGGCCGAACGTGGTCAGCACCACGATCCTGACGTCGGCCAGGCGTTCGTCCTCCGCGATCGCCCGCGTCGCGGCGAGCCCGTCCATCCCCGGCATCCGGATGTCCATCAGCACCACATCCGGCGACAGCTCCGACGCGAGGCCGACCGCCTCGTCGCCGCTGCTCGCCTCGCCGACGACCTCGATGTCGTCCTGGGCGTCGAGGAGGGACCGGAACCCGGCGCGCACCAGGGCCTGATCGTCGGCGAGCATCACGCGGATCGGAGCAGCCACCCCGGGGCTCACCCCGTGTCGGTGACGGCGAACAACCGCCACCGGTCCCCGACGCCCTTGAGCTGGTGCTCCCCCAGGTCTGCGAACCCGATCCGCGACCCACTGACGAGATCCTTCACCGTGCTCGTGGCCAGCACGTCCCCCGCGGACCCCTCGTCCGCCACGCGGGAGCCGATGTTCACGGCGATCCCGCCGACGTCTTCGCCGCGGAGCTCGACCTCGCCGGAGTGGAGACCGATCCGCACATCGATCCCGAGGCCCCGCAGCCCCTCGCGGATCGCGACGGCGCAGCGGATCGCGCGCGTCGGGGCATCGAACACCGCGAGGAACCCGTCGCCGGTCGTCTTGATCTCGCGACCTCCGTGCTCCACGAGCTCGCGGCGGACGAGCTCGTCGTGACGGTCGAGCTCCTCGCGCCACCGGCGGTCCCCGACCTCGACCGCTCGTTCGGTGGATGACACGATGTCGCTGAACATCACGGTGGCCAGGATCCGATCGGCGCCGGCGTCGGCTCCGAACGTCGGCATCTGCCGCTCGGCGATCGCGCCGATCACCCGGCGCGTGACGGCGGGTGACAGGAGCGCGTCGCCACGAGCCACGGCTCGCACGCCTTGAAGGAGCACCTCGGGGTCCGTGTCCTTCACGAGGAACCCGGACGCGCCGATCCGCAGGGCTTCGAACACGTACTCGTCCTCATCGAACGTCGTGAGGATCACGATCCGCGTACGGTCGAGCGCTTCGTCCCGCACGATCCGCCGGGTGGCCTCGAGCCCGTCCATCCCCGGCATCCGGATGTCCATCAGCACCACGTCCGGCTCCGCCTCGGCGGCCAGCCGGAGGGCCTCCTCGCCGTCGTCGGCCTCCCCCACGACCTCGATGTCGGGCTGGGCGTCGAGGAGAGCCTTGAAGCCGGCCCGGACGAGCGCCTGATCGTCGGCGAGGAGGACGCGGATCACGTCGGCGCGGCCTCCAGCGGGAGAACGGCGCGCACGCGGAACCCGCCTTCGGCTCTCGGTCCGGCCTCCAGCTCCCCGCCGAGCGCTCCCACCCGTTCCCGCATCCCCACGATCCCCTTGCCGCTCCCGTGCGGCGAGGCGCCCACGGCTGCACCTCGGCCGTCGTCCTCGACCAGCACGGTGAGGTCCCGGTCACCGTACGCGACCCGCACCGCTACGGTGGCGCGGCCGGCGTGGCGCGTCACGTTCGTGAGGGCCTCCTGGACGATCCGGAACGCGGCGGCCTCGATCCCGTACGGGAGAGAGCGCGCCTCGCCAGCGACCTCGGTACTGACCTCCAGCCCGGCGGCCGATGCCTGCGCGGCGAGGTCCTCGATCCGCGCGAGCGTCGAGCCCGGGAAGCGCGGGGCCGCCTCGCCTCGCTGCCGGAGGATGTCGAGGACGGATCGCAGCTCGGTGAGCGCCTCCTTGCTCGCGTCGCGGATCGCGGCGAACGACGTGCGGGCCTGCTCGGGGAGCGCCTCGTTCACGTGCAACGCGACACCCGCCTGGACGCTGATCAACGACAGGTGATGCCCAAGCGCGTCGTGGAGCTCGCGCGCGATCCGGAGCCGCTCCTCACCGGCGCGCCGCAACGACTCCTCCTCTTCCATCCTCGCCGCCTCGGCGACGCGCTCGCGCCGGATCCTGACGATCTCGGCCGCGCCGAACAGCACGAGGAGCCACGCGGCGAGCGCCAGGAGCGCGATCAGGGAAGGAGCCGGCCCGTCACGGAGGAGGAAGTCCAGCCAGGGGAACAGAAGGAACCCCGAGACGCCGACGATCGCGGCCGCCAGCCGATGACCACGGACGGCAGCCGTGGTGTACGCGACGATCAGCGGGAACCAGATCGGCCCGTCGTGATAGCCGATCACGAAGTACAGGAGCGTCGTCCCGAACACGACCCCGAGGACCACGACCGGGTACCGGCGGCGAGCGATCAGCGCGAGCGCGGCGAACACGACCAGCGCGGCCGCGGCCGCGTCGAACGGTCGCCGGAGCGGCTGGTGCTGCTGCGATGCGAAGTACGTGCCGACCACGCCGAAGATCGCCAGCCCGATCGCGAGTGCGGTGTCGAACACGACGCCGGATCGCGTCCGGTCGGGTTCGGTGATGGCCTTCATCCGTCGGTTCCTCCATCGCTTCGACGGTGGCCAGCGTAGGTCGGGGGCTCGAGGCCGTCATCGGCGCCGGGTCGTCATCGCAGCTACACCCCTGGGCGTAGCCCAGAACCATCCCGGCGGCCGACGTCGCACCGACCCCCGGAGACGAACCTGAAGGTCAGCCGGTCGGAGCGACCGAGGACCGGTCGAGGAGGTGTCTGAACGATGGCGACGATGTTGATGGAGCACGGTGGATGGGGCGGCGGGCCGTGGTTCCTGTTGTTCCCGCTCCTGTGGGGAGCCCTGCTGGTCACGGTGCTCCTCGTATGGCGGGGGCGGCGCCGGCACTGGACGGGCGGCGCGGAGGAGATCCTCGCCGAGCGCTACGCCAAGGGCGAGATCTCGGCGGATGAGCTCCGGCAGCGCCGCGAGGAACTGCGCCGGAAGCACCGGTAGCGAGTGAGGGGGAGGGTCATGAGATGGGGACTTCAGGGATCGGCAGCACGGGGCGTGATCGCGGCGTTCGCCGCGCTGGTCCTGGCCGCGTGCGGCGCCGAGGCATCGGGCGACGTCCACCCGGGACCGGGCGGCCCCGACGCCGTCGCCGTGGTGGCACGGGACAACACGTTCGAGCCCCCTCAGCTCGAGCTGCCGGCGGGCGAGGAGGTCGAGGTCGAGATCACGAACGAGGGCGGCACGACGCACGACTTCACGGTCGAGTCGCTCGACCTGAGCACGGGTCCGATCGAGGAAGGCGCGGTCACGACCGCCACGCTCACGGTTCGCGAGGGCGAGACCACGTTCGCCTGCTCGATCCACGGCGGCATGGACGGAGTGATCGTGGGGACGTGAGTCCCCCGATCACCGAGCTCAGGGCGTCAGGACGATCTTGCCGCGGGTGTGACCGGAGCCCACCTGCTCGAAAGCCGTGGTGGACTCGTCCAGCCGAAACGACCGGATCTGGGGACTCACGATCTCTCCACGCTCGAGCATGCCGACGAGCGTCACCAAGGGGTCCGTCGCCACCATCCCGCTGACGTTCGCGGCCTCGATCCCGCGGGCCTTCAGCGTCTCCGTGTCGGCACCGCCGACCGCGGAGACAACGCGGCCTCCGGAACGAACGAGCTCCGCGAGCCGAGTCGTGTCCTCGCCGCCGTGCATCTCCGCGATCACGTCGACCCCTTCGGGGGCGAGCGACCGGACCGCCTCGACGACGTCGCCGGTCGCGTAGTCGATCGCCTCGGCGGCCCCGAGCTGCCTGGCGTAGTCGGCGTTCGCGGCGCTTGAGATGGCCAGGACCCGAGCGCCTCTCGTGGTCGAGAGCTGCACGAGGTAGCTCCCGACGCCGCCGGTCGCGCCGATCGCGACCATGACATCGCCCTCGGAGACGGAAGCAGCTTCGACCATCGTGAGAGCCGTCACACCGGCGACGGGGATCGCGGCGGCGTCCGCGTGATCGACGGTCGAGGGTTTCCGCGCGATCGCCCCGGTGGACATCGTGGCCACCTCCGCGAGGGTTCCCTCGCCCAGGTACCGCTTGCCCACCGAGCCGAACACCTCGTCCCCGATCGTCCAGTCGGTGACACCGTTGCCGAGGGCTTCCACCGTCCCGGATGCGTCGGCACCGGGGATCAGCGGGAACCGGTGCTCCATATGATCCTTGAGGTAGCCCCGGATCACCGCGTTGTCGAAAGGATTCAGGCCGGCGGCAGCGACGCGGATACGGACCTGTCCTTCCCCGGGCTCCGGAACCGGGACCTCGACGACTGAACCGGGTGCCCCCAGCTCCTCCAGGGCGAACGCTCGCATCGCTTCCTCCTTCTCGACGGACAGGGTGGACAACCCTCGACCCCAGGACCGCATTCCGGCACGCGAGAGGAACCCATGATGTGTCCCTAAACTTGAGCCGGCGGGTCACACCCGAGCAAGGAGCCGATCGACACGACGATCGCTGAGATCGCGAGCAACTTCTCGAGTCATCGCTTCGCCCAGACGTATCCCTTCATGCTCGACGATATCGAGTGGACACAGATCGGCGGGACGGATGCTCGCGGCAAGGATGCCGTGGTGAGCGTCTGCGAGGAGTCCGCGAAGTATCTGGCGCAGGTGACGACGAGCTTCCACCAGCTTCAGGGTGATCGAGGCCAACGACTGCGTCGTCATCGATGCGCGAGCCGAGTACGTCGACAACCAGGGTGGATCGTAGACGTCGCCTCCTGCGACATCTACGACTTTCACCAACGGGAAGCTGGCCGGGATCACCTCGTACGCCGTCGAGCTCGAGAAGGGATCAGCGACGGCGTAGCCACGGAGGCGGAAT
>CAVPCM010000010.1:0-21014 GCA_963702405.1 uncultured Actinomycetota bacterium
CTGCGAGAGGCGGCCCCAGGGACCGAACGTCTCGTCCCATGCATCCCCCACCCCGGGCGGGTCGTCGGTCGACTGACCGACGAACGGCGTGGGTCGTGACGGAGCGAGATTGCCCTTTCGAGCGATAGCGCTGTCGCCCTCTCCGGGGCAAAGTTGCCCTTCCCCCGTCCGACGCCAAGTGCCGGACCCGAAGAAGAGGACACGATGGCCCCGATCGGCTCCCCCCGCCTGGCCATCGAGACCAACCCGAAACGTCACGAGGTCAATGTCGTTCTCGCGTTCGTCGCGGCCGCCCTGCTGGTAGCCGCCATGGTCCACGCGCCGGCTGCCTCTCGCGCCGCCGGTGCGGTCTCGGTGGTTGTCCACGAACGAACCCCCGCGACCGATCTCGCCGAGGACCTCGTCAGGGCCGTCGGCGGACACGTCACGAGACCCCTTCCCCTGATCGGCGGGTTCGCCGCCGACGTCCCGGCCGACCGACTCCCGACGTTGGACCGCGACGGCTCGATCCTCAGCCTCTACCCCGACGGACACGTCCAGATGGCGGCGATCGGCACGGAGGCCTGGGACGACGTCGAGCCGAACCTCGCGTGGCGGAAGGCGATCCGACTCCAGCAGGTCCCGCCTGCCATCGACGGGAGCGGCGTCACGGTCGCGATGATCGACACCGGGGTCGCACAGGTCGAGGACCTCGGCCAGCGCGTCATCGCCCGAGTGGACTTCACGCCCGGCGGCGCCGGCGACGACGAGTACGGACACGGGACGCACCTCGCGGGCGTGATCGCCGGGAACGGCGCCGCCTCTGACGGCAAGTGGCGCGGGGTCGCCCCCGGCGCGAAACTCGTCTCGTTGAAGGTCGCCGGCCCGGACGGGTCGACCGACGTCTCGGTCGTGATCGCGGCGCTCCAGTGGGTCGTCACGCATCGCGCGGAGTACGGGGTCAAGGTGTTGAACCTCTCGTTCGGAACCGACAGCGTCCAGCCGTACGCGCTCGATCCGTTGAACGCCGCCGTGGAGCGCGCCTGGGCCGCGGGGATCACCGTCGTGGTCTCGTCGGGCAACCGGGGCCCCGGAGCGATCAACAAACCCGGCGACGACCCGTTCGTGATCACGGTCGGTGCCGTCGACGTGAACCAGACCATCGACCGCAAGGACGACGAGATCGCGCCGTTCTCCAGCAGTGGCATCACCCAGGACGGGTTCGCGAAGCCCGACGTCGTCGCGCCCGGCACGACGATCGTGGCGACACGCGACGCGGGGAGCACGATCGACGGGCTCCACACGGAGGCCGTCGTGGACGGCGACTACTTCAAGGGGACCGGAACGTCACAGGCCGGCGCGGTCGTGTCCGGCGTGGCGGCCCTCCTGTACGAAGCGAACCCCAACCTCCGCCCGAGCGCGGTCAAGAGCATCTTGATGGGGAGCACGTTCCGGTCGTCCCAGTACCGCACCCACGGGAGCTCGGGGATGATCGACGCCGCCGGCGCCCTCGGGAGCATCACCAGCGGCGACTGGGCGAACATCGGCTTGATCAAGTCCCTCGGCGCCGGCTCGCTCGAGGCCAGTCGCGGGCGCTTCCACGTCTACACCGACCTGAACCACGACGGCGAGCCCGACCTCGTGACGGGAGAGCAGGACGTCCTGGGCAACCCGTGGGACTCGAACTCGTGGTCGTCGACGTCCTGGTCGTCGAACTCGTGGTCATCCAACGCATGGTCGTCCCTGATCGCGGAGAACAGCGGCTGGACGAGCAACTCGTGGAGCTCCAACTCGTGGAGCGGCATGTACTGGAACTCGAACTCGTGGAGCTCGAACAGCTGGAGCTCCAATTCCTGGAGCTCCAATTCCTGGAGCTCCAATTCGTGGAGCTCCGTGGCGTGGAGCTGAGGAGAGACTGAGATGAAGACCCTTCCTCGTTCGGTGAAGCTCCTGATCGCAGGAGCTTCGGTGCTGGGGATGGGCTGCCTCGCCCTCCGGGTGCCCGAGATCACCCGCTGGGACGCGCAGGACCTCCTCGCCGTCGCCATCATCGCGGCACTGACGGTCGCGGCGGAGCGCTACTCGATCCCGCTGCGGCGCGGATCGGAGACCGTGAACTTCGCGCTCACCGACGGCGTGTGGGCCGGCGCGCTCCTCCTCGTGACCCCCAGCGTGCTGACGGTCGCCGTGCTCCTCGGCGTCGTCCTCGGCGAGACCCTCAATAGATGGAAGCCGTTCAAGATCGCCTACAACGTTTCGCAGTTCCTGATCGGACTCACCCTCGCGCAGCTGACGTTCGCGGTCCTCGGTGGGTGGGGCTCGTCACCGACCGACCCGGCGCGGTGGGCCGCCGTCGTGATCTCGATGTACGTGGCCTTCGCCGTGAACGCCACCGCGATCATGTTGGTCGTGTCGATGGTCGAGAAGACGCGGTTCCTCGACGTGTTCCGTCTCCCGCTCGCGATCAACGTGTTGCACTGGCTCGGCAACGTGGCCCTCGGCATCCTCGGCGCGCTGGTCTGGGCCGCGGAGCCGTACGCACTGATCCTGATGATCGCGCCGGTCGGGCTCGCCTACGTCACGTACCAGCGCTGGGTCGAGGGCGTGAAGGAGCGCGACCAGATGCGGAGCCTCTACGAGGCGGGCCGCGTGCTGTCCGCCCCGATGGCCACCACCGAGCGCTTCGGCGACTTCCTCGGGCTGCTCGAGAAGCTGCTCCCAGCCGACCGGGTGGAGCTCGTCGTCGTCGACGACACCACTGTCGCGGTGCACACCGCGAGCGGGATCCGGCACCTCACGATCGACGACGCGGGCTCGGATCCGCTGGATGCGTTCGTCGCGGTGCGCAGCGGCATCGCCCCCCAGATCGCCCTCGTCGGGGACGGAGAGGACGTGCGCGGGGTGCTGGCCGTGTATCGCAAGGAGGCCCTCACGGCCACGGAACGGGTCCTGGTGGATGGGTTCGCGAGCCAGATCGCCGCTCGCCTGTGGAACCACCGGCTGTACGGCAAGACGCTGGAGCGCGCGCGGCTCTCGGAGATCGTCACGCACACCTCCGACGGCGTGTTCACGGTGGATCCGGACGGCCTGATCAGGTCGTGGAACCCGGCGATGCACGCGATCGTGGGTTACTCGGAGGACGAGGCGATCGGCGAGCGCTGCGAGGAGCTCCTCGGTCTCGGCATGATCACGGTGCTCGCCGCGGACGACGACGGCGGCGGCCGACTCGGCGACACGACGGCCACCACGAAGGACGGCGGGACGAAGGAGCTCCGGCTCCGGACGAGCACGATCCGCGACGACGAGGACGCCCCACCACAGCAGATCGTCGTCGTGCGCGACGCCGGCGAGGAGATGAAGGCCGAGCAGATCAAACGGGACTTCGTCTCGATGGTCTCCCACGAGCTCCGCTCCCCGCTGACCCCATTGCGCGGGTTCCTCACCAGCCTGGTCGAGGGCACCGTCGACGACGCGCCCGACAAGCGCCAGGAGTACTACCGGATCATGCTCCGCCAAGCCCAGCGTCTCGAGCGCGTCGTCAACGACATGCTCGATGTCTCGATGATCGAGGCCGGCGGCCTCGTGGTGGATCTCCAGCCGATCCCGCTGGGACACGTGCTCAGCCGGGTGGTGACGGAGTTCCGGGAGCAGCACTCGGATCGACCCGTGATGATGCCCGACCTCGACCGGACGACGATCGTGTTCGCCGATCCGTTCCGCGTGGAGCAGATCGTGCTGAACCTGCTCTCGAACGCGGACAAGTACACGCCGGCGGGGCTGCCGATCACGGTCGGCACCCGGACGTCCGAGGGGTCCGTCACGATCTCGGTGAGCGACCAGGGCGAGGGCATCGCCCCCGAGCACTGCGAGCTGGTGTTCGACCGCTTCTACCGCGTGCAGAACGGCGCGGCGCGCCGGCCGGGCACGGGCCTCGGGCTCTACATCGCGCGGACGCTCGTCGAGGCGATGTCCGGCCGGATCTGGGTGGACTCCCAGCTCGGCGCCGGGACCACGTTCTCGTTCAGCCTGCAGACCGTCGACGTCGACCACGTGGCCGAGCTCACGCTCGCCGACTTCGAGGCGAGCGCTGCGGACCACCTGATCCGCACGGCCTAGCCGGCGCCGTCTTTGCTCCGCGCTCAGCAACCATCACTTCGTTCGCCTCCTCCTGGTCGACTGCCCGAGGAACACCTGGAGGAGCTATCGCGTCCACGCCGGTGCCCTCCAACGCGCTGCCACTCTGTGGAGACCAAGATCCACGCTCAGTCCGTGTTCCCCGGCACCGCCATCGAGTCGAACGCCGCGACACCCGCGAACTGGTCGAACGAATAGAACTCGACGTTCTCCGAGATGATGTCGACGCTGTTGTCGAACAGGTACGGCACCATCGGCACGATCTCCTCCATCAGCAGTTGGTCGAGCTCGGCCCAGCACCGGAACCGTTCGTCGCCGAACTCCATCTCGGAGCACTCCTCCACTTCCTCGTCGACGGACGGCGCCTCGGTGACGTCGTAGCCCCACTCGGTGAGCTGATCGGACGTTGCGCCGAGGAGCGAGTAGTTGCAGCAGCTCTGCCAGAGGCCAGCGGAAGCGAAGAGGGGCTCGCCGAACGTGACGCCATCAGGGTAATCCTGCGCCCAAGCGCCACCAGCGCAGAGCGCGACGTGCGACTTGGCGTCGTAGCACGTGCTGAACATCGTTGGTTCCCCGAGCTGCTTCACGTCGAGCGTGAGGCCGATGGGCTCCAGGAACTGCTTCAACAGTGCCGCCTGCGCCGGGAACGGATCCGCGCGGTTCGTCACCGTGAAGATGTCCGTGCACTCCGGAGCGTCACAGCTCCCGTCGCCGTCCGTGTCGTACGCGGACAGCGCCATCTCCTCCTTGGCCCTCTCGATGTCTCCCGATGCGTTCGGCGTCGGGTACGCGTCGTAGTCGGACAGGATGCCGTCCTGGAGGTTGTTCGCGAAGATGTGCCCCGCGATCCCTCCGACCGACGCACCACCTCTCAGCTGGCGGAACCCCTCTTTGTCGAACGCCCAGCTGACCGCCTTGCGGACGTGGACATCGTCGAAGGGAGGCGTCGCCAGGTTGAAGGACACGTACCGTAGCGCGTCCGATACGTAGATGTTGATCTTGTCCTTGAGCTCGGGGTCGGTCTGGTACTCCCGGATCTTCTCGGGAGGCACAACGCCGTCCACCACGAAGTCCAGATCTCCCGCCGCGACCTGGTTGTACAGGTCGTCGGTGTCGCCGCCGATCCGAGCCTCGATCCGGTCCGGGAAGGCGTCCCGCAGTCCGTCCGAGGAAGGATCGTAGGACGGGTTGCGGACCAGGACGATGGAGCGGCCCGGGATGTAGCCGGGCACCTCGACCTGGTCCTTCGGAACAGCTGCGAAGTCCATCTGCTCCGACCCCTCGAACATGTACGGACCCGTCGCCACGAGGAAGCGGCCGTAGTTCCGGTCGTGACCCTCGGCGACGCCCATCCGCTCGCCCTCCTCGTCGGGGGGGATCGGGGCCGTCGCACCCAACGTGAAGCGGTAGCTCAAGTCGACGATCGGCGAGGTGGTCCTGATCTCCAACGTGTGGCGTGTCGGGCCGAGAGACCGGTGATCGTGTCCGCGCCGCCGGCAGCGAAATCGTCGAATCCCTCGATCACGGAGTAGTAGAAGGAGTATGGGGCTATCACCTTCGGGTTCGCCGCCCGCTCCAACGCGCGGATGAAGTCCTGCGCCTTGATCTCGGTGTCGTCCTTCGGAGGCGCGTACATCAGTCCCGGCTTGATCTGGAACGTCGTGGTCAGGCCGTCCCCGGAGACGGTCGGCTCATCGACAGCCAGGTCCGGATGGATCTCGTGTCCGCCCTCGGCCATCGGGACGCCCTCGTACGACATCAGCGTCCGCAACAGGCAACAGCGGTAGTACTCCCACGAGACGTGGTGATACTCCTTCTGCGGGTCGAAGGCATCGCCGAGGTCGTCGATCAGCGCCATGCGCAGCGTGCCGCCGTACAGTGAGACTGCCCCCGTGGGTGTGTCCGAGCGCTCCGTATCCGCTACGTCCTCACCCTCGCACGCGGCGGCGGTGACCCCGATGGTCAACGCGACCGCGATCACCCTGAGTGCTCGCGCGAAGCCCACCGCCCGAGTCGTCGATCCGTCAGATGGCCCCGCTGCGCGCCTCCGCATGCCGGCCACCCCCTCCCGTGCCCAGATCCGATGTGCTTCCGGGCAACCGTGGAACCGACCGTAGCACCGTTCCGACGACCGTGCCCGGCCGGTCTACAACTCTGCCAGTCGCTCACGCATCCGCTGCGCCAGCACGAGGTGCCCCTTCCGGTCGTACCGCTCGAGTGCGTGCCGGAGCGCGGCGGTTGCCTCGTCGCGCTTCCCCGCGAGGAGCAGCACCTCGGCCAGGTCTGCGTTCGCGTCGCCCTGCCCGATCAGCATGTCGGTTCCGTCGCCGATCGCGACCGCCTCACGGGCGAATCGCTCCCCCTCGGCGAGTTGGCCACGGCGAGCAAGCACCTTGGCCCTGACCTGCTTCCAGATCATCTGGTGCATAGTGTCGTCGTTCGTCCCGAGCTCCGCCGAGCGGCCGGCCCAGTATTCGGCCTCGTCGAGCCGGTCGAGGGCATAGAGCGCTTGCGCGAGGTTCCCGGCCGCACCGGACAGGAAGTCGTGGTTCCCCATCTCTTCGTGGAGCCGGAACCCTTCTGCGCCGAACTCGGCTGCGGCGGCGGATCGTCGGCCCACAGCTCGAGGTCGACGGACTCGAAGGAGAGCAGGTTCGCGAGCAGGGTCCCCCCGCCACGCTCGGATTGGTCCGCACGCGCTTCGGCGAGGATCGCGCGAGCCTCCTCGAGATGACCGAGCATCGCCACCGTCATCGCACGGTAGGCACGGAGGAACTGGTCGCGCGGCGCTCGGGGTTGGCGCTCGTCGAGCCACTCGAGGAGATCGGGCGCAGGGGTGGGACCCGAAGTAGCGATACGCGGCAAGCGCCGCGAAGCCCCAGGAGGGCACGTCGCCGCCCTCCCGGACATGCCCGAGAGCCCGCTCGTAGGATTCCAGCGCCATATCCATCCGCCCGCGCATGCCCGCCACCTCGGTCAGCGCGGAGTAGGCGATGAACAGCGCCAGCTGATCGCGTGCGGCCTCGAGCTCCGGCAAGGCTTGGTCGATGTAGGCGGCCAGTTCCGGGTCGCGCCCGGTTGGCGGTTGAGCCGGAGCACACCTCCCTGATCCTCTCGGAGATCTCGCCGACGCGATCGCCGGTCGCCGCAGCACGTTCGGCGAGAAGATCTGCCCGCTGGAGCGCGTGGTCCGCCCTGCCCATCCAGAACAGGGCGTCGCTGAGCTCGGTCTCGAGGTCGAGGTCGATCTCGTCGGGAGCGAGGAGCGCGGCGGCGCGCTCGAGCAGGCTCACGGCGGCGCCGTAGTCCTGCCGGCTTCCCGCGCGTTTGCCGCCGGCCGCCAGGCGCCGTCGCGCCGCGAGGGCCAGTGCGCCGTCGGGCGTCCCGAGATCGGCACGGTAGCGACAGGCGACCTCGAGGTGGAAGCCGAGGAGCTCGTCCAGCTCGACGAGTTCGGTCCCATGCTTCTCCAGCCAGGACGCGAAGCGCTCGTGAAGGCCTGCCCGGGCTGCTTTCGGGAGCGCGTCGTACGCAGCGTCGCGGATGAGGATGTGGCGGAAGCGGAAGCCGTCCTCGCCCGAGAACAGTGGCGCGTCCGGCGTGATCAGCTCCTTGCGAACGAGCGCGGCGAGACGTGATGTCACCTGTGGCTCCTCGGGCGCGAGCGCCTGGACGGCACCACGGTGGAAGACCTCACCCTCGATCGCGCCACGCTCGAGCATGCTGCGCTCGGCTGCCGGGAGCTGGTCGATACGCGCCCGAGCAGGGCCTGCAGCGTGGGCGGCACGACCACCTGGCCATCCGTTTCGCGAGCAACCGCCAGCATCTCCTCGATGAAGAGCGGGTTGCCGCCAGACGCGCGTGCGATCGAGCCACGCAGCTCGCCGGGGATCCTTCCGGGATGAGCCCGTCGACGTCTTCGTCGCTCAGGGGCTCCAGCCGAAGCGCCACCGGCCAGGCCGGGCGGCGGTCCCTGAGCTCCGGACGAGCGATGCAGAGCAGCAGGATCGGTGCTCCCGAGGACAGGAGCGCAACGTGCTCGATCAGGTCGAGGAAGATCTCCTCCCCCCACTGGATGTCGTCGAAGACGACCACGAGCGGCCCTTCGGCGGCGGCGTGCTCCAGCGTCTTGCGGAAGGCCCAGGCGATCTCCTCGGCGGATGTCGCTACCTCCGTCTCGCCGAGCAGTGAACTCACGGCCTCCGCGGCTGCTCCTTCCGGAGGCTGCACGTGAAGCTGCTTCAGCACCCCAACGACCGGCCAATACGTGATCCCCTCGCCGTACGGCGGGCAGCGGCCACGCAGGACCGTCGCCTCGATCGATGCCAACGCCTCCGCGATGAGCCGAGACTTGCCAACGCCCGCATCGCCGACGACGGTGATCAGCTCGCAGCGTCGTTCGGCCCGCACGCGCGTCCATGCCTCCCGGAGCAACGCGAGCTCCCGGGTCCGGCCGACGAACCGCTCCCCTCGCCGGCGCTCCGGCACCTCGTGCACGCCCAGCAACCGATAGGCGGGAACCGGCTCCGACTTGCCCTTCAGCTCGAGCGGCTCGATCGGCTCGACGTCCGCTGCGCCGCGAACGAGCGCGAGCGTCGGCTCACCGATCAACACCTCTCCGGGCTGGGCCGCCTGCTCCAGCCGAGCGGCGACGTTGACGGCATCGCCAGTCGCGAGCCGCTCCTCCGTCCCCGTCACCACCTCCCCGGTCATGACGCCGATCCTTCCCTCGAGCCCGATCTCGGGAAGCGCATCTCGCATCTCCGCCGCCGCCCGCACCGCTCGCAGGGCGTCATCCTCGTGCAACGCAGGCACGCCGAACACGGCCATCACCGCATCGCCGATGAACTTCTCGACGCTGCCGCCATGCCTCTCGACGATCGCCTTCATCCGGTCGAAGTAGCGCGCGAGCAGCGCACGCAGGCGTTCCGGATCGAGTTGTTCACCGAGCGCGGTGGACCCGGTCAGGTCACAGAAGAGGACGGTGACCGTCTTCCGCTGTTCGCGAGGGAGCGCCGCGCCCGACTCCGTGCCGCATCGGGGGCAGAACGTGAACGCGCGGGTCGACTCGTAGCCGCAGTTCCCGCATGCCGGCACGCGACGAGTCTATGCGGCGTCGTCTCCCCAATGGCTCGGCTCGGCAGACGACTTGCCCGCGTCGACCCACGGGACACGCTTCTCCGCGATGAGATGGGATCAGGTGGTCATGGGCGCGCCCGTTATCGCTATCGGCGTCTCCTTCTCCTCGATCGCAGACGTCCTGGACGCAGGGCAGGTGATCGGCGATTGGTGGCCGGCCGTCATCGTCGCCTTCGGGCTGGTGGCCTCGCCGAGCGACCGTCTCGCTCCTGGGATCGGTGCTGCTCGTCGGCCGTCGGCGTGCAGTTCGTCCTCGTCACGAAGGACATGCTCGACAAGGGGCGGAGGTCGATGCCACCGCGATCATGGGGGCGTGGACCTGATCATCCCCCGCGACTGGCGAGTCACCGTTCGCGGGACGCCGATCCTCGGGGGGCGTCAGCAATCTCGCGGAGGGATCCTCACTCCCCGACGACGCACCCCGACTCCGTGTCGACGCGCTCGCCATCCTCGGCGGCGTCGAGATCGACGCACGACAAGTAGCGGCCAGAGACGGTCGCACGACGGAGCGCGGACCCATCCCCGCTCGCCCGCTACAGGGGAGGATCCTGCGGCCGATGTGAAGATGCATGGGGGAAACCTTCCACGTCGTCCCGATCGACGATTGGTGCGATCACGAGGAGGTTCAGGACTCGTGCGTGTGCGGTCCACACACCGAGTTCTTCTTCCAGGGCAAGGTGATCGTCCATCACGCCCTCGACGGCCGACATGCAGACGACCCCGCGTGGCCACGCCGGCGGGCCACCGAAGTGGCATCGGAGACCTCATTGTCTGATGAGGAGATCAGCTAGATCGACAACCAAGAAGGGGAGGCGGGCTGAACACCCGCCTCCCCGTGGAACGACCGTGTTAGAGAGGCCGGGTCTCGGTGGTTGAGGTCGTCTGCTCGCTTTGAGCATCGCTGACCTCTCGCCGCACCTCATCCATCTTCTCTCGAACCACTTCGGTCCCACCCGCAGCCTGCTGCTTCAGGCGTGGCCCTTCTGCGTCAAGCCGGGTGAGCGCTCGCTGCCACCGCTCGCGCATCGGAGCGATCCCACCTCCGCCGATCGCGACGATGCCGACTCCCACCACCAGGGCGAGCACCGCGTAGAACAACCCGTTCACGATCGCGGGTGCCACCTCGATCTGATTCAGCGCGGCGGCGATCCCGATGAACCAGATCGCGAACGCCGCGATCGTGGCGAGCGTTGGGCCGTAACTCATCCCGCCGAGCATCGACTCGATGATCGTCTTCGCTCCCGTGGCGATGGCCGCGGTGATCACCACGATGACGACCGCCACGAACAGGTTGGGAAGGAACGCGATGACACCTTCGAGGAGATCCGTGATCGGGTTCGGATCGAACACGCTGAACGCGAGTTGGAGGACGAACAGGAACGCGATGTAGAACACGATCCTCGCGAGGATCGAGCTCGCGTCCAGGCGCGACCGCGAGAGCGCGCGCTGCACACCCCCGCGTTCGACGATGCGATCGAATCCCACTCGCTCCAGGAGCTTGTCCAAGACCTTCTCGATCGCCTTCGCGACGAAGTACCCGATACCCAGGATCAGGAGGAACCCGAGGAACTTGGGAACGAACACGATGATCGCGTCCCACGCGTTCTCCAGGCCTCCCTCCCAATCGATCGCTGCTATCCAGCCCATGTTTGTCTCCTTCCAGAGCGAAGCCGCTCGTGCCAGTGGGCTCTCGATACCCGCAGGTCGCGGAGAGCAATCCAGATCGGCAGGGAAGACTGCTCGCCGCTGCCCGGGACGGGCGAACCGTGGCCCGACTACGCGCTCGTCTCGTCCGCGTAGGTCCAGTCGGGCTGCTTGAGGTGGTACCGCTCGTCGAAGCGGAACTCGCCGGCCCCCTCATCGAAGTCGACGATCTTCGGCACGGGCAGGTCCCGGGGCGGGGACACGGCCGGCCGAAATGCTCGGCGAACTCGGACCCGAAGACCTGGATGGCGCTCTGCGCGATCAGGGTCTCCCCCGTCGGGAGCGCGCAGCGCTGCGCGTCGGTGACGGTGAGAGCCCGTGCCAGGATCGTCTCCACGTCGGCTTCCGAACCCTCGCCCCGATCGATCCGCTCGAGCAGATCCGTGATCGCCCCGGTCCCGTGCTTGCAGGCCGGGCACTGCCCGCAGGACTCGACGTAGAGGAACCGGGAGAACGCGAGCGTGGCGCGCACGATGCACGCCGAGTCGTCGTAGACGACGAACCCGCCCGAGCCGAGCCCGGTGCCCACCGCACCCATCGTGTCGAAGCCGAGCGGCGTGTCGAGCTGCTCCGGGGCGATGATCGTGTTCGATGCTCCCGGGAACACCGCCTTCAGACGGCGTCCCTCCGGGGCGCCACCGCCCACGCCCACGATGAGGTCACGGAGCGAGTATCCGAGGGGCAGCTCGTAGACGCCCGGAGAGCGGATGTCTCCGGAGAGGGTGAACAGCATCGTCCCGGGCGAGTCCTCCGTGCCGAATGAACGGAACCACTCCGGTCCGCGCTCGAGGATCAGCGGCACGTTCGCGAGGGTCTCGACGTTGTTGGCCACGGTGGGGTTCGGCGAACCGGGCCGGCGGAACAGACCTTCCATCCACGGCGGTACGATCCTGGGAAGAGGCTCGTTCCCCTCGATCACCTCGAGCTGCGCCTTCTCCTCGCCGAACAGGTACTCGTCCGGGCCCTGGATCAGCTCCATGGGGACCGGACCGACGAGGTCGTGCTCGGCCATCTCCTCCATCGCGGCGGTGAGCCGAGCCACCTCCGGGCCGAAGCCGGCCTTGATCCCGATGAACGCCCGCTCGGCGCCGACCGCGTAGGCGGCGATCCCCAGACCCTCCACAACCAGGTACGGGTTCGCCCGGATCAGCCACCGGTCCTTGAACGTGCCCGGCTCTCCTTCGGCCGCGTTGCAGACGACGTACTTCGTCGGACACGGGTCCTCCCGGACCGTCCGCCACTTGATGCCGGTGGGGAACCCGGCGCCGCCACGCCCTCGAAGGCCGGCGCGGCGAACCAGCTCGATGACCTGCTCGGGCTCGAGCGCTCGAGCGGCCGCGAGCCCTCGCCCTCCGCCCCGCGCCAGGTACTCATCGGCGGACGGGACCGGGTCGCCCGTCAGGAGGATCTGTCCGAGTTCGTCGTCCATCTGGCTCCTCGGCCGCTACCCGCGTTCGAAGATCACGTCGCCTCCGAAGACCGACGGGCTCTCGGGCTGGAGCTCGCGTGCCTTCTGGAGGAAGGCGTTGAACCGGGGATCGCGGTCGTGCGCGGAGTGCTCGGCCATCCCCGGCACCTCCGCGTAGATCAGATAAAGGGCGACGTCCTCCCGCTCCTCCGACCCGTATCCCACACGAGCGAGCCGCGCCTTCAGGAACGTGCCGTCCGAGACGAACTCGTCCCAGATCGGCAGCTCCTCGGCCTCGAACATCCGCTCGAACTCCTCGGTCGCGTCCGCGCGGATCCTGACGATGATCGCGTTGGCTTGCGCCATCGAACCCTCCTCACGCTGGCTCGCTCCATCCTGGTCGGAGAGTCGTGAACTGTCGATCTCGCCTCGAGGCGGGCACAGCCGGGCCGATACAACGAGATCAGAGCGGAAGGGACAGTTGTCGGCGTCGTGCCAGGGCGCGAGGAGTGCAGTCGACCAGGAGGAAGCGAACGAAGTGCTGGTTGCTGAGCGCCATCGGCCCTCGCGCGCTGCGCACCGCCTCGATCGCCTCCTCGGGCGTGTAGCCGAGCTCCACGAGGGCACGTCCGACGAGCAGTCCGGACCGGTTCACGCCGCTCATACAGTTCACGGCGACGTGCTTCCCCTCCCTGACGAGCGAGGCGATCCGCTCCCCCACGGTGTGGATCATCTCGGCATCGGCGATGAACGGGACATCGTCGAGTGGATGGAAGCTGTACCGGGGATCGGGATCACCCTCCCACCGATCGCGTCCGCCGACGTCGATCAGCACGTCGAACATCGACAACATCTCGGCCGGCGAGTGGGCGGCGCTCGCCTGGGTGAGTCCCGGGACAACCTCCGTGTACGACTCCTCCGGGTAGTCGTAGGTGACGACGTCCTCCGCCTTCATACCGGCATGGTCGGCCCGGACACCGACATCCGTCAACGGTCATCCCGCTGCCGCTCGGACTCGCTGCGGCACCGTGAGCCCTCAGTCGTCGTTCAGGATCGCGGTTCTCAGCCGTTGGTCGCGGAGGGGAACCCACCGGCCGGGACGTGGCCCGTGCGGACGTACCCGACGTCGACGGTCTGGCACGAGGCGTTCGGCACGTGGCCTGTGCAGGCGTAGCGGCTGAAGTCCCGGGGCTCGATCGTCGCGGCGCCGGCAGGTGCGTCCGACCTGCCGAGCAGGACGCCGAGCATGAGGCTCACCACGATCGCCGCCGCGATCGCCACGACTTGCCACATCCTGATCCCGGGGAGGATCCGAACCCGGATCGTCTGCGTCTGCGTGCTCATCCCTACCTCCTCCATCGCTGGTGGATGTCGTTGGTAGGGACGGTAGGCCGGCCACTCCCCCGTGGAATCGGGGAACGACCCTATGTCTGAGGGGCGGACCCTCGGGTCCTGAGCTGCCGGCGCGACGTGATGCCGAGCTTCTGGAAGATCCGAGAGAGGTTCGCCTCGACGGTCTTCACGCTCACGAACAGGGCGTCGGCCACCTCCCGGTTCGTCAGCCCCTCGGCCACCAGTCCGGCGACGCGCTCCTCGGTGGGGGTGAGCTCCTGGGGTGACGCGACGCGAGCACCGATCCTCGCGAGGCTCTCTTCGGCCTTGGTCGCCCAGAGCGGCGCCCCGAGCGCCCGGAACGTCTCGAGGGCGGCTCGGATCGACGCGCCGGCGGCCCGCCGCTGCTTGAAGCGGCGCTGCGCCTCGCCGAAGGCGAGAAGCGTCCTCCCGAGCTCGAAGGGCATGTCGATCCGGGCGTGCTGCTCCATCGCCCGTTCGAAGGCCGCCATGGACGCGGACCGATCCGACCGGGCGGCCGAGAGCAGGCCGTGGCACCGTGCCGCCGTCGCGAGCGCCCAGGGTCGATCCATCGTCCGGCCCTTCTCCTCGTGGACCGCGAGGAGCTCGTCGGCCCGGTCGAGGTCACCCAACGCCACGAGGGCCTCGATCGCATCCGGGACGCACGGGATGATCCCGGGCTCGGCGGCACCCATCTCGTCGAAGAACGCGAGGACCGGATCGAGCCGCTCGATCGCAGCGGACGGGTTCGAGAGCGACAATTCGAGGAACCCGAGGACGGCCGCGTTGCAGCTCCCGTCGAAGGGATCGCCGTTCATCTCGCACAGACGCAAACCCTCCTCCGCGTCGGCGCGAGCCGCCTCCCGATCTCCGGTGTGCGCCTCGATCAGCGCCTTCGGGAACAGCGTGTGACCCCGCCCCCAGATCCGGCCCGACTCGACGTCGATCTCGTACGCCTCCTCGGCGTGCCGCGTGGCGGCCTCCCAGTTCCCGGCGCGGCATTCCACCTCGGCCAGATAACAGAGGAACTCGTCGCGGACCAGGTACCGCCCTTGGTCCACGAACCGGGCGAGCTCCCGCTGGAGGAGATCGCGCGACTCGTCGAGGCGACCCGCCCAGAGGAGCTGGAGGCCGTAGTTCGCGGAGGCCGGCGTGTACCCCGCGACCGCGTTCGCCGGGGCCTCGGCCATCGCCTGATCCTGCAGACGCATCGCCTCGGACATGATGGCGTCGGCAGGGCGTCCCCGGAGGAACTCGACCATGCCGGACGTGGCAACGATATCGGCCTTGATCGAGAGGTCGTCCATCCGATCGGCGTGTTCGCTCGCTGCCTGCGCCTGCGCGGCCGCGGCGCCGAGGTCGCCCCGGTAGATGCCGACCCACGCGAGGTGTTCGAGGGCTGTGGCGGAGATCCGGGGGTCACCCTCCGCCTCCTCGATCGCCTGCTGGCAGAGCGACTCGACGCGTCCGAGGTCCAGCCAGCTGATCGCGGCGAGCTGAAAGATGATCGCGGCCCGACCGAGGCCGGGGCCGGCGCCCTCGATGGCCTCCTCGAGCAGGGAGAAGGCGCGCATCGCGTCGCCCGCATCGAACTGATACACGGCGGCGTCGACGCTCCGCGCGAGCCCGGCGGCGAGATCGCCGGTCGGTGTGAGCTTCCTCGCCAGCTCGGCGAGCTCGGCGGCCGCGTCGGCAGCTCCCCGTGCGGACGCGTGGCGAGCGGCGGTATCCAGAGCAGCCGCCACCTCCGGATCGGGGCCGACGGCCGCCAACGCCAGATGACGCGCCCGCTCCTCCGGGATCGACCACGAGCTCGGCGAGACGCCCGTGGAGCCGGCGCCGCGTTCGCGTGGACGCTGCCGCGTACACCGTCGACCCGAGCAGCGGGTGGGTGAAGTCGATCCGATCGTCGGTAATCCTGATCATCTCCGCCTCCTCCGCCTCCGTGATCCCGGCCGACGCTGCGTCCGGGTCTCGAGCCGCGTCTCGCACGAGATCGATCGTGGGCCGGGTCGACGCCGCGATGACGACCAGGGCTTCGACGGCGCCGGTCGAGAGGGTGCCGAGGCGGGCGCGCAGGAGCTGCTGCAGGTCGTCGGGAACGGGCAGCGGCTCGCCTGGCTCTCGATCTGGATCGACACGGCCGCGAGGGCCCGGGCGATCTCAAGCGCGAAGAACGGGTTCCCGTGAGAGGCCCGGTGCAGCCGGAGGAGGATGGATGGCCCAGTTCGTCTCCGACCCGGTCCCTGACGAGGCGGAGCATCGTTCCTTCATCGAGCGGGACTGATCGCCAGCCGGTGTGTCGAGGCCGTGACGTCTCGCGAGACCGAGTCCCTCCTCGTGACCCGAGCGCAGGGCGAGCAGGAACCGGATCGGTTCGTCGCGGAGTCGGCGAGCGGCGAACGACAGCACCCGGGCGGAGGGCCCGTCCAACCACTGGATGTCGTCGATCGCGACCGTCACCGGCCCGGACGAGGCGAGCGCGCGGAGCACACCGAGCGTCGCGAGGGATACCGCTCGCCGATCGGGGGCAGGCCCCTCCGACTCTGTCGCGGAGGAGCGCCGCGTCGAGGGCCCGCTCCTGCGGGTTTGGCAGCGCCGGGCAGCTCGAGTTCGAGGCAGGTCCCCCAGGGCTGCGTACGAGAGCCGCGCCTCGGATTCCGCGGGGCGGCAGGAGAGCTTACCTGATGGCCCGCCCGGAGGCAAACGCGACACCCGCGTCCCACAGTGTCGTCTTGCCGATGCCGGCCGTTCCTTCGAGTATCAATGTCGACGGACCGGCCGATGTCGATTCGAGGAACTGCTCGATCTCAGCGAGCTCCGGATCGCGACCGACGTCTCTTGCGGCGTGGTCCTCACGGTCAGCTCGCGGAGACCTCGTCGATCAACGCTCGCGCCGACGCCATCCCCGGCTCGTGCCCCTTGCGCTCGTAGGCCGCCAAGGCGCCGCGGGCGGCCTCCGCCGCCTCCTCGGGAAGGCCGGCCGCGCGTGCGACCTCCGCGAGCGTCATCCAGGCACTCCCATGGAACCAGGGGCTCTGCGCCCCGGCCCACATGTCGACTGCCTCGCGTGCGAGCCGGCGCGCCTCCTCGTGCTCGCCTCGGGCGGACCGGACCAGTGCCTGGGCGGAGCGGGCGCTCGCCTGCGTGGCCAGGTCGTCCTCGGCGCCCGTGGCGCGTGCGATGGTCGCGAGCTCCTCCGACTCATCGAACCGGCCCAGACGGCAGAGCGCGAAGGCGAGATACGCCGCGGAGGTCGACGCGTGTCCCTCGTCGCCGAGGCGTTGATGGAACTCGTACTCCTTGCGGAACGAGCGCTCCGCCGCCTCGGCGTCACCCGCCATCATCTCGATCTCGCCGCCGAACTCATAGCTCGCCGTGACCCAGAGGTCCGAGCCGAATCGCTCGGCGAACGCTTCGGACTCACGGATGAGCTCGCGCGCCCGATCGAAGTCACCCGTCATCGCGTCGAGGCAGGCTTCTTGCACCAGGGCAACGTGTCCGATGGCCCCTTCGCGCCCGAGCTCGGCAAGAGCCGCATCGAGCGAGGGCCTCCCTTCCACGGGCGACGTCGACCCGAGCAGCTCGGTCGCCAGCTTGACGATCATCGCGTCCATGAGCAGCGACCGATCACCCGACCGGCGCGCGTGATCCACGGCGTGGATCGCCGCCTCCCTCGCGGCGTCGTAGCGGCACGGGTTCCACTCCACCTGCACCAGCCCCGACCACACGATCGCGAGCGCCTCGTCGTCGCCGCCGGTCTCGAGCTCGGCTCTCGCCGCGGCCACTTCCGCCCGAAGGTCGTCGCTGGTGAACCCGATGGGGTCGATCAGCATCCGCACGACGCCCCGATCGATCCTGGCCATCCACTCGATCGATCGCTGACCGCTCGCGGCTGCCCCCGCCACGGCCTCTTCGAGCGCAGTGAACGCCAAACGTGGGTCGAGGCCGCGCACCCACGCACGCCCGACGTCGTACAGGGCGCGAGGTCGATCCGGATGACCCTCGGGGAGGAGATCGGCCGCGTGCCTGAACAATGTCGCGGCCGCCGGGTCGTCGCTCCGATCCGACGCTCGGCGGGCGCTCGCCGTGTAGTGACCGGCGGCTCGGAGCGCCAGCTCGCGCCCTGCGTCGTGCAACGGTCCAAGGGCCGAGAGGAGCCGGTGAGCCTGTTCCAGGTGGTAGGCCAGGATCTCCTCGAACTCCTCCACGCGAGCCTCCCCGACGCGCTCGAGCCAGTCGGCGTACCGTTCATGCAGCTCGGCACGGAGCGCCTTGGGCGCGGCCTCGTACGCGGCGTCGCGGATCAGCTGATGGCGGAACCGGAACGCGTCCTGGCCCGCGAGCGACGACCGGTCCGGTCGGATCAGGTCGCGCCGGACCAGGCTCATCAAGGCCGGCCGCACCTCCCGGCCGTCCCCGTCCAGCAACGCCGCCAACGCGCCCACGTGGAACTGTTTGCCGCACACCGCCGCCCGCTGGATCGCCGCCCGCTCGTCGCCGGTGAGCTGCTCGAGCCGCGCGGCCAACAGCGCCTGGATCGTCGGAGGCACCCGCAGGTCGACCAGCGGTCCGGTCGCCACCCATCGGTCGCCGTCGCGAGCCAGCGAACCGTCGTCGATCAACATCGAGAGCATCTCCTCGACGAACAACGGCGTGCCCTCGGCCGCGGCGAGGATCCGAACGCGCGCCTCGTCCGGGAGCGTCGCGCGACCGAGCATGTTCCCGATCAGGTCGCCGCATTCATCGTCGGAGAGTGGCTCGAGGGAGATCGTCGTGGCGTTGAGCGCGCCCCGGCCCCAGCCCGCCCGCTCGTCCAGCAGCTCCGGCCGCGCGACGCAGAGCACCAGGATCGGGGCCTCTCGCGCCCAGCCCGTGATGTGTTCGATCAGGTCCAGGAACGTGGGCTCGCCCCAGTGGATGTCATCGAACACGACGGCGAGTGGTGCCGTCTCGGCGACCGCCTCCAGGAACGACCGGACCGCCCAGAACGTCTCCTCGACCGAGCTGTCGCGATCGGCCGCGCCGAACAGCTGAGCGAGCGTCGAGCAGGCGGGGCCGTCCGTGCCCAGCACCGCGCAGATCTTCCGCTCGATCTCGTCCGGTGCGTCGAAGTCATCCAGGCCGGCCGCCTCCTTCAGGACCTCGCCCACGGGGAAGAACGTCATCCCCTCGCCGTACGGGAGGCAGCGGCCTCGAAGGACCGTTGCCTCTCCGAGCGAACCGAGGAGCTCCTCGACCAACCGGGACTTCCCGACCCCCGCGGTGCCGAGGATCGTGAACAGCTGACACGAGCGGTCGGCGATCGCGGACTCGAACGTCTGACGGAGCTTCGCGAGCTCACGCTCGCGACCGACCATGGGCGAGTCCAGGCGACGCGCGAACCCGGCGACGCCGGGAGTCACCTGGACCAGACGGAACGCGGCGAGCGGCTCCGTCTTGCCCTTGACCTCGAGCGGCGGGATCGGCTCGACGACCACGGCGTCCCGCACGAGGCGGAGGGTCTTCTCACCGATCAGGACGGTGCCCGGCTCCGCGGCCTGCTCCAGGCGGGCTGCGACGTTCACCGCGTCGCCGGTGACGAGCGTGTCGCCGTGGTCACCCGCCACCACCTCGCCGGTGTTCACACCGATCCGGGCGGCGAGGGAGACGCCGTAGTCGCGCTCCAGCTCCTTGTTGAAGACTCGGAAGGCATCTCGCATCTCCGCCGCGGCGCGAACCGCTCGGAGGGCGTCGTCCTCGTGGATCGCCGGGACCCCGAACACCGCCATCACCGCGTCCCCGATGAACTTCTCGACGGTCCCCCCGTGGCGCTCGAGCGCCGCCCGCATCTCGGCGAAGTAGCGGGACATCACCCGGCGGACCGATTCGGGATCCAGGCGCTCGCCCATCGCGGTCGAGCCCGTCACGTCGCAGAAGACCACGGTCACGGTCTTGCGCACTTCCTGGGGGGCGGTGGAGCGAGTGGCGCCGAGCACGCCGGGCAGAAGGCGAAGTCCTCCGGAGATTCCCGCCCGCAGTTTGCGCAGGTCAGCACGGGTCGGAGCCTATGCCAAGGGCTTCCTGAGGACGAGACGACCCTCCTGTGGAGGGGTCGAGGTCAACTCACCCGATCGAGGAGCTGGCGCGAGCGCTCCATCACCAGCGCGGTCGCCTCCGCGTCGTAACGACGGGAGGGAGCTGTCGGTGAACAGGTGTCGGTCGCCCGGGTAGAGGAACAGCTCGGAGAGCTCAGGTCCGACCGTGGCGACCAGCTCGCGAGCCGCCTCGAGGTCGCCCCCTCTCCGAAGAACGGGTCCTTCTCGTTGCCGTGGATCTGCACCGGGACCCCATCCGGCCACGGGCCGAAGGCCCACTCTCCGGTGATCGGCATGCAGCTCTCGTAGAGCAACGCTCCGCGCGCGCCCGGTCGCGTCTGGGCGAACCGCTGCGCATCGGCCGCCCCGGACGAGAAGCCGGCGAACACCAGACCATCGGGCAGGTCGGCTACGGCCCCGTCGACGCGGCCCTTGAGCACGTCGTCCCCGATCTTCCCGGTGAGCGCCAGGCCATCGTCGATGCTCTCCGGGCGCGCGCCCTCGAAGAGATCGGGCGTGTGGACGATGTGCCCACCGGCGCGGAGCTCATCGGCGAACGCTTGAACACCATCGGTCAGTCCTTGCACGTGATGGAACAGAACGACCTCTGCCACGGCTAGACTCCTTTCCATCGGACGACTTCCATCGATTGAACCAGAGTCCTAGAATATTCCAGACATGTCAAACGATGAGCACGATCCCCGATCACGACCTCGAGGAGATGCTCGTGGTCACCCCGCCCGAGCAGCTGCGCGCGCTGGCCGACCCGCTGCGCGACACCCTCCTGGAGCTGCTCCTCGAGCGTGCCGCCACGGTCACCGAGATGGCGAAGGCGGTCGACCGTCCCAAGAGCACGATCGCGTACCACGTGAACCTCCTCGTCGACGCCGGGCTCCTCCGCGTGGTGCGCACGCGGCGGGTGCGGGCGATCGAGGAGCGGTACTACGGCCGGGTCGCCCGCACGCTGTACATCGGGGTGCTCAGCCGCCCCGAGGACAAGCGGGTCGCCGCAGCGATCAACGGGCTCGCGCAGGCAGCCGCCGAGTCCGGCCCGGCCCACGTCGGCCGACGAGCTGCGGTGCACGCTGTCACACGCCCGCATCCCGATCGAGGAGGTGCGAAGCTTCTGGGCCCAGGTCCAAGAGCTCGCTCGCACGTTCGCCCAGATCCCCGGGCCGGCGACCAGGTCTACGGCTTCGCCGCCGGTCTGTATCCGACCG
>CAVPCM010000011.1:0-174535 GCA_963702405.1 uncultured Actinomycetota bacterium
GATCGTTCTACGCGCGCGCCGCCCACGAGGTCGCGCCCGATCTCCTGGGCCAGGTCCTCGTCCGCATCTTCCCCGACGGGTCGCGTGCCTCGGCCCGGATCGTCGAGGTGGAGGCGTACGGGCCGGACGATCCCGCGAGCCACGCGTTCCGCGGCGAGACCGCCGCGGAACGCCGTGATGTTCGGACCTCCGGGGCATCTGTACGTGTATTTCACCTACGGCATGCATCACTGCATGAACGCCGTCACCGGAGCGGGTCGGCGAAGGGGAGCGCGGTGCTCCTGCGTGCCGCCGAGCCCCTCGAGGGCGGGGACGAGATGGTCGTCCGGCGGGGCCGGGAGCGACCGTCCTCGATCTGTGCTCGGGACCCGGCCGGCTCGCGCAGGCGCTCGGCGGTGGATCGACGCGACGACGGGGTCGATCTGGTCGCGGGGGATGGCGCTCTGGGTGGAGAACGGCCTCGCGAGCCGGAGGCGATCGCCACGGGGAACCGCGTGGGTGTGCACGAGACGAGCCGCCACTGGCGCTACTGGCTCGACGGGAACCCGTTCGTCTCTCGCGGGCGACCCGGGCCGCCTACGGCGAAGCGGCGGACTCCTCGGGTTCGGTCGATGACACCGTGATCGTCACGGTGCTCGTCTGGAAGGCCTGCGTGCCGGCCGACGGCATCTGCGCGATCACCGTGCCCTTCGGCTGCGTCGAGGGCGCCGTCTTCACCTCGACGTAGAAGCCGGCCTGGGTCAGGCCCTCGATCGCGATCTGCTCCGAGGAACCGATCGTGGACGGGACGAGCACCTCCTGCAGCGACGACGGCGACGTGCACATCTTCGTGGGCTCCGTTCCCTCGATGAACTGCAGGGTCTGGATGTTCTGGGGGAGCGTGAACGGGTTCGGGAGGCAGTTGGGCGTCCTGCGAGGCATCGACCGAGACGGAGACGAATCCCACCTCCGGGTTCGGGAACGCCATCGCGGGCAGGCCCGCGGACGCCTCGAGCATCAGCAGCCGCCAGATCTGCGCGGGCCACGTGCCTCCGAAGACGGTGATCCTGGTCCTCGGCGGTTCCATCCGGATCTGCCCTTCGGGGAACCCGACCCACACCGCCGCCACCATCTGCGGGATCGCGCCCACGAACCAGGCGTCGTAGTGGTCCATCGCGGTGCCGGTCTTGCCGATCTGCGGCCTGCCGATGTTCGCCGCGGTGCCCGTGCCGTACAGGACGGCCTCGTTCAGGATCTCGTTGGCCACGGACGCCACCTGCGGGTCGAGGACGCGATCGCCGGTCGTGTTCGCGGACCACAGCACGGTGCCGCGTGCGTCGGTGACGCGGGACACGGGAACGGGCCGGGACCGGACGCCTCCCGTCGCGAGGGTGCCGTACGCGGTCGCCATCTCGAGCGTGTTCACCTCGTTCGTTCCGAGGACCGCCGAGAGGTACGGCTCCAGCGGATGGCGCGGGTTGCTCACGCGACGGCAGCAGCGGAGCCCCATCCGCTCGGCCACCTCCACGACCGTGCTGGGGCCGAGTCGGTCGATCAGCTGCGCGTACACCGTGTTCACGGAGTGCACCGTCGCCGCGCGGAGCGTCATCGTTCCGTATCCCGCTCCCTCCGCGTTCGTGACGTCCCAGATCTCGCCGGTCTCGAGGGCGAGCTGGAGCGTCGAGGGAGCGGGGAACGTCTCCGACGGCGACAGACCGGCCTCGAGGGCCGCCACGAGCGCGAACGGCTTGAAGGCCGAGCCGGACTGGCGTCCCGTCCCGCCCATCGCGGTCGCCAGGTTGACGCGGCCGGCGCGACGATCCCGCCAGTAGTCGCGTTGATCGCCGCCGACCATCGCCAGCACGAAGCCGTTGCGCGGGTCCAGGACGGTCACGGCGGCGGAGGGGTCGTCCGGATAGGAGAGCACGGAGTCGACGGCGCGCTGTGCGACGCGCCTGCACGGCCGGCTGGAGCGTCGTGTGGATCCGGAGGCCGCCGGTGAACAGGAGCTTGTACCGATCCTCGCGCGTCTCGCCGAAGGCGGGGTTGCGTCAGGAACCACTCCTTCAGGTAGTCGACGAAGTAGGGGTAGTCGTAGCGGCCCAGCGTCGTCACGGGGTGGAGTCGGATCGGCGCTCTGCCGCGCGTGACGACGTTGGGCCGTCCGTGATCATGCCGAACTCGTGCATCAGGCGGAGGACCACGCGGCGTCTCCCGATCGCCCGGCGCGGGTACTCGTACGGATCGAAGTGCCCGGGGCTCGTGATCAGATCCGGCGAGCAGGGCGGACTGGGCCAGGTTGAGGTCGGTGGCGTCGACGCCGAAGAACGTCCGGGCGGCCGCCTGGACGCCGTAGGCGCCCTGCCCGAAGTACACGGTGTTCAGGTAGCGGGTGAGGATCTCCTCCTTGGACAGCCGGTCCTCGAGCTGCCAGGCGAGCGACGCCTCGCTGAGCTTGCGGGCGAGCGTCCGGTCGCCGCCCGTGTAGAGGTTCTTCACGAGCTGCTGGGTGATCGTCGAGCCGCCCTCCTCGATGCTCCCGTCTCGGAGGTTCACGTAGGACGCGCGGAGGATCGCTCGACCGTCGATCCCATGGTGTTGGTAGAAGCGCCGGTCCTCGATCGCGACCGCTGCATCGCGGATCCAGGAAGGGATCTGCGACGTCGGGCAGGACCACGCGATCCTCGACGGCGTGCAGCTCGCGTGATCACGCTGTCGTCGGCCGCATACACGAACGACGTCTGCGCGAGCGCGCGTCGAGGGACGTCCTCCAGGTGGACGCCGCACGCAGCAGAGAACACAGCGCAGGCTGCCGTGAAGGCCGCCAGGGGGAAGTGCCGGCGGGTCATCGCGGGCGAGTGTACCCCGCGTCCTGGCGCGGGATCGGGGAGGTGCCTGGTAGCATCGCCGCGCCATGGCCGCCGACGTGCTGACGACGCTCGCGAGCGGCAGCGTCGACCTCGTTCCGAAGGGCGGTCTCGAGGAGCGGCTCGCGGCCGGCCGACCGCTCCGCGTGAAGCTCGGCGTGGATCCCAGTCGCCCCGACCTCACGCTGGGACACGCCGTCGTGCTCCGGAAGCTCCGGCAGTTCCAGGATGCCGGCCACGTCGCGGTGCTCATCATCGGGGACTTCACCGCGCGGATCGGCGACCCGTCGGGCCAGTCCGAGACCCGTCCGATGCTCACGGAGGACGAGATCCGGACGAACGCCGCGACGTACTTCGCCCAGGCCGGCAAGGTCCTCGACGTCGACGCGGCGGAGATCCACGGGAACGCGGAGTGGCTCGCGGAGATGGACATGGCGGAGGTGATCCGGTTGGCCGCGACCGCGACGCTCGCGCAGATGCTCGAGCGAGAGGACTTCCGGGAGCGCTACAAGGAGCGAGCGACCCATCAGCGTGGTGGAGCTCCTGTATCCGCTCCTCCAGGGCTACGACTCGGTCGCGGTCCGGGCGGACGTGGAGCTGGGCGGTACCGACCAGACGTTCAACCTCCTGATGGGTCGTGAGGTGCAGCGAGCGTACGGGCAGGAGCCGCAGGTGGTGCTGACCCTCCCGCTGCTCGAGGGCACCGACGGCATCCGGAAGATGTCGAAGTCGCTCGACAACTACATCGGGCTCACGGAGCCGCCCGACGACATGTTCGGCAAGCTGATGCGGATCCCGGATGGGCTGATCGCCAAGTTCCTCCGGCTGACGCACGCCGCTCGATCCGGCCGAGGTCGACGACGTCGAGCGCGGGTTGGCGGACGGATCGGTGCGGCCCGAACGATGCGAAACGCCGGCTCGCCCGGGAGGTCGTCGACCTGTACCACGGACCCGGGGCGGGGGCGGCCGCCGAGCAGCGCTTCGACCTCGTCCACCGCCAGCACGAGCTCCCGGAGGAGGTCCCGGGCGTGACGGTGCCCGCGGCAGCGTCTTCGGACGCGCCGACGGTGCGGCCTGGGTCGTCTACGTCCCCGCGCTCCTCGAGGCGCTGGGCCTCGTGGCGAGCCGGTCGGAGGCGCGGCGGCTGCAGGCGCAGGGAGGGGTCCGGATGGACGGGGAGCCCGTGTCCCGACCGAGGAGCATCCGGGTCGAGGGACCCCCGCCGGGGCAGCTGGCGGGTCGATCTGGCAGGTCGGTCGTCGGAAGTTCGCGCGGCTCGACGGGCGTCGAGACGGAGGAGGGTTCCTCTCCGAGGTAACCTCGAACAGCGGTTCGAGCTCCGTGCTGCTCGGTTGACGGTGAGACCCGGACTGCTATCCTACCCGTCCGGCGCGGTTCCCCGAGGGTGTTCAACGCTCTGACCAGGGACTTCGCGCTCGGTCGCACCTTGAGAACTGAACAGCGTGTCAAGAGCCGATGCTTGCCATCGTTCACATCGGCACGGTTCGCCGTGCCTCGGGAACGACGGCACGCTTCATCCGTCCAGACGGAAACGTCTGGCGGGGAAAGGCCCTGCGAGCGAGTGCCTCGCTCGGAGGGCCGAACCTCCATCAAGTCGAACGGAACCGATCCGTCGGTTCCGGTCGATCTCTACGGAGAGTTTGATCCTGGCTCAGGACGAACGCTGGCGGTGCGCCTAACACATGCAAGTCGAACGGTGAACCGGGCTTCGGCCCGGGGATCAGTGGCGAACGGGTGCGTAACACGTGGGCAACCTGCCCCCGACCCTGGGATAACCCCGGGAAACCGGAGCTAATACCGGATACTCTCCTCCGACCACATGGTCGGAAGAGGAAAGGTCCGCCGGTCGGGGATGGGCCCGCGGCCTATCAGCTTGTTGGTGGGGTAACGGCCTACCAAGGCGACGACGGGTAGCTGGTCTGAGAGGACGACCAGCCACACTGGGACTGAGACACGGCCCAGACTCCTACGGGAGGCAGCAGTGGGGAATCTTGCGCAATGGGCGAAAGCCTGACGCAGCGACACCGCGTGGGGGACGAAGGCCTTTCAGGTCGTAAACCCCTTTCGGCAGGGACGAAGCGATCTCGTGACGGTACCTGCAGAAGAAGCCTCGGCTAACTACGTGCCAGCAGCCGCGGTAACACGTAGGAGGCGAGCGTTGTCCGGAATCATTGGGCGTAAAGAGCGCGCAGGCGGCTTGGCAAGTCGGGTGTGAAATCCCGGGGCTCAACCCCGGGACTGCATTCGATACTGTCAGGCTAGAGGTAGGTAGGGGAGATCGGAATTCCTGGTGTAGCGGTGAAATGCGCAGATATCAGGAGGAACACCGGTGGCGAAGGCGGATCTCTGGGCCTTACCTGACGCTCAGGCGCGAAAGCTAGGGGAGCGAACAGGATTAGATACCCTGGTAGTCCTAGCCGTAAACGTTGGGTGCTAGGTGTGGGCGGATATCAACCCCGTCCGTGCCGAAGCTAACGCATTAAGCACCCCGCCTGGGGAGTACGGCCGCAAGGCTAAAACTCAAAGGAATTGACGGGGGCCCGCACAAGCGGCGGAGCATGCGGCTTAATTCGATGCAACGCGAAGAACCTTACCTGGGCTTGACATGCAGGGTGAAACCCGTGAAAGCGGGCGCTCTTCGGAGCCTGCACAGGTGGTGCATGGCTGTCGTCAGCTCGTGCCGTGAGGTGTTGCCTTAAGTGGCGCAACGAGCGCAACCCCTGTCCTTAGTTGCCAGCGGGTCATGCCGGGAACTCTAGGGAGACTGCCGGTGCCAAACCGGAGGAAGGTGGGGATGACGTCAAGTCATCATGCCCCTTATGTCCAGGGCTGCACGCATGCTACAATGCGCGGTACAGAGGGCTGCGATCCCGTAAGGGGGAGCGAATCCCAGAAAGCCGCGCTCAGTTCGGATCGAGGTCTGCAACCCGACCTCGTGAAGTCGGAGTCGCTAGTAATCGCAGATCAGCAATGCCGCGGTGAATACGTTCCCGGGCCTTGTACACACCGCCCGTCACACCACGAAAGTGGGCAACACCCGAAGCCGGTGGCCCAACCCTTGTGGAGGGAGCCGTCGAAGGTGGGGCTCGCGATTGGGGTGAAGTCGTAACAAGGTAGCCGTACCGGAAGGTGCGGCTGGATCACCTCCTTTCTAAGGAGCCATTTGGCAACCCGTTTTCGTCGGCGTTCGTTCGGCGGACGCGGAGACTCCAGGTTGATCATCTGCTCGAGACACGCTGTTCAGCTTTGAGGGTGCGACCCTCGAGCATCTTGAGAACTCGATAGCGAGCGCGAGCATCTAGTAGTCAAGTGAACAAGGGCTTACGGTGGATGCCTTGGCGCCAGGAGCCGAAGAAGGACGCGTCAGGCTGCGAAAAGCCTCGGGGAGCTGCCGAGAGAGCTGTGATCCGAGGGTGTCCGAATGGGGAAACCCGGCCGGGGTCATGCCCGGTCACCCGTCGCTGAATACATAGGCGGCGAGGAGGGAACCGCTCGAAGTGAAACATCTCAGTAGGGCGAGGAAGAGAAAGCAACCGCGACTCCCCAAGTAGCGGCGAGCGAACGGGGAAGAGCCTAAACCGGTACGGTGTGATAGCCCGACGGCGTTGCCGTGCCGGGGTCGTGGGACCCGCATGGATCCTTGTCGGAGGATCCGAGGAGTTACAAAGCACGCACCTAGTCGAAGGCCATGGAAAGGGCCGCCACAGCAGGTAACAGCCCTGTAGACGAAAGGCGACGTGCCTCCTTGCGGTGTTCCCGAGTAGCACGGGACCCCTGAAATCCCGTGCGAATCTGGGGGGCCCACCCCCTAAGGCTAAGCACTCCCTGGCGACCGATAGTGAACCAGTACCGTGAGGGAAAGGTGAAAAGCACCCCGGGAGGGGAGTGAAAGAGCACCTGAAACCGTGAGCCTACAAGCTGTCGGAGCTCGTACTGGGCAACCAGTGCGGGTGACGGCGTGCCTTTTGAAGAATGAGCCGGCGAGTTAGCGGTACGCGGCAAGGTTAAGTCTTCTGACGAAGCCGAAGCGAAAGCGAGTCTGCATGGGGCGAAGAGTCGCGTGCCCTAGACCCGAAGCCGAGTGATCTACCCATGGGCAGGTTGAAGCGAGGGTAAGACCTCGTGGAGGACCGAACCCACCAGGGTTGAAAACCTGGGGGATGACCTGTGGATAGGGGTGAAAGGCCAATCAAACTCGGTGATAGCTGGTTCTCCCCGAAATGCCTTTAGGGGCAGCCTCGGGCGTTCTCCGACGGAGGTAGAGCACTGATTGGACTAGGGGGCCTACAAGCTTACCGAACTCAGTCAAACTCCGAATGCCGTCGGACCAGAGCCCGGGAGTGAGGGCGCGGGGGCTAAGCTCCGTGTCCGAGAGGGAAACAACCCAGATCGCCAGCTAAGGTCCCGAAGTTCGTGCTAAGTGGGTAAGGATGTGAGATCGCCCAGACAACCAGGAGGTTGGCTTAGAAGCAGCCACCCTTGAAAGAGTGCGTAACAGCTCACTGGTCAAGTGATCTTGCGCCGACGATGTAACGGGGCTCAAGCACGACACCGAAGCTGCGGGATCCTTCATATCGCTCGGCCCTCGAGGGAAGCCTCGTGGGTCCAGGCGGAAGGATCGGTAGGGGAGCGTTCCCACGCGGGTGAAGCGGCGGGGTAACCCAGTCGTGGATGCGTGGGAAGTGAGAATGCCGGCATGAGTAGCGAAAGACGGGGGAGGAGCCCGTCCGCCGAATGCCCAAGGGTTCCTGGGGAAGGTTCATCCGCCCAGGGTTAGTCGGGCCCTAAGCCGAGGACGAGAGTCGTAGGCGATGGACGACTGGTTGATATTCCAGTACCACCTCATCCGCGCCCATGCTGAATCAGGGACGCTAAGGGAACCCCTTCGGGGGCTACCGACCCTCCCTGTAGTAGGCCAGCGAAGGGGGGACGCAGGAGGGTAGCTCGACCCAGGCGTTGGTTGTCCTGGGGCAAGTGTGTAGAGGGGCTTCCTAGGCAAATCCGGGAGGCCATCAACCTCGAGACACGATGCCGAGCCATTCCAGGCGAAGCGAGTGATCCCACGCTGCCGAGAAAAACCTCTAGCGAGTGGACGAGGTGCCCGTACCCCAAACCGACACAGGTGGGCACGTAGAGAATACGAAGGCGATCGAGAGAACCCTGGTTAAGGAACTCGGCAAATTACGTCCGTAACTTCGGGAGAAGGACGACCTCTGTAGGGTGAAGGCCTTCGCGGCCCGAGCTCGAAGAGGTGGCACAAACCAGGCCCAAGCGACTGTTTACTAAAAACACAGGTCCGTGCGAAGTCGCAAGACGATGTATACGGACTGACGCCTGCCCGGTGCCGGAACGTTAAGGGGAGGGGTTAGCTCTTCGGGGCGAAGCTCTGAACCTAAGCGCCGGTAAACGGCGGCCCTAACTATAAGGGTCCTAAGGTAGCGAAATTCCTTGTCGGGTAAGTTCCGACCTGCACGAATGGCGTAACGACTTGGGCACTGTCTCAACCAGGGACTCGGCGAAATTGCACTACGAGTAAAGATGCTCGTTACCCGCAGCAGGACGGAAAGACCCCGGCACCTTTACTGTAGCTTGGTGTTGCGTTCTGGCATGTGTTGCGTAGGATAGGCGGGAGGCTTCGAAGCCTGGATCTCGGTCCGGGTGGAGCCAACCTTGAAATACCGCCCTTCACTTGTTGGGACCCTAACCTTGGCCCGTGATCCGGGTCGGGGACAGCGCCTGGTGGGCAGTTTAACTGGGGCGGTTGCCTCCTAAAGAGTAACGGAGGCGCCCAAAGGTTCCCTCAGCCTGGTTGGCAATCAGGCGTCGAGTGCAAGGACACAAGGGAGCTTGACTGCGAGACCGACGGGTCGAGCAGGAGCGAAAGCAGGGCCTAGTGATCCGACGACTCCATGTGGAAGGGTCGTCGCTCAACGGCTAAAAGGTACGCCGGGGATAACAGGCTGATCCTGCCCAAGAGTCCATATCGACGGCAGGGTTTGGCACCTCGATGTCGGCTCGTCTCATCCTGGGGCTGGAGCAGGTCCCAAGGGTCGGGCTGTTCGCCCGTTAAAGAGGCACGCGAGCTGGGTTTAGAACGTCGTGAGACAGTTCGGTCCCTATCCGCTGTGGGCGCAGGAGATTTGAGAGGAGCTACCCCTAGTACGAGAGGACCGGGGTGGACGAACCTCTGGTGTGCCAGTTGTCGCGCCAGCGGCATGGCTGGTTGGCCACGTTCGGAAGGGATAAGCGCTGAAAGCATCTAAGTGCGAAGCTCGCCTCGAGATGAGATCTCCCACTGGCTCGACCAGGTAAGGCCCCTCGAAGACCACGAGGTTGATAGGCGGGAAGTGGAAGCACGGCAACGTGTGGAGCTGACCCGTACTAATAGGCCGAGGACTTGACTCTTGCTCGCGCTCGCTATCGTGTTCCGAGCTCTGCTCGGGGCGCATCCTCGCTTCGTCTCGGGTAAGGTCATAGGCGGCTCGAACAGTCGTTCGAGTCCGTGCGCCCGGTTGACGGAGAGACCGGGACTGCTATCCTACCCGTCCGGCGCGGTTCCCCGAGGGTGTTCAACGCTCTGACCAGGGACTTCGCGTCTGGTCGCACCTTGAGAACTGAACAGCGTGTCAAAGAGCCGATGCTTGCCATCGTTCACATCGGCACGGTTCGCCGTGCCTCGGGAAGGATGGCACGCTTCATCCGTCCAGACGGAGACGTCTGGCGGGGAAAGGCCCTGCGAGCGAGTGCCTCGCTCGGAGGGCCGAACCTCCATCAAGTCGAACGGAACCGATCCTGTCGGTTCCGATCGATCTCTACGGAGAGTTTGATCCTGGCTCAGGACGAACGCTGGCGGTGCGCCTAACACATGCAAGTCGAACGGTGAACCGGGCTTCGGCCCGGGGATCAGTGGCGAACGGGTGCGTAACACGTGGGCAACCTGCCCCCGACCCTGGGATAACCCCGGGAAACCGGAGCTAATACCGGATACTCTCCTCCGACCACATGGTCAGAAGAGGAAAGGTCCGCCGGTCGGGGATGGGCCCGCGGCCTATCAGCTTGTTGGTGGGGTAACGGCCTACCAAGGCGACGACGGGTAGCTGGTCTGAGAGGACGACCAGCCACACTGGGACTGAGACACGGCCCAGACTCCTACGGGAGGCAGCAGTGGGGAATCTTGCGCAATGGGCGAAAGCCTGACGCAGCGACACCGCGTGGGGGACGAAGGCCTTTCAGGTCGTAAACCCCTTTCGGCAGGGACGAAGCGATCTCGTGACGGTACCTGCAGAAGAAGCCTCGGCTAACTACGTGCCAGCAGCCGCGGTAACACGTAGGAGGCGAGCGTTGTCCGGAATCATTGGGCGTAAAGAGCGCGCAGGCGGCTTGGCAAGTCGGGTGTGAAATCCCGGGGCTCAACCCCGGGACTGCATTCGATACTGTCAGGCTAGAGGTAGGTAGGGGAGATCGGAATTCCTGGTGTAGCGGTGAAATGCGCAGATATCAGGAGGAACACCGGTGGCGAAGGCGGATCTCTGGGCCTTACCTGACGCTCAGGCGCGAAAGCTAGGGGAGCGAACAGGATTAGATACCCTGGTAGTCCTAGCCGTAAACGTTGGGTGCTAGGTGTGGGCGGATATCAACCCCGTCCGTGCCGAAGCTAACGCATTAAGCACCCCGCCTGGGGAGTACGGCCGCAAGGCTAAAACTCAAAGGAATTGACGGGGGCCCGCACAAGCGGCGGAGCATGCGGCTTAATTCGATGCAACGCGAAGAACCTTACCTGGGCTTGACATGCAGGGTGAAACCCGTGAAAGCGGGCGCTCTTCGGAGCCTGCACAGGTGGTGCATGGCTGTCGTCAGCTCGTGCCGTGAGGTGTTGCCTTAAGTGGCGCAACGAGCGCAACCCCTGTCCTTAGTTGCCAGCGGGTCATGCCGGGAACTCTAGGGAGACTGCCGGTGCCAAACCGGAGGAAGGTGGGGATGACGTCAAGTCATCATGCCCCTTATGTCCAGGGCTGCACGCATGCTACAATGCGCGGTACAGAGGGCTGCGATCCCGTAAGGGGGAGCGAATCCCAGAAAGCCGCGCTCAGTTCGGATCGAGGTCTGCAACCCGACCTCGTGAAGTCGGAGTCGCTAGTAATCGCAGATCAGCAATGCCGCGGTGAATACGTTCCCGGGCCTTGTACACACCGCCCGTCACACCACGAAAGTGGGCAACACCCGAAGCCGGTGGCCCAACCCTTGTGGAGGGAGCCGTCGAAGGTGGGGCTCGCGATTGGGGTGAAGTCGTAACAAGGTAGCCGTACCGGAAGGTGCGGCTGGATCACCTCCTTTCTAAGGAGCCATTTGGCAACCCGTTTTCGTCGGCGTTCGTCCGGCGGACGCGGAGACTCCAGGTTGATCATCTGCTCGAGACACGCTGTTCAGCTTTGAGGGTGCGACCCTCGAGCATCTTGAGAACTCGATAGCGAGCGCGAGCATCTAGTAGTCAAGTGAACAAGGGCTTACGGTGGATGCCTTGGCGCCAGGAGCCGAAGAAGGACGCGTCAGGCTGCGAAAAGCCTCGGGGAGCTGCCGAGAAAGCTGTGATCCGAGGGTGTCCGAATGGGGAAACCCGGCCGGGGTCATGCCCGGTCACCCGTCGCTGAATACATAGGCGGCGAGGAGGGAACCGCTCGAAGTGAAACATCTCAGTAGGGCGAGGAAGGGAAAGCAACCGCGACTCCCCAAGTAGCGGCGAGCGAACGGGGAAGAGCCTAAACCGGTACGGTGTGATAGCCCGACGGCGTTGCCGTGCCGGGGTCGTGGGACCCGCATGGATCCGTCGTCGGAGGATCCGAGGAGTTACAAAGCACGCACCTAGTCGAAGGCCATGGAAAGGGCCGCCACAGCAGGTAACAGCCCTGTAGACGAAAGGCGACGTGCCTCCTTGCGGTGTTCCCGAGTAGCACGGGACCCCTGAAATCCCGTGCGAATCTGGGGGGCCCACCCCCTAAGGCTAAGCACTCCCTGGCGACCGATAGTGAACCAGTACCGTGAGGGAAAGGTGAAAAGCACCCCGGGAGGGGAGTGAAAGAGCACCTGAAACCGTGAGCCTACAAGCTGTCGGAGCTCGGACTGGGCAACCAGTGCGGGTGACGGCGTGCCTTTTGAAGAATGAGCCGGCGAGTTAGCGGTACGCGGCAAGGTTAAGTCTTCTGACGAAGCCGAAGCGAAAGCGAGTCTGCATGGGGCGAAGAGTCGCGTGCCCTAGACCCGAAGCCGAGTGATCTACCCATGGGCAGGTTGAAGCGAGGGTAAGACCTCGTGGAGGACCGAACCCACCAGGGTTGAAAACCTGGGGGATGACCTGTGGATAGGGGTGAAAGGCCAATCAAACTCGGTGATAGCTGGTTCTCCCCGAAATGCCTTTAGGGGCAGCCTCGGGCGTTCTCCGACGGAGGTAGAGCACTGATTGGACTAGGGGGCCTACAAGCTTACCGAACTCAGTCAAACTCCGAATGCCGTCGGACCAGAGCCCGGGAGTGAGGGCGCGGGGGCTAAGCTCCGTGTCCGAGAGGGAAACAACCCAGATCGCCAGCTAAGGTCCCTAAGTTCGTGCTAAGTGGGTAAGGATGTGAGATCGCCCAGACAACCAGGAGGTTGGCTTAGAAGCAGCCACCCTTGAAAGAGTGCGTAACAGCTCACTGGTCAAGTGATCTTGCGCCGACGATGTAGCGGGGCTCAAGCACGACACCGAAGCTGCGGGATCCTTCGGATCGCTCGGCCCTCGAGGGAAGCCTCGAGGGTCCAGGCGGAAGGATCGGTAGGGGAGCGTTCCCACGCGGGTGAAGCGGCGGGGTAACCCAGTCGTGGATGCGTGGGAAGTGAGAATGCCGGCATGAGTAGCGAAAGACGGGGGAGGAGCCCGTCCGCCGAATGCCCAAGGGTTCCTGGGGAAGGTTCATCCGCCCAGGGTTAGTCGGGCCCTAAGCCGAGGACGAGAGTCGTAGGCGATGGACGACTGGTTGATATTCCAGTACCACCTCATCCGCGCCCATGCTGAATCAGGGACGCTAAGGGAACCCCTTCGGGGGCTACCGACCCTCCCTGTAGTAGGCCAGCGAAGGGGGGACGCAGGAGGGTAGCTCGACCCAGGCGTTGGTTGTCCTGGGGCAAGTGTGTAGAGGGGCTTCCTAGGCAAATCCGGGAGGCCGTCAACCTCGAGACACGATGCCGAGCCATTCCAGGCGAAGCGAGTGATCCCACGCTGCCGAGAAAAACCTCTAGCGAGTGGACGAGGTGCCCGTACCCCAAACCGACACAGGTGGGCACGTAGAGAATACGAAGGCGATCGAGAGAACCCTGGTTAAGGAACTCGGCAAATTGCGTCCGTAACTTCGGGAGAAGGACGACCTCCGTAGGGTGAGGGCCTTCGCGGCCGAAGCTCGAAGAGGTGGCACAAACCAGGCCCAAGCGACTGTTTACTAAAAACACAGGTCCGTGCGAAGTCGCAAGACGATGTATACGGACTGACGCCTGCCCGGTGCCGGAACGTTAAGGGGAGGGGTTAGCCTTTCGGGGCGAAGCTCTGAACCTAAGCGCCGGTAAACGGCGGCCCTAACTATAAGGGTCCTAAGGTAGCGAAATTCCTTGTCGGGTAAGTTCCGACCTGCACGAATGGCGTAACGACTTGGGCACTGTCTCAACCGGGGACTCGGCGAAATTGCACTACGAGTAAAGATGCTCGTTACCCGCAGCAGGACGGAAAGACCCCGGCACCTTTACTGTAGCTTGGTGTTGCGTTCTGGCATGTGTTGCGTAGGATAGGCGGGAGGCTTCGAAGCCTGGATCTCGGTCCGGGTGGAGCCATCCTTGAAATACCGCCCTTCACTTGTTGGGACCCTAACCTTGGCCCGTGATCCGGGTCGGGGACAGCGCCTGGTGGGCAGTTTAACTGGGGCGGTTGCCTCCTAAAGAGTAACGGAGGCGCCCAAAGGTTCCCTCAGCCTGGTTGGCAATCAGGCGTCGAGTGCAAGGACACAAGGGAGCTTGACTGCGAGACCGACGGGTCGAGCAGGTGCGAAAGCAGGGCCTAGTGATCCGACGACTCCATGTGGAAGGGTCGTCGCTCAACGGCTAAAAGGTACGCCGGGGATAACAGGCTGATCCTGCCCAAGAGTCCATATCGACGGCAGGGTTTGGCACCTCGATGTCGGCTCGTCTCATCCTGGGGCTGGAGCAGGTCCCAAGGGTCGGGCTGTTCGCCCGTTAAAGAGGCACGCGAGCTGGGTTTAGAACGTCGCGAGACAGTTCGGTCCCTATCCGCTGTGGGCGCAGGAGATTTGAGAGGAGCTACCCCTAGTACGAGAGGACCGGGGTGGACGAACCTCTGGTGTGCCAGTTGTCGCGCCAGCGGCATGGCTGGTTGGCCACGTTCGGAAGGGATAAGCGCTGAAAGCATCTAAGTGCGAAGCCCGCCTCGAGATGAGATCTCCCACTGGCTCGACCAGGTAAGGCCCCTCGCAGACCACGAGGTTGATAGGCGGGAAGTGGAAGCACGGCAACGTGTGGAGCTGACCCGTACTAATAGGCCGAGGACTTGACTCTCGCTCGCGCTCGCTATCGTGTTCCGAGCTCTGCTCGGGGCGCATCCTCGCTTCCGTCTCGACCGCACGACGACCCCTCCGAGGGGCGATCCGGCGGTCGGGACAGGCTGTTTCGGTGGCCATGGCGGAGGGGGAACACCCGGTCCCATCTCGAACCCGGAAGTTAAGCCCTCCAGCGCCGATGGTACTGCTCTGGAGACGGAGTGGGAGAGTAGGTCGCTGCCGAGACTTCGTACGAACGGGCCGCCCGCGAGGGCGGCCCGTTCGCGTTTCCGTAGGCTTGCGGCATGTCCGGCGCGTTCCATCAGAAGGGGCGTGGGGGCCCTCGGGCCGCCACGCCGATCACCGCGCTCCCACGGCCGATCCAGGACGAGGTCCGCCGGACCGCGCCACCGGGCAAGGATCGCGAGGCGATGTCTCGCCTGGGGCGGGCGATCGAGCTGCTCGACCGCGACGATCCGAAGGGCGCGGCCGCCGAGGCCGAGAAAGCGAAGGCTCTCGCGCCCCGCTCCGGCGCGGTGCGAGAGGTGCTCGGCCTCGCGATGTACGGGCTCGGGAGGTGGCAGGAGGCGCTCACGGAGCTGAAGGCGTACAAGCGGATCAGCGGCCGCACCGACCAGAACCATCTGATCGCCGACAGTCTGCGAGGGCTCGGCCGGCCGAAGGAGGCCGTGCCCCTCGCGGAGGAGGTCCTCCGGGTCAAGGGCGTCCCCAACGAGGCGAAGGCCGAGGCCGTGATCGTCGCCGCGTCGGCCCTGGCCGATCAGGGCCGGTTCGCCGAGGCGCTCGCGTTCCTGAGCCGGGCGAAGACCCGGGACGACCGATCCGAGGGGTACACGCTGCGTCTTTGGTACGTGAAGGGCGACATCCTCGCGCGGGCCGGCAGGAAGCAGGAGGCCGCGGAGGAGTTCCGCCGGATCATGCAGCACGACCCGAGCGCGTACGACGCGGCGGAGCGCCTGGCCGAGGTCAGCTAGCTTCCGTCGTCGGACTCCTGCGCTTCCTCGGTCGCTGGCGCTTCTTCCAGTAGCGAGCGAGGCCCTGCGCGTTCATCCGGATGCTGGAGAGCAGCCGGAGCCGGTCCTCGAGCGTCTCCAGGTCGAGGGCCGCCTCGGCTCCCGTTTCGATGTCTGCCAGGGCGGCGGACTCGAGGCGAGCGACCAGCTCGTCGGGATCGTTCCCCTCCCGCACGCCCTCCTGCACGACGCCCGCCCAGTCGCGCACCCGGCGGATCGCGAGGTCGCACGTCGCGTCCACCTCCTCGAGCGGTCCGAAGTGCGCGAACAGGAGGACCGAGCGGGCGGCCCGACGGATCCGCTCGATCGAGTCCACGTACCGCTCGAGGTCGAACTCCGGAGGTGGTGTGGCGGGCCGGAGCACGGGAAGGTCGGGCACGTGGATCCCGAGGGCATCGCCCGTGAACACCGACCCGGTGCGCGAGTCGACGAGCGCCACATGGTGCGACGCATGCCCGGGTGTCTCCAGGACGAGGAGGTCGCGGTCGCCGAGGGCGATCGTGTCCGTGTCCTCCAGAGGGCGAACGCGGCCGCTCGCGACGGGCGCGGTCGGTCCGAAGAGCTCGCGCATCTCGGTTTCCCCCCAGACGCGCGCGGTGCTCGCGACCAGGCGCGCCGGGTCGACGAGGTGCGGTGCGCCACGCTGGTGCACCCAGACCGTGGCGCGCGGGAAGCGCTCCGCGAGCTGACCGACCCCACCCGCGTGATCGAGGTGGATGTGCGTGAGCACGATGTGCGCGAGCTCGTCGGGGGCCACGCCGAGCGAGTGGAGCGCCTCGGTGACCGGTTCGACCGACGTTCCCGGTCCGGTTTCGACCAGGGCCGTTTCCGTCGGCCTCGAGGAGGTAGGCGGCCGTGTACCGCGCCCGGCCCCCCATGAAGGTGTCGATCGCGGTGATCCCGTCGGCGACCGGGAACACGACCGGCGAGAGACGCTCCATCCGACCAGTGTCGCAGGCCGTGTCGGTGGCGGAGGATACCTTCGGGTCCCCCGGCGCGGTTCCCCCGGAAGGAGGCACGAAGTGGGGGCAGACATGGTGACGGTGAACGTCGTCGTGCTCGCGGGTACGGTCGCCGCGGATCCGGTGCAGCGGCGGATGCCGTCGGGAGACGAGGTCACGGAGCTCCGACTGTCCGTTCCGGAGGCGGGACGACGCCTCCTCCCCCTCCCGGTCGCGGCGTGGCACGCCACGGTCGGAGCGCGCACCGTCGACGGGATCGCCAAGGGAGACGCCGTGCTCGTGCACGGGCAGCTCGTTCGACGGTTCTACCGGAGTGGCGCAGGAGCGCGGAGCCTGACGGAGGTGGTGGCCACCGGGATCAAGAAGCTCGAGCAGCCCGCCGCCTGACGAGGCGACCCTCCGTCCGACCCCGTTGCGCGTTCCCGCTGCTAACGTCGAGCTGACACGACGGGGACTCCCGCCGCGTCGGGTCGGGGCTGGAGGACGGGTGACGGTGCACGCGGACAACGAGCAACGCTCGGCGTACGACCTGTACGCGCGCGGTCGGTCGATGCTCGCAGGCGGCCATCCCCATCAGGCCGTGATGCTGTTGTCGCAGGCGAAGCTGCTGGAGCCGGAGAAGGCGTCGATCCGCGAGGCGCTCGGACGAGCCCTCTATGCGTGTGGCCGAGCGTCACGCGCCCGGCGCGAGTTCGCGAAGGCGGTCCAGCTCGACCCGTCCGACGACTACGCCCACTTCGCGCTCGCCCTGGCGTGCGAGCGTACGGGCCAGCGCTCGCGAGCCCGAGGGCACGCGAAGCTGGCGGTCGTCCTTCGGCCCGACGTGCCCGACTACGTCCGGGTGCTCGAGCGGCTGTCTGCCTGACGCGTGCTCGCCGATCCGTACGACGCGATCCTGCTCGATCTGGACGGCGTTCTGTATCGGTGGCCTGAACCGATCCCGGGAGCCGCCGACACGGTCGCGACCCTCCGCGACGTGGGGAAGCGGGTCGCCTTCGTCACGAACAACGCCAGTCGGACGCCCGAAGAGGTCGCGGAGCGGCTCGCGTCGGTCGGCGTGAACGCCGAGCCGAGGGAGGTGGTGACGTCGGCACTCGCCACCGCCGCGGCGCTGGGCGAGCGAGGCGTGCGGTCGGCGTTCGTGGTCGGTGAGGGAGGCCTGGTCGTCGCGCTGCAGGACGAGGGGATCCAGCGTCGTGGACGGACCGGCCGAGGACGTCGGGGTCGTCGTCGTGGGGTTCGATCGCGGCGTCACGTACACGAAGCTGAAGGACGCGTCGGTGCTCGTGGCGCGCGGGGTCCCGCTGATCGCGTCGAACGCCGATGCGTCCTTCCCTGCCCCAAGCGGTGAGGCGTGGCCCGGTGCCGGCGCCCTCGTCGCGGCGATCGAGACGACCACCGGCGCGACGGCGGAGCTGATCGGCAAGCCGGAGGCACCCCTGCTGGAGCTCGCGCTCGACGCGGCGGGTGGGGGACGCCCGCTCGTCGTGGGCGACCGCCTGGATACCGACGTCGCGGGCGCGGCACGACTCGGCTGGGACTCGGTGCTCGTGCTCACGGGCTCGACCCGACGCGAGGATGTCGGGGCGATCCGACTGGAAGCCCACGTTCGTCGTGGACAGCGTGGTCGACCTGGTGTGAGCGGTCCTCGCCCAGGTGGCGCGGGGTATCCTGCGTCCACGACAGCGAACGGAAGGACAGATCCCATGGTGCTCGACGACGTCAGGAAAGCGCTCGAATCGATGATCGGCCTCACGCCTGCCAAGGCGCAGGAGCTCGCGAAGCGCTACCTGGAGCCTGGCGCCGCGAAGGACCAGGTCTCGAAGACAGCCGGCGACCTGCTCCGCGTGCAACAGCGCCTCCGGGACGCGGTCCGGAAAGAAGTCACCTCGCAGATCAAGTCGATGGGCGCGGCGACGCAGGACGATCTCGATGCACTCCGCAAGCGGGTGCGCGATCTTGAGCGGCGCGCCGGGATGACCGCGTCCGGTCGGAAGAAGACGGCCGCCCGGAAGAAGACTGCCGCGAAGCGGGCGTCGGGGTCCGGAGCGCCGTCGTCGACCGCCGGGTCGTCGGCCTCATCCTGACGGACGCGTGGGTCGGCGCCCCCTCGACCTCGAGCTCGTGCGGCGGGGCCTGGCACCCAGCCGGGCGGAGGCACAGGAGGCGGTCCGGACCGGACAGGTGACGGTGCGAGGCGCGCCCGCCACCAAGAGCACGACACTCGTGGGTGCCGACGAGGCGCTCGTCCTGCGGGGGCCTTCGCGCCCCTTCGTCTCTCGCGGTGGGGCGAAGCTGGCCGCGGCCCTCGACGCGTTCGCGATCGACCCCTCGGGGCGTGACTGCCTCGATGCGGGCGCATCGACGGGGGGCTTCACGGATTGCCTGCTTCAGCGCGGCGCGCGACACGTCGTCGCCGTCGACGTCGGCTACGGACAGCTCGCCTGGGAGCTCCGGACGGATCCGCGTGTGACGGTGCTCGATCGGATGAACGTTCGAGAGCTCGACCGGGACGTGCTCCCGTACCTGGCCTCGCTCGTGACGGCCGACCTCGCGTTCACCTCGCTCCGCACCGTGGTGCGGCGGCTGGTCGACGTGGCGGAGCGGGGGGCGGACCTCGTCCTCCTGGTCAAGCCGCAGTTCGAGGCGCCTCGGGCGGAGGTGGGAGCCGGAGGAGTGGTCACTGATCCCGACGTCTGGCGTCGCGCGATCGGCGTGGTGGCCGATGCGACCGCGGAGGCCGGGGCACCCGCAGCCGGAGTGATCCCGTCACCGATCACGGGCCCTGCCGGCAACGTCGAGTTCCTCCTGCGCGCCACGATCGGCGGCCCACGGGCTCACCTCGGCGTGGACGCCGCCATCGGCGCTGCCCGGGAGCTGACGAACGCGTGAGCGTCGTCGCCTTCGTCGTCCACGAAGGTCGCGCTTCGGCGGTTGAGACCGCCGAGACGCTCCGGCGCGACCTGCAGGCGGAGTCCGTGGAGACCCGGATCGCTCGCGGTCCGGACGACGTGCGCGAAGAGCGACCGGACCTGGTGGTTTCCGTGGGAGGTGACGGGACGTTCCTCCGAGCCGCGCGGGTCGCGGCAGAGGCGGATTGCCCGGTCCTCGGCGTCAAGGTGGGCCGGCTCGGCTTCCTGACGGAGATCGAGCCGGGGCCCGACGCGATGGTGCTGATCCGCGCCGCCCTCGACGGGCGGGCCCGTGTGGAGGAGCGGCTCGCGGTGATGGCCGAGCCCGCGGACGGGAACCCGTTCCCCACCCAATGGGCGATGAACGAGATCATGGTCGAGAAATGGACGCGCCATCGCCTCGTACGGCTCGCGGTGCACGTGGGCGACGAGTACGTCACCACGTTCTCGGCCGACGGGGTGATCGTCGCGACCCCCACGGGCTCGACCGCGTACTCGTTCTCGGCTCGCGGGCCGATCGTCAGCCCCGGCGTCCCCTGCCTGGTGGTGACGCCGATCGCCGCGCACATGGTGTTCGATCGATCGTTCGTGCTCGGCGCCGGACAGGTCGTGGTCCTGGAGGTGGTGGGGGACGAACCCGGCGTCCTGTCCGCCGACGGACGGGAGGGGATCGAGCTCCCGGTCGGATCGAGGATCCGGATCCTGGCCGCGCCGAGCCCCGCGCGCCTCGTGTCGAAGGACGACGCTCCCGGCTTCCTCTCCCGGGTCCGGGACAAGTTCGACCTCCCGGGCGATCCGCCCGGAACGAGAAGGGCACCCGATGTCGGGGGAGGCCGTTAGCATCCCGGCCGTGCTGCGCGAGCTCCACATCAGCGGCCTCGGGGTGATCGCCGACCTCGAGCTCGAGCTCGCGCCGGGACTGAACGTCCTCACCGGGGAGACCGGGGCCGGCAAGACGATGGTGACGGTGGGGCTGCTGCTGGCCTTGGGCGAGCGAGGCTCGTCCGCACTCGTCCGGGAGGATGCGCAGGCTGCCCGGGTCCAGGCGCGGTTCGACGCGATCGACGGTGCCGGCGACTGGGCGGAGGACGGTGAGGTGATCCTGGCGCGGTCGATCGCCCGGGACGGCAGATCGACGGCCCGGATCGGAGGTCAGCTCGCGACGGCGTCGGCGCTCGCCGAGCTCGGCGCCGGGCTCGTCGAGCACCACGGGCAGGGTCAGACGCAGCGCCTGCTGGCGCCGGCCGTCCAGACCGGCTTCCTGGATCGGTACGCGGGAGACGCGCACGTGGTGGCGCTCGGCACCTATCGCGAGGCGTACGAGCGGTTGCGGAGCGTCGCCACCGAGCTCGGCGCCCTGCGTGAGGCGGCACGGGACCGTGAGCGAGAGCTCGATCTCCTCGCCTATCAGGTGCACGAGATCGAGACCGTCGGCCCACGGGACGGCGAGACCGAGGAGCTCACCGCCGAGGAAGGACGGCTGGCGCACGTCGAGCGCCTGATGGAACAAGCGTCCGCGGCGGAGCACGCTCTGACCGGTGAGGATGGGATCGCCGACGACGCCGCATCCCTCGCGTCGCTGTTGGCGAGCGCCGCGGAGGTCGACCCTTCGGCGCGCGAGGTGGCGGATCGGGCTCGGGGGATCGCCTCCGAGATCGCGGAGCTCGCCCGGGACGTCCGCGCGTACGGGGAAGTCCTCCTGCCCGACCCCGAGCGGTTGGAGGCCGTTCGGGATCGCGTCGCGGCGCTCAAGCAGCTGCAGCGCAAGTACGGCCCCACCGATGCGGACGTCGTCGCGTTCCTGGCCGAGTCCGCGGAGCAGCTGCGGACCCTCGCCGGCGCCGACGATCGGCTCGCGGAGCTGGAGCGGGAGATGGAGGTCGCGTCCGCGACCGCTCGGGATCGTGCGGCCATCGTGACCGCGGGGCGCACCCGGGCCGCGCCCGCGCTCGCCGACGCGGTGCGCTCGGAGCTCGAGGAGCTCGGGATGCCGGGCGCCGTCTTCGAGGCCCGGCTCCTCCCGCTCGACGAACCCGGTCCCGGTGGGGCCGAACGCGCCGAGCTGTGGTTCTCGGCATCCCCGGGTCAACCCGCGCGCCCGCTCGCCAAGGCTGCGTCGGGCGGCGAGCTCTCCCGCGCGCTGCTGGCGTGCCGGAGCGTGCTCGCCGATCTCGACGAGGTCGGCACGCTGGTCTTCGACGAGGTCGACGCCGGGATCGGGGGGCAGGCCGGCCTCGCCGTCGGCCGTCGCCTAGCCCGTCTCGCCGCGGGTCGCCAGGTGCTGGTGGTGACCCACTTGCCGCAGATCGCGTGCTTCGCCGACCGTCACCTGCGTGTCACCAAGGAACAGGGCACAGCATCGGTCGAGATGCTGGACGGGCCGAGCCGGACCGAGGAGCTCTCGCGGATGCTCGCCGGTCTCGCGGGCAGCGAGAGCGCCGTGACCCACGCGGAGGAGCTCCTGGCCGAGGCCGAACGCCTCCGCGAGGGATCCGCGTCCCTCGGCAGGGCGGGCGCCGTCACCTGAGGCTCGGTCTCGGCTACCCTCGAACCCATCCGAGGGACGGCCGGGGACGGTCCCGGGCCGGGGAAGGGACCACTGGCTTCCAAGCTGCTTCGGCGTCGTGCGGCCCGCACCCGTCACCCAGCGGGGGGAAGGGCGAGGATCGATCGTCGAACGAAGGAGCTCGTCACCCGGATCGAGCCCGGGGACGTGGCCGTGATCGATCACGAGGACCTCGACCGGGTCGCGGCGGAGGCGCTCGTCCGGGTCGGGGTGGCCGCCGTGGTCAACGCCGCGCCCTCGATCAGCGGCCGGTATCCCAACCTCGGGCCGATGATCTTGGAGGACGCCGGCGTGCCTCTCGTCGATCGGGTCGGCACGCTGGTGCTCGAGAAGATCCGCGAGGGCGATCCGGTGCGCCTCGAACACGACCGTGTCTTCTCCGGGGATCGACTCGTCGGCGTCGGGATCAGACAGGACCGAGGGTCGATCCTGGAGGCGATGGAGTCGGCTCGGGAAGCTCTCGACGACCGGTTCGAGGGATTCGCGCGGAACACCCTGGAATACATGCGCGAGGAGCGCGACCTGCTGTTCGGTGGCGCCGGCCTCCCGGAGCTCAGCCACTCGCTCGCCGGGCGACACGTCCTCGTCGTGGTCCGGGGCACCAGCTACCGGGAGGACCTGGCCGCGCTGCGTTCCTACATCCGGGACGTCCGCCCCGTCCTCGTGGGCGTGGACGGTGGCGCCGATGCGCTGCTCGACGCGGGCCATGTGCCGGACATCGTGATCGGCGACATGGACAGCATCTCGGACCGAGGGCTCGATCTGATCCGCCGCTCGCGACGGGCTTCGACGGAGATCGTCCTGCATGCCTACCCCGACGGCCGTGCGCCCGGGCGAGCCCGCCTGGAGCGGCTCGGGATCCCGTACCTCGAGGTGCGCTCGGCGGGCACGAGCGAGGACGTCGCGTTCCTCCTCGCGCACGAGCAGCGGGCGGAGCTGATCGTTGCCGTGGGCACGCATGGGAACCTCCGGGAGTTCCTGGACAAGGGCCGCCGAGGGATGTCCTCGACGTTCCTCGTCCGGTTGCGTGTGGGAGAGATCCTGATGGACGCGAAAGGCGTGGCCCGCCTGTACCCGAGCCGTGCGCGGGTCCGGGACGTGGTGATCTTGGTCGGTGCCGTGCTCATCACGTTCGGCCTGATGCTCGTCGCCTCACGCGGTCTCCGTCTCTACGTGGATCAGACGCTGGACGACTTCGTGGACCTGCTGCAGGCGATCCTGTGATCTCCTGGCGCTACCACGTGGTCTCGATCGTGGCGGTGATCCTCGCGTTCGGGCTCGGGATCCTGGCGGGGACATCGGTCGTTGGCGATCGGTTCGCTCGCGACCTGCAGCTGAACTACGACGAGGCGATCCGGGAGCGGGACGCTGCGCTGGATACGGTGGCGCTCCAACAGCGATTCGCCGATGGCCTGGGGTCGACCCTCCGCGACGGTGTGCTCACCGGCGAGGAAGGGGTGGTGGTCACGGTGGAGGGGGTCGATGGCCCGGCCCAGATCGCCGTCGACGAACTCACCGCGGCAGGGGTCGACGTCCTCGCCACGCTCACGCTGGATCGGCGGCTCACCGATGTGCCGGACGAGGACACGGTGTCGGCGATCGAGGGGATCCTCGGCGTCACCGGGACGGACCCCGACTCGCTCGAGGCCCGGATCGCGGACGCGCTGGCCGTCCGGCTTGCCGTGGGACCGGACGGAGACACGGACGTGCTGGGCGCGCTCCTCGCCGCCGGGCTCATCACGGCCGATCGAGACCTCGACGAGGACGCTCTTCCGGGTATCGGCGGTGCCGGACAACTCGTGGTGGTCGCCGCGGGCGGTCGCTCTCTGCCGGATCGCGACTCTCCTCAGACGCTCCTCGTCCCATTCTTCGAACGCCTTGTCCAGCTGGGTGCCCCGACGTCGGGCGTCGGCCCGACCGACGACCCCTTCGGGCTGGTCTCGGCGATCCGGGAGGCACCTGGGATCCCCGATTGCGCGTCGGTCACGGTCGATGACCTGGATCTGGAGGGGATCGGCGGCATCACGATGGTCATGGGGATCGAGCAGCTCCTCGCCGACGACGATCCCGCGTTCCGGCCCGGCGGGGACTACGGGTTCGGGGGCGACGCGATGATGGTTGTTCCCGGCGCCGACGAGCCGCCGCCATCCTGTCGAGCCTGATGGAGCGTCAGGTCGTGGCGCTCGTGGCCGCGCACGAGGAATCGGAGCGGGTCGCCAGCACCGTCTCCGCGCTCCACGCTCTGGTCGACGAGGTCATCGTGGTGGATGACGGCTCCACCGACGCGACGAGCTCGGCAGCGCTCCTCGCCGGCGCCACCGTCCTGCGGACGTCCCATCGACTCGGGAAGGGCCGTGCGATCGAGGAGGCCCTGGGTCGTCTCCCGGCGTCGGCCGTATGGCTGCTCGCCGACGCCGATCTCGCCGAGAGCGCGGCGCTCCTCGGTCCACTGCTCGGCGCGGTCAGAGAGGGCCGGGCCGATATCGCGATCGCCGTCTTCCCGAAGCTCGCCGGGGGAGGGTTCGGGATCGTGAAGCGATTCGCCGCCCGATCGATCCGCGCCCTCTGCGGGTGGGAGACGCGAGCGCCGTTGTCGGGGCAGCGCGCGCTCACCGCCTACGCCCTGGCCGCCGTACGCCCGCTCGCTCCCGGGTTCGGCCTCGAGGTGGGGATGACGATCGACGCGGTTCGCTCCGGCCTGCGGGTGGTCGAGATCCCCCTGGAGGGATTGACCCATCGTCCGACAGGGCGCGGCCCCCGTGGGTTCGCGCACCGCGCGCGCCAAGGGGTGGACATCGCCGGAGCGGTCGTCTCGCGAGCCGTGCCGGGACTTCCTCGGCGTCGGAGGCCCTGATCGAGCCGGCGGGGGTGGTCGCGTGGTTCGCAGGAGGCCTGGCGCTCGCCTGGATCGGTTGGCTGGGAGCCCGCAGAGCGGGCGCACGCTGGTGGAAGGAGAACCGCCGCGGCCGCGCGATCCCCGCCACGCTGGGCTGGGCGGTCGCGATGGGGACGGCGGGGATCGCGCTCGTGGTCGTCCGGCAGATCGACGCCGACGGGGTGCGGGATTCCCAGGCCGGCGAGTTCCTCGGCGCGGCGATCGTGTTCCTGGCGGGCGTCGTGGACGACGGCTTCGGGGGGGCGGATCGCGGCCTCCGCGGGCACCTGCGCGCCCTCCTCTCGGGGCGACTCACCACCGGGAGCGTGAAGCTCGCGGCTGCCGTCCTCGCCGCGGCGATCACCGTGGCGTGGACCCCGCGAGAGCACCTGTGGGCGAACCTCCTCGCGCTGATCGCGATCGCCGGCTGCACGAACGTCTGGAACGGACTCGACGTGGCCCCCGGTCGGGCGCTCAAAGGGTTCCTCGTCGTGGCGGTCGTGCTCCTCGTCGTCGATCTGAAGGCGTTCCTCCTCGTGTGCACCGGCGCCGCGTGCGCGGTCCTGGCTCCCGACCTGCGCGAGCGCGGGATGCTCGGCGACTCGGGCGCGAACCTCATCGGCTTCCTCGCCGGAGCGGAGATCGTACGACGGCTCCCCGAGATCTGGCTGCTGCCGGCCGCCCTGGTCGTCATCGGGCTCAACGTGCTCGCCGAGACGATCACGTTCACGAGGACGGTCGAGGCGGTCCCTCCGCTCCGATGGTTCGATCGCCTCGGACGGCTGCCGGAGGCAACTTCGTGAGCGGAACGGGCGGTCTCGTCGGTCCGGTCTGTTAGAGTCGCTTCCCGTGGTCGATGAGACGAGGTTCATCTTCGTCACGGGCGGAGTCGCTTCAGGACTCGGCAAGGGCATCACCACCGCCTCCCTCGGCCGCCTCTTCAAAGCCCGTGGTCAGAAGGTGCTCGTCCAGAAGCTGGACCCGTACATCAACGTCGATCCGGGCACGATGAACCCGTTCGAGCACGGCGAGGTGTTCGTGCTCGACGACGGTGCCGAGACCGACCTCGACCTCGGCCACTACGAGCGGTTCCTCGACCAGGACCTCCATCGTGGGTCGAACTTCACCACCGGAGCCGTGTATTCGAGCGTCCTGGCCAAGGAGCGACGCGGCGACTACCTCGGGAAGACGGTCCAGGTGATCCCGCACATCACCGACGAGATCAAGGAGCGTATCCGCGCTCTCGCGGAGACCGAGCAGGCCGACATCCAGATCGTGGAGATCGGCGGCACGGTCGGCGACATCGAATCCCTCCCGTTCCTCGAGGCGGTCCGTCAGCTCCGCAACGAGATCGGTCGCGACCGCTGCGCGTTCGTGCACGTCTCGCTGATGCCGTACATCGGACCGTCGGGCGAGATCAAGACCAAGCCCACCCAGCACTCCGTGAAGGAGCTGCGGTCCCTGGGTCTCCAGCCCGACGCGATCGTCTGCCGGAGCGATCGGCCGATCGGGCGCAACCTGAAGGAGAAGATCTCGCTCCTGTGTGACGTGCCGATCAGCGGAGTGATCAGCGCGCCGGACGCGAGGTCGATCTACGAGGTCCCGCTCACCCTGCATCAGGAGGGCCTGGACGCGGAGCTCGCCAAGCATCTCGGGATCGACGGCGAGCCCGACCTCTCCGAATGGCAGGACCTCGTCGCGAAGGTGCGCGCCGCGACCGATCCCGTTCGGATCGCCGTCGTCGGCAAGTACGTGAACCTCCGCGATGCCTATCTGTCGGTGATGGAGGCCCTCAACCACGGCGGGATCCATCACGGCGTGGACGTGCGCATCGATTGGATCGCGTCCGACGACCTGGGAGGTGATGCCACCGAGCAGGCGCTCGACGGCGTCGACGGCGTCCTGATCCCCGGCGGCTTCGGGATCCGCGGCGTGGAGGGCAAGGTCGACGCCGTCCGGTTCGCTCGAGAGCGTGGCGTCCCGTTCCTCGGGATCTGCCTCGGGCTCCAGTGCGCGGTGATCGAGTTCGCGCGTCACGTCTGCGGACTCGCGGACGCCAACTCGTCGGAGTTCGCGCCCGGCACGCCGGACCCCGTGATCGATCTGCTGCCGGAGCAGAAGAACGTGACCGACCTCGGTGCCTCGATGCGGCTGGGCGCCCAGCCCTGCTACCTCGAACCCGACACCCTCGCCGCTCGCTGCTACGGCCAGGAGGTCGTGGAGGAGCGGCACCGACACCGGTGGGAGGTGAACCCCGCGTACCTCGACGTCCTCCGCGAGCACGGGATGACGATCAGCGGGACGTCGCAGAAGGGCCGCCTGGCCGAGATCGTCGAGCTGTCGGACCACCCGTTCTTCATCGCCGGCCAGTTCCACCCGGAGCTCCGGTCGAGGCCGACGCGCCCCCACCCGATGTTCCGCGAGTTCGTCGGTGCGGCGAAGTCTCGGGCGGTGGAGAGATCCGGGCGGCGCCGGATCGCCGTCGGCTAGCGCGTGCTCGAGCCCGTCCGGTCGTCCGTCCTCTTCCGAGGACGATGGGTCCAGGTGGACGAGGAGGAATGGCCCGACGCGGGAACCTGGGAGGTGTTCAAACCCAAGGACGCGGCGGCGGTCCTCCCGATCACACCGGACGGGGACGTCCTGTTGATCCGTCAGTTCCGCGCCGGTGCTCGGAGTCTGATCGAGGAGATACCGGCCGGGCTTCTCGATGTGGAGGGCGAGGACGCGCCCAGTTGCGCCACCCGCGAGCTGTTCGAAGAGACCGGGTTCCGCCACACGTCGCTCGAGCCGCTCGTGGCGTTGCACCTGTCCCCGGGATCCTCGAGCGAGCTGGTGCATCTGTTCGTGGCTCGGACGGGGGGCGATCCCGAACGCGCGCCGGAAGAGGGCATCGAGGTGATCCGGCGGTCGTTCGACGGAGCGGTGGACGACGCCCGCGCCGGTCGGATCGACGACGCGAAGACCGTGCTCGCGCTGCTCCTCGCCGACGCCCGGATGGCCGCGGGGTAGGCTCTGACCGAGTCGGAAGGGGCAGGCGTTGATCGTCGGCATCCCCAAAGAGGTGAAGGACAACGAGTACCGCATCGCGGCGACCCCCGAGGGAGTCCGCGAGCTGGTGGACGCCGGACAGACGGTCCTGATCGAGGAGGGAGCGGGGCTAGGCTCGAGCCTCTCCGAGGAGCGCTACAAGCGGTCGGGGGCGCAGTTCGTGTCCTCCGCCGAGGACGTGTGGCGAGGCGCCGACATGATCCTGAAGGTCAAGGAACCGATCGCCTCCGAGTTCGCGCTGATGCGGGAAGGGCAGATCCTCTTCACCTACCTCCACCTCGCCGCGAACCCCGAACTCACCCAGGAGCTGATCCGTCGGAAGGTGGATGCCGTCGCCTACGAGACGGTCCAGCTGGGCGACGGGCGCCTGCCGCTCCTCGCCCCGATGAGCGAGATCGCGGGGAGGATGGCGCCGCACGTGGCGGCTCGGTTCCTCGAGAAGGAGGCCGGCGGGCGCGGCGTCCTGATGGGCGGGGTGTCGGGGGTGCGGCCCGCCCGCGTGCTCGTTCTGGGTGCCGGGATGGCCGGCGCGAACGCCGCCGGGATCGCCGCGGGGATGGAGGCCGAGGTGATCGTGGTCGACAAGAACCTGGACAAGCTCCGGTTCGTCGACCAGATCTACCGCGGCAGGATCGTCACGCTGATGTCGGACCGGCTCACGCTCGAACAGCGGGTCCGTGAGGCCGACGCCGTGATCGGGAGCGTCCTGCTCCCGGGAGCGAAAGCGCCGGTGATCGTGTCGGAGGAGATGGTGGCCTCGATGCGGCCAGGGTCGGTGATCGTCGACATCGCGATCGACCAGGGGGGCTGCGTCGCCACGTCCCGCATGACGACCCATTCCGATCCCACCTATGTCGTCGACGGCGTCGTGCACTACTGCGTCGGCAACATGCCCGGCGCGGTCCCCAACACGTCGACCTACGCGCTCACGAACGTGACGCTGCCGTACGCGTTGGCGATCGCGGAGAAGGGTCTCGAGGAGGCGGTCCGATCGGACCCGGTCCTCGCGGGCGGCGTGAACGTCCTGGGGGGCTCGGTCACGAACGAAGGTGTCGCGGAAGCACACGCGGTGCCCTACGTTCCGCTCGGGAACCTGATCGAAGGGTCCGGGTGAGGGAGGACGGCCGTGGCGAGCGGGCTCGGGATGGAAGCGGAGCGCTACCTCGACCACCTCACGGTGGAGCGAGGGCTCTCCGAGAACACGCTGGAGGCGTACCGACGCGACCTGCGTCGGTACGTCCGCTTCCTCGAGCATCGCGACGTGCGCAGCCTCCGCGAAGTGGACGAGCGCACGATCAGGTCGTTCGTGGCGTCGCTCTCGGCGTCGACGCATGGTCCGGAGGCCGCGCCCTACCGCGCAACCTCTGTCGCTCGGACGCTCTCCGCGGTTCGGTCCTTCCACCGGTTCCTGTTGCGGGAGGGCGTGACGGAGCGGGATCCCGCCGCGGGTGTCGCGCAGCCCCGTCTGCCTCGATCCCTGCCGCGCCCGCTCCCTGTGGACGACGTCCGGCGACTCCTCGAGGCGCCGGAGGAGAGCTCGCCCACCGGCGTCCGTGACCGGGCGATCCTCGAGTTGCTGTACGGCTCGGGATTGCGGATCTCCGAGCTGACGGGCATGGACGTCGACGACCTCGACCTGGAAGAGGGGAGCCTGCGCGTGCTCGGCAAGGGGGGGAAGGAGCGCGAGGTGCCGCTCGGCTCGTTCGCGCACGAAGCCGTGGGCGCCTACCTCACGCGCGGCCGCCCCGCGCTGGCGACCGGGGTCAGCCGAGGCGCGCTGTTCCTCAACGCGCGGGGCGGCCGCCTGTCGCGTCAGAGCTGTGCCCGCCTCCTCGGCCGGTACGTACGGGTCGCCGGGATCGATCGCCGGGTCACGCTGCACACCCTCCGACACTCCTTCGCGACCCACCTCCTCGAAGGTGGCGCGGACGTCCGTGTGGTCCAGGAGCTCCTCGGCCACGCGAGCGTGGCGACGACGCAGATCTACACGCTCGTGACCGCCCGGCATCTCCGGGAGGTCTACGAGGAGTCCCATCCTCGCGCCCGCCGGCGCGTTCGGGCGTGATGGCGGACGACGCGCTCGACGAGGCGGCGCTGGCGCGTCTCCGAGAGGAGCTCGTGCGCCATCGAGCGTTCCTCCGAGCCGAGATGGAGTCCCAGGGTGCCGACCCGGACTCGGACGACGTCGCGTTCGTTGCCGACGCGGGCTTCGCCGACCGAGGGCACAGCACCGGCGAGCGCTCGCAGGTGATCGCGGTCGTCCGCGCGCTACGGTCGAACCTGTCAGACGTGGAGCGAGCCCTGTCGAAGATGGAGGCCGGCACCTATGGGATCTGTGAGCGTTGTGGCCGGCCGATCGCACCGGAGCGGCTCGAGGCCCTGCCCTGGGCGGTGCTGGGGATCGATTGCAAGCAAGCGGAGGGCCGGTGACCGGCGCGCTCGTGCCACGCGTACTGGTCGTGGTGTGCGACTCGTGGGGCGTCGGCGACGCACCGGACGCGGCGGCCTACGGGGACGACGGGTCGGACACGCTCGCGAACACCGCCGACGTGGTGGGCGGGATCCGTGCCCCGAACCTCGCATCGCTCGGACTCGGATCCCTGACGACGATCCGCGGCGTCGCCGCCGCCGCGGCGGCGCCCGGAACCGCTCACGGTCGCGCGACCGAGCGCTCCGCCGGCAAGGACACCACCACCGGCCACTGGGAGATGATGGGGATCCGGCTCGACGAGCCGTTCCCGTTGTATCCGGACGGGTTCCCCCCGGATCTCATCGAGCCGTTCGAGCGGGAGATCGGCAGGACCGTGCTCGGGAACCGCGCCGCGTCGGGGACGGAGATCATCGCCGAGCTCGGGGAGGAACACCTCCGGACGGGCGGCCCGATCGTCTACACGTCGGGGGACTCCGTGTTCCAGATCGCGACGCACAAGTCGGTGGTCGATCTGCCGCTGCTCTACGAATGGTCACGAGCGGCGCGCCGCCTGCTCGTCGGACCGCACAACGTCGGACGGGTGATCGCGCGGCCGTTCGAGGGCCGCCCCGGCGCCTTCGTGCGGAGCCCCGAGCGACGCGACTTCTCCGTTCCGCCGCCCGGCCCGACGGTGCTCGACCGGCTGCAGGAGGCGGGGGTCGCCGTCCTCGGCGTGGGCAAGATCCAAGACATCTTCTCGGGCCAGGGGATCACGGAGGGGAGGTACTCGGACTCCAACGACCACGGGGTGGATCTCACGCTCGAGTACCTTCGCAGGCCCGCGCCTGCGTTGGTCTTCACGAACCTCGTGGACTTCGACTCCAAGTACGGACACCGCAACGACGCGGACGGCTACGCGGCGTGCATCGAGGCGTTCGACAGGAGGATCCCGGAGCTGATCGCCGCCCTCGACGGGGGTGTGCTCTTGCTCACCGGGGACCACGGATGCGACCCCACCACGCCGCCGACCGATCATTCGCGCGAGCGGACCCCCCTCCTGGCCGCCGGACTCCGGGGCGGACCGGTCGATCTCGGCACGAGGGATTCGTTCTCCGATCTTGGACAGACGGTGGCGGACCTGCTCGGGGCAGACGGTACGGGACTCGAGGGAGAGAGTTTCGTTGACCTCCTGGGGATCGAGGGGTCGAGCTGATGTCGACATCCACGGTTCCCGCCATCGAGGGTTCCCATCAGTCGTCGAGCGTGACGCACCCTTCAGTCGAAGTCGATGCCGACTGGAAGCAGAGGTCGGCCTGGATCGGTCGTCGACCGTGAACGATCCGCGCGACATCGTCGCTGCGAAGCGGGACGGCAGGTCGATCCCTCCCGCTGACGTCCGTGCCTTCATCGAGGGATACACCGCGGGAGACGTATCCGACGCGCTGGCGGCAGCGTTCCTCATGGCGTGCGTGCTTCGCGGTCTCGATGACGAGGAGACCCTTGCGCTCACGACCGCGCTGGTGGACTCGGGCGAGACCCTTCGGTTCCCTGCCCCCTCCGGATCGGACCTTCCGACCGTGGACAAGCATTCCACCGGCGGGGTCGCCGACGGCGTCACACTCGTGTTCGCCCCGCTGGCCGCGGCCTTGGGGCTCTGCGTGGCGAAGCTCTCGGGCCGGGGACTCGGACACACGGGCGGCACGCTCGACAAGCTCGAGTCGATCCCCGGTGTGCGGACGGATCTGTCGCCCGAGGACATCCGGCAGCAGGTGGAGGACGTGGGATGCGCGGTGGCCGCGCAGTCACCCACACTCGTGCCGGCCGACGGCGCTCTCTACGCGTTGCGCGACGCCACGGCGACGGTCCCGTCGATCCCGCTGATCGCTGCCAGCGTGATGTCCAAGAAGTTGGCGGTGGAGACGGACCTGATCCTCCTGGACGTGAAGACCGGCTCGGGCGCCTTCATGAAGACCCTCGAGGACGCGCGGGCGCTCGCGGAGCGATGCCTCGCGCTCGCCGCCGGCTGGGGCCGAGCCGCGAGCGCCGCGGTGACGGACATGTCCCAGCCGCTCGGCGACGCGGTCGGGAACGCCCTGGACATCGCGGAGACCGTGGCCGTGCTCCGCGGGGACTCGGGGGGTCGTCTCCGCGAAGCGGCGCTGCTCTTCGCCGCCCGGGCCTTGGAGCACACGCGTGGTGGGATCGGCCATGAGGAGGCCCTCGCGCAGGCGGACGGTGCGATCGGCTCGGGCGACGCGCTCGAGCGGTTCCGTCGGATGATCGAAGCGCAGGGGGGAGATCCTCACGTCGTGGACGACCCGGCCGGCGTGCTCCCGGCCGCTCCCGTGCGCGAGCCGCTGCTCGCGGACCGTACCGGTGTCCTCGCGGCCGTCGACGCGGAGGCGATCGGGCTCGCGAGCGTCGGGCTGGGAGCCGGTCGGCGGCGCAAAGGTGACCGCATCGATCCCGCCGTCGGTATCGTGGTGCATCCGAAGATCGGCGACCGGCTGGAGGCCGGGACGCCCATCGGGGAGGTGCACGCGCGAGATCGCGACGCCGCGGCGGAGGCCGGACGTCGTGTCCTCGCCGCGATAGACATCACCGATGGTGCCGTCGCGCCCCCGCCGCTCATCTACGTCTGGATGTGAAGGATGGGGAACTTCACGGCGCTCGGGCTCCGACTCGCAGCCTACATGCTCGTCTCCCTGTTCATCGGGATGACGCTCCGCGAGTACGCGCGCGCCCGGGCGGCCGCGGCGCTCGGCGACCCCACCCCGCGGCTGTGGGGCCGGATCACGCTCCGACCGAAGCCGTGGTTCGACCCGTTCGGGAGCGGCTTCATCGGCGCGATGGTGGCGCTGCTCTGGACCGTGCAGGCGTTCATGATGCCGGCGGCGTACGCGAAACCGGCACCGATCGACACGAACTACCTGAGGCGTCACCCCCGTGACGTCGTCCTCGTCTCGCTCGCGGGTCCGGTCGCGTCGCTCGCGCTGGCCGTGCTCGGGGGGATCGTGATCCGTGCCGGCGTCGGGGGTCAGGTGGGGCTCGCCTTCCTGACGTTCGTGTTCACGAACGTCTCGCTCATGGTGTTCCATCTCCTGCCGATCCCTGGCCTCGACGGCGGCCGGCTGCTGGCGCTGCTGCTTCCCCCACACGCGCGCGAGGTGTTCCGGAACGCGGACCGGTACCTCGCGCTGATCGTCCTCGTGGTGTTGTTCCTGTTCACGTTCCTCCTCGGCGTCGCCAGGCTCCTTGCCGGCGCGGTATGCGACGCCCTCTCCGGCGTGGACTGCTCGGGCCTCTTCCGCTTCTGAGTCGCGCGTTCCCGGCCGCGGGAGGCGGGACCGGTATCATCGGCCGCATCGTGACCTCTTCCTCCCCGTCCGACGATGCGCCCGGATCGGAGGGCGTGGAGCCCCACCGCGGCCGCGTCCTGACCGGCTTCCGCCCCACCGGCGATCTCCACGTCGGCCACTGGGCGGGCAACGTGGGGAACGCGGTTCGACTCCAAGACGAGGGATACGAGTGCTTCTACTTCGTCGCGAACTGGCACATGCTCACGACGCACTACGACCGCACCGCGGAGCTCGGGTCGCTGGTCGAAGCGATCGTGCTCGATCTGCTCGCGTGCGGCATCGATCCCGAGCGTTCGACGCTCTATCTGCAGTCGGACCTCCCCGAGGTCGCGGAGATGGCGCTGCTCCTCGGGATGATCGCGCCCCTCGGCTGGCTCGAACGCGTGCCCACCTACAAGGAGCGGTTGCGCGACATGGCCGAGCGCGACGTCGCGAACTTCGGGCTCCTCGGGTACCCGGTGCTCCAGACCGTGGACATCTCGATCGTGCGCGGCGAGCTGGTGCCGGTGGGGGAGGACCAGGTGTCCCACCTCGAGATCTCGCGGGAGATCGTGCGGCGATTCAACCGGCTCTTCGGCGAGATCCTGGTCGAGCCCCAGCCGCTGTTGTCGGACTTCCCGCTCGTGCCGGGATCGGACGGCCGGAAGATGTCCAAGTCGCTCGACAACGCGATCGGCCTGGTCGACGACCCCGACACGATCAGAGCGAAGGTCCGGTCGTTCATCACCGACCCGCAGAAAGTACGCCTCGGCGACCCGGGCCGGCCGGAGATCTGCCCGATCTATGCCCTGCACACTCGGTTCTCACCCGACATCGTCGATTGGACGCGCGACCACTGCCGCTCCGGGGAGCTCGGCTGCGTGGACTGCAAGACGAATCTCGCCGATCGCCTGATCGAGGAGCTCCGGCCGATCCGGGAACGACGGCTCGAGCTGGCCTCGGAGCCGGGGTTGGTGTGGAAGGTCCTGGGCGAGGGGAGGGAGCGCGTCGGACCCGTGGTGCGGGAGACGATGGATGCCGTGCGCGACGCGATGGGGTTCTCACGACCGTGACGGAAGAGGGGGCCGGTGCGTTCGCGGTCGAACTGCCCGCGTTCACCGGGCCGTTCCGGCTGTTGGCCGAGCTGATCCTGGAACAGAAGGTCGATGTGTGCGACGTGTCGGTCGCGGCCGTGACCGACGGCTTCCTCGCCTACGCGAAAGACGCCGACCACTGGGACCTCGAGGAGGTCACGTGGTTCCTCGCGATGTGCGCCGTCCTCTTGGAGCTGAAGGTCGGCAGGCTGATGCCGAGGCACACCGACACGGACGAGGACGATCTCCTCGGCGCCTCCCCGGACCTCGCCTACGCCAGGTCGATGGAGCTGGCGGCGTTCCGGAAGGTAGCGGTCGAGCTCGCTCGCCGGCTCGAGGACGAAGCCAGCTTCTTCACCAGGGATGTCGGACCCGGTCCCGAGTTCTCGCACCTGTACCCGGATCCGATGACGAAGGTGGACACGCGATCCCTCGCCGGCCTCGCGGCGCAGCTGTTGCGGCCGCCCCCGACGCTCGATCTCAGCCACGTGACGCCGATCCGCTACACGATGGCGGAGGCGATGACCGCCGTCGAGCGCCGGATCGAGGATCTCGGGCGCGCCGCCTCCTTCCGCGACCTCGTCGCCGACTGTGACGAACGGATCGAGGTCATCGTCCGGTTCCTGGCGCTCCTCGAGCTGTACCGTGACGGCCGGGTGGAGCTTGTACAGGGCGACACGTTCGGCGAGATCCGCGTCGAGTGGCAGGGATGACGATGCCGGAGCCGGAAGCGGAGGGCCTGACGACCACCTCGGACACACGAGCCCTCGAGGCGTTGCTGTTCGTCTCGGACGAACCGCTGGCCTCGTCGGTCCTGGCACAGGCGCTCGAGATCGAGCGAAGAACGGTCGAGGAGCTGTGCGACCGACTCGCGGCGGAGCTCGACGCACGTGGAGCCGGGGTCGTGCTCCGCAACGTGGCGGGTGGCTGGCGCCTGTTCACCCACCCGGACACCGCTACCGAGGTCGAGCGATTCGTGCTGTCGTCCCGTCAGGCCCGGCTGACGAAGGCGGCGCTCGAGACGCTCGCGATCGTCGCGTACAAGCAGCCGGTCACCCGGCACCAGATCACGTCGATCCGGGGTGTCAACTCCGACGGGGTCCTCCGGGCGCTCCAGGACAAGGGGCTCGTCGAGGAGGCGGGGCGGGAGGAAACGCCGGGCCGGCCGATCCTGTTCGCGACGACGCCGTCCTTCCTCGAGCGGCTGGGTCTGCCCTCGCTGGCCGCCCTGCCGTCGCTGGCGCCGCTCCTCGGGGTCGACGGGGAGGCTGAGGAGGCGGACACGGAGAGCCCTTCACCGGAGCCTCCCGAGCCCGGCGATTAGGCCGTGGCGGTCGAACGACTGCAGCGACTCCTCGCCCGCGCTGGCTACGGCTCTCGACGAGCGTGCGAGGAGCTGATCGTCGAGGGTCGCGTCACCCTCAACGGGAACGTGGCGACGCTCGGGGACCGGGGTGACCCTTCAAAGGATGAGGTTCGGGTCGACGGTCTCGAGGTCAACCTCGACCCGAACGTCAAGTACTTCGCCGTCCACAAGCCGGCCGGGGTGGTCACGACGATGGACGACCCGCAGGGGCGTCCCGACATCCGCGCGTACCTCCCCACGGACGGTCCTCGCGTGTTCCCCGTCGGCCGGCTGGATCGGGACACGGAGGGGCTCCTCCTCCTGATGAACGATGGGGACCTCGCGAACGGACTCACGCATCCTCGGTTCGGCGTGGAGAAGGAGTATCTCGCCGAGGTGGAGGGCCTCCCGACGCCGAAGCACGTCGGGTTGCTGCGACGTGGCGTGGAGCTGGACGACGGCCCCGCGAGCGCGGCCAAGGCATGGGTTGCTGGTCGTTCCGGCGAACGCGGAGCCGTCCGCGTCGTGATGACGGAGGGGCGGAAACGCGAGGTCCGCCGGCTGCTCGCCGCCGTCGGGTTGCCGGTCGTCCGCCTGGTCCGCGTGCGGATCGGCCCCGTCCGCCTCGGCACCCTCGGCCCCGGGGAGCGACGCGAGCTCACGCTGGATGAGGTGGTCGCGCTCAGGCGGGTCGTCGACGGGTAGCCTTGGGAACCTCGGGGCGTCGCGCCCGGAGCCGGAAGAGCGATGAGGGGTGTCCATGAGGCTTCGTGCGGCGCGCGGCGCGATCCGCGTGCCATCGGACGACGGTGACGGGCTGCTCGGAGCGACCGAGCGGCTCCTCTCGGCCATCCTGGAGCGCAATGCGGTCGACCCCGATGACCTGGTGAGCATCCTGTTCACGGCGACCGAGGACCTGCGGTCCGCGTTCCCCGCGGAAGCCGCTCGTCGGATGGGGCTGGGCCGCGTTCCGCTGCTCTGCGCGCAGGAGATCCCGGTGGAGGGCTCGATGCGTTCGGTGATCCGTGTCCTCGTGCACTTCCACTCGGATCGGACGCTCGACGAGGTCGCGCATATGTACCTGGACGGCGCGGAGTCGCTCCGAGATGACGTCGGCTGAACGGGTTCTCCCGATGACGGACGGCAGCGCCTTGGCTCCGAGGCCGATCGAGCGGGTCGCCGTCGTGGGGACCGGTCTGATGGGCACGTCGGTCGCGCTCGCCGCGGCGCGGGCCGGCGCCACCGTGACCGGGTGGGACGTCGACCCCCTGACGACGGCTCGGGCTGCCGCGGTCGGCGGGTTCACGGGTGCCGCCACGCTCGAGGAGGCCGTGGAGGGCGCCGAGCTCGTCGTGGTCTGCACGCCGATCCCGATGATCGCGGACTCCGTCGCCGCCGCCCTGTCCACGACCGCCGACGCGATCGTCACCGAGGTGGGGAGCATCATGGACTCCGTGGCCAGGGAGGTGGCCGAGCGAGCCGACCCGGCCCACTTGCGTCGCTTCGTCCCGGGGCACCCGATGGGGGGGAGCGAGCGCTCCGGTCCGGAGCACGCGTCCCCTTCCGTGCTCGACGGGATCGTGTGGGTGCTGTCGGCGACGGGGTCCACCGACCCCACAGCCGTCGTGGTCGTCGAGAGGTGGGTCTCTGGACTCGGCGCCCGACCCGTCCGGATGCCGGCCGATCGTCATGACCGCCTCGTCGCTTTCGTGAGCCATCTCCCGCAGGTCGCCTCCACGGCGCTGATGAGCCTCGCGGCGAGCGAGGAGGCCGACGAGCCGGAGATCCTCCTGCTGGCGGCCGGGGGGTTCCGCGACCTGACGCGCCTGGCGGCCTCGGATGCGAGCCTGTGGTCATCGATCCTCCTGGCGAATCGCGCCCAGATCGCCGAGGCGATCGACCTCTACGTGGACCGCCTGCGACTCCTGCGGGAGGACGTGGTCGAGAGCCGAGGCGAGGCCGTGCGATCCACGTTCGCCCAGGCGAAGGAGGCCCGCCTCCGGCTGGCGACCAAGCCACAGGTACGGTCCGGCGTTGCCGTGTTGCAGGTGGAAGCACCCGACCGCCCGGGCGCCCTCGCGGAGCTGACCGCGATCCTCGCGGAGGGAAGGGTGAACATCGAGGACCTCCAGATCGTCCACTCGCCGGAGGGTGGGCGCGGGACCGTGCACCTGACCGTCGCGGCTGCGACGGCGGACGATGCCACCGGGGTGCTGAGGGGCGCGGGCCTCGATCCGATCCGGCTCGCGTGAGGACGTCGATGAAGGTCCGGGTGAGGCCTGGAGGCTCCCTCCGAGGGCAGGCCACCGTCCCCGGCGACAAGTCGATCGCCCATCGGTGGCTGATCCTTGCGGTCACCGCGGCAGGGCGCAGCTCGCTCGAGGGTCTGCCGCACTCCCTCGATATCAGGTCCACCGCGTCCTGTCTCGCCGAGCTCGCTCCGACGGCTCGACCTGCACTCGAGGCTTGGGCCTCCAGCTCTGGGCCCTCCGATGAACGCCACGGTTCCACGTGGAACCAGGAGGACTCGACCCTCAACCTCCCGATGCTCGACCTTCACGGTGAAGGTCGTGGATCGCTCCGCGAACCCGATCGGGAGCTGGACTGTGGGAACTCCGGTACCTCCTTGCGGCTGCTCGCCGGGCTCGTGGCCCCCGGTCCATTCGTGACGGTCCTCGCCGGTGACCCTAGCTTGGCGACGAGACCGATGGAGCGAGTGGCCGCGCCGCTGCGGGCGATGGGGGCGGACGTGGCCACGCGCGACGGGCATCCGCCGGTGTCGATCCGCGGTGGGGAGCTGCACGGGATCCGGTTCGAGCCCGAGGTCCCGAGCGCGCAGGTGAAGGGCGCCGTCCTCCTGGCCGCACTCGAGGCCGACGGCGCCACGACGGTGGCGGAGTCCGTTCCCACGAGGGACCACACGGAGCGCGCCCTCGGCGCCCTCGGAGCTCCAGTGCGCGCGACGGAGGAGGGCATCGTGCTCGACGGGCGGTTCCAGCACGAGGGATTCCGCGGGTGGGTGCCCGGAGACCCGTCGTCGGCCGCGTTCGTGCTCGGTGCCGCCGCGCTCACCGGCGGCGAGGTCGCGCTCACGGGCGTCGGACTGAACCCGAGCCGGCTCGCGTTCCTCGAGGTGTTCGAACGGATGGGTGTGGAGGTCGACGTCGAGGTCGAGGGGTCCGTTCTGGGAGAGCCGGTGGGGACGATGCACCTGGCCCCGGGGGGATCGGTCCGGCCGGTGCACGTCGGCGCCGGAGAGGTCCCCCTGGTGATCGACGAGGTCCCGATCCTCGCTGCTCTGGCCGCCCACGCGGGCGGTCCCTCACGCTTCGTTGGGGCGTCCGAGCTCCGCGTGAAGGAGAGCGACCGACTCTCCGTGCTCGCCGACGGGATCCGGAGCCTTGGGGGACTGGCCGAGGAGGACGGAGACGATCTCGTGATCGGGGGCGGCGGGCTCCGGGGCGGCTCCGCTCGCTCCGCCGGCGATCACCGGATCGTGATGGCGCTCACCGCGTCGGCGACGGCAGCGGAGGCGTCCTCTGAGATCGACGGTGCCGAGTCGGCCGCCGTGTCCTTCCCGGGGTTCTTCGGGCTGCTGCGCTCGCTGGGTGCCGACGTCGAGGAGGCGCGATGACGCTCCGGGTCGTGGCGATCGACGGCGCCGCCGGGAGCGGGAAGAGCACGCTCGCCCGGCTCCTGGCGAGGGAGCTCCGGCTGCCGTACGTCAACACGGGGTCGATGTACCGCGCGCTCACCCTCGCGGCTCTTCGAGGGGCCGTCGACGTCGAGGACGGGATCGCGCTCGCCCAGCTGATGGGCACCCTCGAGTTCACGTTGAGCCCCGGAACCGGCGGAGAGCTCCTGATCGATGGCGCTCAGCCCTCCGACGACCTCGAGACGGCGGACGTCGAGGCCTCCGTCAGCACCGTCGCGAAGCACCCTCCGGTCCGCTCGGCGATGCGCGCCGCCCAGCGTGCTCTGGGTGTGGGCGGAGCCGTGATGGAGGGGCGCGACATCGGCACGGTCGTGTTCCCCGATGCCCCGCTGAAGCTCTTCCTCGTGGCCGCGCCCGACGAGCGTGCTGGCCGCCGGGTCGACGAACGGGGCGCGACCGATGTCGCCGAGGCACTCCACGCACGGGACCGCCTCGATGCGAGGGTCAATCCCCACGTCCCGGCGGACGACGCCGTGGTGATCGATACGAGCGAACTCGGCGTCGAGGGGACGCTCCGTGCCGCGCTCGACGCGGTGGCCAGCCGGGCGCCGGGCCTCCTGATCCCCGAGGGACCTCGGGCCGACGAGGGATCACGGTCGTGACCGTTCCGCGGATCGCCGTCGTCGGCCGCCAGAACGTCGGGAAATCCACGTTGGTCAACAGGCTCTTCGGCAAGCGCGAGACGATCGCACACGACGACCCGGGGGTCACGCGGGACCGCGTGGAGATCGAGGCGACGTGGAACGGGAAACGGTTCGGGCTCGTCGACACGGCCGGGTACCTCCACCGAGCCACCGGCGTCGACGCGCTCGCCGGCCTGCAGTCGCTCCGGGCGATCGACGAGGCCCAGCTCGTCGTCCTGGTGGTCGACGTCGCGTCAGGGATCACGGAGGAGGACGCCCAGCTCGCGCACCGTCTCCGACGGGCGGCGTCCCCGGTCCTCGCGGTCGTGAACAAGGTGGATGCGGCCGAGGACGAGGCCGAGGTGCCCGCCTTCCTCGCGTTGGGCCTCGGCGATCCGATCGCCGTGTCCTCGAAGCACGGTCGGGGAGTGGGTGAGCTCCTCGACCGCATCGTCGACCTGCTCCCGGACGCCCCGAGGGCCGGGAGTGACGACGGTGAGGACCGGGAGGAGCCGCGTTTCGCCATCGTCGGGCGGCCGAACGTGGGCAAGTCCAGCCTGTTCAACACGCTGGTGGGGGAGGAGCGGTCGGTGGTGTTCGAGGAGGCGGGGACGACCCGCGACAGCGTCGACGCCCTCGTGGACTGGCGGGACGCGGGGCGGATCCGCTTCGTCGACACGGCGGGGATGCGGCGCGCGATCCGGGTGAAGGGCGTGGAGTACTACAGCTTCGTTCGAGCGGGCGCGGCGATCGATCGAGCCGACGCGGCTGCGGTCGTCTTCGATGCGACCGAGGGGCTCACCGCCGAGGACCAGAAGATCGCGTTCCGCGTCTTGGAGGCCGGCAGAGCGCTGCTCCTCGTCGCGAACAAGTGGGATCTCGTGGAGGACAAGGATCGGCTCTTCAAGCGGCTGACCGAGGAGGCGACGCTGCTGGCCCGCGCCACCGTGATCCGGACCTCCGCGGTCCGCGGCCAGGGCGTCGAGAGGATCCCGGAGCTGCTCCTCGAGCTCCGGACCCGTTGGGCGAGCCGCGCGACGACCTCTCGGGTCAACCAGGTGCTCCAGGACCTCCAGGGCGCACAACCCCCGCCCCGGTCCTCCGGCACCCTCCACTACGCGGCGCAGGTCGCGAGCCGTCCCCCTTCGTTCGTCTTCTTCGGGGGCGGCCGCCCTCCGGTCCCTGGCTATCGCCGGTACGTGGAGAACAGGCTGCGCGAAGCCTTCCACCTGGACGGCATCCCGATCCGGATGCGATTCCGGCCGCGGACGCGGGGAGGCTGAGGTCCGGCGCGGTGCCGGGCGGGCCGTGGAGCCGCAACCCCGCACGGCTACACTGCAACGTACGGGCCGTGGCGCAGCTTGGTTAGCGCGTCTGACTGGGGGTCAGAAGGTCGCCGGTTCGAATCCGGCCGGCCCGACGGATGAGAGGGACGACGGAGACGATGCCGGCATCCTCCGCCATCGTCACCGTCCCCAACATCCTGTCGTTCGCCCGCATCGCCTCGATCCCTCTGTTCTGCTGGCTGGCGGCGAACGAGCGGACGAGGGTCTGGGGGATCCTGCTGTTCGCCGTGGTGGTCAGCACCGATTGGGTCGACGGGTACATCGCGCGTCGGACGGGCCAGGTCACCGAGCTCGGACGCATCCTCGATCCGGTCGCCGACCGGCTCGCCATCGCGGCCGGCCTCCTGACGTTCGCGATCGCGGGGATCTTCCCGTTCTGGGCGGCGCTGTTGATCCTGGTTCGCGACGTCGTCGTCGTGCTCGGCGGCGCGGTGCTGCTCTGGGGGAGGAACATCCGGGTGGAGGTTCGCGGGATCGGCAAGATCGCCACCTTCTCGTTGATGGCCGCCATCGCGTGGATCGCCTGGGGCAACGCCGGCGGTCCGCTCGGCGATGTCCTCCTCGTCGGGGGATGGCTCGCGTACGTGGTGGGGATCGTCGAGTACTACCTCGCGGCCGGCCTCTACGCGATCGACGTCCGCGACGCCCTCGCGGAGCGAGGCATGCTGGAGGAGTAAGTTCACGCCGGGCCCGCGGTGGTTGGTCATCACCGACCCGGGCGTGCCACGGCGAACCGAGAACGGGAGGAACGAGTGAAGTACCCGGAAGACCTGAGGTATTCGCGAGAGCACGAGTGGGCGCGATCGGAGAACGGACGCGTCCGCGTGGGCATCACCGACTTCGCCCAGGACGCGCTGGGCGACGTCGTGTACGTCGACCTCCCCGAGCCGGGCACGCAGGTGACGAGCGGGCAGGCGTTCGGGGAGGTTGAATCGACGAAATCCGTCAGCGACGTGTTCGCACCGGTCTCCGGAACGATCGTGGAACGCAACGCCGCCCTCGAAGAGCATCCGGAGCTCGTGAACGAGCATCCCTACGGGGACGGCTGGCTGGTCGCGATCGACCCGGCGGACCCGGCCGACGTCGACGCGTTGCTCGATGCTGCGGCGTACCAGGAGCACATCTCGAGCTCCTGAGCCGCGGACCCTCGACGCTCGACTGATACTCCAGCGCAGGTCGAGGGTCACGGCCGAGCCAGGTCGAGGGTGACCGGAGGAGCGAGGTCGAGGGTACGGCGAAGGCTCGGTTGACCCTCCTCACCTGCTGCGATAACGTCCCCGACGCGTCGAGGTCGACGGTTGCCCACAACATCGAACGTCGACACCAGGTGGGGGAAGAGGGGAAGCAGACGGTGTTCTGTACTCGTTGTGGACATCCGAACCGCGACGACGCGCGCTTCTGCGCGGAGTGCGGAGCTCCCCTTCAGGACGACTCGACGGTCACGCTCACCCCGGTCGAGCCCGAAGAAGAGGAGAACGTCGAGTTCCCCTTCCCCGAAGACGAGCTCGAACCCGGGCAGGCGCTCCTTCAGGTCAAGCGTGGTCCCAACGCAGGGTCGACGTTCCTCCTCGACACAGACACGTCCACGATCGGGCGGAACACGGAGAGCACGGTGTTCCTCGACGACATCACCGTCTCCCGTGCGCACGCCACGTTCGAGCGCAAAGGTGCGGAGTGGTTCGTCCGCGATGCGGGGAGCCTCAACGGGACCTACGTGAACGGCGAACAGGTCGACGAGACGAAGTTGGCCACGGGCGATCAGGTCCAGATCGGACGCTTCAGGCTGACGTTCTTCCAGGCAGGGGGATGAGGTGGAGATGGCCGGCACGCGCAACTACCAGTCGATCGGTGAGGTCCTCGTGTCCGTGAAGACGGAGTTCCCGGACATCACGATCTCGAAGATCCGGTTCCTCGAGGCCGAGGGCCTGATCGAGCCCGAGCGGACGCCGTCCGGCTACCGCAAGTTCTACCGCCACGACGTCGACCGGCTGAAGTCGATCCTCCGGCTCCAGCGCGACGAGTACCTCCCCTTGAAGGTGATCAAGGAACGGCTGCTCCATCAGGACGCGGGGGTCGACGACGTCGGGGCCGTAGCCGACGGAGAAGCCGCTGACGGCGACGACGTATCGGCGACCGACGAGATCGCGGAAGCGCCCACCGGGCTGCAGATGTCGCTCGAGGAGATGTCCACCGCCACCGGGATCGATCGCGACCGGATCAAAGAGCTCGAAGCGTTCGGGATCATCTCCACGCATGGCCCCGAGGGAGCCCGCTATTACGACGGGGACGACTTCATCATCCTGTCGATCGTGAAGGACTTCTTCCGCTACGGGATCGAGGCTCGTCATCTCACGATGTACAAGCACTTCGCGGACCGGGAGTCGTCCTTCTTCGATCAGATCGTGGCGCCGACCCTCCGGCAGAAGAACCCGGACGCTCGCCGCACCGCGGCCCAAACCCTGGCGAACCTGTCGTCCACGTCGCGGAAGTTCAAGCAAGCGCTCCTGCGGACGAACCTGCGCGACAACCTTCGTAGCGCGTGAAGCGGAGGGCCGCCGCCGGCGCGGCCGCCTTCCTGCCACTCCTGCTCCTGATCGCCCAGGCGTCGTGGCTGCACGCGATCGGCGCCCCGGCCGCGCCACCCCCGACGCCGGTCCCGCCCAACGGATCGCCGTCCCCGTTCGTGTCGCGGCTCACTACGCCCGCCGACCCGGTCCCGGTCCCACGGATCGATGCCCCGGCCCTCGTCCTGATGGATCTCGCCGCCGGGCAGGTCCTGTATCAGCGAGCCGCAGCGTCGGCGCGACCGGTCGCGAGCCTGACGAAGCTGATGACGGCGTTGCTCGTCCTCGAAGCCGAGGAGGGGCGTCTGGATCGAACCGTCCGTGTCGATCCCGACGCCGTCTTCGGCCGGGGGCAGTACGGGGCGGGGTCGTCGCTCGGCCTCCGGTCGGGCGAGCGGGTCTCGGTCCGGGGGTTGCTCGCCGGCCTGCTCCTCGGGTCCGCGAACGACGCCGCGGAGGCGCTCGCCATCGAGGAGTCGGGGAGCGTCGGCGCGTTCGTCACGGCGATGAACGCGCGAGCGCGTGCCCTCGGGATGGCGGAGACGACCTTCGCGTCCCCCCACGGCTTGGACGACCGAGGTCTGTCGTCGGCATCCGACATGCTCACGTTGCTGCGCCAAGTTCGGAGGCACACGGCGTTCCGGCGGCTCGTGGCCAGCAGGCTCGTCGTCGTCCGCTCGGACTCGGCGCCGCCACGGCGGATCCAGAATCGCAACGTGATGCTGTGGCTGTATCCGGGGGCCTCCGGGGTGAAGACCGGGTCCACGGCGGGCGCGGGGTACTGCCTCGTCGCGACCGCCGAACGCGGCGGGCGAGAGCTCGCTGCCGTCGTCCTCGGCGGTCGTGACGAGGTGTTCTCCGAGGCGGCCGCGCTCCTGAACCACGGGTTCGCGGCGTACCAGGTGCGGACCTTGGTCTCCGAAGGAGCGCCGCTCGGGAGCGTTCGGGTGCGTGGCGGCACCGTGCCCGTCGTGGCGGGGGAGGAGCTGGAGGCGCTCGTGCGCGTGCAGGACACCGGGGGGGTCGATCGGATCGTCACGGCAGCGAGGTCGGTCGCGTACCCTCCCGCGAGCGGCTCCGAAGTGGGGACCCTCCGCGTGACCTCGGGCGGAGCCGTTCTCGGGCAGGTGCCCGTCCTGGTTGCGGACCTCCCTCCGCCGGAGGAGCCACGCGGCTCCTGGTGGGGCCGGGCGGTCGGCGCCGTCTCGTCCGCGCTGGGCGGCGTGATCGCCGATCTCATGGACTGAGCGACGCGGGTTCACCGCCGACCCTGGCCGGGCTCCACCAGCTCCGGCCGAACGGATGCTAGGCTCCGAACCCGATGACGGAGCTCGCTCGCGTGCTGTACGGGCGCGAGGACATCCACCGCCGCGTGGACGAGCTCGGCCGCACGATCACCGGGGACTACGTGGGGCGTGAGCCCGTCCTCATCTCGGTGCTCAAGGGCGGCACGGTGTTCCTCGCGGATCTGATGCGCCAGATCCCGTTGCCGCTGGAGACCCACCTGATGGCGATCAGCCCTTACGGCGGCCACGAGGTGTCGCTGGGACGGGTGCGGATCCTCCTCGACGTCGAGATCGACCTGACGGACCGCGATGTCGTGCTCGTCGAAGACATCGTCGACACCGGGCTCACGCTCTCCTATCTCTTGTCGATCCTGCGGTCCCGCAACCCCGCTTCGCTCGAGGTGTGCACGCTCCTCGACCGATCGATCCGACGGATCGTCCCTCTCACCCCCCGATATGTGGGGTTCGATTGCCCGGACAGCTTCGTCGTCGGGTACGGCCTCGACTTCGAGCAGCGGTACCGGAACCTCGCCGACATCCTGGAGATCTCCGATACCGCGGCGCTCAAGGCCGATCCCGACGCCCTGCTCCCGCATCTCGCCGTCCCGGCCTGAGGGAGGTTGCGCTCGGTCGCAAGCCCCTCGTACAGTGCCAACACATGATCGAGATGCAGCTGGAAGGCGTTCGCGTGGAGCTTCCGACCAACCAGCCGATCGTGTTGCTGCGGGAGCGAGACGGGGAGCGGTACCTCCCGATCTGGATCGGGGCCTCCGAGGCGGCCGCGATCGCGCTCTCATTGCAAGGGGTTCAGACCCCCAGGCCGATGACCCATGACCTGATGAAGAACATCCTCGAGGATCTCTCCGTCGCCGTGCAGAAGATCGTCGTGACCGAACTCCGAGACTCGACGTTCTACGCGACGATCGAGCTCCAGCGGAACGGGGATCACTACGAGGTGAGCTCGCGACCCTCGGATGCGATCGCTTTGGCCGTGCGGCTCGCCGTCCCGATCTTCGCCAGCGAGGACGTGCTCGACGAGGCGTCGATCCTGATCCCCGGCGAGGAAGACGAAGAGGTCGAGAAGTTCAGGGAGTTCCTCGACCAGGTCACGCCCGAGGACTTCAAGCCCGAAGGCCCGCCAGACTGAGTCCGAGGTCGAGGATCAGCCGTAGAAGAAGACGGTCACCCAGAGCAGGCCGTCGTCGTCCCGGTAGGTGCCGAGCGCGACGCGCCGGAAGCGCTCGTTGATGATGTTGGCGCGGTGGGGGGAGGACTTCATGAACGCTTCCTGCAGATCCGCGACCGACCCACCGGTGACGCCGACGTTCTCGCCCCACGTCGACCAGCTGACGCCCTTGAGGTAGTAGCTGGCGGGATCATGGGTGTGGAAGAGCTTGCCGAACCCTCCGGTGCCATCCGGCGTGGTCGCCATCTTGAGGCTGTGCTTCCGAGCGAGTCTCGAGATCTGCCAGTGGATGCCCACGCGTCGGATGTCATGGTGCACCCGACTGTTGTTGGTGGCTCGGTACATCCGGGCCCTGGGCGAGAGCGTCGCGGCGCCCGCCGAAGGGGGAGCGAGCGCGGTCAGGCCCGTCATGAGAGCCGACACGAGGGCGATCCTCGTGAGTGCGGTTCGGGTTCGTGTCATCGGGGGGTGTCCCTCGTCGGGCGGTCCCTAGTTCCGGGTAGTGCAGGTATTCCATCGACGTCGGGCGCTGAGAACTTGAGCCGCGGCCGCCGGGTGATCGCCCCCTTCCATTGACACGTATTTCCCACGGGCATACGCTGCAACGACACCGTCGTAATTACCGAGCTGTGATGAGCGGGGAGCGATGACGAGCGAAGAAGGGTTCCGGGTACCGGACGTCTGTCGCATCGTCGGCATCAGCTATCGGCAGCTCGACTATTGGGCCAGGACGGAGCTCGTGACGCCCTCGATCCGCGATGCGCGAGGATCGGGGACGCAGCGGTTGTACTCCTTCCAGGACCTCGTCTCGTTGAAGGTCATCAAGAAGCTCCTGGACACGGGGGTGTCCCTCCAGCGGGTCCGCAAGGCCGTCGAGCACCTGCATTCGATGAAGCGACCCACGCACCGCGTCACCTTGATGTCGGACGGCCGTGGGGTCTACGAGGCCCACTCGGCGGAGGCCGTGATCGACCTCCTCCAGAAGGGACAGGGCGTCTTCGCCATCGCGCTCGACCAGGTCTGGAGCGACCTGGAGGGGACCCTCTCGAAACGCAGACGGGCGGCCGCAGGAGGGTCGTGAGCGCCCGAGCCGTGACCCCGGTCGCACCCACGTTGGAGTCCCTCCCCAAGAGCGAAACGGTCCGTTTCGCCCACGCTTCCGAGCGCCAGTTCGCGCAGCTGCTCGACTTCTACGGCATCGTCTGGGACTACGAGCCGACATCGTTCGACATCGAGTGGGACCGTGAGGGCAACGTCGTACGCCGCTTCACCCCGGACTTCTTCCTCCCGGAGTTCGACCTGTACATCGAGATCACCACGCTGAACCAGAAGCTCGTCACCAGGAAGAACCGGAAGGTCCGTCAGCTGCGCGAGCGCTATCCGGAGATCCGGTGCAAGGTCTTCTATCAGCGCGACTACCTCTCGCTCGTCACGAAGTACGGGCTCGAGGACCGCTCCGGCTGAGCGGCGGCCTGCCCGTACACTGCTCGCCGTGAAGTTCGCCCCGCATACCGATGCCGAGATCGGCGAGATGCTCTCGGCGATCGGCATCGATTCCCTCGACGCGCTGTTCGAGCAGATCCCCCCTTCGGTCCGTCTCCAGGGGTCGCTCGGGCTGCCGGACGGCGTCTCGGAGCTCGAGATCGTCGAGGATCTCCGGGCGCTCGCCGCGCGCGATCGGCACCTGGACGAGCTGGTGTGCTTCGCCGGCGCGGGCGCCTACGACCACTTCATCCCCGCCGTGGTGTGGGCGCTCGCCGCCCGATCGGAGTTCTCGACCTCGTACACGCCGTATCAGCCGGAGCTCTCGCAAGGCGTGCTCCAGGTCCTCTTCGAGTTCCAATCGATGGTGTGCGAGCTCACCGGGATGGACGTGTCGAACGCCTCCCTCTACGACGGTGCGACGGCGCTCGTGGAGGCCGTGCACATGGCCAGGGGGGGCGAGCGGACCCGGGTCCTCGTCTCGGAGGGGGTGGACCCGAGGCTGGTCGAGACCCTGCGGACGTACGGGAAGGGATCCGGGTACGAGCCGGAGATCTTCGCATCCGAGGATGGCCGGGGAGGTGCGCCGGCCGTCGGAGACGACGTCGCGGCCGTCGTCGTTCAGCACCCCAATGTGCTCGGGATCCTCGAGCCGGCCTCCGAGCTCTTCTCCGCGGCGAGGGAGGGCGGCGCCAGGGCGATCCAGGTCTTCGACCCGCTCTCCCTGGGGGTGCTGGCTCCGCCGGGGGAGCTCGGTGCAGACATCGCCGTCGCCGAGGGCCAGTCCCTCGGGAACCATCTCGCCTTCGGCGGCCCGTACCTGGGGCTCATCGCCGCCAGGATGTCGGACGTGCGCCGGATGCCCGGCAGGATCGTGGGGGAGACGGTCGACGTCGACGGCACACCCGGGTACGTGCTCACCCTGCAGGCGCGAGAGCAGCACATCCGTCGTGAGAAGGCCAACTCGAACATCTGCACGAACCAGACCCTGATGGCGGTGGCGACCACGATCTACCTCGGGTGGCTCGGTCCGGAGGGCCTCGCCGAGATCGGGCGCCGATGCGCCGCGAAGGCCGCCTACGCCGCGGACCGGCTCACCGAGATCGAGGGTGTCTCACTCCTGCATCCCTCCGCGCGGTTCTTCAAGGAGTTCGCGCTCCGGGTCCCCGTCGCTGCGGACCGCGTCGTCGCCGCTCTCGTGGAGCGCGGATTCCTCGCGGGCGTCCCGCTGCCGCGGGAAGGAGACGACGTCCTGCTCGTGGCCGTCACGGAGCGGCGGAGCAAGGAGCAGATCGACGCCTTCGCCGAGGCGATGGGGGAGGCGCTCGCGTGAACGCGGTGGGGGCGCCGATCCGCCGGCAGGGCCCGGGAGGCCACGGCACGATCTTGGACCGCTCCGTTCCCGGCCGCCGCGCTTGGAGCTTGCCGCCCCTGGACGTTCCCGAGGCGCCCGTGCCGGAGGAGCACGCCCGCGGACGTCGTCCCGGGCTGCCCGAGGTCGGGGAGGTGGACCTCGTCCGCCACTACACGGGCCTGGCGCAGATGAACTACGGCCTCGATACGGGGATGTACCCCCTCGGCTCGTGCACGATGAAGTACAACCCGAAGGTCGCCGAGGCGGTCGCCGCCCTCCCGGGTTTCCAGCGCCTCCACCCCCTCCAGCCGGACAGCACCACGCAAGGCGTGCTGGAGCTCCTGTGGCGCCTGGAGCGCGCTCTGTGCGAGATCACGGGGATGGACGAGGCGACGCTGCAGCCGCCGGCCGGCGCGTGCGGCGAGATGACCGGTCTCCTCCTGATGCGCGCGTTCCACGAGGATCGCGGCGACGCGAGGCGTCGCGTGATCATCCCGGATTCCGCCCATGGCACCAACCCCGCCAGCGTGCGGCTTGCCGGGTTCGAGGCAGTGCCGGTCCGCTCCGACGCCCGAGGTCTGGTCGACGCCGGGGCGCTGGCGAAGCTCGTGGACGACTCCGTGGCCGGTCTGATGCTCACGAACCCGAACACGCTCGGTCTGTTCGAGGAGGAGATCGAGGAGATCGCGGCGACGATCCACGGTGTCGGCGGGCTCCTCTACTACGACGGGGCGAACCTGAACGCGATCCTCGGGCGGTGTCGTCCCGGCGACATGGGTTTCGACATCGTCCATATCAACACCCACAAGACGTTCGCGACACCGCACGGAGGAGGTGGCCCGGGGGCGGGACCCGTGGGGGTGAAGGACGAGCTGGTCCCCTTCCTGCCCGCACCGACCGTCCGGAGGAACGCGGATGGCGGATTCTCACTCGACCCCGGCGGGGAGCGCTCGATCGGTCGGATGCACGGGTTCCACGGGAACGTCGGGATCCTGCTCCGGGCCTACGCCTACGTGTTCCTGCACGGTGCCGACGGACTCAGGGAGGTCAGCGAGCTGGCGGCGCTGAACGCGAACTACCTCGCTCACCTCGTGGGGGAGGAGTTCCCGCTCGCGCATCCGGGCATGCGGCCGATGCACGAGTTCGTGGCCACCGCGAAGCAGATCCGAAACGCGACCGGGATCAAGGCCATGGATGTCGCGAAACGCATGATCGACCTGGGGTTCCACCCGTCGACGGTGTACTTCCCCCTCGTCGTGGAGGAGGCTCTGATGGTGGAGCCGACGGAGACGGAGTCGAAGGCGACCCTCGAGGCCTTCGGCGAGGCGCTCCGCCGGACGGCGGAGGAGGCTCGCGAGCGACCCGACCTCCTCCGGGAGGCGCCCGTGACCACGCCCGTGCGTCGCCTCGACGAAGCTCGCGCGGCCAGAGCGCTGAAGCTCCGCTGGTAGCTGGTGCCAGTACCTCATCCCGAGTAGCACCTCCTGGTCATCTTCAGGCAGACGCCTCTCAAGACTGGCCGCCCGGTGCCGATGTCGGTCCCCAAGGGGCGGCCGCCGGGGTTGCCCGCTGGCAAGGAGGCGAACCGATGAGACGGGGTCTGGTCGGGGCCGTCAAGGTCCTGGGACTCACGCTCGCCCTCACCGTCGTGTTCGGCGCGCTCGCGCCAAGTGCACGAGCCGCCTGGACCCCTCGCCGCGACATGCTCGGCTGGATGAACACCGCGCGGAGCGATCACGGGCAGGTCGTCTTGGACCGTGGCTGGCGGCTCCGGGCGGTGGCGGACGAGCACAGCCGACAGATGGCATCTGCCGGAAGGATCTTCCACACCGCTTCACTCGGGTCCACGCTCACGTCCGTGTCGTGGAACGTGGCGGGGGAGAACGTGGGAGCGGGCGGCAGCATGCGGGCGCTGTACGAGGCGTTCATGAAGAGCGACCCTCACCGGGACAACATCCTCGGAAGGGGATTCCGTCGCGTCGGCGTCGGGGTGTACGCGCACGGCGGGTTCCTCTGGGTGACGCTGATCTTCGTCGGCTGAGGCCGGAGACGCAGGAAGGGGCGGGGTCCCGATGGGACCCCGCCCCGTTCCTTCCGTACCGCTCGACGGTTACGCGGCCTCGCGCTCCGGCCGGCGCTTCCGGGTGGTCGCGACCACGGTCACGCCGATCCCGAAGAGCACCATCGAGATGATCCCCAGCCGTCCGGCGTCCGATCCCGTGAACGGGGTCGGCGGGTTCGGCGGGGTCGCACCGGCGATCGGGGTCACGATGGCGTCGTCGTCGGAGCTCACCGACCGGCCGAGGATGTCCTCGCCGGTCGCCGTGCCGACGTTGGTGACGGGAACGTCACCCACCACGAAGTCCTTCGTCAGCGTGGCGGACTCCCCGGGCTCGAGGACCGCGATGTCCCCGACGTGTCCCAGGATGTCGTCGTCGACGCTGATGTCGTACAGCGTGGTGTCGCCCGTGTTCGTGACGACGTAGGTGTAGGTCACGGTCGTGCCGATCGGCACCGTGTCCTCGTCCACCGTCTTCACGATCTCGATCGCGGGGTGGATCAGGTCCGTGACGCAGTTGGCCAGGGCCTCCACCGCCGCGCGGCTGCCGACGCCCGAGCCCTTCGCCGTGACTTCGTTGACGACGGGGTCCGGATCGCTGTTCAGCACCACGTAGTCGAAGTCGTGCGACTCGGACGCACCCACCGCGAGCTCGTCCGCGAAGGATGCGGACAGGTCGCCGAGGATCGTGTCCATGACGGTCACGCCGTCGAGATCCTCATCACCCGTGTTCGTCACGGTGATCGTGTAGGTCACCGTGTCGCCCGCGTGCGCCAGCTCGGTGCAGCTCTTGGTCACGCCGATCGACGGGTTGAGGATGTCGGTCTCGCAGGACGCCTCGTCCGAGGCCTCCACTCCCGAGTCCGCGCCGTCGCCCGTCGCGGTCACCGTGTTGGTGATCGGGTCGGGGTCACCGGCCTGCGGCGAGTAGGTGACGACCGCTGTAGCCGTCGCACCCACCGGGAACGGGTTCGAGAAGTCGAAGTCGAAGTCGTCCGTGATATCACCCAGGAGGGTGTCGTTCACGGTGACGCCGACCAGCGCCTCGTCGCCCGTGTTCTCGACGGTGACCGTGTACTCGATGTCCTCACCGAACGGCACCTCGAGCGGGCACGTCTTCTCGACGTCGATGTCCGGCTCGTGGGTGACGTCGGTCTCGCACTCGTCGGTGTCGGTGTCGGTGACACCGGAGTCCACCCCGTCACCGGAAGCGGTGACCGAGTTCTCGACCGGGTCCTCGTTGGCGCCCGGCGTGTAGACGAAGTCGTGCGAGTACACGGTGTTGCCGACCGGCAGCGGGTCCGGCAGGTTGAACGCCGCCGTGATGTCGCCGCCCAGCAGGGCGTCGGTCACGGAGACGTTCTCGAGCGGCTCGTTGCCGGTGTTCTTCACCGTGATCGTGAAGGTCACGTCGTCACCGAACGGCACCGACCGCGGGCACGTCTTCTCGACGTCGATCCCGGGCACGTGCGTGATGTCGGTGTCACACGTGTCGGTGTCGGTGACCTGGGTGCTCGAGAATACGCCGTCCGCCGTGACGGTCACCGTGTTCGGGAGTGGGTCCGGGTCGTTCGCATCCGGCGTGTAGACGTACTGTGCCGAGTCCGATGCGCCGGCCGCCAGCGTGTCGGCGAAGAGGTTCGAGATGTCGTCGGGAGCGTTCCCGTTCACCGTGTCGGTGACGACGATGTTCTCGAGATCCTCGTTGCCGTTGTTCGTGATCGTGATGTCGTAAGTGACGTTGCCACCGAGGGCCGCCGCCGCCGGGCAGGTCTTCACGATGTCGATCGCGGGCTCCGCGACGAACCCGGTGGACTTCATCGGAACCGTCTGCTGCCCGACCGGGATCGTGTCGTCGCCGTTGCTCGACACCCGGCCGGACTCGATCGCGTTGAGGATGTTCCCGGTGGGGGTCTCACCCTGCATGCAAGTGAGTTCCGCGATCAGCCGGAGGATCACGACGTCGCCGGCATCGAGCCCCTCGATCTCGACCGTGCCGGTCACCTGGTCGTAGCCCGAGGAATCGAACCCCTCGGCGATCAGGGTCGCCGACTCGTCGCCGTCGAGGTTCTTGTTCCCGTCATCCGGCGTGTTGATGTCGACGCTGATGATGTCGTCGAAGCCGAGTCCGGGCTGGCCGGTCGTCTCGGCGCCGAACGTGTAGTCCAGCTCGATCGTGCCACCTGCCGCGGCGCCGGAGTCCACCGTGATCTCCGTGAAGAAGGTCACGTAGTCCCCGCACTCGAAGTCGCCGGCCTCCAGCGATTCCACGACGCCGTTGGACTTGCTGATGGTCCGGTTGTCGTACCCGAACTGCGGGTGCGTGCCGAGACCGGTGGCGTGGTCGTACGTGAACGGCCCGGCCGCGACGTAGTCGAGGTCGATGTCGCCACCGTCGAGTTCCGACGCGGGCGGTGCCGCCGGAGCCGCGATCGCGGTGGTCCGGTTGACACGAGCGACGTTGATCTGGCCCTTCCGGGCTTCGCCCGCCCCCGTTGCCGCCGCTCCGGTGCCCGAGGTGTCCCCGTCGGCCTCAGCCGTGGGAGCCTCTTCTGCCGGAACCTCGGCGGGAGCCTCCTCAGCCGGAGCCTCCTCGACGGGAGCCTCCTCAGCCGGAGCCTCCTCTACAGGAACCGTGCCTTCCCCCGTGCTGCCGTCCGAGAGGGCTTCCTCGGCGGCGACGGGATCGGTGCCGGCGTCGTCTGCCAGCGCGCTCAGCGAGCTCTGTCCGAGTGCGAACGCGAACAGGAGCACGAACGAGACGAACGAGGCAAGCCCGCGCTTGGTTCGGCGCCGGCTTTGCCGAGAGTTCGTTCTGGTACCCATCCTCCACCCCCCAACTGGTGTCTGTGCTACTTCGTTGCCCTATGGACCCGGTCGACGCCCTACGGCGTACACCGTGGTCCTCTTGCCCAGAAAGGTAACCCCTCCATCCGGGGGACACATCGGGCGAACGGCCTCGCCGCTCCTGGCAGACGGAGTAGTCCGTTCGGAGGAGCGAGAGCGTGCAGGAAGCTCACTGTTGCGCGAGGCAGAAACATCGAGCACGTGCGGAAGGATCGGGGAGGAGCCAGATCGACCGGGCCCGACGACTGGTTCCCGGCTCTCGGGTTGCTCTAGCTGTCGGCCTCGCGACGCCTGCGGGAGGCTGCGAGCAGCAGGAGCGATCCCACCACGGCGATCGCCGCGGCCCAGCCCGAGAGGGTGCCCGTGGCGGAGCCCGTGAAGGGGTTCCCACCCGCCGCCCCGTCTCCGCCGTCTCCACCCGCCCCGCCTGCGACCGCTGACACGGTCACCTCGTCGACATCGCTCACCGATGCCCCGAGCACGTCGGAGCCCGTCGCGGTGGCGACGTTGGTGATGGGGGAGGAGCCGAGGGTGATCTCGAACGTCAGCTCGCTACTCTGACCCGCTGCGAGAGAAGCGATGTCGCCGACGTGCCCGACGACGTCGTCGTCGACCGAGATGCCGAAGAGGGTCGTGTCGCCCGTGTTCATGACGGCGTAGGTGTAGACGATGATGGTCCCGGCCGGACCCGATGTCGGACTCGCCGACTTCTCGATGTCGATGTCGGGGTGGATCAGGTCGATGTCGTGCGTATCGGTGTCGGAGACGGTTCCTCCATCGTGAACCCCGGTCACGGTGGCCTGATTGTGGACGGGGTCGCCGTCGGCCGCCACGATCGTATGGTCACACGCGAACGCCCAGCTCTCGTCCACGGCGAGGACGGCGTCGCCGTTGCCGTCGTCCGTACGATCCGGTGTGGTGTCGCAGCGCGCGTCCGTCAGGTCGATGTCCGTCAGGTCGACGCCTCCCGTGTTGGTCACGGAGAAGGTGTAGGCGACGGTGTCGCCGACGTGCGCGAGCGCCGGGCCGCCCTTCCGGAGCCTGATCCGCGGCGCGCACGCGATCTCATCCGAAGCCTCGGCATGGTTGTCGGGACCGATGTTCACGGTGGGCTCGTTGGTGCCCTCGACATCCACGACGTTCGTGATCGCACCGCACTCCTTGCCCGTCACGGAGACCCTGAACGCGACCGAAGCGGAATCGCCCGGTCCGAGCGTGATGGGGCCGCAGTTGACCGTCGCCTGGGCGATACCGCCCGGTGGGATGGAACTGGCGATGACACACGGGTGCCCGTCGAACATCGGGAAGGGCGAGACCGAGATGCTCATCGCATCCCCCGGCGGGAGCGCGTCGATGAGTTCGACGCCCGTGGCCTGCACGTCGCCGATGTTCGTGACCATGATCGTGTAGAGGAAGGAGTCTCCTTCGTGGAGGATCCCACCGGCGTCCGATGTCTTCGTGACCTGGAGATCCGGCGGGCCGGGCTCCTCGCACTCGACCGAGTTGCTCGCCTCGTTCGAATCGTTGCTCCCGGCGGCCTGCTCCGTCTCGTTCGCCGCCGAGACGTGCGCATCGTTCACGATCGGACCGCAGAACCCGTCGTCGACCGTGACCGCGATGTCGAGCGAGACGTTCGCACCGGCGCCGATGTCACCGAGCGCGCAGGTGACCAGGCCGGCCACTTCGTCGCAGCCCGCGGTGGCATCGGCGAACGTGACGCCCGCCGGCAGCTGATCGGCGACGTGCACGTCGCTCGCGGTGGCGGTGCCGTCGTTGGACACCGACAGGGTGTAGGTGATCGAGTCGCCGTTCTGGACGATGCCGCCCGGATCGTTCACCTTCACGACGGACACGTCGGGTTCGGGCGGCGCGTCGTTCCAGCAGATGGCGAGGTGGCTCACCGAGTAGTAGCCGCCATCCGGCTTCTGCGGGCTGTGGAGGTCGTGGTCGCCGGTATCGCCCGCCGGATAGGCGAACAGCTCGCCGCCGCTCGGTCCGCCCTTCACGTAGACGCCGTGCACCGGAAGGGGCGAGGACCAGTCCGCGAACCCTGTCGGGCTGTTGTAGCCGGTGGCGGTGACCGTCATGGCGCCGCTGGACGCCTGGCCGTTGCTCGCGATCGAGATCCCGTGATCGAAGCCCAGCTGGCCGCAGTCGTCGTTCGAGGACTGGGTGTCGGCGATGACGGGGATGACGCCATCGGCGGAAGGCGGGCCGGGGGAGTCCACGGGCGGTGCCGCTTCGGCCGTCAGGATCCCCGCTTGACCGGCGAGGAGCGCCAACGCCACGATCGGTCCCAGGAGTCCCCGGCGCCGATGCTTCCGTCCCTCCATCTTTCCTCCTGGTCCGTTTCGCGCCATGTCGGGGCACAGAACCCTCTGTCGGCCGGTCGACCCACACCCTACGGGGGGAGGGGGGACGGGGACATCGGCCGGAAGACGCGGACCATCAGCCCGATGCTTGGGCCAGATACCGGACGGAGCTTCGCATCCACCTGGGGCGGAAGCAAGAACGACGATCAGCCCCCGATGTGTCGGGTGGATCGCTCGGACGCCCATCGGCCGGGGGAGGGAGAGGCCACAGGGGTCGTTCCCAGGGAAGTTACATAATGAGCGTTATCGGGGTAGCGGACGCGAGGGCCGCTCGACATCTCATGCGGCGGACGGCCCTCCTCGGTACGGCCTCCCGGTCGCTCTGAGCGCGATGCCCCAGCGGGTGACGAGCCAGAGCGCCTCAACGACGATCCGCCGCGAGAGCTTCGAATGACCGTGTTCCCGTTCGCGGAACGTGATCGGCACCTCGCCGATCGACCAACCCCGGAGCCAGGAGCGCATCACGAGCTCGACCTGGAAGCCATACCCGTCGGCGTGGAACGGCTCGGCGACGAGGTCCGATAGCAGCTCGCGACGATATACACGGTAGCCGCTCGTGGCATCGTGCACCGGCACGCCGAGCATAAGCCGCGCGTAGGCGTTGCCCACCCTCGAGAGCGCCAGGCGCAACCGGCTCCAGTTGGTCACGGAGCCTCCGGGTACGTACCGGCTCCCCACCACGAGGTGAAAGCGGTCGCGGGCGCCGGCCAGGAGGGCATCGAGCTGCACAGGATCGTGGGAGAGGTCGGAGTCCATCTCCACGATCAGGTCGTACCGCTCCTCGAGCGCCCTTCGGAAGCCCTCCTGGTAGGCGCTCGCGAGCCCAGACCTCGCGGGTCGTTCGACGAGGCGGAGCCGTGGCTCCCCCGCCATCAGCTCCCGGACGATCCGTGCGGTGCCGTCGGGTGAGGAGTCGTCGACGACGAGCGCGTCCACGCCCGGATGCTCGAGCACGCCGGCCACGACGTCACGGATCGTGGCCGCCTCGTCGTAGGTGGGCAGGATCACGAGCGAGCGAGCGCCCTCGGCGAGCGGCTCGGGGTCGGGCCACTCGCGACGGCGACCCCGCGGCACCACGGCGAGACCCGCCACGATCACCAACGAGAGGATGGGCAGCCAGTCCCCCAGTCGCACCGACCACGTCTGCTCCGACGAGGCCCGGATCGTGTGCCGGATCAGCGCCGGCTCGAACAGCTCGGTCTCATCGTGGACGCGGCCCGTCGGGTCGATGAACGCGCTGATACCCGAGACGGCCGCGTGCACGATCCACCTGCCGTCCTCGATCGCACGGAGCCGCGACATCTGCAGATGCTGGGCGGATGCGGCCGTGCGGTCGTAGGACGCGTTGTTCGTGAGGACCACGAGGAACTCCGCGCCCTGACGGACGAGCTCGCGATCGAGCGCCGGGAAGCTGTTCTCGAAGCAGATCGGCGCTCCGAACTCAGGGAGCCCCGGTGCAGTCAAGGTGTGGAGTCGCTCCCCTGGCGTGAGCTCGTAGGCGATCTGCTCGAGCGCGGAGATCCACCCGACGACGGGCTTCCAGGGGATGTACTCCCCGTACGGGACGAGGTGGGTCTTCCTGTACACGTCGACCACCGCTCCCCCGCCATCGAAGACGACCGCCTGATTGAACAGCGCATCGCCTCCCTTCCCCGATCGGATGTCCTCCGAGGTGGCCCCGGTGAGGACCGGCGTCCCGACGTCCGCGATCGAGCTCCGCACCTCGTCGAGGATCGAGAGCGAGCCCGGATCGAGGGCGCTCTCTCCCCAGACGGCCAGATCGGGAGGATCGCCGCTCAGCGTCGCATGGAGCTCGAGGTTGAGCCTCGTGACCGCGACGTCTCCTTCCTCCCTCGACCGTCCTGTGACCCCTTCGAGGAAGTCGACCTGGATCGCGGCCACGTCGATCTCCCGCCCGGAAGCCTCCGCGAAGGGGATCGCCGCCGGTCCCAGCGTGGCGATCGCCGCCAGGCCGATGGCGGTGAGCCGCGTCGGCGCCCCCTCCGCGCCGGCGGCCTCCACGACGAGCGCGGCCGCGAACGCCACCGCGAACGTGACCCCGAACACCCCGGCGAGGACGGCGAGGCGAACCGTGACCGGGTTGGCCACCTGCGAGGCGCCGAGGGAGCCCCACGTGAAGCCCCCGAGCGGCCAGAGTCCCCGGAGCCAGTCGATCGACGTCCACAACGCCGCCGCCCCGAGCGCGTTCAGCATCGGATGGCCCGACCGACGTACCAACGGCAAGCAGGCACCGAACAACGCCACGGACGCCGCCGTGAGCACCGTCAAGGCGCTCCAGGCGAGGGTGCCGAAGAGCTGGAGCCACGAGAGCGTGAGTCCGAAGCCGACGAGTCCGTAGACGAGCCCGAGGGCGAAGCCCCGGGCCGGTGTGGCGTTCCGGAGTCCGATCAGGAGCAACGCGGGAGCGACGAAGGCGAGCGGCCAGGCGGCAACGGGCGGGAACGCGAGCGAGGACAGCACGCCCCCGACGAGGGAGAGGGTGAGCGCGACCGGCAGCCTGGGATCGATCAGGCGCAGTCGCGGCAGAACATCCGCCGTTTGTCCGCGAGCTGGCTGCGATGTTTCACCAGGTAGCAGTTCTTGCATACGAACTCGGTCGCCTGGATGGGGACGACACGGGCCTCGACCGGCTCGAGACGGTCATCCGCCTTCGTCGTCGAGATCGGGACGACGGGCTCCTCCTCGTCGGCCTCGTCCTCGTCGTCACGGGCCTCCTGCTTCTCGAGGACCTCGTGGATCGATTCGACGTCGGCAGCCGCCGGTGTGGCGGCTTCGTCCAGGTCCTCCTCGGTCGGCTCGAGCTCGTCGAGCTCCTGGTCCGTTCCGGCGTCGTCGTCTTCGCGCTCTTCCGTGCGCTCGGCCACCTGGTTCCTCCGGGTTCGGGTCCTCGATCCGGCCGCGGATTCTAGCGCTCACTCCCCCGCGTGCCTCGTGCGACTCGGTCGCAGGGGAAGGACGCCTCGCAGGCTCAGGATGTTCCCCGAGCGCGGAGCCCGGAAACGCGGAAGCCCGAGAGACCTTTGGGGCCGCGACGCCGGGGCGCCGCGTTCTCTACTCAGCCTCTCGGGCTCCGCTGCGCGTCTCCGCCGGGGCGGCGACGCAGGCAGGACGTTACCGACGGCCGGGCGGGAGAGCAACCCGACACCGAGAGAAACAGTGACAAGACCAGCCCCGGCGATCAGGCGCGGAACACTTCGCGGCCGAGGGAGACCGTCAGGACCGGGCGGAGCCCCTCCACGGTGGACGCATCGAGGGGGTCGGCGTCGTAGGCGGCGAAGTCCGCGTGCCACCCGGGCTCGAGGGCCCCCTTCTTGCCGTCCTGGCGCCCGAGACGGGCGCTCCCCACCCGGTGGAGCTTGAGCCCCTCGAGCCGCGTCAGTCGCTGGGTCGGCTCGTGGTGCTCCTCGAGCGCGGCGATCGCGAGCATCGGGTCGAGGGGTGCGACAGGTGCGTCGGAGCCGACGCCGACCTCGATCCCGCGTTCGAGCATCGTGCGGATCGGGTGCGCGGCCATGGCCCGGGCGGGGCCGAGGCGCTCCTCGTACATCCCGCCTCCCTGGCCCCAGAGTCGATCGAACGCAGGTTGCACGGATACGGCGAGACCCAGCATCGCGGTCCGCTCGATCTGATCCGCCGAGGGCAGGACGAAGTGTTCGATCCGATGGCGACGCGCGCGGAAGTGCCGTCGTTCACGGGAATCCAGCGCCAGGTAGACGCGCTCCCACGTGGCGAGGACCTGTTCGATCGCGCGGTCTCCGATCGCGTGCACGCCCACCTGGAGTCCCGCGTTGTGGGCCGCGTGGAAGAACTCCGCCATCGCGTCGTCGTCGTGGTACAGCTCGCCCGTGTCCGCGACGTCGTCGTAGGCGTGGGACAGCGCCGCGGTCCGGGCGCCGATCGAGCCGTCGACCGGGAGGTCCCCGCCGATCGCGGTGAGCCGCCGTTCCATCGCCTCGGGGAGCGACATCGACGCGAGGATCGGTGCGACGTCGACCGGCAGCCGGGAACGATGTCCGAGGAGCACCTCCAGGTCCGCGGCGTCGAGGGACATCTCGTGCACCGCCGTCACACCCCGTGACGCGGCGAGCCCGGCGGCTTGCAGCTGGAACCCCTCGATCGCCCGCGTGTCGTAGGAGGCCTCCGCCCACGCGACGGCCCGTCGGTTGGCCTCCTTCGTGAGGCGGCCGGTCGGATGTCGTTCCGCGTCGAGTTCGATCCCGTCCGCATCGGCGAGGTCGATCGCGGCGAGTGTCGACGAGCTCACGACGGAGATGTGCCCGTCCGCCCTCGTCGCCACCACGGGCGTCGGCGTGATCGCGTCGAGGTCCTGTGCGGTCGGGAGCTCGTGCGAGTCCCACCGGGTCTCGTCGAACCCCTCGACGTGCACGACAGCGACGCCCTCCGTGGCGCGCCGGCGGACCAGGGCGAGGAAGTCCTGCTTGGAGCGGGACTCCCGCACGTCGGCGTTCGCGAGGGAGCGACCCGTCGCCGTCAGGTGGACGTGGCTATCGATGAAGCCCGGGACGATCGTCGTCCCGGGGAGATCGATCGTGAGCTCCGCATCGGGGGGCTCTCCGGTGCCGACGCGTTGGACGTGGCGATCGTCCACGAGGATCCACTCCCCCAACGTGGGATGCGAAAGCGTCACGACCCGCGACGCGCGGTAGAGGGTCCTCACGGCGCCGCGATGATAGAGGAGTCCCGCTCACCGAGCAGCACCACGGCCGCTTCTTCGCGATCCTCGAAGACCCTCGTCTTGTCCCGATGGAGCTCGAGGCCGATCGCCTCCCCGGCCGTGCGCATCGCGGCCATCGCGGCCCTGACCTCGTCGGCAGGCCCCCACAGGACGACGTCATCGACCCAACGGAGGTGCCGGGCGCCGGCGCTCCGGATCGCACGATCCAGGCGGGACAAGGCCGCGTTCGCGAGGACGGCGGATGGCTCCGGGCCCACGGGGAGCCCGCGCACGCCTGCCTCGTGGAACCGGCGGAGGAGGGCAACCGCCTGCGCGCTCTCCGGACCCAGCAGCACTCCGATCGTCTCGAGCGAGATCGAGGCGTAGCAGTCGCGCACGTCGGCGACCGCGAACGTCGCCCCCGGAGCGTCGAGGATCGCCCGCCGGATGCTGCTGCGCCACGTGGCACGTGCCGCTCTCCATGGCGCGAGCGTCCATCCGGCATCGTCTCGCCTCGCGCGCACGGCCACCACTTCGGGCCCCAGGGAACGCTCGATCCGGCCCAGGAGCGGGCCGACCGACGCTCGGTACGCCGCGTCATCCGCGGGACCGAGCACGGTCAGCCAGCGGGTTCCGCCGCCGGGCTTGGAGATGGGGATCGATCGCGGGCAGGGGCTGTCATCCCTGCCCGTGGGCCGCGTGGGACGCCGCCGCATCGCGTTCGCTCCTCCGGGGGAGACCGGGAGGAGGAGACGCCGACCGTAGTACCGGGACCCGGGCGCGAGCAATCGGCCGTCGCGGGGATTCCTCGGTCCCCCGTGTGGGACCATGCCGCCGTGCTGGATGAGCGGGATCTCGCGATCCTCACGGCCCTGCAGGCGGATGGCCGCGCCACGTACGCGGACGTCGGCGCGACGGTGGGGCTCTCGGCGAGCGCCGTGCACGAGCGTGTCCGGAAGCTCGAGCAGCAAGGGGTGATCCGTGGATACAGGGCCGTCGTGGATCCCGAGGCCGTCGGTCTGTACGTGACGGCGCTGATCGCCGCGATCCCGCTCGATCCGCATCAGCCCGACGACCTGCCGGCGAGGGTGCGGGAATTCCCGGAGGTCGAGGACTGCTACTCGGTCGCCGGTGAGGCGAACTACGTGCTGAAGGTCCGGACGAAGACGACGGGTGACCTGGAGGATCTGATCCGGCGACTCCGCGAGAAGGCGGCGGTGACCACGAACACCACGATCGCGCTCTCGATCCCGTTCGAGGGCCGCGCTCTGCGTCCGTGACCCGTCGGTAGGATTGGCCCGTGCGCCTGTACAACACCCTTTCGCGTGCCGTCGAGGAGATCGTTCCCGTCGACGGCCGGTTGGTGCGGATCTACTCGTGCGGTCCCACGGTCTACCGGTACATCCACATCGGGAACATGCGCTCGTTCATGCTGGGGGATCTGATCCGCCGCGCCCTCCGCTTCGAGGGGCTCGACGTCCGGTGGATCATGAACATCACCGATGTCGGTCACATGACCGACGAGGTGAGCGACACGGGCAGAGACAAGATGGAGCTGGCCGAGTCCGATGAAGGGCTCTCGGCAGCCGAGATCGCCGAGAAGTACACCCAGGCCTTCCTCGAGGACGCCGACCTGGTCGGCATCGAGCGGGCCGACCTGTATCCGCGGGCGACGGACCACATCCCGGAGATGATCTCGATGATCGAGACGCTGATCGAGAAGGGCCACGCCTACGAGGTCGACGGGACCGTCTACTTCGAGACCACGACCTTCCCGGGGTACGGGAAGCTCTCGGGGAACACGCTCGATCAATTGCGAGCGGGGCATCGAACGGAGCTGGCGACGGATCCGGGCAAGCGGCACCCCGAGGACTTCGCGCTGTGGAAGAAGGCCGGCGCGAACCGTCTGTTGCGATGGCCGAGTCCGTGGGGCGACGGATATCCGGGGTGGCATATCGAGTGCTCCGCGATGTCGATCAAGCATCTGGGCGATCGCTTCGACGTGCACACCGGGGGCAACGACAACAAGTTCCCGCACCACGAGGACGAGATCGCGCAGTCGGAAGGCGCCGTCGGTCATCCCGTCGTGTCGATCTGGGCACACGGCGGGTTCCTGCAGATGGGCGGCCAGAAGATGGCGAAATCCGCGAAGAACATCAAGCGGGTGACCGATCTGGCCGAGCAGGGTATCGACCCCCTCGCTTTCCGGTGGTTCACGTTCCAGACCCGGTATCGATCCGAGATGGACTTCACGTGGGAGGCACTGGAGACGGCCGATCATCGCGTGAAGCAGCTGCGGAGGCACGTCGCCGAGTGGGGCGAGCCGGTCGACGACCTCGACCCGGCCGCGAAGGAGTTCGATTCACGGTTCCGCGAGGCCGTCGCGAACGACCTCGACATGCCGGCGGCCGTCCGTGTGGTGAACGACCTCGATCACTCGCCCGACGTCTCGACCGGCGAGAAGAGGAGGCTCCTGGCGACCTGGGATCGCGTCCTCGGACTCGATCTCGAACGGGAAGCGCGAGCGGCGTGGGAGCCCACGGTGGAGGTCCGAAAGCTGATAGCAGAACGCGACACCGCTCGAGCGTCGAAGGACTACGCGCGCTCGGACGAGCTCCGGGACGAGCTCCAGGCGATGGACCTCGAGGTCATGGACACTCCCGAGGGGACGAGGGTCCGCCCGCGAGACTGATCGCTCAGTCCATCCCGAGCGGTCGGCCGAGCCGGGTCGCCGCTCCCTCCAATGCGTCCGTGAGGAAGCGGCTGCCCTCCAAGCCCGGAAGCTCCCCGAGCGTCGCTTCCATCTCCTTGACGGCGACCATCCCGTCCGCATCGCCGAAGAGAGAGTGGATCACGAAGTCGGTCTCCGACTGCGGCCGGACACCGGTCCCCACGGGGGCCCAGAGATGTTCGAGCGCCCACCGGGTGATCGTCCGCGCCTGCCGCGATCGCGCCAGGCGCATCCTGGCCTGCGCCCGGTAGAAGGCGAAGTGTCGTCGTTCGTCCTTGATCACGGCCTGGAGGAGCTGGATCAGGACGGGGTGCCCGGTCTTGGCGATGATGCGGTGGTACCCGGTCAGCGTGCCGAGTTCGTTGACGGCGCCCCAGGTCATGTGCACGGCGACGAAATCGCGGAACAGCGCGGATCCGAGCAGCGTGCCGATGTGGGAGACGTATCCTTTCGTCCCGAACTTCTGCCGGACCCATTGGTTCCGGTCGACGCGGGTGGGGAACGGGTCGTCTCCCGACACGTCCTCGAAGGTCGGGGCCACCCGGTACCCGGCCTCGCCGAGGAAGCGGCTGAACGCCTCACCGTGCCAGAGCTCCTCGTAGACCCAACACGACAGGAACGCGGTGACCTCGGGATCGAACGAGGCGCGGGTCGCGAGGAGGTCCCGGAGGAACACCACCGTGTGGGTCTCGATGTCCATCATGTAGGTGAGGCAGCGCGCTTCGGCGGTCGTGACAGCATGCTCTCGGATCCGCGCCCACTCCACGGTGGACAGGTCGACCCGCTTCGAGGCACGCAGGTACTTGTCCAGATCGAATTCCGAGGTGTCCATCGTCATGATCCGGTCCTTCATGCAGCCGACCTCCCGCTCGCGAACGCTCTGGGACGTGTTCGCATCCCTCGGGGGTGAGGATTACCCGAGACCCCGGCGGCCGGTCAAGCGACGACCTGCAGGTCCCTCGTGCTCCGGTTCAATCGCTCGACCCCGTCCTCGGTCACGGCCACGATGTCCTCGATCCGGATCCCGAAGCGTCCCTCCAGGTAAACGCCGGGCTCAACGGAGAACGTCATCCCCGGTTCGAGGACGGTTCTGTCCCCTTCCACCATGTAGGGGCGCTCGTGCAGCTCGAGGCCGATCCCGTGGCCGGTGCGGTGGTTGAACCGCTCGCCGTACCCGGCGGCCTCGATCACGGCCCTGGCGGCCCGATCGATCTCCTCCGCTCGGATCCCCGGCCGGACGGCATCCACGGCCGCGGCCTGGGCCTCCAGGACGGCCGCGTACGCCTGGTCGAATCCCTCGGGGGCCTCCCCGACCACGACGGTCCGCGTGGTGTCGCTGAGGTAGCCCCCCAGCTCTCCCCCGAAGTCCATCACCACCGCGTCGCGGGGCAGGATCGTCCGGCCCCCGGGCTCGTGGTGGGGGGAAGCGGCGTGCGGGCCGCTGGCGACGATCGTGAACTCCGCCCTGGCGTGACCGTGGCGGACGAGGAGCTCCGCGAGGTCGTGCGCGACGGCCTCCTCGCTCCTGCCCGCGAAGGACGTCGCCAGGATCTCCCGGAACGTCACGTCCGCCGCCCGGGCGGCGCGGCGCAGGGCCTCGAGCTCGGAGGCGTCCTTCACGCTCCGGAGCCGACCGAGAACCTCGGACGCCGGGGAGAACGAGGCCCCCGGCATCGCCTCCTGAAGGCCGATCAGGTGGGAGGCCCAGAGGCGATCGGCCACGGCGACCCGGGCCGCCCCGTCCAGCAGTCTCGCGGCGGCCTCGTACGGGTCGGCGCCGTCCAGCCAGGGCACCAGCTCGAGGTGCTCCCCCATCGGCGAGGCCGCCGCGAGCGGCCGCTCGAGCTCCGGGACCAGGAGCGCCGGGTCGCGTTCCGGCCGGAGCACGAGCAGCGTGGGGCGCTCCAGGGGCATCGGGTCGTAGCCCGTGAGGTACGCCAGGTCCGGCGAGGGGGAGACCACGAGGGCATCCAGGCCGCGACGCGACGCCTCCTCGTTCGCGCGGCGGATCCGGTCGAGGTGCGGCGCGCTCATAGCTTGAAGAGGATCGACCGAGGCATGATCTGGAACGTGACCGGCGTCGTGCCGAGTGCGACACCGTCGGCGATGACGGGCAGCGGCCGCTCGGATCGGATCTCGAAGCGGATCTTCGCCTTCAGCTCCTGGATGTGCGGGTCGGGGACGTGATCGCCGTGGCGGAAGAGCCGCGGGAGCTGCGTGTAGGCGCCCGAACGGGGGCCGGTGAACACGAGGGCGTCCAGGACGCCGTCCCCCGGGAACGATCGAGGCGACAAACGGAGGCCGCCTCCGGTGAACTGCGCGTTCGCGACGACGACGTTCCACGCCCGGCCCTCCCAGGTCCGCCGGTCGTGCTCCACCGTCACCCGGGACGCCTTCGTTTTGAGGTAGCCGCACCAGAAGCCGTAGAACCGCCGCGAGCCGCCCAGCCAGGCCGGAGCCTTCGCCGCACACGCGACCTGTTGCGCACCCATCCCCACCTGCGCGAGGTTGTGCCCGTACCTCGTGTGGCGCTCCCCCGCGGCGCCGGTGGCCGTGATCTTCATGAGGTCGAGACCGTAGGTGTTGTCCCCCAGGAGGTGGGTGGCCGCCGACTCCGTGTCGCCCGGGATGCCGAAGCTCCGAACGAGATCGCACCCGCTCCCGGCTCCGATAACGCCGAGCACTGGCTCCTCCCCGATCGTGCGGCCCTCTCGGAACATCCCGTTCACGACGTCCTGGATGGTCGCGTCGTTCCCCATCGCGACGAGGAACCGGTACCCGTCGTCGAGGGCCGAGGCCGCGAGCGCGGAGGGATCCGACCCGTTCGCCACCAAGGTCCGGTGCTCCAAGCCACGCTCGTCGAGCGCGCGCTCCAGCAACGGGAGCTGGGAGAGGATGCCCGCCCGGGGGTCGACGATCACGGCGATCGTGCCGAAGGGGCTGGTCATGACCGAGGTCCCATGGGCGAAGCGTAGCTATACACCCGTGTAGGCGACGACGCCGCGGAGGATCGCGGCGCGCCCGGCCCGGACCTGCGCCGCCGTGCCGGGCGGAGCGACGTCCTCGATCTGCCGGAGCAGATCGACCAGCTGCTTGCAGTTCCGGATGAAGTCCCCGGGAGCCATGTCCGTCTCCGCGAGGATGTCGTCGAGGGCCTCGCCCTCGGCCCACTGGTGGATCGGCCTGGCGAATCCCGCTTCGAGCTCGCGGCAGAGCTGCACCTGGTGCTCGTCCTCGGTGCGCCGGACCTTCCGCCACAAACGCTGAAGTCGCTCGTAGCGCTCCTTCGTCTCCGCCGTCGGCATCTCGCCCGAGAGGGGATCCGCTCCCGTCCCTCGTAGATCACCGCCGACAACAGGGCGACGACCTCGGAGGGCCCGAGGTCGTCCAGGAGGCCCGACGCGAGCGCCTCCCCCACCAGCAGGTCGCCCTCGCCGTAGATGCGGGTGAGCGTCTGCCCCTTCACGGTGAGCTCCCAGTCGTCCACGTAGCCCAGCGCCCGCAGGACCGACAGGACCCGGTCGAACTGTCGCGCGAGCGTCTCGGTGCGGACCCTGATCCGCCGCTCGACGCCGCCGAGCCGTCGCTGGAGCTCCGTCGCCCGGCTCGCCCAGCGCTCGTGCTTCCCGCGCTCAGGGCATCGCCGACACGGATGTGCCGCGGCGAGCTCCTCCAGCCGGGCAGCCTCGCGTTCGACCTTGGGGTTCGTCTGGGCGCGCCGCGTGCCTCCCCCGGTCTTCACGTCGAGCGCGACGAGGCGAGCCGCGACGTCCCGGCGGAACCGCGGGTTGCGCACGCTCCCGGACCGGGGCAACGGGATCTTCGTCAGGACCTGCGGCGGGTCCTCGAAATCCCGCGGCGTCAACCGGAAGAACTGGCGGTCCTGGGCGAGGACGGTCGGCTTCCCGTCTCGCGAGGACACGACCACCGCGATGCCGCGTCGCCGGGCGCGCGGCACCCACACGACATCGCCCGGACGGAGCCCCGCGACGCCGGAGCGGACGTCGTCACGACGTCCCTGATCACGTGCACGCCGATCCTCGTCGCGCAGCCGTCGCGCCTTCTCCAGATAGCCCCAGTACTCCTCGAAATCACCGAGGTGGCAGGTCATGTTCTTCCGGTAGCCCTCGAGCGTCGCGAGGTCCTGCTGCCGGGATCGCTCGAGCACCACCACGCCCCGGTCGGCGAGGAACTGCGCGAACGAGGAGTTCAACAGATGATGCGCCTGCTCGGGCGTGTAGTTGCGGACGAGGTTCACCGCCATGTTGTAGGAGGGTCGGAACGACGACGCGAGGTCGTAGGTCCGCGTGGCCGCGAGCCCCGCGACCCGCTCGAACGGCACCTGGCGCTGGTAGACGACGACCGCGTGTCCGAGCGCGTCGATCCCGCGCCGGCCCGCGCGTCCCGTGAGCTGCGTGTACTCACCGGGCGTGACCAGCTCGTGGCGTTCGCCCTGGAACTTCCAGAGGTCCTCGATCACGACGCTCTTGGCGGGCATGTTGATCCCCAGCGAGAGGGTCTCCGTCGCGAAGACCACCTTCACGAGCCCTTCCTGGAACAACTCCTCGACCGTCTCCTTGAACATGGGGAGCATGCCGGCGTGGTGGGCGGCGACGCCGGTGGTCAGGGACTCGAGGAACTCCGCGAATCCGAGGCTCGTGAGGTCGTCCTCGTCCACCCACGCGGCCCGGGTCTCCGCCCGATCCCGGATCGTGGCGGCCTCCTCCCGGGTCGTGAGGCGGACCCCCGCGTCCCGGAGCCAGCCCACGCTCTTCTCGCAGCCGGACCGGCTGAACACGAAGTAGATCGCCGGCAGCATCCCTTCTTGCGCGAGCACGTCGACCACCTCCTCGCGGCGGGGGACGTAGACGCGGCGGTAGCCCTCCCGGGGTCGGGAGATCCGCTGGTGCTGCGGCAGCCCCGACCCGCGCCGGTAGTACGTCTTCGTCTTCAGCTCGTGCTGGTCCAGGGAGACGACGTAGGGGTTCGGCATCAGGATCCCGTCCTGCTCGATGTGCATCGGATGCAGCCGGGGCCCCACGAGGTAGTGATGCTCGAGCGGTACCGGGCGGCGCTCCTCGATCACGACGCGGGTGTCGCCACGGAGGGTCGTGATCCACTCGCCGAACTCCTCCGCGTTCGAGATCGTCGCGGAGAGCGCGATCACGCTCACGGAGGGCGGGAGGTGGATCAGGACCTCCTCCCACACGGCGCCACGGTAGGGGTCCTGCAGGTAGTGCACCTCGTCCATGACGACGGCGTGCAAGCCCGAGAGTGTGGACGATCGCTCGTACAACATGTTGCGGAGGACCTCGGTGGTCATGACGACGACGGCCGCCTCCGGATTGATCGCGTTGTCGCCCGTGAGGAGACCGACCGTCCCCGCGCCGTGTTTCGCGACGAGATCGCCGAACTTCTGGTTCGACAGGGCCTTCAGCGGGGTCGTGTAGAAGGCCTTGGCGCCGCGGTCGAGCGCGCGCTCGATGGCGAACTCCGCGACGACGGTCTTCCCCGAGCCGGTCGGCGCGGCCACGAGGGTCGACATCCCGCGATGGACGGCATCGATCGCCTCGTGTTGGAACGCGTCGAGCGCGAAGGGGAACTGCCGCGCGAAGTCCTCGGGCGTGGTCACGGTGGGGCCAGTCTACGGGCGGTCCTCCGTTGCCCCGGTTGGGATGCCCGCGGGGCGTGGGGCTAGAGACCGAGCCCCGTCAGCACGCCGGCGAGCGCGGTGTCGAAGGCCTCCGGCGCCTCGAGGTTGGACAGGTGGCCGGCGCCCTCGATCCGGAGCAGTTCCGCCCCGCCGACGCCGTCGGCGATGCCCGCCGTGACGTCGGGGGGATCAGGCGATCCTCCGAACCGGTGATCACCAGCGTGGGCACGTCGATCGTCGCGAGGTCCTGCACCGAGTCAGGCCGCTCGGCCATCCCGAGCGAGGCCGCCGCGATCGCGTTCGGGGTCTGCTCCGCCGATCCATCCCCGCACGCGCTCGCGGAGCTCCGCCGGAGCATCCTCCCGGAGCAGGGGCGGGGGTTCGTCGACCAGGAACCCGTGGCCCTCGGTCCGCAGCCGCTCGGCCAGCTCCCGGCGCTTCGCGGCGGCCTCGGGCTGGTCGGCCTCGGCCTTCGTGTTCGCCAGCACCAGAGCGGCGACACGCGGCCGCGCAGCCCTCCACAGCTCGAACGCCACGTACCCACCCATCGACAGGCCGCACACGACCGCGGTGTCGACGCCGGCCTCGTCGAGCGCTCCGAGGCACCGGTCCGCCGCGGCGGCCATCGTGAGGACATCCGGGCCCTCGGTGGAACCGAAGCCGGGAAGGTGCGGGGCGACCAGCGGGAGCCGGGCGCCCAACGAGCCGAGCTGCGGTTCCCACAGCCGCGCGTCGAGAGGGAAGGCATGGATCAGCAGGAGGCCCGTCGTCATGGGGTCACCGTACGGCCTTGGCGTCCGGACCGACCACCACGGCGAGCGCGCCGGGCCGGATCTCGAAGATCGCGGGCAACGGTCCGATCGGCTCCCCGTCCGCGTAGACCAGCACACGCCGGTTCGCTTCCACCTCCACCTTCGTCCCGGTGCGCATCGTGACCTTGGGGTGCGTGGTGTGCGACCCGATGAAGACGCGGGGGAACGCTCGGAGGAACGCGGCCTTGGAGAGCGCCTGCACGATGCAGACGTCCAGGAGTCCGTCGTTCATGAGGGCGTCCGGAAGGACCCGCATGCCCCCACCGGTCCAGCGGCCGCTCCCGACCTCGACGAGCATCGCGTCACTCTCGATCCGCTCATCGTCGACCGTCACGACGAACGCGGCCGGGGAGAACCTGGAGAGCGTCTTGACCAGGGCGGCGACGTACGTGCCCGTCGCACCCAGCTTGATCGTCATCCCGTTCGCGGTCTCGTTCACCTCGGAGTCGAACCCGGCGCCGGCGATGTTGAGGAAGCTCCTCGTGACGACGCCCGCGGTGACCTCGATCACGTCGAGGTCCGCGGTCTTCGGGTCGGCGAGCAGTTCGATCGCGGTCCGGAGCTTCCCCGCGCCGATCGCCTTCGCGAAGTCGTCGCCGGTGCCGGCCGGCAGGGCCGCCAGGGCCGTTCCCGTCCCGAGGATCCCGTTCGCGGCGAGCGAGGCCGTCCCATCGCCTCCGAGCGCCGCCACGATCCTCGCCCCGTCCTCCGAGGCGGCCCGAGCCAGACGCTCCACGTCGGGGCCCGACTCGGAGACGCGGATCTCGTGCGCCACGCCGAGCCGGCGCAGTGCGGTCGTGACCGAGCCGATCAGCTTCCCCGCTTTCCCGTGGCCGGCCGCGGGGTTCGCGACCACCACCAGGTCCGGTGCGCCGGCCATGCGCTGCTACGAGCCCGGCAGACCCGGGAGGGCCGGCTGCTGCGGGTTGATCCCGGCGCCGCTGAGCGCCTCGACGTGGTGGGTCTGGAAGCGGGCCATCGCGGCGTCCGACTCGGCGAGCAACGACTGCGCGCGGTCGAGCACGCCGGCCCGGTCGGCGACGTCGAGACGCGCGGCGGTCACGCCGAGGAGTGCGGCTTCGCGGATCAACGTGAGCGACGTGAGCAGCTCGTCCCTCGCCGAGAGGAATCGGAGCACCTGACCCTTGTCGAAGCCCTTGCCCGTGAGCGAGCTCGAGAGGTCGTAGGACTCGATCGCACCCGAAACCTCCTTCGCGCCCGCGGCCGCGCCCTGCAGGGCTCCGACGGCATCCGCAGGGGTGCGCTCCTCCAGCTCGGTGAGGGTGGTCCGCACCTCCGGGAGGACGACGGGAGGCGAGCCTTCCTGCACCGTCCCGATCGTTCCCACCTCGGTCTCGATCAAGGACTTCCAGGAGGCGCCGGCGCGCCGGCGGAGGAGGTCTTGCTCCTCCGCCCGCGTGGTCCGGTCCTGGGCGCGGAGCCCGTTCGTGAGCCAGACGCCGCCCCAGAAGACCAGCAGGCCGGCCAGGAACGCGGCCAGAGCCTGGACCCCTCGCCGCCGCAGGAACGGCACCGGGACCGGGACAGGGCCGCGCCGAGGCGCGCGCACCGGTTGCCTCGTCTTCGTCCGTCCCTTGCCCTTGATCGCCATCGTCTCGTCCTTATCGCTTCAGCAAACGGCTGACGATGATAGCGCCCTCGTAGAAGAGGTAGAGCGGGATCAACAGCGCGAGCATCGAGATCGGGTCGGGACTCGGCGTGATCACCGCGGCGAAGATCGCGAGGGCGAGGATGACCTGGCGCCGGTACTTGCGCATCGTCTCGCTGGTGAGGACCCCGGCCGCGGAGAGCGAGATGAGCAGGACCGGGAACTCGAACCCGAGCCCGAACGCGAGGATCGTGAAGATCACGAAGCCGATGTACTTGTCGACGGTCAGCAACGGGCTGACGAAGTCGCCCCCCACGCCGAGGAGGAAGTACAGGGCCTTCGGGAGCGTCAGGAACGCGGCCAGGGCTCCGAGGAGGAACAGCACGACGGAGAGCGCCACGAACGGTATCGCCCACTTGCGCTCCCGCGCCGTGAGGCCGGGGACGATGAAGGCCCAGAGCTGATACAAGATCACCGGCAAGGCCACCAGGAGCGCCAGGAATATGACCACCTTCACGGTGATCAGGAAGCCGTCGATCGCCCCGAGGAAGATGAGCGAACATCCCTGTTGCTCGAACGGAGCCTTGTCGGGATTCTCTCGGAGGAAGTCGCAGTAGGGGCTCTTGATGAGCTCCATCACCGGGTTGTAGAGGAAGATTCCGACGATCGACCCCCCGATCAACGCCCACAGGACCACGATCAATCGATGACGGAGCTCCCTGAGGTGGTCCATCAACGACATCGAGCCCTCGCGCTGCTCGGGGGTCTTCCGGCGCCACCTCGGGAGGGTCCTCATGGGTCCGGTGTCGACTCGGGGTCGGGTGGTGTGTCCTCGGAGGTGTGGGTGTCACCGGAGGCGTCGCCGGACGCGGGGGTGGTCCCGCCGTCCTCCACGAGCCGGTCGGCGGGTGGTCCCGCCGCTTCGGTTGGCTCGGCCGGAGTCGCGGCCGGGGTCGAGGAACGACCGACAGGCTTCGAGCGTGGGGCGTGGGGCGTACGGAGCGCGGCGGTCTCGTCCCGGATCGTCCGTTCGGCCCGGCGGACGGCGCCTTTCACGTCGGTCGCCCGCTTGATGCCGCCGGTGGCCTGACGGAACTCATCCGCCGCTTGCCGCATGTCGTCGTCGACCCCCGACGACACCATGTCGCGGACCTCGTCTTGGACCTCCCGGAACTGGCGGAGCACGCGGCCGACCGAACGGGCGAGCTCGGGCAGGCGTTCCGGCCCCACCACGATCAGTGCTACGGCGAGGACGACGAGGAGCTCGAGGGGTCCTACGTTGAGCATCGGTCTCGGGACGTGCCCGGCAGCGAGTCTATCGGGGACCCCTGCGGCGGGCGGACGCCCCGTGAGGGGACGCGCGCTCCGAGAGGCGGGATGCCGTGTCGGCGGCCCGCGCCGAGGCGGCGGCCACCTCATCGGCGATCGGCTGGAGCTCCTCCTGCATCCGCCCGGCGGTCCGCCCGAGCAGGATCACGTGGCGAACGAGGAACCCCAGCATCACGAGCAGGGCGACGGTGGTCACGAGACCGACCACGAGCCAGACGACGAGCCAGGCTTCCACGTCAGGGATGCTACCGGGCGAACGCGGGAGGATGCGGTCCCGACGAGGCGGGAACTACGACTCTTCCGAGCCGGCCAGGAACTCCTTGAGGTAGTGCTCGTCCTCGAGGAGGAAGTGGAACTCGATCACGTCGTCGATCGAGAACGCGGGACCGTCCATCGCGTGTTCGAGCGGCTCGACGGCCTCCATGGGCTCCTGATCGAAGAGGCTCTCGCTCATCTCCGCGCTCCCTCTCGGTTCGAGATCCACGCCGGCGGACACGAGCAGGGCCACGATCTTGCGATCGGCCCGCTTCTCGACGGCGTCGTCACAGCGAGGGCACGTGAAGCGGTAGCTCCCCTCCCGGCCGCTGGAACGGACCGAGAGCGAGATCGCTTCGGGGCCCATGTCGACCTCTCCGCAGCGGGGGCATGTCGTCCGGATGGTGGTCATCTCACGACAGCTATCGGCCCTCCGACGACGCGGCTTGAGGCTCGCGAGCGTTGTCGGGGCTAGACCCGTCTGACTAGGTCTTGTGGCCGTAGCCCGCGAGGGTCTCGCGGGCGAGCCGCCGCACCTCGTCCCGGAGCTCGGCGGGCTCGACGACCTCGGCATCGTCCCCGACGCGGACCAGCAGCCGCGCGACCCAGCCGAGCTGACGTGCCGGAAGCGTCGCCTCGACTCCCCCGTCGTCCCGTTCCTCGAGCTCGGTCGTGGCGTAGTACTCCGCGATCCAGCGCGCCGCCGGTCGCAGTCGCAGGCGCACGGATACGTCCTCCCCGGTCGGCGAATACAGGTCTCGTCCCGCTCCCCGCAAGCCGCGCGGCACGAACGTCTCGCCGGTCGGCGCTGCGCTCCGGACCCGATCCGCGCGGAAGAGACGCTCGGCGTCCGCGTCCACGTCCCAGGCGGCCACGTACCAATGCCCCATCCCCGAGAAGACCTCCTCGGGATCGATCTCGCGATGGCTCCACTCCCCCGTCGACGCCGCGAAGTAGTCGATCGACAGTCGTTCGTGTTCGCGCGCGGCCGCTCGCAGGAGCTCCAGGTGCTCCGGCGCTCGTCCCCGTCGCGCGATCTCGATGCGTCCCTCCGCCTCCCGCAGCGCGTCCGCGCCCAGGGAGCGCTGCAGCTTCTCCAACGCCTTCGCGAGGGCAGGGGCGTCGGGCATCCCCGGCAGGGCGAGGAGCTCCGTCCCGCGGAGGTAGACGGCGAGCGCCTCGATCCTCGTCAGCTGAAGGGGTCGAGAGAAGTGGTCGGCCATCGAGATCCAGATGTGGCCGTCCTCGTCCACGTCGACGTCGATCAGGTCACCCGGGCCGTACGGAGGGAGGCCCGACATGAACAGGAGGTCGAGATCGCGCCGCAGCTGGCCGGGCGCCACGCCGAACGCCGTCGCGACGTCGTCCAGCGCGGAGCCGGGGTGCTGCACGAGGTACGGCACGATCGCGAGCATCCTCCCGAGCCGGTCCGACGTCTTGGGAACGCTCCGTTTGCGTTCAGCCAAGGAGCGCCTCCAGCCGGGCGATGACGGTGTCCCGCAGCGAGGCCGGGGATCGGACGACGGCGTCGGGGCCGTACTCCAGCAGCATCGCGGCGAACGCCTCTTCGTCGGCCATCGGGATCTCCATCACGACCCGGCCGTCCCCGTCGACACCGACGTCCGTGGCCCCAGGGAACTGGGACGCCGCGAACCAGGCGCGGTCCGGCGAGAAGAGGATCACCGCTCGATCGTCCCCCGACGCGACCCACGGACCGGCATCCACGTGGTCCGCGGCTCGGAAGTCCGTGGGCGGCGCGGATCCGTCGCCGGCGTCGGTCACCTCTCCCACGATCCGGGAGAGTCGGAAGGCGCGGACGTCGTCCCGCTCCCGGTCGTGGCCGACCAGGTACCAATGGCCCGCGCGGAACACCATCGCCCAGGCGTCGACGTCGCGGTCGCCCGTCCTCCCCTGCGACGTGCGGTACGTGAAGGAGATCCGGCGGAGCGCCTGGGTCGCCTCGGCCACCGCGTGGACCAGGTTGCTCCGCGCGTCGGACCCGGAGGCGAGCGGTCCCCCGCCCAGGCCGGCCAGCACGCCTCCGTCGGCCCCGTACAGGAGCTTGCGGGCTCCGCTCTCCGCTGCCTCGTCCTGGCCCCCGCTCTGCGCGGCCACGAGCAACGCGACCAGCTCACCCGGCTCGAACTCGATCTCGGGGAGGTAGTACTTCTCCTTCGGGATCACGTAGCCCTGCTCCGTCCCCCAGACGTCGACGTCCACGAGCTCGAGGGGCACGCCGTACTCGCGGAGCACGTCCTTGTCGCGCTCGAACATCCGCTTCGCGCTGTCCGGGTTGGCCTGTCCGTACGGCTCCAGGACCTGCCGGATCTGCTCGAACGTGAGGGGCCGCGGGGTCTCGAGGAGGAGGCCGACGAGGTTCAGCAGGCGCTCGAGTGGCTCCGCGCGGTCGCCCTCCCCCATCGTTGCGGCATCATATCGACGCCATGCTCTCCGACCGGAACGACCCGTGATCCACATCCGCCGAGGGGTCGTCCTCGACGTCACGGCGACCCGGCAAGGAGCCCAGGAGCTCCGGGTCGAGATCGGAGGCGAGGTGGCGCCCGCGGTGGCGTACCCCGCGATGAGCGGCGACGTGGTGCCGGGGGACGCCGTGATCCTCAACACGACGGCGGTGGATCTCGGGCTGGGGACGGGCGGCGTGCATCTGGTCATCGCGGTCGAAGGGCGGGAGGCCGCCGCGGAGACGCCGCCCGGCCAGGTGATGAAGGCCAGGTACACGCCACTCCAGACGGCGGTCGCGAGCGTCGAGGAGTCGCACTCGACGCTCCTGGAGGCGTCGCAGGGTCTCGCCCAGACGCCGGTGGTCTGTGCGCCGCTGCACTCGATGATCGCGCCGATCGCGGCAGGCGCGAAGCGCGCGTCGGACGCACGGGTCGTCTACCTGATGACGGATGGCGCGGCCCTCCCCGGCGGGTTCTCCCGGCTCGTGGACGAGCTCCGCGCCGTCGGTCTGCTCGATGGCTGGATCACGTGCGGGCAGGCCTTCGGGGGCGAGCTCGAGGCGGTCACGGTGTGGTCCGGGTTGCTCGCGGCGAAGGAGCTGCTCGAGGCCGAGGTGATCGTGGTCGCCGACGGTCCGGGGAACCTGGGAACCGATACGACCTGGGGTGTGAGCGCGCTCGCGAGCGGCCACGCGCTGATGGCCGCCGCGACCTTGGGCGGGCGGCCGATCCCCGCGCTCCGCGTGAGCTTCGCCGACGAACGCGAGCGCCACCGGGCCGTCTCCCATCATTCGCTGACGATCCTGGCCGACGTCTGCAAGGTCGACGTCAACGTGCCGGTGCCCGTCCTGGAGGACGAGGCGCAACGGGCCGCGATCCGGGGGTCGCTCCGCTCGCGGAAGCTGGAGGAGACCCATCAGCTCGTCGAGGTCGATGGACAGCCGGCGCTGGAGGAGCTCCGCGCCCGCGACCTCGATGTGCGCACGATGGGACGCGGGATCGACGACGATCCCGCGTTCTTCCTCGCGGCGGGGGCGGCCGGTGTCCTCGCCGGCCGGCTGGCCGCCGAGAACCGCCGATGGCATCGGCCGGTCGACTGATCCGCCGCCGTCCGCTCCCGAGCGGCGTCCCTCACATGTGCGCGATCAGCTGCTCCACGCGTTCGTCGACCGACTTGAACGGATCCTTGCAGAGCACCGTCCGCTGCGCCTGATCGTTCAGCTTCAGGTGCACCCAGTCGACGGTGTAGTCGCGACGCTTCGCCTTGGCCTGCCGGATGAAGTCACCTCGCAGCTTCGCCCTCGTCGTCTGTGGTGGCTCGCGCATCGCCTTCGAGATATCGCTCTCCGCCGCGACGCGATCCACCTTGCCCGCCTTCTCCAGGAGGTAGTACAGGCCTCTGCCCCGGTTCACGTCGTGATACGTGAGGTCGAGCAGGGCCACCCTCGGCGAGGCGAGGGAGAGGTCGTGCTTCTCCATGTAGCGCTCGATCACCATCCGCTTGGTGACCCAGTCGACCTTGCGTACCAACCGTTCCGGGGCGCCCTCCGCCAGCGCCTCGAGAGCCTCGCCCCACTCGTAGAGGAGCTTCTTCGATGCGTCGTCGGTTCCCCGCCGCTCGAGGAAACGCGAGGTCTTCTCGAAGTACTCCTGCTGCATCTCGATCGCGGACAACTCCCTGCCGTTCGCGAGCTTCACCTTCCGCGTGCCGGTGGTGTCGTGGCTGATCTCCCGGATCGCGCGGATCGGGTTCTCGAGGGTGAGATCCCGCATCACCGTGTTGCCCTCGACCATCCTGAGGACGAGGTCGGTGATGCCGACCTTGAGGTAGCTGGTCCATTCGCTCATGTTCGAATCACCGACGATCACGTGGAGACGGCGGAACCGCTCGGCGTCCGCGTGCGGCTCGTCGCGCGTGTTGATGATCGGCCTCGACCGGGTCGTCGCCGAGGAGACGCCCTCCCAGATGTGTTCCGCCCTCTGGGAGATGCAGTACTGAGCACCCCTCGGCCCATGCAGCACTTTCCCTGCGCCACACCAGATCTGGCGGGTCACGAAGTACGGGATCAGGACATCGGCCATCCGAGCGAACTCCCCGTGCCGGGCCACCAGGTAGTTCTCGTGGCAACCGTAGGAGTTGCCCGCCGAGTCGGTGTTGTTCTTGAAGAGGTAGACCTGGCCGGAGATGCCCTCCTCGTGGAGCCGGAGCTCGGCGGCGCCGAGGAGCGCCTCGAGGATCCGCTCCCCCGCCTTGTCGTGGGCCACGAGCTCCTCGACGTCGTCGCATTCGGGCGTCGCGTACTCCGGATGCGACCCGACATCGAGGTACAGCCGCGCGCCGTTCTCGAGGAACACGTTCGACGAGCGGCCCCAGTGCACCACCCGGCGGAAGAGATAGCGCGCCACCTCATCCGGCGAGAGCCGGCGCTGCCCGCGGAACGTGCAGGTCACGCCGTACTCGTTCTCGAGGCCGAAGATCCTGCGCTCCATGGAACGAGTCTAGGCCAGCCCGTGATCCCGCAGTGAAGATCCGAGGTGCGTCCGGCTTCGGCGAGGCCGAAGGGCCCTGCTCAGCCGGCGAGGAAGCCGGCGATCTCGTCGTCCGTCGAGCCTGCGGAACTTGCGACGTCGGCTCTGACTGCGCTCGAGCACGCCCGATTCGATGTGGTCGTGCTCGATCGTGCGCTGGTCGGGAGCGCCCAACACCTGCACGGCGGCCTTCACCGCCGTGGCGAGGTCCCATCCGGCGTTGTACCGCTCCTTCAGCTCCTCGGTGAGGTCGTCCGCGTGACCCCCGATCGCGACGAACCCGTGCTCGTCGGTCACGCTCCCGTCGAACAGGACGTGATAGATCGACGTGCCGTCGACCTCGCCGTTCACCTCACCCACGAGGATCTCCACCTCGTAGGGCTTCATCTGTTGCGTGAAGATCGTCGACAGCGCCTGCGAGTACGCGTTCGCGAGGTCCCGCGCCTTCACGTCCTCCCGACCGTAGGAGTACCCGCGGAGGTCCGCCAGCCGGATGCCGGCGATCCGCAGGTCCTCGAACTCGCTGTACTTCCCGACACCCGCGAACGCGATCCGATCGTAGATCTCGCTGATCTTGTGCAGGGTGGCGCTCGGGTTCTCGGCGATGAACAAGAGGCCGTCGGCGAACTCGAGGCCGATCACGGAGCGCCCCCGCGCGATCCCCTTGTGGGCGTACTCCGACCGATCCTTCATCAGCTGATCGGGCGAGACGTAGGGCATGAACGACATCTAGGCCCTCGCCTCCAGCACGGCTCGGACGGCGTTCGCGACGTCCTCGTCGGTGGACTCCGCCGCGCCCAGGGCCGTCACCGTGACGACCACCGGGAAGATGCCTCTCGCGAGGTCGGGGCCGCCCGTCGCCACATCGTCCTCGGCCGCATCGATCAGCGCCTCGGCCGCAACGCGGAGCGCCTCCTCGTGGGTCAGCCCGGGTCTCCACCGCTTCTTCAGGGAGTTCTTCGCGGGCTGCGCCCCCGAGCCGGTCGCCTGATAGTCCTCTTCCTCCCAGCGTCCCCCGGTGGCGTCGTAGTAGAAGAGCCGGCCCTCGCTCCTCGCGACGTCGTAGCCGCCGAAGAGCGGGACCACCACGAGCCCCTGCATCGCGAGCGGGAAGTTGGCGCGGATCATCTGCGCGAGCCGGTTCGCCTTGCCTTCCAGTGACAGGCGATCCCCGGTGAGCTTCTCGTAGTGCTCGAGCTCGAGCTGGAACAGCCGGACGGTCTCGACGGCCTGGCCGGCCGCACCGGCGATCGCGATCGCGGAGAAGTCGTCGGCGGCGAACACCTTCTTCATCTTCGCGTCCGCGATCGTGTAGCCGGCCGTCGCTCGACGGTCTCCGGCCATGACGATGCCGTCCGCGAACCGCAATCCCAGGACGGTCGTGCCCTGGGCGACCTCCAAGGGCCCGCTCATCTGGAGCGACGACGGGAGCGCCTCGGGATGCTGACGACGAAGGAGCTCGACGAAGCTGGGGTCGGCGCCGAACGAAGCTCCCGACAGCGGGAGCTCGACCCGATCGGTCACTCGCCGCCCTTCTGCACGTAGGACTTCACGAATTCCTCGGCGTTCTCTTCGAGGACCGAATCGATCTCGTCGAGGATGTCGTCCATCTCCTCCTTGAGCTCGGCGGCCTTCGAGGTCGCGGAGACCTGGCCGGCGTCGGCGTCGCTCTCGTCGCCACCACCGCCCTTCTTGACCTGCTTGCGCTCTTGTTCAGGCATGGTTCCTCCTCCGTGGCGATTGTAGCCGCCGCACCGCGAGACCCTCCCGATCTACCCCTGGAGCGCCGCGACGAGGGAGGCGGCGTCATGGGAAGCCTCGAGCAAGGCGTCGACATGTGTCTTCGTTCCGCGCAAGGGCTCCCGCATCGGGACGCGCTGGAGCGCCTCCGCGCCGGTGTCGATGATGAGGGAGTCCCACGACGCGGCCGCGATCGCATCCGGGTACTTGCCGATGCATCTCCCTCGGAAGTAGGCCCGCGTGTCCTCCGGAGGCTCCATCACGGCGCGTTCGACGTCCGCCTCGTCGACCAGGCGATCGACCTTGTCCGAGCGTTCGAGCCGGTAGTAGAGACCCTTCTCGCGGCGGACATCGTGGTACTGGAGATCGATCGCGTGCAGCTTCGGGTCGCCCCGGTCCAATCCGCCTCGTTCCCGATAGGCCTCGAGGAGACGGAACTTCGCGACCCAATCAAGCTCGCGATGGAGCGAGAGAGGCTCGCTCTCGAGCGAGGTCAGGATCCGCTTCCCAGCGCTCGAGGACCTCGCGCTGGTCCGGGGTGTCGTCCTCGCGCTCGACGTACTTCTTCGCGTGCTCGAAGTACTCCCACTGGAGCTGCACCGCGTTCAATCGCCTGCCGTCGGCGAGTGGGACCTCGACCGTGCATGTCAGATCCCGAGAGATCTCGTGCAACGCTCGTACGGGCCCTTCGAGAGAGAGGTCCGGCAGGAAGCGGTCCTCGATCATCTTGAGCACGATCGCCGTCGTGCCGACCTTGAGGAACTGGGCGACCTCGCACATGTTGGCGTCGCCGATGATCACGTGCAGGCGGCGATACTTCTCGGGGTCCGCGTGCGGTTCGTCGCGCGTGTTGATGATCGGCCGCTTCAGCGTGGTCTCCAGGCCCACCTCCGTCTCGAAGAAGTCGGCGCGCTGCGTGAGCTGGTAGATCGGTCGGCCCCGCTCGTCCCACGGAGCCTCGGAGCCCAGCTTCCCGGCCCCGCAGAACACCTGGCGGGACACGAAGAACGGCGTCAGGTCCCGCACGATGTCGGCGAACGCGGTCTGCCGATCGACGAGGTAGTTCTCGTGGGTCCCGTAGGAGTTGCCCTTGCCGTCCGAGTTGTTCTTGTAGATCAGCAGCGCCGGTGAGTCCGGCAACTGCGTGGCGACTTCGCCAAGCGATCGCTCGAGGATGCGCTCCCCCGCCTTGTCGTGGATCACCAGGTCGCGCGACGTGAGGCACTCCGGTGTGGAGTACTCCGGGTGCGCGTGATCGACGTAGTACCTGGCCCCGTTGGGGAGGATCACGTTCGCAAGCCCCAGGTCCTCGTCGGAGACCTCGCGTGACGGGATCGGTTCGAAGCCTCTCGCGTCGCGGAGCGGCGACTCCTGTTCGTAGTCCCAACGGATCCGCCGGAGCGAGCCCGCGAACGTCGAGATCAGCAGGGACGACGCGAGCACGGGATTGAAGTCCGGCACACCGACCGCGGCGATGCCGTACTCCGTCTCGGTGCCCAGGACCTTCGCGATGGCCACCCGGCGACCCTACAGATATTGACCGGGACTCACGCGCTCGACCTGGCGACCGTCACCCTCGTCACCGAGCAGGGTGCGGACGTAAACGATCCGCTCGCCCTTCTTGCCCGAGATCCTCGCCCAGTCGTCGGGGTTGGTGGTGTTCGGAAGGTCTTCGTTCTCCTTGAACTCGTCCCGGATCGCCGTCAGGAGGTCCTCGGTCTTGATGCCTTTCTCGCCCTTGGACAGGAATCGCTTGATGGCGTCTTTCTTCGCGCGTCGGACGATGTTCTCGATCATCGCCCCCGAGTTGAAGTCCTTGAAGTAGAGGATCTCCTTGTCGCCGGACGCGTACGTGACCTCGAGGAACCGGTTGCGCTCCGAGGGCTCGTACATCTGCTCGACGGTTCGCTCGATCATCCGGGCGACGGCCACCTGGACATCGCCCGAGTGCCGGTCGACCTCGTCCGGATGGATCGGCACCACGGGATGCAGATACTTCGACATGACGTCCTTGGCCTGCTCGGCGGTCGGTCGCTCGATCTTGATCTTCACGTCGAGGCGCCCGGGTCGCAGGATCGCGGGGTCGATCAGGTCCTCACGGTTGGACGCGCCGATCACGATCACGTTCTTGAGGGTCTCGACGCCGTCCAGCTCGGAGAGCAGCTGCGGCACGATCGTCGACTCCACGTCCGAGCTGATGCCGGTCCCTCGCGTACGGAAGATCGAATCCATCTCGTCGAAGAACACGATCACGGGGAGCCCCTCCTCGCTCCGCTCCTTGGCGCGTTGGAAGATCTCCCGGATCTGCCGCTCGGTCTCGCCGACGTACTTGTTGAGAAGCTCCGGGCCCTTCACGTTCAGGAAGTAGCTTCGGGCGTCCTCCCGGCCGGTCCGCTCGCGCACCTTGTCCGCCAGCGATTTGGCGACGGCCTTGGCGATCAGCGTCTTCCCGCAGCCCGGCGGTCCGTAGAGCAGCACGCCCTTCGGGGCCTCGAGCTGGTGCTCCTGGAAGAGCTCCGCGTAGAGGAAGGGAAGCTCGACGGCGTCGCGGATCGCCTCGATCTGGCCCTCGAGCCCTCCGATGTCCTCGTAGGTGATGTCGGGGATCTCCTCCAGGACGAGCTCCTCGACCTCTTCCCTGGGGAGGAGCTCCGTGGCCACGCCGGAGCGCGCGTCGTACAGGACCGGGTCGCCGGCGCGCACGACGGTCCCGAGGAGGGACCCTGCCAGATACGCCACGTGCTCTTCGTCACCCCGGCTCACGACCACCGCTCGGTCGCTGCCGAGCTTGTCCTTCACCTTGACCACCTGGCCGGTGCCGTCGGGGTCGAGCACCTCCACCACGTTGAGGGCGTCGTTCAGGATGACCTGTGCCCCGGACACCAGCTTGTCGGCCTCGAGGTCCGGGGCCGGCATCACGCGCAACTTCCGACCGGCGGTCACGACGTCGACGGATCCGTCGTCGTTGTTCCCGATGAACACGCCGAAGGTGGCGGGTGGCTGGGAGAGCTTCTCGACCTCCTCGGCGAGGGCCTCGATGCGCTGCTTCTCGTCGCGCAGGGCGTCGGCGAGCTTCTCGTTCTGGCCGGTAGCGCGGGCGAGCGCCTCCCGGGTCTCGACGAGCTTCTCCTCGAGGAGCTGGACCTGGCGCGGGGCGTTGGTCAGGCGGCGTCGCAGCAGCCCCACCTCTTCCTCGAGGAAGGAGATCTGGGTCTGCAGCTCGTGGACCTGCTTCTCGCGTTGCTCCGCCTGCTCGCGGCGATCCGCCATCCGTCCTCACCTCCCACCCGAGTCATCGATGGTACTGGCAGCATCTTGACCCCTCAGCGGGTCCTTTTCTGTAGATACGGCAGCCAGGCGAACGAGGCCGATGCCTGGAACCGGGTACTTCGCCGATGCTAGTCCTCCGGTCCGACGCGGGCCAGGGTCAGGAAGCCGGTGTGACCGACCATCCGGTGGTCCGGCCGCACGCTCCGCTCCGTCACGTGCCACCCACGCTTCAGCACCTCGAACGTCTCGATGTGGAGGTAACCGGACCGGGGCAGCGCCAGGACGAGCTGGTGGACCTGGATCGTGGTGGGAAGGTAGGCGCACAGGACGGCTCCCGGCTCGAGGACCGCGTGTAGCGCCCCGAGCGGGGTCCACGGCTCGGGGAGATCCAGGACGACCCGGTCGAACCGCTCCTCGCCGGCGGCCGCCTCGGTCACGTCGCCCGCGCGCATCTCCAGCCGGTCCGGGATCTTCCCGAAGAAGGACTCGACGTTCGCCTGAGCCTGTGCCCGATGCTCCTCCCGCAGCTCGTAGGAGACGACGCGGCCCTCCTCCCCGACCGCCCGGCAGAGGGCGATCGTCAGCGCGCCCGAGCCCGTGCCCGCCTCGAGCACACGTGCGCCGGGATAGACGTCCGCGTACACGACGATCGGTCCGAGGTCCTTCGGGTAGACGACCTGCGCGCCGCGGGGCATCTTGAGCACGAAATCGGCGAACCGGGGCCGGAACGCCGCGAAGACCATGCCGCGCGCGGTGGTGACCCGGGTTCCCTCGGGCCGCCCGATCACCTCGTCGTGGGCCAGGGTGCCGGCGTGCGTGTGATACGTGGCGCCTACCTGGAGCGAGAACAGGTGTGTGCGGTCCCGTTGATCGATCAGCAGGACCTTCTCGCCCGCTTCGAACGGGGGGCTCATCGACGGGCTCGGTCGTGGCGCGTGTGCCTCACGTGCAGAGGCTAGCGCAGACCGCTGCGGCCTCAGGGGGTCGACGGAGCGGTCAGGGCTCCAGGAACTCCGTGGGGAGAGGCTTCGTCCCCAGCGTCACCCGGTGGGTGCGCTCCTCTCCGTCGGAGCGGACCACCCGGACGTCGACCTCGTCGCCCGGAGCGAGCGCGTCCAACACGCGTCCGAGATCCTCGGCCACCTCGATCGCTTCGCCGTCGATATCGACGATCACGTCCCCTTCTCGCATCCCCGCCTCTGCCGCGGGGCCGTTCGCGAGGGTGGCCAGGACGAGCGCTCCGCTCTCGACGGGCAGATCCATCTGGAACGCGAGGTCGGCCGTCACGCTCCTTGTCGAGATGCCGAGATACGCGGTGGCTCGCAACGGATCCGAGATCGCTGACGCGATCGCCGGCTGGACGGAGTCGATCGCGATCGCGAAGCCGATGTTCTCGGCGTTGTCGCTGCCCGCGGAGTTGATCCCCACGACCCGGCCGGCCATGTCGACCAGCGGTCCTCCCGAGTTCCCGTGGTTGATCGCCGCGTCGGTCTGGATCACCTCGCTGTAGGTGCGGACACCGTTCGAGCACACGGTGCACTGCGGATCCTGCACGCGGATCGTCCGATCGAGGGAGGAGACGATCCCCGCCGTCACGGATGGGCCTCCCTCGAGCGCCAGGGCGTAGCCGATCGCCACGACCTGCTGGCCGAGCCGGAGGTCCGCGCTTGCCCCGAACCGGATCGTCGGGAGACCCTCGGCGTCCACCTTCAGGACGGCGAGGTCATGCTCGCAATCCCCACCGATCACCCGGGCGTCGTAGCGCGTCGGTTCGTCCTCGGACGTGAACACCGTGATCCGAGACGCGCCCTGGACCACGTGACAGTTGGTGACCACGACCCCGTTCGCTCGGACGATGAAGCCGGTCCCGATCCCCTGGCCCTCCTCGGGAGCGCCGGTGGCCGAGGCCTGATAGACGTCCGTCGTCACGTTGACCACGGAGGGGAGGACCCTCGTCGCGACCGCGGCGTAGGGCTCCTTCCCGAGATGCAGCCGCGGGGCCGGCGACGTCGTCGCGGGAGGCGACGCCGTGCCCCCGAGGGTCGCCGTGCAACCGGCGAGCAGGAGGGCCACGCACGCGATCGCCGGCAGCGGTCGTCGGGATGTCGTGGCTGCCTTCACGCGAGGGGTTCGCTCCCGGTCCTGCCAGGGTTCGGCGTTCCGCTCCTCCCGTCCGAGGCGCGGAGCGTCGAGGTTACTCGAGCAGCGAGCCGGCGGGCCGCTCCTTCCGCGGATCGACGAACGGTATGGCGGCGGTTCGCCCCACGAGAGGGTCGCCGTTCTCGGTCTCGACGTCGAGCGCCGTCCCGGGCGCGGAGAGGTCGAACGGCACCCAGACGTAGCCGATGTTCCTGGCCAGCCCGGGCGACCAGACGGCGTCGGTCATGTGGCCGACCTGCTTCCCCTCGTGATGGACGGGCCAGTACTCGGACATCTCCGCTCGGAGCTCGTCGCCCTCGAGCTCGATGCCGACGAGCTTCCGATCCACCCCTTCCCGCTTGAGCCGTTCGAGGGCATCTTTCCCGATGTAGTCCTGTGGCTGCTCCTCGACGAGGCGCTCGAGCCCCATCACGTGGAGCGGCGTGTCGTCGATCCTCATGTCGGAGCCGTAGTTGAAGATCCCGGCCTCGATCCGGCGGGCCTCGCAGGGCGCGATGGGCTTGATCCCGAACTCCTCGCCCGCGCCGGCGACGGCGTTCCAGAGCTCGTCTCCCTTGCTGCCGTCCAGGAGGTTCACCTCGAAGCCCGGGATCGCGGTCCACCCCGTCCGGCTGATGAGGACCGGGATGCCCTGGATCTCGAACTCGTCGACCCAGTAGTACTTGATGTCGTAGATCGCGGGACCGACGAGCTTCTCGAGCGTCTTGGCCGAGAGCGGACCCTGGACCTGCATCGGGTGGACGTCCGGGAACGAGACCTCGGCGTCGAGGCCCGACGTAGCGGCGACCCCCATCGCGTACAGGCCCGCGTCGGAGTCGGCCAGCTGCATCCACCATGTGTTCTCGGCGACGTGCAGCAGCACCGGGTCGTTCACGATCCCTCCGTCCGGCGCGGTGACGATCATGTACTTGCCCTGCTTCACGGCGCACGTCGAGAGATCGCGGCACGTGATCATGTCGACAAGCCGGTCTGCGTCGGGCCCGGCGATCTGCACGGTCCGCTCCACGCCCACGTCCCACATCGTCACGCCGGTCGCGAGGAGGTGATACTCGACCTCGGGATCGTCGAAGTAGCCGGGGAGATACATGTGGTTGTAGATGTCGTAGGCGGTGCAGCCCTCACGCAGCGTCGACCGGAAGAACGGCGACTGGCGGTACCAGGGACCGAAGTACAGGGTGGCGCTCTTCGCGAGCATCTCGGGTCGTTCGTTGACCATCGTTCCTCCTCGTTCGGGCCGGAAGCAGGCTGAATCATCGTTCAAGAAGGGCGTCCGTGCAAGTCGCCGCACGTCCCCTGAACAGGAACGATGGGGCTGAACGGTGGTTAGGTTTCCTTGGAGCCGCCGGGCTACGAGACCGGGATCGTCTTGTCCGGGTCGATGAACGGCATCGGTGCTACGGTGGCGCTCCGGGTGCCCCATTCGGTCTCGACCGACACCGTGGTGCCTACCGACGACCGCTCGGTGGGGAGCCAGCAGTAGCCGATGTTCTTGCCGAGCCTCGGCGAGTGGATCGCCGACGTCACCTTGCCGACCTGCTCGCCGTCGTCGAAGGCCGGCCACTTGAGGTTGTTCAGCGCCGGGAACGGCGGGCCATCGAACTCCACGCCGTTGATCCGCTGCGAGACGCCCTCGTCGCGGATCCTGCGGAGCGCCCCGATGGAGATCGAGGCGTCGTCCGACAGATCCCATGCGACGAGGCGATCCATCCCCAGCTCGATCGGGTTGTTCTCGTACGTCATGTCGGCGCCCCAGTTGAAGATCGCGCCCTCGATCCTGCGGATGTCGCTCGGGCCGGTGGGGACGACGCCGAACTCCTGACCCGCCTCCATGATCGCCTCGAAGACCTCCGTGCCCTTGGTCGTGTCGGTCAGGTAGACCTCGTAGCCGACCTCGGACGTCCATCCGGTGCGCGTGACCACGACGGGTGCGCCGGCGATCTTCGCTTCGGTCCAGAAGTAGTACTTCAGGTCGAGGATCTCCGGGCCGAGGAGCTTCGCCATCAGATCCTTCGACTTCGGCCCCTGGACCTGCAGCGGTGCGACGTCGGCCTCGCGGATCGTCACGTCGAGGTCGGGGTACGCGTTCTTGAGGCCCCGCGCGAACAGCAGGGCATCCGAGGATGCGAGCGCGAACCAGAACGTGTGCTCGTCCATGCGGGTCAGGACCGGGTCGTTCACGATGCCACCGTCGCTGTCGCAGATCAGTACGTACTTGCCTTGACCTACTGCGCACTTCGAGAGGTCGCGCGGCGTGAGGAGCTGCGCGAACTTGAAGCCGTCCGGTCCGGAGATCTCGAGGCAGCGCTCGACCGAGACGTCCCACACCGTGACCCCGTGCAACAGCGCCTCGAACTCCGCCTCGAACGTGTCGAAGCGGATCGGGAAGTACATGTGGTTGTAGACGGTGAAACCCTTCGGGCCGTACCGCTGGGTCGCCTCGTAGTACGGGGTCCGACGGTTGCGGGCTCCGCGCTGGACGAGGCTCATGTCGAAGGGCTCGGTCATCGTGGTGGCTCCTCTCGAAGGGCGGGCCGCCTGCCCGTGGCCGGCGGTCGCGTCTACGCCATCCCGTTCGTGGGGATGCTGCCTCGGTATCGTGCGAGGGCCGTCAGAGCGAGGCAACCAGGCGGGGTGACCGGAAGTCAGCTCGCGCCGGAACGCTCGTAGACCGGGACGCCCTCGACGAACGTGGCGTCGACCTGCGCGTCCGCGATCTCGTCGACCGGATGGGCGAACAGATCGCGGTCCACAACGACGAGGTCGGCGAACTTGCCCACCTCGATCGAGCCGGTGATCTCATCGAGGTGGTTCACGTACGCCGAGCCCATCGTGAACGCCGCGAGGGCGGTGGCGAGGTCGAGGCGCTCGTCCGGGAGGAAGACGTCGGCGTTCCCGTTCCCGTAGATGTAGGAGGGGGGCATCACACGGTTCACCGCGACGTGGATCTCCTCGAGCGGATCGGGGCTCGAGACCGACCAGTCGCTGCCCATGGCCAGGCCGGCACCGGACCGGACCAGGGAGCCGAAGGGGTACTGCCACCGCCATCGGGGCTCCCCCAGGAACGGGATCGTCAGGTCGTCCATCTGTCCTTCGTGCGCCGCCCACAGGGGCTGGGCGTTCGCGATGGCCCCCAGGCGGCGGAACCGCGGGACGTCGTCGGGGTGGATCACCTGCAGATGGGCGAGGTGGTGGCGATGGTCGCTCGGGCCGTTCGCCTCCAACGCGGCCTCGATCGCGTCGAGCGATTCCCGCACGGCTCGCTCGGCCAGCGCATGGAAGTGGACCTGGAAGCCGAGTCGATCCAACGCCGTCACGTAGCCCTTCAGCGCTTCGGGTTCCACGAAGGAGATCCCGCGCTCGTCCGTGACGTTGCCGGCCGCGTCGAAGTACGGCTCGAGGACGGCGGCCGTGAACGTCTCGCACACCCCGTCCTGCATGATCTTCACGCTCGTCGCGGCGAAGCGACCCGCGCGGCCACGCGCGCGGAGGTCGACGAGCTGGTCGATCTGCTCCTCGCCCCGTTCCCGGTCCCACCAGAGCGCTCCGATCACGCGGGCGGTCAGCGCCCCGCTCTCTCCCGCCCGGACGTAGGCGGAGTAGTTGTCCAACCAGAATCGGTCGGACACGATCGCGTCCTGCCACGCGGTGATCCCGAGGGAGTGGAGGTAGCGCTGCCCCTCCAGGAGCCCTTCGTAGACGTCGTCCGGTGTGGCGGCCGGCGCCAGGCGGCCGACGAGATCGGCCGCCCCCTCGTGGAGGGTGCCGCTGGGCTCGCCGGAGGGATCCCGCTCGATCCGGCCGTCGGCCGGATCGGGCGTCTCCGCCGTGACGCCTGCGAGCTCGAGTGCCCTGCTGTTGACCCAGGTGCTGTGACCGTCCCGGTTCGGCAGGAACACGATCCGGTCGGGCACGACCGCGTCGAGGAGGTCCTTGGGCGGCGTGCCGCCGGGGAACACGTCCATCGACCAGCCGCCGCCGAGGATCCACTCCCGGTCCGGATAGGTCTCCGCGTACGAGCGGACCGCCTCGATGTACCCGTCGCGGGTATGGAGGTCGTGCAGATCGCACTGCAAGCGATCGACCCCGCCGCTCACCGGGTGGACGTGGGCATCCTGGAACCCGGGGAGCAGCATGCGCCCGCGGAGGTCCACGACCTCCGCCGTGGGGCCGAGCTCACTGCGGACGTCTCCGTCGCTGCCGACGGCGACGATCCGGCCGTCCCGGATGCCGACCGCGCTCGCCCGGGTGCGAGCCGCATCCACGGTGTACACGGAGCCGTTCACGAAGGCGAGGCCGGCCGAGCTCATCGGCGGAGCATAGCGGTCACGCGAGCGCGACGAGGTCGAGGAGGTCCGCGCTCCAGTAGTCCAGTCCCCCGTCCGGCATCAATAGGACGCGCTCCGGGGCAAGGGCTTCGACGAACTCGGTATCGTGGCTCACGATCACCATCGCTCCCGGCCAGTCGCGGAGAGCCTGCGCGATCGCGGTTCGGGACGGCGGGTCGAGGTTGTTCGTCGGCTCGTCGAGGAGCAAGAGATTCTTCCGACCGGCCACGAGTTGGGCCAGCGCCAGCTTCGTCTTCTCGCCGCCGGACAGGGTCCCGGCGTCCTGGAACGCCCGCTCCCCCGGGAGACCGAACATCCCCAGGAGGGCACGGAGCGACTGGTCGTCGGCGGGCGATGCCTGGTGCATGTGACTCAGCACGGTCATCCCCTCGTGGATCCCTTCGTGCTCCTGAGCGTAGTAGCCGAGCTGGACGCCGTGGCCGAGACGGAACGTGCCCGCGTCGGCGCGGGTCTCCCCCGCGAGGATCCTGAGGAGGCTCGTCTTCCCCGCCCCGTTGAGGCCCATCACGAGGAGCCGTTCGCCTCGCTCCACCTCGAACGAGACGTCCGCGAAAACTGGTGGGCCGCCGTAGCCCTTCGTGAGGGTGTCGACCGAGAGCATCGTGCGACCGGAGTGCGGAGGCTCGGGGAACCGGAACCGGACGCCGCGTTCGCGGGTGGGTGCGGCGACCTTCCTCGCCTGAAGCCGGGCGACCCGGGTGTCGAGCGTCTTGGCCTTCCGCGCCCGCTTCGCCGTCTGGCCGCGCATCGAATCGGCGAGGGTCTTCAGCCGCTTGATCTCCGTCTCCTGGCGGGAAGCGAGCGCGGTGAGGCGCTTCTCGTCGCGTGCCCTCGCTTCCCGATACTGCGTGTAGGTGCCGCGGTACTCGACGACGCCGTCGCGGTCCAGATGGAGGATCCGGGTGATCGAGGCGTCGAGCAGCACGATGTCGTGACTCACGACGAGGAGCGCTCCCCGATAACCCGCGAGGAACCGCATCAGCCAACCCTTCGCATCGGCGTCGAGGTGGTTCGTCGGCTCGTCCAGCAGGAGGAGGTCGGACCCGCCGAAGAGGATGCGGGCGAGCTCGAGCCGGCGTCGCTCACCACCTGAGAGGGCGCCCACCGGCAGGGCGAGCCGATCCTGGGACAGCCCGAGACCGGCGACGATCGTGCGGGCGTCCGACTCGGCCCGGTACCCGCCGAGCCGTTCGTACTCTTCCTCGAGGCGCGTGAAGCGCGCCACGCGGTCCTCGGACGCGTGCTCCTCGAGCCGGAGCCGTGCTTTCTCAACCTCACGCTGCAGCTCGACGAGGCCGCGGGCGGCCAGCAGGTACTCGATCCCACTGGTCGCGTCGTCCGATCGGTCCTGCCGTGGATCCTGCCGGAGGTAGCCGAGCGCCCCGCGTCGTTCCACCGTGCCCGCGGACGGGGGCATCTCGCCCGCCAGGACCTTGAGGGTGCTCGTCTTGCCGGCCCCGTTGCGGCCGACGACACCCACCTTGTCCCCGCTCGCGACGGCGAGGTCGAGGTCGCGGACGACGGTGAGACCGCCGGCGTCGACGGAGAGGCCGCGGACGTCGAGCGCGTTCATCGGGATGCTCCTGGGGATCGAGGGTGTCGGGTCGTGGGCGGGATGAGCATCGGATTCCTCCTTGGGGACGACGTCCTGCGGCCGGACGTGGACAGACGCGGGCTCGATGGATCCGCCCGGTCTGCTCGAGGAGGTCCCGCTAGCTCACGTGCGAAGTGTAGCGCTCAGTCACCCCAGTATCAGCGATCGGGTCAAGAGACGGCGGGAGGCGGATCGAGGTCCGGATCCGGCTTCCATCGATAGCCGAGGCCGGCCTCGGTGACGATGAACCGGGGACGCGCGGGATCGTCCGAGAGTTTCGCTCGGAGCTGGCGGATGAACACGCGGAGGTACTGATGCTCCGTCGCGTAGCCCGACCCCCATGCCCGCTGGAGCAGCCATCGATGCGTGAGCAGCTTCCCCGGGTTCGTGACGAACGCCTCGAGGAGCCGGTACTCGGTCGGGGTCAGGTGGATGTCGGCCCCCCCGATCCTCACCAGCTGTCGGGCGAGATCGACCTCGAGGTCGTCGAAGCGGACGACGGGCGGGCGGCGCTCCCCTTCGACGCGCCTGCGGACGGCGCGCATCCTCGCCAAGAGCTCGGGGATGGCGAACGGCTTCGTGACGTAATCGTCGGCCCCGGCCTCGAAGGCCTCCACCTTGTCGTGCTGTCCCTCACGGACGGAGAGGACGATGATCGGCACTTCGGACCACGAGCGCAGGCGGCGGATCACCTCGTGGCCGCCGATGCCGGGCAGGCCCAGGTCCAGCACCACGAGGTCCACGTCCGCGTCGGGAAGCAGGTCCAGCGCGGTCTCCCCGTTGCCGGCCGTCAGGACCTCGTAGTCGTGTCCTTGCAGGCTCGTGCGGACTGCGCGGAGGATCTGCGGGTCATCGTCGACCACGAGCACGCGCCCCTCCTTCACCTCGAACCTCCCGGGAGCTCGAGCACCACGGCCGTCCCCCCGCCCGGTACGTCGCCGATCCGGATCGAACCGCCGTGCGCCTCGACGATCGCTCGTGCGATTGCTAGGCCGAGGCCGGTCCCCGTGCTCCCCTCGCCACGCACGAACGGCTCGAACACGCGGTCACGCGCCTCCCGCGCGATCCCCGGTCCGCGATCCGCGATCCGCACCTGGACCCCGTCGCGCCACCTCGCCGCCCCGATCGTGATCCGTCTCCCGGGCGGGGTGAACCGGGCCGCGTTCTCCACGATGTTCGTCAGCGCCTGGTCGATCAACACGACGTCGAGCGCGATCTCGGGAAGGTCCTCTCGGAGCATGAGGCGGAGGTCGTGCTGCTCGAGGAGCTTGCCCGAGCGAGCCAGCACGCCCTCGATCAGCTCCTCGATCGCCGCGGGGGTCTTCGTGGGGACCACCGCACCCGCCCGCATCCGCGAGAGGTCCATCAGGTTGCCGATCACCCGATTGAGGCGCCCGGTCTCCTGGTCGATCGTCTCCAGGAGCTCTCGCCGCTGGTCGTCGTGGAGCGGCGACCGGTCCTCGAGGAGGGTGGAGACGGATGCGGTGATCGATGCGAGCGGGGTCCGGAGGTCGTGCGTGACGGAGGAGAAGAGCGCGGCACGGAGCCGGTTCGTCTCCGCCTCCATCCGTGCCTCCTCCGCCTCCGATCCGAGTCGCATACCGTCGATCGCGAGCGCCATCTGGGATGCGAGCGTCTGGAGGACGCCTCGCTCGTCGGCCGTCATCCCGGGACGCCCGTCACCGACGACGACGAGGATGCGCCCGAGCTCGCGGTCCTGCACGGTCATGGGCATCATCTCCTCGCGCCCGTCGGTCGTCGTCCGGTCGGGGTTCTCGGCCACGACGGGGCGTCCGGAGAGCTCACTGGTGATCTCGCATCGGGCGAGGTCGAAGAGCTCGAGGATCGACCGGGCGAGGCTTCGGAGCACGTCTTCCGTCGGCACGCCGGAACGGAGGCGCGTTCCCAGATGGTTGAGGAGCCGTGCCTCGCGCTCGCGCCGCTCCGCTCGCGCGCGTTGCTCGAGGGCGCGGGAGAACATCGTCCCGACGGTCACCGACACGGCGAGGAACACGGCGAGGGCGACGAGATCGGCCGTCTCCTCTACCGCGAAGGTGTGGAACGGAGGCGTGAAGAAGAAGTTCAGCGCCAGGAAGGAAGCCACCGAGGAGACGAGTCCCGGCACCAGGCCGCCCGTGGCGGTGGCGACGACGACTGCGAGGACGTAGCACAGGGCGGCGGTCGTCGTTGGGATGTCGACCGGGAGCACCGCTCCGAGTGTGACGAGTCCGGGCGGGGCGAGGGCCGTCACGGCTCGACGGAGGAAGCGTGGCCACCTCCGACGATCCCTCACGCGCATCATCCGCAGCCTCCCGCCGGAGGGTAGCAACGTGGCTCTCGCGCCTCGGCGACCCTTACAGAACCCTTATGACGGGACGTCCGTTCCCTACTCCGTCGCTATGCCCCGAGATGCACGCTTCAGCCATGAACTGGCTCTCGACACTGGCGGCAGGCGGAGGCGGAGATCTCCTCGTCGGCATCCTGATCGGTTGCTGTCTGGGCATCCTGATCGGCCCCGGGTTCCGCGCGTGGCAGACCCACCGGGAGTGGGTCGACGCCTCCCGCGAGGCGCAGCTGGTCGATCACCTCCTGTCGGGCCTGGAGGCTGACGCCGACTCCGAGGCCTTCGTCCGGACGGCGTTCGAGACGGAGCGGCACACCGACGCCAACGGGCATCAGACGCAGCGAGCATGGCGAACGTCGCACTGAAACGGGTCTTCGTCGGTCGGGCGTTCGCCAGCCACCGGCTCGAGCACACCCTCCTCCCCAAGGTGGTGGCCCTCCCCGTCTTCGCGTCCGACGCGCTGTCGTCGGTGGCGTACGCGACGGGCGAGATCCTCGTGGCGCTCTCCCTCGTCACCGCGAGCCCGCAGCCGTACGTGCTCCCGATCGCGATCGCCATCGCCTCGCTGATGGCGATCGTCGTGATCTCGTATCGACAGACGGTCAAGGCGTATCCGAACGGCGGCGGCGCCTACATCGTGAGCAAGGACAACCTCGGAGATGTTCCGGGACTGATCGCCGCGGCCGCCTTGATGTTCGACTACATGATGACGGTGGTCGTCTCGATCGTGGCCGGTGTGTTCGCGATCGCGTCCGCGTTCCCCTGGTTGCACGAGCACAAGGTGTTCCTCTCGATCGCCTTCGTCGCCCTGATCACCCTGCTGAACCTCCGCGGCGCCAAGGAGTCCGGAACGTTGTTCGCGATCCCGACCTACGGGTTCATCGTCGCGATCATGGGATTGATCACCCTCGGGTTGCTGGGGTGTCTCGGCGGATGCCCCACGGTCGGCGTCGAGGTGGAACCCCTCCACGACGCAGCCACGGTCGCGGGAGCCGTGGGGATCTTCGCGATCCTGAAGGCGTTCTCCCTCGGCGCCACCGCGCTCACCGGTGTCGAGGCCATCTCGAACGGCGTTCCTGCCTTCCGCCCACCCCAGTCGAGGAACGCGGCCTCGACGCTCGCGGTGATGGCGCTACTTGCGATCACGATGTTCCTGGGGATCTCCTGGTTGTCCACGCACATCGACGGCGTCATCGCGAGCGAGCAACGATCCGTCGTGGCGCAGATCGCGATCGCGGTGTTCGGGGACGGATCCGCCGGCTTCTTCGTCGTCCAGACGTTCACCGCCCTGATCCTGATCCTGGCCGCGAACACGGCCTACCAGGACTTCCCTCGTCTCGCATCGATCCTGGCCCGAGACCGCTACATGCCGAGCCAGTTCGTGAACAGGGGGGACCGGCTCGTGTTCTCGAACGGCGTGATCGTCCTCGGATTCCTGTCCTGCCTGATGATCTACGCGTTCGATGCCGAGCTGAGCACCTTGATCAACTTCTACGTGGTCGGAGTGTTCACCTCGTTCACCTTGTCGCAGTCCGGGATGATCCGCCATTGGCTGAAGGAGGGTCGGAAGGGCGTTTCGGCGATCCGCGGGTGGCGTCGGTCCATCGTCATCAACACGATCGGGGCGGTGACGACGTTCGTCGTCCTGATCGTCGTGATCATCTCCAAGACGCCCGATGGGGCGTGGCTCTCGATCGTGATCATGGCGCTGCTGGTCCCCGTGTTCGTGTCGATCCACCGTCACTACATGGGCGTGGCGACCGAGCTGGCACGGGAGCGACCCGAGGCCGAGCGCATGAGCAACACGCCGGTGATCCTCCTGGTCCCGGACCTCGACGCATCGACCGCCGAAGCGCTCGGGTACGTTCGCGGGATCCGTCAGTCGGGGGTGATCGCAGTGTATCCGGCCGTCGATCGCACTCCCCCCAGCGATCTCTCGGATCGATGGCGGCGGTTCGCTGGAGACGCTTTTCCGCTCGAGGTGGTCTCCGGCACGAGCCTCTACGACGTGACGAAACGACGGATCAGCTCGCTGGAACGTTCGCCGAACGACTTCGTCACGATCGTGATCCCCGAACAGATCAGCGGCGGTCTCGCGACCTATCTTTTCCGGCGCCGGAGCTTCCTGCACCTGAAGCTGCGGCTCCTACGCGAACGGAACGTGGTGGTGACCGACGTCCCCGTTCACCTGGGGAACGGTGAGCTCCGAGGGGTCGACGGACGGGCGCTGATCCCCCATCGGATCGTGACGCTGGCGTTCGTCTCATCGGTCAACGCTGCGTCGATACGAGCGGTTCGGTACGCGATGTCGCTCGGGTCGGCGGAGACGCGAGCGATCCACTTCCAGCTCGATCCCGAGGGAGGTCAGCGCATCCAGGACGACTGGTTCGACGCCCGGCTGCCCGTCCCGCTGGACATCGTCGAGGCTCCGTTCCGGGACCTGACCGTTCCGATCCTCGATGAGATCCGGCGGTACACCAAGCACCCGGACACGATCGTCAACGTCGTGATCCCGGAGCTGATCGTGCGCCGTTCCTGGCATCTCTTCCTGCACAACCAGACCGCGTTCTTCGTGAAGCGTCTGCTCCTGTTCGAGGAGCGGGCGGTCCTGACGAGCGTTCCGTTCTCGCTCCGAAGGACGCCCGATGGAACCCTCGTCCCAGGCCCGTGTGGAGGCGAGTTCGGCTCTCCGTTGACCCGATGGATGCGGCGCGCTCTCGTGCCAAGCTGGGCCACGCGCTCCTGATCGCCAGGGGTTCACCTCTGCGCCGCTATCACAGACCACAACGATCAGCCCTAGCGAGGGACGAATGGGGGTCCTAGAGCCTGGGCAAGGATCTGATTCGTCGATCTCCCCGGTCCGAGGTAGATCACGACCAGCCTTCCCCCGGCGTAGAAGCGGGGGCAGCACCAGTCGATGATGGCGTCCCCAACCTCGCCCCGTCTTTGCTCACCGACGATTGGAGTCTCTCCGCCGCTTTGGCTGTTTCGTATTCGAATGCGGTGACTCGATTCCCTTCGATCGATAGGAGGTGACCGCGGACACCGAAGATGGGCGCCCAGCCCGGCACGGGCGTGACCCGTCGAGCCTTGAGACCTGACGATTCAAGAGCGTCCATGAATGACGCGAGGTCATCCACGAAGATCGTGGGAGCCTCAGGCCGAGATGGGGATGGGCTGCTTGCCGCTGTATCCCCGGATGCATCACCGCCATCGGTGCAGGATGCGATGCCAGCCATCATCATTGCCGCTACCGAGGCGAGAACTGCCTTGCTCACAAGACATCATGCCCAAGGCCAGCGCTCTGTGACGGGGCGGCGTCAGGACGACGACGTTCACCCGTCAAGGTTCGCGATCCCTACTTGCGGGGGTCGGCGACCCTCAGGAAGCGCCGTGAGCCGTAGCTCCTGGTTGGTGGGGCCGCGGCTTGTCGCCCCGCCGAAGCATGTCGGATCGCCTCTAGCCGCCCGCCCCACCTCGTCAGTGTGGCCTGCCAGACGAGAATGGGTGCTGCTGGGGCCGATCGGAATCGTCGTTCGGGTGGCGCGAAAGCCACTCCCATATGCTCACCACCAACGACATGACCCACTCCACTATTGAGAGGGTATACCCCCTGCCCTGGGGAGGTCGGTGACTTCGACCCCGACGGCATCCGGCGCTGGACCGGATCGGCATCAACGCCGACCGCGTACGCTTCTTGGTGTGTGTGTGTGTGTGTGAGGTTGTCGCCTAGATGCACTGACTGGAGAACTGGAACGTGATGGGGTGGGACGCGTCGTACCGCCACGCGGTCGCGGACCCGTCTTTCCAGAAGATGCGGTACTGAGCCCGGACCCACATGGTGTCACCGTCCCTCACCCCGCCGAAGTTTTCTACGGGGTGCAGGCAGGGCGCCGGGTTCGTCGCGCGGAGGAACCAGCTCGCAGAGTAGTTCTTCTGGTCGAAGGGCGATTCCTTGAGAACCGACGTCGACCCGCCCCGGGGAGCACGGTCGATGATCATCTGCAGGCTCTCAAGGCGAACGTGGTCAGTGTTGTCCATGCCGTAGTCCTCGAACAGGAACTCACCTCGAACCTCCTGCGGCTCGATCTGCGGGCCGCCGATCGAGTGAAGCCGCAGATAGACCAACACGTCCTTGTTGGGCCACTCGATACGTTCGGTCCCCAGGATCTGAGCCTGAGCCACGCTCGGCATGGTCACTAGCGCGGCCAGCGCCAACGCGAGGACAACAAGCCTTCTCTTCATCTCTGATCTGCCTTCCTCCCGTGGCACGCCCGCGTGGGGGCCTAATCCACGACCTCCGATGTGCATGTGCCGCGGACGTTCCGGAGCACCTGAATGCGTTCCGCCTGAGCGGCTGCCTCCGTGAGGGAGGGAACATCGATGTCGCCCTCGACGTACTGGCCTCCGTTCGGACGCACGTCGGTAGCCGTCAGGTCGACGGTGCCGATGACATCTCCTTCCGGACCGAGCACCTCGAGCTGGCACGTGACGGTGGCTGTGCGCTCCTCATAGTTGTGCACACGACCCGCCCACTGCGATCCGTCGTACCCGGGGCCGAGATAGTCGAAGTTGCCGACATGGGTGACGGCGTCGATCGAAGCTCCGTCGCGGAACTGCTCCCAGACCCAACCGCCGAAGACGCCGACCGCTATCAGCACCGGCGCGACGATGCATCCACGGACCCCCATGAGCGAAGCGATCGTCAGTCCTAAGAAGGCCGCGAGTCCTCCCGCGAAGAAGTCCCACCTGCCCTCGACCTCACCCGCGAAGATCGAGGTGAAGAGAAGGAACCCGCCGCCCAGCAAGAGCAAGAGAGGCACCAGCGCCCACATCCCGGCGTCGCCCAGCGACCGGCGAGGGAAGATGTCATCCCATGGATCCTCGACGCGAACCCGCATCCCGTGCACCCGCCGTCAAGTATCGCCGGAACGCTCGGAGAGGCGCAGGCTGAGGCTGTTGCGATCCGATGACTCTTCGAGTAGCTCGCCGAGCGCGGCGACCGCGCGCTCCTGGATCAGCGGCGGATCCCGGATGGAAACGTCTGCGGCCAGCCGAACAGCTGACAGATCCGATCCCTCGTCTCCCACGACGGCGAGCGCTCGCCGGCCTCGATCTCCCGGTACTCCCGGATGCTCATCGCCGAGGCGCCATGCCACTTGCCCCATCGACCAGCCCGCTCGGCGTCGAGCGTCCTCGATTCGATCGTTCGCCCGGACTAGCGTCCCCGATCCCCCGCCTGAAGCCAGAACGCATCGAGTCTTGCGTGGATGTCTTCCTGATCCATCAGCTTGCCGACATGCGCATGTAGCCCCCGGGTGGCCCGGAGAGTTGCGGCCCTGACCGCCTTCACGGGTGCCCCCGCTATGGCGGCGAGTGCACGGTTCAGCAAGTCAGCCCGGAGTGGGAGTAGCTCCTCCGCCGTCAGATGGTCGGGCAGGATCCCACGCTCGGCCAGACTGGCGAGCGCCTCCTCGTGGTACTCGAGAAGGTGCTCTGCCCTCGCCCCTGGGAAGACCTGCCGCAGCTCGCCCGGCCAGAAATACAAGCCCAGTCCCGATGTTGATGTGGCGAGAGTCCCTTGGCGTCCCGCCAACGATGAGGTCAGTTCAAGGACGATGCTGTCCTTGCGCTTCGGGTGAACGTAGAGGACCGTCTCTGCAACAACCCCGTCTCTCGGTCGAAGCCGGATCGCGTAGGTCGTGTTGGTCTTGTTGGTTTGATCGTGGGTAATCGCGATCGGTTCGAACCCCAGTGCTTCGAAGATGCATCCCCAGGTTCCAGCTCGGGGGGCAGCGGAACCTGAGTCGCGCTGTATGCATCCAGTCCCCGTCGCCTCAGTCGACGCCCGTTGACGATCTTCTCGAAGGGCCTGCTCACATAGTTGGCGACGATCAGGAGCACGATGAGGCCGAATGCCCCAGCTAGCAGGAGAGCAAGTCTCGTATCGAAGAATTCGGCCACGGTCATTGCGATCACCAAGCAATCCTATGGTCAGCGATGTTCAGCCCGCGAACGTCTGCGGCCAGCCGTACAGCTCGCAGATCCGATCCCATGTCTCGAAGCTTGGAGAGGGTCCTAGCGTCCGGTCAGAACGGCGGCCCGCCATTACCGGAACGACCGATCAACCAGTCCACGAGGGGGTCGTCCTCTTCGTGCTCCCCCGATGACCGCGACGCTCGCCACGCCGGCACCAGGAACAGCAGCGTGACGAAGGCGACGTTGAACGCAAGCAGCGCCTGGACCCAGAAGTCATCGAACCCCCGGAGGCACGCATAACAGATCCGACCCGCCTCCGCGTGGATCCGGAGGATCAACAGCGTCCCGACGACGACCGTGCCGAATGCCGGGACCAGCGCCATGGGGTATCGACCCAGCGGGGCGTGGGTTCCCAAGGCGAGCCCGGCGAGGCCGAACCCGATCAGGCCGATGCTCCCCAGGATGACCGCGCCGTGCACGAGGGTTTCGAGGTGATCGCCTCCGTAGAGCCCGGAGAAGAGGTAAGCGCAGAAAGAAAGAACCGAGGAGCCGACCAACCCCGCTCCCGCTGCGCGCGCCCCGCCGACGAGAAGGACTACTCCGACGATCAGGCAGCCGAACACCCAGTGAACCAGGAGGTCCTGAGACGAGCTAGGGAAGTCCATCACTCGGATGGAAGCACGCGTATGCGGCCCTGAGCAACGGCCGCTACAGAACCGTCACGAGGTCTGCGGCCAGCCCGTACAGCTTGCAGATCCGGTCCAACGTCTCGAAGCTCGGCCAGCGCTCGCCGGCCTCGAGCTCCCGGTCCTCGCGAACGCTCACGCCGAGCCGCCACGCGGCCTAACCGACCGACCATCCCGCTCGGAGTCGATCGTCCTTGAGCATCTGTCGAGCCCCTCGAGATGGTCGATTTCACTGATCATTGAGCTGGAGAACGATCTCCTCGACGTCGTCGTCGGCTCTCACCAGGTCGATCTCCTCGAACCCACATTTCTCCAAGACCCGGCGCGACCCGACGTTGTGTACGGCGACGTGCGCGACGAGCGGCCGCTCGCCCACGATCTCTACGAACCCGGCGAGCGCGGCGGTGGCAACCCCTTTGCCCCAGTGCTCACGCCCTACCCAGTAGCCGACCGCTCGCTCCTCGTCGTCCCAACAGGCGATCCAGCCCGCCACGTCGCCGTCGACCACAATGGTCCTCGTGATCACCCGGCGGATCGGCCCGGATCTTCGCCTGATGCGCGATGAACGCCTCCCTGTCACGCGGTGGAAACGCCGCCATCCCGTTGGCGAGGGGGTCGCGCCGGTGGTCGAAGAAGGTCGGCAGATCCGCGTCGAGTGTCTCGCGCAGGCGCACGTCCACGATCGCCGATCCTACGCCACGCTCGCCACGCGTTAGGCTCGGGTCATGGCGGCCGAGTCGCAGATGTTGCCCCTTGGGACCGAGGCCCCGGACTTCGCCCTCCCCGACGTCGTGACGGGCGAGACCGTGAAGCTCACCGATCTCTCGGAGGCGGCGGCGCTCCTCGTGATGTTCATCTGCAGGCATTGCCCGTACGTGGCGCACGTACGCCCCGGACTCGCCCGCCTCGGCCACGATCACACCGACACCGGGCTCGCGATCGTCGCGATCAGCCCGAACGATCCCCTCACCTACCCCGAGGACGCCCCCGTGAGCCTGGCGGGGGAGGCGCGCGAGGCCGGGTACGTGTTCCCCTACCTCTTCGACGAGACGCAGGAGGTCGCGAAGGCGTACCACGCCGCGTGCACACCCGACTTCTTCCTGTTCAACGAGGACCGTCGGCTCGTGTACCGAGGGCAGTTCGACGACAGCCGGCCGGGAGGAGACCGCCCGCTCACCGGGGTGGATCTTCGGGGGGCGATCGATGCGGTGCTCGAGGGCCGCCCAGTTACCGATGACCAGCGACCGAGCGTGGGATGCAGCATCAAGTGGAGGCAGGGGAACGAGCCCGTGTAGGGCTCGCTGATGCTTCCACGGGAGATGGCTGAACGGGTCGAGACTGCGTCGAGTTCGACCACGCCGGTCATCTCGATGGTGTACCTGACGTGAACGTCTGCGGCCACCCGTACAGATCGCAGATCCGGTGGAAGGTCTCCCAGGTCGGCCAGCGCTCGCCGGCCTCTATCTCCCGGTCCTCGCGGATGCTCACCCGTCGCCGCCCGGTTGGGCGACACGATCACGACCATGTTGACGCACTACGCGCACGTGACGCCGGCCGCCTCGCGTCAAGCGGCGGATCGGCTGGCGGCGGTGCTCGACGAACGTTGACCGCCCCGCTTGGGGCATCTTTGGGGCACCCTGACGTGTGGTCGATTCCGAGTGGTTCGCGTTTCCGCAGGTAGATGGTGTCGGAGGGGGGATTTGAACCCCCACCCCCTGTGAAGGGGACTAGGCCCTCAACCTATGGGGGTACGTGGCAGGCAGTGTCGCTGGGTGTCGTCCGGTGCTCTGGCCTGCACCGATACGGGAGACCTAGTGGCGCTCGTGTCATGCCGTGGAGTCGTCTGCTTCGTCTCCTGGGGAAATGCTTGGGGAAACGGCTACGCCGGGAAGTCGAGCTGCCCCTGGCCGACTGCCATCTACCCAAGGGCTAGCGGAAGTGTCGGAACCCCCTCGTATGGTTTCGGGACTTCCCACGAGCAGGAAGGAGCACCCATGGCCGACCAGTGGCCGCCGGTGATCATCTCCATCGCCGCGCTGCTGTTCACTGTTACGAGCTTCTGGTGGATCCATTGGCGTCGTGGGAAGCTCCAGGTTGCGGCACCACGGACCTACGCGGCGGCCGCAAGCACCGACAAGATGATCCTGTTGTTTCCGTTCGTCTTCCACAACACTGGCCCACGCGCCTATGTTGTGCGCGACCTACGCCTGCGCTTCACAGATGAGCCGGATGGTCGTCCGATGAACTGGGAGCGAGTGCGCGAGAGAATCCAGGCACCCGAGATGAGGTTCGCTGCCGGGTTCCCGGTGGCTGGAGGCGCGGCCATCCAGATGTTCTGCGAGTTCGAGCGACGGCCTCCTAGTCGCAGCGTGGACGCGCGCGCCCATCCGCTGGTCCTCGAAGCGTTGACGGACAAGAACGATGAGTGGCGCACCATCTCGGCGTTCAAGCTGCACATAAGCCCCAAGGACGCGGAGACCATGAAAGGAGGCGCCTTCATCCCGTTTCGGAATGAAGCTGATCATTTGCCCTGACCACGGGGTCTAGGTCGCCGAACAGCTCGCAGATCCGGTGGAACGTCTCCCAGTTCAGCCAGCGAGCGCCGGCGTCGATCTCTCGCCACGCTGATCGCGACCTCACGTGAGATCCGCCCGGGTGACGTTGTGCTCCCGGTACTCGCGGACGCTCACTCCGAGGCGCCCCTACGGACAGGCCGCCCCGTTACAGGTTGCGAGGCGACCCAGGCGCCGGTGTGATCCGGACGGTGGCTCGTTCCCGGGGACGCCGTCCCGGTAGAGGTTCCTCAGTTGCCTGCGATCGTCGACCATGTCGTAGGCCTCGTGGGTGAGGTAGGTCCCGTCGAGGCGGTAGTACTCGATGTACTCGAGCGTCGGCGTGATGAACGCCTTCCACGTCGGCACGCGGAAGCCGGGCCAGCTGTAGAACTCGAGCAGAAGCTCCGAGCGTGGGTTCCCGAAGAGGCTGCGACCGTCGAGCACCTTGGAGGTGGGAACGCCCGCCAGGTCGAGCAAGGTCGTGGGAAGGTCCAGGAGGGCCACGATATTGGAGCGACGGCCGGGGGCGATCTGGCCGGGCCAGCTCACGTAGAGCGGGACCCTTACCGAGGGGATGTAGGGCGTGGTCTTGCCGACGAGTCCGTGGTCGCCCCACTGCATCCCGTTGTCGGAGGTGAACACGATGATCGTGTTCTCCTCGCCGGTCTCCTCGAGGCGCTGGCGCACCGCACCGAGCATGTCGTCGATGGACTTGAGCGAGCGGAGGACCTTATCCCGAGACCTGATGACGTGGTCGACATCCGGAGGTGTGATGGCTCTCAGCCATGCAGGCTTGTCGCTCCGATTCCTCTCGCTCGGCGGGGTGAACGCTGTCACGGGGAGATCGGCGTAGGCGGGCTCGGGCGTCCCCGGAGCGTGCGGTGTGATCGGGTCGATGAAGATCAGCCAGGGTGAGGCGTCGTCGGTCTCTGTCGATGCCAGGAAGCTCAGGGCGATCACGGAGGTAGTGGGTCGAGTACGTCCCATCCTGCGCTTCCTGCTCCCCGTTCACGTTCCACGGCTCGCCGCTGTAGTAGGCGCCGACGGAGGGCATGATGCCCCAGTCGTCGAAGCCCGCAGGCGCGATCTGCGGCCACCCGTTCAGGTACTTGCCGTAGAAGCCGGTCTGGTACCCGGCCGCCTTGAAGTCCGGGATCACGCTCTTGTCGTTCACGGCGTTGTACTCGTCATGCGTCAGGCTGCCCTTCGTGACGAGGTGGTTGTGGGTGTAGAGGCCGGTGAAGATGGAGGCGCGAGACGGGCAGCAGAACGGAGTTGTCGCATAGGCCCTGTCGAAGATCGCCCCTTCGGCGCCGAGCCTTCTAACCTCTGGCATCAACTGGAAGGTGCCGGTCGACCTCTGGTCGTCGGTCACTATCACCAAGATGTTCGGGCGCTCCTCGGCGCTGGCCACAGTCGGCAATACGGTGGGGATGGATGCAGTCAAGGCGACCAAGAGGAGGACCGAGACTCTCTTGGGAAGTCGGCATCCGAACACGGGACGGCGTTGAGTAGGTAGCAATCCCTTCACTGTTCTCCGTCCGCGGCGCGAGGATGCGTCATGATGTAGCTGTCGGCATGCACCGAAGGGCAATTGAGTGTGGTGACCACGCATCGGTCCGACCGGCGCGCGAGAGGCTCAGCCGCCGGTCCGTCCAAAGCTTGTTGAACCCTCGTACCCCCGCCTTGAGGTCAGTTACCTCGCAAATTGTCTTCGGCCAATGTCTACTCGAGGACAGGCCGGTCTTTCGGTGAGCGCGGCGGCTCTCGTTGGGAGCACCGTCAGCCGGATGACCGGCGGGTAGGAGTCCGACAGCACCACGTCGAGCAGGTGGCGCGGGACGCTAGCAAGCATGAAGATCCCGGGGCCAGTCCACAGATGGCCAAGCGCTGTCGCGATCCTGGTCGAGACGTGAGCGTGGGCTCGACTCGTGTCGCTTCTCTGCGGCTGAGGATCTTCATCCCCAATAGCGGTGAAGGAGTCCGGCCTCTCGGACGAGATCGACGTCGCGGTACGGCCTCCGGGGGTCTGGATGCCGCGATTTGACCCTCCCTCCCGCTCGGGGTAGCGTGGGGCTCACGACTTACGACGATCGGCGTAGAACCCGTTTGGGGAGGGACCCATGAGACGAGCTCAGGTTGTTGTGTCACTCATCCTATTCACGTTGGGAGCGTGGGTATCGGCCGCGGCGCCGGCAGCAGCCGTCGCTCCGATCCCGGAACCGTACGGTCCGTCTTCGGCCGGCGGATCGGTCGCCGGGACGTACCCGGCCGGCGTCGCCTGCCCCTTCGCCGTCTCGTTGGAGATCGTCTCGGGAGGCACCGGTCAGCAGTTAACGTTCGTCGACCGAAACGGTGACGTCGTTCGCATCTTCAACCGAGTGACGCCCTCGACGTGGGTGATCACGAACCTCGACACCGGGGAGTCTCACTCCCTCCAGCTTCCGGCCGGCACAGGCAGGATTACCTTCGCGGCGGACGGCACCACCACGGTCACCATCACCGGGGGTGCGATCGGGTTCAATTCCCCAACGGACACGCCTCCGGGCCCGTTCTCGCTGACCAACGTCGGTCGGCTCGTCTTCGTGATCGCCCCGGATGGAACTGGAACGCTCTCTTTGCGGGGTGACCAGACCGACCTCTGTGCCACGGTCAACTAACGTCCGACCTCGCGGGAGCCGTCGCCACCACCTCCGTCAAGCTGCGAGCCCCCGCTCCGCTCCGGTAGAACCGCCGGACGAGGTGGCCGTGCACCAGCACGGCGTCGCCCTTGGCGATCCCGTCGATGGTCCGGGCGCCGACCGTCGCGTGCCACGCCGCGACCGGGAGGGGGAGGAGGCGTCGTCCCGCCTCCGGAACGGACAATCGGAGCTCCGTGACCTCGTCTCCCGACGGCATCCGCCGCTGCACCGGATCCGCGGCGACCGTGCCCGCGAGCACGACCACGTACCCATTAGGGCGCTACGAAGGAGGGACTAGCGGTCCGACGGACGATGCCTCAGGATGCCCCGGTGAGGGACGGATGGGCGTCCCCGGAGGGGGTCGATCCATGAAGTTCGAGAAGTGGTCTGAGGCAAGCACGTCAACCCAGGTCGTCCGTATCGTGTCCGCGGTGGCGGTAGTGATGATCCTCTTCATGTTCCTGTACGCCTTCGTCTTCTAGCGAACGTCTGCGCTTCAGGCGCCGAGGTCCCGGATCGCGCGGAGCAGCCGCAGCCGCAGCCGCAGCCGAATAACCTCCTACGCTGAGCGGGATGTTGCGGGGCCTACTGATCGCGGTGGCGATCGCAGCCGTCCTCTGGGTCGGTGCGATCCTCGTCTTGATCGCGGCGGGCAGGCGAACGCAAGCGCGGGAGCTAGCCGTCCTGATCCCGAATCTTCTGTTCCTCTTCCGGGGTCTCCTCAAGGACGAGCGCGTCCCACGCAGCTCGAAGCTCTGGCTCGGCTTCGCGGTGGCCTGGATCGTGTCGCCCATCGACCTGATCCCTGAGTTCATCCCCGTCGCGGGGCCGCTCGACGATGCGATCGTGGCCGTCGTTGTCTTGCGCCACGTTCTCAGGCGGAGTGAGCGAGCCGTGATTGAGGCCCACTGGCGAGGTGATCCGAAGACGCTCGAATCGATCCTTCGCTTCGTGTGAGATTCACCCGACCGCCGAGGTCCCTGATCGCCCGGAGCAGCCGCAGCCGGATCACCTCGTCGTCATCGGCCATCGCGAACGGAAGAGAGGCCTCACATGCGGGGCGCTTGGACCTTGGGCACGCGAGCCTGCGTTGGCACCCGAGATTGGGTCGCGACTAGCATGAGTCACTGCACAAGTGGCCGAAGGAGACGGTATGACACCGTCCCAAGGGTTCGACCCAGCCGAATACAAGCGGAACATCCGGAGGGAGTGGCGATCCGCCGCCACGGGCTGGCGCAAGTGGCTCGACGTAGTCGAGGCCCAAGAGGGCGGGCAGCGACACAGTGCCAAGTTGGTCGAGCTCGCCGAGCTACAGGTGGGCGCATCGGTCCTCGACGTAGGCGGCGGCTACGGGGAGCCGAGCCTAGCCGCGGCACGTGTGGTCGGCCCGCAGGGGCGGGTCGTCTGCACCGATATCTCCCCCGAGATGCTCGCGGTGGCCCGCGAGCGAGCCGCCGACGCTGGAATCACGAATGTCGAGTTCGTTGGGCGGGACGCGGAGGAGCTCGCATTCGACGAGGGGAGCTTCGATGCGGTCCTCAGCCGAGCTACCCTCATGTTCCTGCCGGACGTGGCAGGCACCCTGAAGCGACTCCGCGGTTTCCTCAAGTCCGCAGGTCGGCTCGCGGCATCGGTCTGGGGGCCGCAGCCGCTCGTGGAGTTCTCGACCGCTTTCCCCGTCATCGCGGAGGAGCTCGCTTTGCCCTCTCCACCTCCGGGACGGCCGGGAGCGTTCGCGCTCAGCGATCCCACCTGGGTTGCCGAACTCGTGGCGCAGGCTGGGTTCCGGGACGTCGAGACCGGCACCGTGTCGGTCATCTTCGTGACCGACTCGCCCGAGCAGTACACGGAGTTCATCCGTGACGTCGCGCCCCAGCTGACCACCCTCTTGGGCGACCAGCTGGCCTCCGTGCAGGAGCGCGTTTGGGCGAAGGTTACTGACGCCTACCGTCGGTTCCAGGGCGATGACGGGCGTGTTCGCACCGAGAACCAAGCCATCTGGGTCAAGGGGATCAAGTAGGCCGCGCCAGGTCTAAGCCCCCTTCGGGCCAGGGGTAGCTAGCGATTCATGCTGTGCCTGAGGTCCCGGATCGCCCGCAGCAGCCGCAGCCGGACGACCTCGTCGGTGTCAGCCATCGCGATCAGCGTGGCGAGGTCCCCGGCGGCGGGTCGCGCCTTCTGCGCCCGCAGGACCGCTGTGCGGTAGGTCGAGGTTCTCTCCAGGACGCGGCGCAGCTCGGCGAGCGCCGCAGGACCGAGCGTCGCCAGGTGGGAGCGGATGTCGGCATCCTCGTCGAAGGGATCAGCGATCATCTCGGCGCTCTCTGCGGCGACGGTGCCGGCGCACCACGCCCAATCCAAACCACACCACCGCCCCGAGGATCGCGGAGACCAAGGCCACGAGCCAAAGAGGCGAGGTGTAGCTCCACACGAGGAAGTCCAGCTGCGCGCTCTCGGTGTTCTGGACCATGAATACGAGCAGGAGTCCTACTCCAGTGAGCGATGCAATCGCTCCACCACCGAGTCGGCGTCCCTCCGACTTAGAGCTTGGCCTTTGCATGACCATCCCCCTCCAGGATCTGGAAGCACGAAGCAGAGTCTAGGTGGGCGCGATGAGCCGGATCAGCACCCTTTCGCGCGGTCAGCCAACGCCGCAGAGCCGAGCACCGCCAGGTGGGAGCGGACGGCGGCGTCCACGTGGTGAGGATCAGCCATGCACGAACGACCGCGGCCAGCCGTACAGCTTGCAGATCCGATCCCAGGTCCGAACGTCGGCGAGCCAACCCGGGTCTGCGAATGCATCGCACCCCCGCTCGGATCGTGCCAAGATCAACCCATGGGTGAGACTGTGGCAGAAGGCGGGCCCGAGCCTCGTGAGTCTCCTCTCAGCGATGCCGTCCTCGACACCATGCGCGGAGCTCTGCGTATCTTCGGCGGGATGGTGCAGATGGCGGCGGGCATCACGAGGTTGTTAGCCGTTGCGGTGCTCAAGGCTGCGGCAGCAGCAGAGGACGCTGTGGAGGCGACGGAGGAAGATGAAGACAAGTCAGGCCGCCCGGTGAGCCCGCGGAGTAGAACCAAGAAGGAAGCGGAAGTGGTTGAGCCAGATGCCTCCTCCCCCCGCTGAGGGCGAACGCCCGCGGCCAGCCCCGAACAGCTTGCAGATCCAGTCCCAGATTCAGTCCCACGTCTCCTAGTTCGGCGATCGTTCCCTCTTACCTCGGCATGACAACTGCAAGGGCGGCCACAAGAGCGATGACTGCCACCATGGCGATCAGCATCCCCCGAGCGCTCAGACGGCTGACGAGCCTCGGGATCAGGCCGAGCAGTTCGAAGATCGACTCCAAGATCACCACGGGCGAACCCCTAGCTAGGTCTGGTCGCGAGGTCCATCAGCCCCGGCCGCGAACGTCTGAGGCCAGCCGTACAGCTTGCAGATCCGGTCCCACGTCTCGAAGTTCGGCGACCGTTCCCCTGCCTCGAATCTCGCGGTAGGCGCGGATGGGCACGCCGAGCTCGTGCGCGGCTCGCGCGACCGACCAGCCGGCGCGGCGCCGATCTCCGGCAAGCATCGTCGGGAGTGCGGCCATCAGGTCAAGCGTGCGGTATCGGACCGAGGCGGTGTAGTTACCCTCCGTCCTCCTGCTCCTCCGCTTCGCGGCGCTCGAGGGCCTCGCGGCGCATCTCCTCGATGATGTGGTCGCCGCTGGCCAGCGCCGCCTCCGCCACGAGGATCTGGGAGATGGCGTGTTCCCCATCTCCGCCGTGATCGCCGTCGAGCCCACGATGTCCGTGAAGAGGACGGCGCCGAGGCCGCGTCCACCCCCACGTCGCTGCACGGGCGGAGTGTAGGTTCAGGTCCAGTCCTCCCCCGGTCGAGACTCATGGGAGAGGTCGGCTCGTTCGCCCGACATAGACCCAGATGCTCTCGCGCTCGTCGTCCACGGCGACCGCGAGCGCAGCTCCATCGACGCGTGCGAACTCGGATGCGGTCAGCGTCGCGGGTTCGACATGCGTGACGGTCCCGTCCTCGTGCGAGACCCAGATCGCTCCAGCGCCGGCGGCCATCGCCGTGGGATCCGCGGGAAGCGCCTCCTGCCCGGTCACGCGATCCGAATCGATCGAGATTTGCGTCAGCACGCCGGTGGCGAAGTCGAGGGTCCAGACGTAGCCGTCGAGCACCGCGATCGCATCGAGGTTGCCGTCGAGGTGGATCTCGGCGACCGATCCCAGCGTCATCCCATCGATCTTCGTCACGACCCCGGCGCCCTGGTCGACGAGCCACACCCAGCCCTCGCCGACCGCGACCAGATGGATCCCGCCCTCGACGTCCCGTCGATCGATCTCTTCGCCGTTCCGATTCAGCTTGAGCAGGGTGCCGGCGGGCGTCCCGAGCCAGAGGTTCCGCCGATCCGCCGCCAGGCCGGCCCGGGCCAGGGAGAAGGGCTGAGGGATGGCGAGGATCGAGCGAGCCTCGTCGGTCGCGGGGTTCACCCTGATCAAGAGATCGGTGGTTGCCCAAAGCGCATCGAACGCGGTCACCATCGAGATGAAGCCGGCGCCGGCGGCGGACGGGAGCCGGACTTGTTCGACCTCGCCGTGCTCGGGATCCACGTGGAAAACGGGCGATACGAAGTTGGAGGGTGACTCCGCCCAGACCGCGCCCTCTCCGGCCTCGAACTCGTACGACTGACCGATGAACGGTGGCCGTCCCGGGTCGATGAAATCGATGGTCTGAAGGGCGTCACCCGTCTCCGGATCCAGCTCCACGACGCCGCGCGATGCGGTCGCCGTCCGGGGAGGAGGCTCCTCTTCATCCCCGCTCACGAGGAGCCAGATCCCCACGGCGGCGACCGACGCGGCGGCGATCCCCACGATCACCGCACCGGTCCTCCGTCGACCGACCGGCTCGATACGCGATCGGCGCGCGGCTGCTTCGGCTTCATCCAGCGGCGGTCCGACCTGCGTGTCACCGAGACCGGTGACGACGAACAGACGCAACTCCTCGTCCAGTCCCTTGAGCCGATGGACCCCGTGATCCGCGAACGCGATCCCGGCCCCGGGCACGAGGTCACGCACCGCCGCCGGCACGAGCACCTCGCCGGGCCCGGCGACCGACATGACGCGCGCGGCGGTGTTCACCACGAGCCCGCCGGGTTTGTGCCCCACGGTTTCGAGCTCGCCGAAGCTCACCCCTGCCCGGATCTCGATCCCGAGCTCGCGCACGGTGTCCGCGGCGGCGACCGCGCACCTGATCGCGTCCACGGGTCGGTCGAACGTCGCGAAGAACCCGTCGCCGGCTGTGTCGATCTCCCGCCCGCCGTGGCGGCGGAGCTCGCTCCGGATCAGGCGATGATGTCGAGCGACGAGCTCCCCCAGCGGGCATTGCCCAGCTCAGCCGCGATCGACGTCGACCCGACGATGTCCGTGAAGAGGACGGCGCCGAGGCCGCGTTCGCCCCCTCGACGTTGCACACGCGGAGTCTAGATTCGCGCTCCAGGGCGGTCGAGGGGCGAGCGATCGCGGTCAGCGAGGATCGTCAAGGCCGTGCAGACGGCGACCCGCGGCCGACATCCCCGCGGCTTCCGCCGCCGTGATCGTCCACCCCGCCGCCGCCGCCCGCTCCCCCTTGCGGCGACGCCACCGTGCGCGTTCGGGCGCACGTTCCTCGGCGGGCGGCCTCGGCACGGAGGCGTGGCCCCGCGTACTTCGGCCGCTCGAGGACGCACGCGTCGCGCTCTTCCCCGACGACGGCGGCGTGCGCGGACGCATCGACCGGCCCAGACCCCAGTCCGTCGTCGTTCGTCTCGGCGGGCGCTCGGCCTCGGTACTCATCGACCCTCACGCTGAGGCGCCGCGCACCCTCCCGGCCGACCAGCCGGCGCGGTAGCGTCCGTCACCCCGCGCTTTCCGCGGCGTAGTACGGAACCTGCCAGCCGCAATCGCAGGCGCCGCACTGCACCCACCAGTAGCCCTCCCGGTCATGCACCCGCAGGATGGCCCGGAGGATGGCGGGATCGGTCGTGTCTCGGTGCTCGCACCCACCGCAGTGGCCGAAGGTGGCCGGGTCAAGCGGTCGACCCCGTTCATCTCAGTAGTGTGCACCGACCAGGTCCCTGTGTGAGGCACCGTCAGGTCAACTAACACGTGCTCGGGCTCGGTGAACGTCGCCACCTCAGTGAACCGGCGGACCGGCCACTATAAAAGGACGGGACTACTTCGCCATCGACTGATGCACAGACGAACGGGCGCGGGCTGTCCCCGCGCCCGTTCTCTACCCGGACGGTTGCCTCTCGTCGACCCTAGTCGTTCGCCTAACCACTTCTCTCGCGGATCCCGGTTTTCAGGTCCGGGAGCGAGCCGGGCTGGCCACCCTGGGCGTAGCCGGAACCTTCACGAGTCGCGGTGTTCAGGTCCGGGAACGAGCCGGGCTGGCCACCCTGGGCGTAGCCAGATCCCTCGCGGATCCCGGTGTTCAGGTCCGGGAACGAGCCGGGCTGGCCACCCTGGGCCGCTGAGATCGCATTGGCCGCTGGCGTCCGACTCGATGTCGTCTCGCGGCAGCTCGGCCACGCGTCGATTGCGACGACCGGGGACATCTACACGCACGATTCGGACGAGGCCGCGATCGCGGCGGCCGAACTCGTGGCACGGACGATGGAGGGAAGCTGATTGAATCGCTCTCCCTTCGGAACCGTTGGGTCTTACAGAGGCTCCACGCCGGCGCAAGCTGATTGCATCTCACCAACAGCCACCTCAAACGAGTCGATCTCGCCAGCCGTGAGGGTCTCGAGCATGCTCCGCGCCGCTTCCGCGATTCCGGGTGTTTCGGATACTTCCGCCGTGTCCCAAAGATCTTGAAGCCGCTCGCGAAGTTCCTCATCGGTCATAAGATCGACCTCTCCGGCGATGTCATAGAAATCTCGGCAAGCGAGCTGCGCCGAGGCGTCGCCGCTGCCCGAGTTGTCACCCCCGTCTGGGCCAATGAATCCAGTTGGGGAAATTCTGGGGAAATTCGAGGGCTCCCGGAGCCGTGGCGTGTTTCCGGGGATCGTATCCTCGCAGGTAGATGGTGTCGGAGGGGGGATTTGAACCCCCACCCCCTGTGAAGGGGACTAGGCCCTCAACCTGATTCAGCTCGTCCGTCGGCGTTCACCCTGTCTCTCTCCGTGCTGGTCAGGGCTTGGTGGCGTCCATGCGGTGCGGATGCATTCCGGGCGGTTCCGTCCCGTTCGTTAGACGGCACGTTAGACAGGCCGAGAGGTCATGCCTCTCCGCCTCGCAGGACGACGTATCCGGCGAAGACGTCAGAGCAGCTTTCGAAGTTGGAGCCCGCGGGAATAGAGCGATCCACACTGCGAAGCATGCTCGAACAGGGACTCGTCACTCCATTCCTCGAGCTCCGCTGGGCGGTCGTTACCCACCGCCCAGCGAACCCCGTGGGACTCTGATCGAGGCCTGAGACGCCGCCCACACGAGTCCGATGATCATTGCGAGTTCGCTCTAAAGCGGATCGCAATGGTGAACGACAGGACCAGTCGCGAAGTCGATCGGATCTCCGTATGCGTGACGCACGTTCCAGCTGAAGATTGCGAAATCAGTCGTCAGCTCAGCCACGAAACCGTTGTGCAGGTTCGCCGGGCCAGGTCCGGCAATCGAAAAGGCGTCCGTCATCAGGCCTGAGAACACACCCGGATCGGCAACCGTGTTCGAGACCCGAAACGCGTTGCTGTAATTGAACACGTAGACGTTCCCGGCCTGATCGGTCGCCGTACCCTGCGCGTGCGTCGCGTTCACAATCGTCGTGACGCCATCGCCCGCGGTTCTCTCCGTCGTGATCGACTTCTCTGTCCCAGAGCCGGTGATCGTGGTTCCGCTCGGCAGGTTCGAGCAGGTCGCCGAAGAGAGCGTGAAGCTGATGGGGAACGTTTCGACCAACGGTCGTGCCCCTGCCGGGAGCGCTCCTCCAACAGCGAACCCAACAACGATGACGACGATGGCCGGCACCACGGCGATCCGTCTCATCTGGCACCCCTTCCCTTGATCCTCCGGTGGAGGTCAGGCCCGAGCTTGACCCCTCGGGAATCGCTCGTCAATCCACAAGCGGCCAGCCCACCGTTCCCGGATCGGGGCGGTGAGTCTAGAGAGCCTGTCGACGCCCCCCCTTGAAGGGGACACCGCTCATCGCGGAGCCTCGCGCCCGGATCTTTTGAATCGGAACACGAAGAAGAACGGGACCAGCATGGCCGAGTAGACCACGAGGTTGTAGACGAAGTGCAGGACCGTGTCGGTAACGCCGAGGGCCGCGTCCCCGATGCCGGGACAGGGGCAGCCGCTGTTCATCAGGACCCGCGAGATGATGACGAGATGCTCAATCTGGTGCCACGTCTCGAGGCCGACGGCACCGAAGAGGTATACGAGGTACCCCCATCGCGGGACTATCGACGGGCTTGCGGCCCGGATCGGCCCGAGGAGGATGTAGAGCGACGTCAGCAGGGCTAAGTTGAACACGAGGTGGAGCCACTCCTCGGTTCCCTGCAGCTCGAAGACGTAGCCGAGGAGGCCGAGGGCGTCGTCATCGGGCACGTTCCACGCAAAGACCTGGATCAGCTGCAGGACGTGCTCGAACATGTGGATTCCCTGCACAATCATGACCCCGGCGAGGAAGAGGAACGGGCCGCGTTCGAGGATCCGAGTCGCTCGCCTTCGCTCGACGATCGCGTCCGCGCCTAGGGCGGCGAGTCCCCCGAACGTTGACTCCTCCCTTCCAGCGCGTGACATCCCTGACCCCAGGAATGGGCGGTCCTAGCCGGGATTTGACAAGTGTAGCTGGTGGTCCTGGGGCGAGCGTCCTCCGGAGCGCGTCCGCGAGCCGGAGCCGCGCGATCTCGCCCAGGTCAATCAGGAGCTCGGCGAGCCACGCGGCGTCGTCACGGAGGCTCAGGCGGCCGATCAGCGCCGCCCGGTCGGCATCGGACCGCTCGAGGACATCGAGCAGCTCCCTCGCCGCGGGCTCTCCGAGCGCGGCGACGACGCGCTGGCCAATGTCCTCCCTCACCGGCGAAGACTAGAAGTCATCCCTACTCCTACGGACAACACTCCGAGGGCAGCCTAGGGGCGACTTGGCCCCGCTTGGGGAGAGGAAGCTTGAACGAATTTCCCCTCGACTCCCCCTGGCTGGGGACGCCCCTAGGCTGTCCATTCCGCCCGAGTCCCACTTCGCCTCTCTGCCTACGACCTTGGCTAGCTCAGCAGAGCGCACGCGTCCTGCACGTTGTTCGGCAACTCGGTGAGGAAGAAGCCCTCATCCGAGATAATCGCCGTGAACGGTCCGTGCACCAGCAAGAGCTCTCCCGGCCGGTCGGTGATGAACAGGTGCAGCCACGTCCCTGAGCCCCGGAGCTCCGTCGAGCCGTCCGGTAGGAAACGGTACTGACCGGGTCCGGAGATGTTGAAGAGGACGGAGTGCTCGGGTGCCTCCTGGTTTGTCAGTCGCACCTGCAGCGCTCCCGTGACGCTCTGGCGGACCACTTCTCCATCCTTGTCGTAGTAGGTGGTGAGCACCTCGTTGTTCTTCACGAACTCGACCGAGATGTCGAATGTGCAATGCCCCGTCAGAACGAAGTCCTCGACTGGGAGCGGTTCGCGTGTCGGGGGCGTCGCGTGTGCCGCTGCGGGCATCAAGATGATCGCTACTGCTGCTGCCGCCGCCATGACGAGTCGTCGCATGGGGTACCCCTGTCGATAAAGAGCTGTCCGATGTCCTGGACGAGCTACTTGATGACGTTCATTCATGCCAACCCCTGCTAATCAAGATCGAAGATGCTCGCGTGCCGGAAGATAAAGGGATCAGGGCCGGACATCGCTGCCCGGCCCAAACCCCGTTTGGGGGATCAAACGCGCCCGGCTACTTCGTGAGCAGCCGGCACGCACGAGTCGTGTCGACTGTGTGCCGTGGCTCTAGGATGACCTCCCCGGTCGTCAGGTCGACCTTCAACACCCCGGTGAAGTCGAACGGGAGCTGGCCCACGACCATCAAGATGACCGTACCGTCGGGAGTCACCCGGACGAGATCGATCCCGACGTCCTTGAACCGCACCCGGTTGTCGCCAGCACTCGCCAGGAGATCCACGTGGACCGAAGTGATGTCCTGGACCCCGACCGGTCGATCGGGAAAGGCCAGGAATGTGATCCGACCGTTGAGCGTCGTCGTCACATCGACCCCACAGGCGTCGCTCAGGAACTCGTCGTCGAACGTGTCGGAGAACGTGATCGTCTCCCGTTCGGGCAGAACGGCCCATGCTGCAGCGGTCCCGAGAGCCACCGACAGCAGCGCAAGCCCGATCACCAACGATCCGGTTCGTGCGTGTTTCTTCATGCCAGACCCCCTATCGCGCCCACGGCGCCCGAGGCCATGCTGGCTGGTCCCACGCGCTTATGCAAACTGGCTGCACTGCAGCCAACATCAGCGTCCTACGAAGAGCGGCGTACGTATTTCGCTGTGGCGGAAACAGACAACACCTCGCTCAATACGCGGCGGGAACCCCGTCGCGACATTGACCGGTCCGCGGCCTGGGCCGAGCCGTGAGCGCCCGGAGGATCTCGGTGCGGGCCGTTGAGGGGGCTTCGAGGAGGAGGCGCAGCTCGGCGAGCGTCGCGGGACCGAGCGCAGCCAGGTGGGAACGACGTCGGCGCCCTCGTCGAAGGGATAAGCCACGGAGCGGCGAGCCTAAGCCGTGCGGGAGCGCGGCGTGCGGACGACGGCCGGGAGGGCCAGCACTGCCACCAAGAGCGGGACGAACACCAGGCTCGTCGGCAGGAGTGAGAACGCGGCCATCATCGCCCACCCCGCCTGCCGAGCCCTCCGAGCGAGCGGGTGCTGCGGGCGTTCGATCCCGAACATGAACACGAGTGCACCGCCGAAGCCGACGATCGAGATTGCGAGCCAGACGACCGACCCCGTATCTAGGAACGTGGAGAACACGAGCGCCCCGAGGAGTAGGAAGAAACTCGCGACGAGGCGGGCGACCCACCACCACGCGGTGGACAGAGTCCAAGACTCCCTCGCGGTGTCCACACCTGCACGGTACGCCTAGGCGAACGTCTGCGGCCAGCCGAACGTCTTGCAGATCCGGTCCCACGTTCTCGAAAGCTAGGCGAGCGAGCCCAGGCAGGTCGTCGCGAGTAATCCAACTTTCCCATCTTCGCGTGTGGGATTAGGTCGGGCAGCTTGTCCTACTCCACGGCTAGTCATCCCGGATGGCTGTGCGAGGGACCACGTGGCGCTCCCAGGACCCCCCGGAACTTCGCCAGACAACCGCACCGCCTTCGGCCGAGGCTGCCACCCAGACTGTGGTGATCTCGGATGGAAGGGACGGGGCTTCGTCGGCTGGCTCGTCCGTAAGATTCATCCCCAGGCTCGCTTCGAAGAGCCCATCTATCCATATGAAGACGTGCTTCTCGTGCCCACTTGCCCGCTCAAGCTTCGCTCGCTCGCCGCGCAGTCGATCACCGGATAGTGCGCTCTGTACTGCCTCATGAGTGTTACCAGTCCACGCGACGCCACCCTCGGATGGAGGCATGATCGAGATGTACGTGTCCCCCTCGGTGCCTGACGAGTTCGCAAGCCGGACCGGCAGCCGTTCGATTGGCATCATTACAGCGTCACGAGGAATCCATCGGCGCTTCTCGAACCGACTCATGCCACGTGCCTCGAGATCCCGCAGGGCATCCACGAAGGCTTGAAGCGTCTCCTTGCTCTTGGGCACACCGATCGCTTCATCGGTCAGCGCTACGTACCAGTTGTGCTCGAGACCGGATCTGGAGCGCACGCCGTGCTTCCCGATCCACGCGATCAGCCGCTGACGATCCTCATCCATCAGCATCGTGACCTCGAGAGCACCGACGACTTCGGACCCGCGCATCACGTCGAAATCATGAGTGCCACCGGGTGCACCTGCTACGTCGCGGGGTATCAGTTGAACTGGCTCGATGGCTTCGACAACGCGACGCGCAGCGTCCTCTTCACGGCGTTCGCGGCCCATCCCCGGGGGACCCTCCCCAAGCGCAGCTCCTAGATGTGAACCGTACAGCTTCCGAGGTGCCGACCATTCCCTCGCGCGGCCCGACCGACCAGCCCGCCCGCTTCCGATCCTGCTCGAGCATCTTCGAGAGCATCGCTATTGCGAGAAGAGGCTAGGCCAGGGCGACGATGGGGCGCCTGGGCCAAACGGGATTGGTGAAGACGCCTGCGGCCCACACCCGCTCCTATCGGCCTCCCGCATACGATGAGCCAGTGGATCGGTCTGGTGAGCTCGAAGCCGGCGGCCCTGAGGATCGACAACTCGAAGCCGGCGGCCCTGAGGATCGACAAGCGGACCCCGATCGCGTTACGCAGGTGTTCATCCCATGCCCTTACAAGGGGAGCCCCAGAGTTCTAGGGTGGAGGAGGCATCGAGCGAGGGGGGAACCGCGATGGCAGAGGTCACAGTATCGACCAAGCCCGACACGATCGTGATGATCCACGGGCTGTGGATGACGCCTCGCAGCTGGGAGCACTGGAAGGAGCGCTACGAGGCGCGTGGCTACTCCGTCCACGCACCGGCGTGGCCCGGTTTCGAGGTCGAGGTCGAGGCGCTGAACGCGGACCCATCCCCGATGAATGAGCTGGAGGCCGAGACGGTCATCGACTCCTACGAGACGTTCATCAACGACCTGGACTCGGACCCGATCATCATGGGCCACTCGCTGGGCGGCGCGATGACGCAGGTGCTGCTCAACCGTGGTCTCGGGAGCGTCGGCATAGGCCTTTCGGCCGCGACGGTAAAGGGCATTCGGGATCTCCCGTGGTCCACCCTGAGAGCTGCGGCCCCTGCCCTCAACCCGTTCAAGCGTGGGAAGCCCGTCCCCATGACCGAGAAGGAGTTCCACTACGCCTTCGCGAACACGATGAGCGAGGAGGAGTCGAAGCCGCTCTGGGAGCGGTACTGCGTTCCTGCAGCGACCGGCGTGCTCGCCGACATCGCGCTCGCGAATCTCCATCGGAACCCGCCGACCGAGGTCGACTTCGCTAAGGAAGGTCGCATCCCGTTGCTGTTCATCGGCCTCAGCGAGGATCACGTCGTACCGCCCAAGGCCACGATGCATAACGAGCGGAAGTACGACGACTCGGTCTCGATCACGGAGTACCGAGAGTTCGAGGGGCGTCCCCATTTCCCAGGCGCGCCGGGATGGGAGGAGGTCGCCGACTTCGCGATCGACTGGGCCGAGCGCCACGCCGGCCTGACGGTTGCCGACCACGCTTCTGCCAAGGATCCCGCGTCGGCGAGCTGACGATCAGACGCCGAGGTCGCCGATCGCGCGGAGCAGCCGCAGCCGGATCCCGCAACGCTCCGCTCACTGGCTGGAGCTATGGTGAAGTCGCCGGGAGAGGGAGTCGGCATGGCCGGAGGCAAGGCGCGCCTACCACCGCGGTGGTTCATCGTGATCTTCTGGCACGGGCACCGACTGTTCGTCCGGGCCACCGGGGGGGCGCAAGGGGCTGTGGCCTCCGCGCCCGGGGAAGTATGGCGCCCTGCGACTCACCACGAGGGGCCGGCGCAGCGGCGAGTCGCGGAGCGTGATCGTCGGCTACTACGAGGACGGGGCCAACCTGGTCTCGATGGCCATGAACGGCTGGGGAGCGGCCGAGCCGGACTGGTGGCTGAACCTGCAGGCCAATCCGGAGGCCCTCGTCGAGCTGGCCGGTGGGAGCCGGCGCGAGGTACTCGGAGGGCCGCGGCGGCGAGGAGCATGAGCGGCTGTGGCGGCGCTGGAGTGAGCTGGACAAGAACCTCGACGACTACGCCGCGCGACGCCCACAGGGAACGGCGGTCGTCGTCCTCGAGCCGCGCGTGGCGGCCGATTGAGATCGCTGGAGCAACTAGACGCCGAGATCCCGAATCGCCCGGAGCAGCCGCAGCCGAACGACCTCGTCGGTGTCGGCCATCGCGATCAGCGTGGCGAGGTCAGCGCCGGTCAGATCATCGAGAGGTGCTGTTCAACTGCTGAACGGACGAAGGCCACCCGATCCATGATCGAACCGGGCTGAACGATGTCGAGGACGTAGCCTGCCCGCTCGTAGACCTCCTTGAGCGACCTGCTGAACGACACCGTGTCTTCGAACGTCATGACCCGCTCCTCGTCGGTCGCGTAGATCTCCTCCCAGGGCTCGAGGAGAAGTACGTGAGGGTGATAGCGATAGTCCTCGGCGGCCTCAAGGCTTGGACGGGGGTCTACCCCGGCTCGGACCGCGTAGACGATGCAATCAGGAATCCCCCGATCGAAGATGAAGGGGCCTCCTAGTCGGCGCGCCGTCTGATACTTCTCGATCGACCGTTGAAGGAGCAGGTGAGTGAACAACGGTGGGTCTTGGTCCCATGTGCCCCTGCCACCGGTCGCACGTTGCTCTGCCAGGATCTCTCGGGCAGGTTCGTCCACGCATCTGAACTGGTCACCAAGCCGACTCAGGATCTCGGTCTTCCCGGACCCGGGTGCACCCGTGAGGATGAACAGCGCAGATGAAGCGTGACCCACGGAAGGAAGGCTAGTCCGATGGTCCGCGCGGTCAGGTAGTGCCGTCACTAGAGGGTCGTCCTATTTGTTCATCCCACCCCGAAGTCGCGGATCGCGCGGGGCAGCCGCAGCCTGACGACGTCGTCGGTGTCGGCCATCGTGATCAGCGTGGCGAGATCAGCGATCAAGCGAGCGCCGACCGATAGCGGCCCCACACGGCCTTGCTGTCATCAGCGCTCATCGGCTGATGGAGCTTGTCGATGAGTTCCGCGATCTCGGGACTCATCACGGCGAGGACATGCGCGCCTCCCCGAGTGGCGAAGGTGTGAACGGCTCCACGAGGAACCACGATGGACGTCCCCGGGGGAACCTCGTGGCGTACCCCATCGACTTCAACCTCGAGATGGCCGTCGAAGCAGATGAACGCTTCCTCGCCGCCGTGATGCACATGGAGTGGAGCTTGATCGCCCTGGCCCGCATCCAGCCGCCAGTCCCTGATAACGAAATCGGGCATGGGTTCGGATATTAGCTTCGGCGGTGCGGTCGGCTAGGGGCTAGACGCCGAGATCCCGGATCGCTCGGAGCAGCCGCAGCCGAACGACCTCGTCGGTGTCGGCCATCGCGATCAGCGTGGCGAGGTCCGCGGAGGCAGGCCGCGCAGTGAGCGCTCGAAGGATCTCGGTGCGGTAGGTCGAAGGAGCCTCGAGGACGCGGCGCAACTCCGCGAGCCCCGCAGGGCTGAGCACCGCCAGGTGGGAGCGGATGTCGGCGTCCTCGTCGAAGGGATCAGCCATGCGGTGACGGCCGTCAGGCTAGTCCTCAAGCATCCGACGCTTCGCAGCTTCGAACTCTTCGGGCGACAGCAAGCCCTCCTTTCGGAGGTCGGCAAGCTTGAGCAGCTGATCAGCCAGGTCCGTCTGGGCGGCCTTCTGAGAGACGTTCTCCGAGGGTTTCCGCACGCGACCGAAGACGGCCGATAGTTGGATCCTCAGCTGATCGGGTGTTGCGTGCCCGTAATGGAAGAACGCCTCCGCATCCGAGGCTTGGAGCCGCAGGACTGTCTCCATATGTGAGGAAGTCGAAGCAGCGTTGAGTAGCGCGGCTATCGCCATCCCCGTGATAGCGCCTTCGAATCCGAAGCCGCCTCCGATGAATCCTCCTCCGCTCGTCACCTCCCCCCTGCCAGAGATATCGAGCCCCTCTATCGAGTCATAAGGGATCCGCACTGCCGTGACGTAGTCCTTGACGACCACGAGACCTTCTTGGTCGAACAGGAGGTCGTAGGCCTGGGCGGGGTTGAGAGCGAGACCATGTCCCCCGAGGAAGAGGCTCTGTCGCATGACGGCGAGGCCACTAGCCGCCCGCTGTCGCCACTCCTCCGCTTGCATGTCTCCGCGGACTCTCGAGAGTTCTCTCTCCGCCCGCCTGGGCTCTAACTCAGCGAACGCTTTGAAGGCTTGGGCCCAGCCTGCTTCGGTCAAAGGGAACTTCTCAACGACCTTTCTCTCGGACGTTCCGGTCCCGATCGAGAAGAAATCATCCCCCCTTCCCTTCGTGTAGTGGAGCACGTATTTATCTCCGTAGAGCACCCCGTAGAACTTGGTCCTGGGGAGGGGTAGCTTTGGCATCGACATCTACTCCCACGTGGTCCCCAGCATGAAGACCGACGCCACGCAGCTCGTCGCTGACGCCTTGACGTCCAAGCGTTAGACCATCCGTTGGACGGGAGCGCCCCGGGCAATCGTCGCTCGGGGCGTTTGTACGTGTCGGAGGGGGGATTTGAACCCCCACCCCCTGTGAAGGGGACTAGGCCCTCAACCTAGCGCGTCTACCAAGTTCCGCCACTCCGACGAGGTCCGCGGTGGATGCTACCAAGGCCTAGGGGGTCCACTTCCAGGAGAGCCAGAACGTGCAGAGGCCCCACACGATCGCCGTGACGACGGTCACCCGGTCGAGGGTCCGCTCGAGGGCCGTCCCGCCGGCGAGGGTGGACGATCCGCCGAAGAGCTCCGACATCCCGCTCCCCTTCCCGGAGTGCAAGAGGATCGACAGGATCAGGAACAGAGAGGCGATGATGTCGATCACGATCACGACTGCGTTCAGCACGACACGTTCCTCCCGGCGCCGTGAGCCAGCGAACTCGTGGCCTACGGTCCGTCCTGTGGGGTGTCCTGGTTGCCGGACGACCCCTCCTGCATCTCGACGACGCCGTCCTCGAAGCGTGCTTCCGCGTCGCCGCCCTGGATGATACTTCCCTCCAACGGGAAGTGGCAGGCGGCGACCTGGCCGGCGCCGCCCTGGTCCGACAGCTCCGGCTCCTCCTGGACGCAGCGAGGGTGCGGTCCGTCGATCCCCTCGGCTTTCGCGATCGCCCGGGACTGCGGGCATCGAGGGTGGAACCGGCATCCCGACGGCGGATCGATCGGCGACGGCACGTCTCCCTGGAGGATGATCCGCCGCTTCTGCCGCGCGAGCTCGGGGTCCGCCATCGGCACCGCGGACAGGAGAGCTCCCGAATAGGGGTGCTTCGGGGTCTTGTAGAGCGCCGCGCCCTCGGCCATCTCGACGATCTTGCCGAGGTACATCACGGCAACGCGGTCCGAGACGTGCTTGACGACGGAGAGGTCGTGGGCGATGAAGAGGTAGGTCAGGTTGAACTCGTCCTGCAGGTCGCCGAGCAGGTTGAGGATCTGGGCCTGGATCGAGACGTCGAGCGCGGAGACGGGCTCGTCGCACACGATCAGCTTCGGGCGGAGCGCGAGGGACCTCGCCACTCCGATCCGCTGTCGCTGGCCGCCGGAGAACTCGTGCGGGTAGCGGTTGTAGTGCTCGGGGTTGAGTCCGACGAGCTCCATCAGCTGCTGGACCTCGGACTTGACCCGGTTCTTGGGCACGGTCTGGTGCAGACGGAACGGTTCCGACACGATCGTGCCGACGGTCTTCCTGGGGTTCAGCGAGGCGTACGGATCCTGGAACACCATCTGCATGTCTTCGCGGAGCTCCTGGAGCTCCTTGCCCTTGAGATGGGTGATGTCCTGCCCCTGGAACCAGATCGTCCCTTCCGTCGCGTCGTAGAGGCGCATCACGACGCGCGCGAGGGTGGACTTCCCGCACCCGGTCTCCCCGACGAGGCCGACGGTCTGTCCCGGGTGGATCTCGAGGTCCACGCCGTCGACGGCATGGACGTTGCCGACGTGATGCTGGAAGAGGATGCCCTGCGTGATCGGGAAGTACTTCTTGATCCCCTCGATCTTCACCAGCGGCTCACCGGAGGGAGCCGGCGGCTGCGCGGGGACGGGCTGCGCCTGGACACTCATCGGCGAGCGAGGATCTCCTGGTCGCGGATCCGTTCCTTGTCCGCGAGGCTGAGGTGGCACGCGGCCGCGTGGTGACCGTCCACGGGGAGGAGCTCCGGGACGTCGCGATCGCAGGGTTCGAATCGGTACGGGCAGCGCGGATGGAACGCGCAACCGGGAGGGACCTGGATCAGCGACGGCGGCAGCCCGCGGATCGGGCTCAGCCGTTCCTGCTGCTCCTCGTCCAGCCGCGGGATCGAGCTCAGCAGCCCCCACGTGTACGGGTGGAGCGGCTTGTAGTAGATGTCGTCGGTGTCGCCGAACTCGGCCGCCTTGCCGGCGTACATCACCATGATGTTGTCGCAGTGCTCCGCGACCACGCCGAGGTCGTGCGTGATGATCACGACCGCGGCGTTGAACTCGGACTTCAGGCGATCGATGAGATCGAGGATCTGCGCCTGCACCGTCACGTCGAGTGCGGTGGTCGGCTCGTCGGCGATCAGGACGTCGGGGTTCAGCGAGAGCGCCATCGCGATCATCGCGCGCTGACGCATCCCGCCCGAGAACTCGTGCGGGTACTGATCGGCTCGGTCCTTCGGATGCGGGATGTTCACGCGCGCGAGCATCTCGATGGCCTGGTCGAGCGCCTCCTTCTTCGAGATGTCCTGGTGCTCGAGGATCGCTTCGGAAATCTGATAGCCGACCTTGTAGAACGGATGGAGCGACGTCATCGGGTCCTGGAAGATCATCGAGATCTTCTCACCCCGGATCGTGCGCATCTCGTCCTTCGGAAGCTTCAGGAGGTCCTGACCCTGGAAGAAGACCTCGCCGGAGATGGTCGCCTGCTTGGGGTTGATCAGGCCCATCACCGTGAGGGAGCTCACGCTCTTGCCCGAGCCAGACTCCCCGACGATCCCCAGCGTCTCCCCGGCCGCGAGTGAGTAGCTCACCCCGTCCACGGCCTTGACGAGGCCGTCGTCGGTCGGGAAATGGACCTTGAGGTCCTTCACTTCGAGCAGTGGCTCCGCCACTAGGTGTACCTCACCCTCGGGTCCACGAACGCGTACGCGACGTCGACCACCAGGTTCGCGACCGCGATGATGAACGCGCCGAGGATCGTGACGCCCATCACGGTCGGGAAGTCGTTCGTGCCGATCGCCTGGACGGCCTTCTGCCCGATCCCCGGGAGCCCGAAGACCGTCTCGGTGATGAAGGCGCCGCCGAGCAGGAGACCGATGTCGAGGCCGAGCATCGTCACGACCGGCGTGAGGGCCCCGCGGAGGCCGTGCTTGTAGATCACGCGGCGCTCGGACAGGCCCTTGGCCCGGGCCGTCCGGATGTAGTCCTCGTTCATCGTCTCGATCAGGTTCCCGCGCACCATGCGAGCGTAGAAGGCCGCGTTGATGTACGCGAGGGAGACCCATGGGAGGATGAACCGGCCCTCGAGGGCGGCGCGGATCGCCCCTCCCCAGCCGCTGTACCCGATCGGGATCCCGGATTCGGGTAACAGCTCGAGCTTGAACCAGAACGCGTACAGGAGGAGCTGCGCGAGCCAGAAGATCGGCATCGAGACGCCGATGATCGCGAAGATCATGGCGGCGCGGTCGGCGACGGATCTTCGTCGGATGCCGGACAGGATGCCGATCGGGATGCCGAGGAGCAGCCAGATCACGGCGGCACCGATCGCGAGGGTCCCGGTGATGGGGATCCGCCGGGCCAGCTCTTCCCGCACGGGGACGAAGCCGTCGTAGGAGTAATAGACGTCCTCGTTGAGCCAGAGCCCCTCGTGGCTCCGCGGCGGGTGGCCCGCCAACATGAGCGCCGGATCGGCCGGCGGCCACGGGATGAATCCCCGGAGGAACCGCCAGTACTGGATGTAGAGGGGCTTGTCCAGACCGAACGCCCTGCGTGCGTTCTCGATCTGCTGGGGCGTGGTGGTGCGACCGACCGCCCGGCGAGCCGGGTCGCCGGCCGGGAGCTTCACGAAGATGAGGAACGTGAGGAGCGAGACGATCACGATCACGAGGATCATGAAGAGGGCTCTCCGGATCAGGTATCGGCCCATGCGCCTCTTCCTCCCTCCGGCCCCCTCGCGGGGGCCTCGGACGGAACGGTGAGGGGGCCGCTCGCGCGACCCCCTCGACCGTCTGGATCAGGTGCTATCCGGTGTTGCCGGGCACGGCCAGCGAGTCGAACGCCGCCAGACCAGCGAACTGGTCGAACGAGTAGTTGACGATGTTCTCCGAAAGGATGTCGACGCTGTTGTCGAACAGGTACGGCACCATCGGAACAACCTCTTCCATCAACTGCTGGTCGAGCTCGGCCCAGCACTGGAACCGCTCGTCACCGGGCTCCAACGCCGCGCACTCGTCCTCCTTGTCATCGATGGACGGAACTTCCGTCACGTCGTAGCCCCACTCGGTCAGCTGCTCGGGCGAGGCTCCCAGGAGCGAGTAGTTGCAGCAGCTCTCCCACAGACCCGCGGAGGTGAACAGGGGCTCGCCGAACGTGACGCCGTCGGCGTAGTCCTTCCCCCACCCGGGGCCGGCGCAGAGCGCGTGATGCGAGTTCGCATCGTTGCACTGGTTGTACATCGTGCCGCGCTCCAGCTGCTTGTCGTCGAGCGTCATCCCGAGCGGCTCGAGGAACTGCTTCAGGAGGGCCATCTGATCCGGGTACGGGTCCTCGCGATCGGTGATCGTGAGGATGTCCTGGCACGACGGATCATCGCAGACCCCGTCCCCGTCCGAGTCGTACGCGGACAGGGCCATCTCCTCCTTGGCCTTCTCGGGGTCACCGGACGCGTTCGTGGTCTGGTACGGGTCGTAGTCGGCCAAGAGGTTGTCCTCGAGGCTGTTGACCATGATGTGTCCCGCGATCTCACCGACCGAGGGGCCGCCCCGCAACTGCCGGAACCCCTGCTTGTCGAACGCCCAGGTGACCGCCTTGCGGACGTGGACGTCGTCGAAGGGAGGCACCGCCAGGTTGAAGGACACGTACCGGATCGCGTCCGATGCGTAGATGTTGATCTTGTCCTGCAGCTCGGGGTCCGTCTGGTAGTCGCGGATCTTCTCCGCGGGTACGACGCCATCGACCACGAAGTCGAGGGTCCCCGCGGCGACCTGGTTGTACAGGTCGTCGTTGTCGCCGCCGATCCGAACCTCGATCCGGTCCGGGTAGGCGTCCCGCAGTCCGTCCGTCGTTGGATCGTAGGACGGGTTGCGGACCAGCACGATCTGGCGACCCGGGACGTAGCCCGGCGCCTCGGTCTGGTCCTTCGGGTCCGCCGAGAAGTCCATCGTCTCGGACCCCTCGAACATGTACGGGCCCGTGGCCACGAGGAACCGGCCGTAGTTCCGGTCGTGTCCCTCGGCGACACCCATCCGCTCCCCTTCGTCATCGGGCGGGATCGGCGATGCGGTGCCCATGGCGAGCCGGTAGCTCATGTCGCCGACCGGTGAGGTCGTGGTGATCTCGAGCGTCTGCTCGTCAGGTGCGCTCAGCCCGGAGATCTCTTCGGCGTCGCCCGCGGCGAAGTCGTCGAAGCCCTCGATCACCGAGTAGTAGAAGGAGTACCCGCCGACGTTCGCGTCGGGGTTCGCCGTCCGCTCGAGCGCCCGGATGAAGTCCTGCGCCGTGATCTCCACGTCCTCCTTCGGAGGCGCGTAGTGGATGCCGGGCTTGATCGTGTAGGTCCAGGTCAGCCCGTCCGAGGACTGCTCCGGTTCGCCGGCCGCGAGGTCCGGGAAGATGTCGGCACCGCCCTCGTCCGTCGGGACACCCTCATAGGACATCAGGTTCCGGAGCAGACAGCAGCGGTAGTACTCCCACGTGACGGAGTAATACTCCTTCTGTGGGTCGAACGCCGCGGTGACGTCGGCGAGCATCGCCATGGTGAGCGTCCCGCCCGCGAGCTCCGCGGGCTGGCCCGGCTCATCCGTCGGTGTGTCGACAGTATCTCCGTCGCCGCCGCACGCGGCGGCGACGATCCCGAGGACCGTCACGACGGCGATCAGTCTGAGTACTCGTTTCAAAGCTACCCCCCTTCTCATGGTGCAGATGTGACGATCAATGGTGCTCCGTGCTCGAGGTCGTCCTCCTTTCGAACCGGGTTCCCCCTGTCGATACGCTCAGACGGCCTTCCGAGGATCGAGTGCGTCTCGGAGGCCGTCCCCCACGAGGTTGAAAGCCAGCGTCGTGAGGAACAGGGCGAGGCCCGGGAAGATCATCAGCCAGGGAGCCCATCGGAAGGCCGTGCCCGCGTCGGCGAGCATGGCTCCCCAGGACGGTGTTCCGTCCGGGACCCCCACGCCGAGGAACGAGAGTCCGGCCTCGAACAGGATGTTGCTCGGGATGATGAGCGTGGTGTAGACGATGATCGGCGCGGTCACGTTCGGGAGGACCTCGCGGAGGATGATGCGCCGGTTGGAGGCTCCCAGCGAGCGGGAGGCTTCCACGAACTCCTTCTCGCGGATCGACAGCACCTGGCCGCGGACGATGCGAGCGATGTACGGCCACCCGAACAGCCCGATGATCAAGATCACCGGTCGCAACCCCGGTTTGATGAAGCCCCAGAAGCAGCCCTCCTGGTTCGCGCCGCACGCAGAGGCGATCCCGAGCGCCAGGAGCAGGATCGGCAACGCGAGCACGACGTCGGTCGCGCGCGAGATGACCGTGTCGATCTTGCCCCGGTAGAAGCCCGACGTCAGACCAAGCAGCACACCGATCACGACGGCGATGCCCGTCGCGAAGAACGCGACCGTGAGAGACGTGCGTGCGCCGTACGCGATCCGCACGAAGAGGTCACGTCCGGTGTCGTCGACCCCCAGGAGGTACTTGGGAGGAGCCTTCGCCTCCGGGCCGGGCCACCAGGTGGGCGCCGACGGGAGGCCGAACTCGTCGAGCGCCTCCAGATTGACCTGGTTCGGCTCGTGCCCCGACCAGCTGGCCACCAGCGGGGCGAAGACCGCCATCAGGATCATCAGCGCGATGATCACCAGACCCATGATGGCGAACTTGTCCTGGCGGAAGTGACTCCAGAAGATCTCCCAGGGGCTCCGGCCGATGATCGAGGCCGGGGTCTCGGCGGACGGCGCGGCAGCCTCCAGGTCGGCGCGCTCGGCAGCTTCGCGCTGTTCCGCCTGGGATACGTCGGTGTCCGTGTCGGATCGACTCATGCCCGGGAACCGATTCTAGAGAGGTTGCAGGGGACCCGCAATCCAGCAACCCCCTGAGGGGCACCCTCGCAGCGGCTTTGATGGGCAAGGAAGCGAAAGGACGTCACCGGTACCGGGCGATCAGGGCCAGGCTTTCCGGATCGAGGCTCGCGCCCCCGACCAGTGCCCCGTCGATCTCCGGGTGGGCCATGAACTCCCGGATGTTGCCCGGCTTGACGCTTCCTCCATAGAGGACGCGGACCCCGTCGGCGATCTCCGGGGAGACGCGGTCCGCGAGCGTGGCGCGGATCACCTCCACGACCTGTCCCGCGTCGGTGGGCTCCGCGTTGCGGCCCGTGCCGATCGCCCAGATCGGCTCGTACGCGACGACGGACCCGGCCGCGGCCGTCGCGTCGATCCCGTCGAAGGCCCGCCGGACCTGCTCGGTCACCTTCGTCTCGGTACCGCCCGACTCCCGCTCCTCGAGCGTCTCCCCCACGCAGACGATCGGCGCCATCCCGTTGCGGATCACCGCCTTCAGCTTCCGATTGACCGTGGCGTCGTCCTCGCCGACGAGCTGGCGGCGCTCGGAATGACCGACGATGACGTAGGCGACGTCGAGCGCCGCGAGCATCGGCCCCGCCACCGCCCCGGTGAACGCGCCCTCGTCCTCCGGGTGGACGTCCTGCGCGCCCAACCCGTAGGGCAGGCGATCGGAGTCGATCAGGGTCTGCACGGAACGGAGGGCCGTGAACGCGGGGCAGATCACCACCTCCACGTGCTCGGCGTCCTTCCGGTCGAGCAGGTACGAGAGCTTCTGCACGGCCTGGATCGCCTCGAGGTGCGTCTTGTGCATCTTCCAGTTCGCCGCGATCATCGGCGTTCGCTCGGCCACGTCAGCCCTCCAGGACCGTGACGCCGGGGAGCGGCGTTCCCTCGAGGAACTCGAGCGAGGCGCCACCGCCCGTGGACAGGTGGTCGAATGAATCCTCGAGCCCCTCCCGCTTGACCGCGAGCAGGGAGTCCCCACCCCCGACCACCGAGAACGCGGCCGCCCCCGCGATCGCCACGGCGACGCCCCGGGTGCCCGCCGAGAACGGCTCGAGCTCGAAGACGCCCATCGGACCGTTCCACAGGATCGTCTTGGCGTCGGCGAGGATCCGGGCGAACTCCTCCACGGTCCGAGGTCCGATGTCGAGTCCTTTGAGACCGCGCGGGATCTCGCGCGCCGGCACGGTCTGCGGGCGGACGTCGGCGCTCGCCTCGGCGGCGGCGACGACGTCTTGGGGGAGCTCGATCAGGGCGTCGCCCGTCCCCTTCATGACGGCACGGACCTCGTCGAAGCGATCGCGCTCCACCAGGCTGTCGCCGATCTCGCCACCGTCCGCCGCGATCAGCGTGAACGCCATCGCTCCACCGATCAGCAGCGCGTCGGCGCGCTCGGCGAGAGCGCCGAGCACCCCGAGCTTGTCCGAGACCTTGGCGCCGCCGAGGACGGCGACGTACGGCCGGTCGGGGTCTCGGAGGAGTCGGCCGAGAACCTCGACCTCCCGCTGCAGCAGCCGTCCGGCCGCGGTCGTCCGGCCCGACGCTCGCATCAGGTCGGGCAGCGCGACGACGCTCGCGTGCGCCCGATGCGCGGCGCCGAACGCGTCGTCCACGTACGCGTCGGCGAGCTCGGCGAGGCGTCCCGCGAAGCGGACGTCGTTCGCCTCCTCGCCCGGATCGAAGCGGAGGTTCTCGAGGAGGACCACGTCGCCCTGCTCGATGTGGGCGCACACGGCCTCGGGGCCGTCGCCGACGACCTCGTCGAGCGCCATCACCTCGACCTCGAGCAGTTCGCCGAGCCTGTCGGCGACGGACGCGAGCCGGAGGTCGTCCCGCGCCTCCCCCTCGGGACGTCCGAGGTGGGACGCCACCACGAGGGCCGCTCCCCGCTCGCGCAGCTCGCGGAGGGTGGGGATCGCGGCACGGATCCGCAGATCGTCCGCCACGCGGCCGCCCTCGAGAGGGACGTTGAAGTCGACGCGGACGAACACACGGGAGCCGGCGACGTCGCCGAGGTCGTCGAGCGTCCGGAGCGCCACTAGAGCTTCGAGGCGACCAGGTTCACGAGGTCGACCAGGCGGTTCGAGTACCCCCACTCGTTGTCGTACCAGCCCATGACCTTGACCATGTTCCCCATCGCCATCGTCGAGAGGGAGTCGAAGGTGCACGAAGCGGGCGACCCCACGATGTCGCTCGAGACGATCGGGTCCTCGGTGTAGACGAGCTTGCCCCTCAGCCGGTCGGTCTCGGAGGCGGCCCGATACGCGTCGTTGACCTCCTCCACCGTGACGTCGCGGTTGACGATCGCCACGAGGTCGGTGATCGACCCGTCGGGCACGGGCACGCGCATCGCGATGCCGTCCATCTTCCCCTTCAGCTGTGGGAGCGCGAGCGACGTCGCCTTCGCCGCCCCGGTGGACGCCGGGACGATGTTGATCGCGGCGGCGCGCGCCCGACGCAGGTCCTTGTGCGGTAGGTCGAGCAGGTTCTGGTCGTTCGTGTACGCGTGCACCGTGGTCATCAGGGCGCGGTCGATCCCGAAGGAATCCTCGAGCACCTTGGCGAGCGGCACGACGCAGTTCGTCGTGCAAGAGGCGTTCGAGATCACGTGATGCGTGGTCGGGTCGTAGATGTCGTCGTTCACGCCCATCACGATCGTGATGTCCTCACCCTTCGCGGGGGCGCTGATGATGACCTTCTGGGCGCCGGCTTCCAGGTGCGCGGCGGCCTTCTCCCGATCCGTGAACAGACCGGTCGACTCGATCACGATCTCGGCGCCCACCTCCTTCCACGGGAGCTGTGCCGGGTCCCGCTCCGCGAAGACGCGAAGCTCGTCGCCATCGATGGAGAGGCCTGTGTCCGAGACGGCGACCTCTGCGTCCAGGCGACCCAGGACCGAGTCGTACTTCAGCAGATGCGCCAGGGTCTTCGCGTCCGTGATGTCGTTGACGCCGACGAAGTCGACGTCCGCGCCCGTGTCCCTGACGGCGCGGAGGAAGTTGCGGCCGATCCGTCCGAAACCGTTGATGCCAACCTTCACGCTCATCGTTGGAGAACCTCCTCGGGGCCTCGTTGGCGCCTCGGTCCCTCCATCCTACGAGCGGGCCTCGGGAGCTGTCCGTCCGTGTAGCGTGGCGCCGATGGGCGACGGCGTGGACGCGCGGAACCGGGCGTCCGCCGACCGCTTGGCGGCGCTCGGCGCGAGGCTCTCCGACGACGAGCTGAGGACCGAGATCGACCCGCCCTGGACCGCCGCCGGGCTCTTCGCGCACATCGCCTTCTGGGACCGCTTCGTGCTGGAGCGCTGGAGGCTGGCCGCCGAACGTGGCGAGCGGACGCCGATGGCCGTCGACGGCGGTCTGATGGATCGGATCAACGACGCGTCGTTGCGCCAGTGGATGTCGATCCCCCCTCGGGCTGCCGTCGAGGAGTGTGCGACCTCCGCGTCCGATCTCGATGCGTTCGTCGAGGACGTCGCGGATGACGTCCGAGAGGAGCTCGCCGCAGAGGGTCGGGAACGGCTCGTCGATCGCTCGCTCCATCGCGGCGACCACCTGGGGACCCTCGAGGCGGCCTTCCCCGCGGATTGAGTCTGGTCAGTCGCGGTCGACGTCGCGGTGGCTCACGGAGACGCGATGCCCGTGCTCGCGGAACCAGTCGGCGAGGTCGTCCGCGACCACGACGGAGCGGTGCCGGCCTCCGGTGCAGCCGATCGCGATCGTCAGATACGACTTCCCCTCGTCCACGTAGCCGGGGACGACGACGTCCAGGAGGCCTTCGAGCCGCTTCATGAAGGACCCGTATTCCTCTTGCCCCTCGACGTACTCGCGCACCTTCTCGTTGCTGCCCGGAAGCGGACGGAGCTCGTCGACCCAGTGCGGGTTGGGGAGGAACCGCACGTCCAGCACGAGGTCGGCGTCGCGCGGGCTCCCGTACTTGAAGCCGAACGACACGATGGAGACGAGCAGGCCGGCCTCGGGCGGTGTGTCGGCGAACGTCTCCCGCATCCGGTCGCGGAGGTCGTGCGGCGTCAGTCCGGTGGTGTCGATCACGAGGTCGGCGTCGGCCCGGAGGCTCTCCATCATCAAGCGCTCCTTGCGGATCCCTTCCCCCACCCGGTCGCCCGGAGCCAGCGGGTGACGCCGGCGGGTCGCCTCGTACCGGTTGACGAGGTCCTCGTCCGACGCGTCGAGGAAGACGATCCTGGATGGGACCCGTTGCTCCCGCAGCTCCTCGAGCGCCTTCGACAGCTCGCCGAAGAACACGCCGCCCCGCGCGTCCACGACGATCGCCACCCGTCCGGGACCGCCCGGGCTCGCGGCCAGCTCGGCCATCTTCGGCAGGAGCGCCGGCGGCAGGTTGTCGACGACGAAGTACCCGAGGTCCTCGAGGCTCCGCGCGGCCTCGGAGCGACCCGCCCCCGACAGCCCGGTGATCAAGAGGAACCCAGGCGCGGCGGTCTCCCGCGCCGATCGCTTCGCGGCCCGTGCCATCACGCGCTCTCCCGACGATCCGTCACCGATACCGCGTGCAGCCGGCGATGGATCTCGTCCGCGAGCCGGGGGCCGACGCCCGGTGTGGCGGCGAGGTCGGCCGCTCCCGCCTGACGGATCTTCGTCAGAGAGCCGAAGCGCTTCATCAGCGCGCGCTTCCGGGACGGCCCCACGCCGGGGATCTCGTCCAGCGGCGAGGAGAGAGCCCGACGGTCGCGCCGTTGGCGGTGGTACGTGATCGCGAAGCGGTGGGCCTCGTCACGGATGTGCTGGAGCACGAAGAGCGCCTCCGATCCGCGCGCGATCGACAGCGGATCCGGGCGGTCGGGGAAATAGATCTCCTCGAGTCGCTTCGCGAGCCCGATGTGCGGGATGTGCAGGCCGAGGTCCTCGAGGACCCTGGTCGCGACGCTCAGCTGGCCGCGACCGCCGTCCACCACCACGAGCGCCGGTGGGTAGGAGAACCGTCTCCGGCCCCCGGGCGGCTCCGCCTTCTCTTTCAGCAGCCGCGAGAACCGCCGGGTGAGCATCTCCTCCATGCTCGCGAAATCGTCCTGCCCGGGCACGCCCTTGATCTCGAACCGGCGGTAGTCGGCTCGCTTCGGGAGGCCGTCCTCGAAGACCACCATGGATCCCACCGTGTCGCTCGGCCCGAGGTTGGAGATGTCGTAGCACTCGATGCGGAGGGGTGCCTGCTCGAGGCCGAGCTGATCGGCGAGCTCGGAGAGCGCCCGGGACCGCGCCCCGAAGTCCGAGGCGCGCCGGAGCTTGTGCCGATGGAACGCCTCGCTCGCGTTGCTCCCCACGACCTCCATCAGGCGCCGCTTGGCGCCGCGCGCCGGCACGGCGATCGTGACGTGAGAACCGCGACGGGCCGAGAGCCAGGTCTCCAGCACCTCCCGGTCCGCCGGCTCCGTCGGCACCAGGATCCGCGGCGGCACGTCTTCCCGCTCCATGTAGAGCTGCCGGAGGAACGACGCGACGAGCTCGGGTCGGTCGAGGTCCTCCACGCGATCGACGATCCATCCCTTCCGGCCGAGGACCCGTCCGCCGCGAACCGTGAAGACCTGGAAGGCGGCCTCGAGGTCGTCCTCGGCGAGGCCGACGACGTCCAGATTCTCGGGCTGGACGAGGACCATCTCCTGGCTCTCCAGCGCCCGGCGCGCCGCCTGCAGCTGGTCACGGAACCGCGCCGCTTGCTCGTACTCCTCCCGACCCGACGCCTCGGCCATCTCCTCTTCGAGGCGCCTGAGCACCGGCTTCGAGTTCCCCGCGAGGAAGTCGCCGAGCGCGTCCACGTCGCTTCGGTACGCCTCCTCCGTGATCCCCGTGGTGGTCGGGACGCAGGGGCCGGAGCACCGGCCGATGTCGTAGTAGAGGCAGGGCCGCCCGGCGCGGGCGCGCTGGTCGAAGAAGTGGTTCGTGCAGGTGCGGATGGGGAACACGCGCGTCAGGGCGTCCAGCGTGTCCCGGATCGCCCAGGCGTGCCCGTACGGCCCGAAGTACCGGACCTTCTTCCGCTTGGTTCCGCGGAGGACCTGGGCGCGCGGCCACGTCTCCCCCACCGTGAGCGCGAGGTAGGGATACGACTTGTCGTCGCGGTAGCGGATGTTGAAGCGCGGCAGGTACTGCTGGATCAGGTTGAACTCCAGCATCAGCGCGTCGACCTCGCCTGACGCGACGATCCACTCGACGCTCGCCGCCGCGTCCACCATGGCCTCGGTCCGCGGATGGAGAGGTCGGGACCAGTAGTTCGCCAGCCGCTTCCGGAGCGAGCCGGCCTTCCCGACGTAGACGACCCTGCCGTCCTCGTCACGGAAGAGGTAGGCGCCGGGAGCGTCCGGGATGGTGGACGATGCCAGCTTGGTGAAGCTCACCCACCTATCGTAGCGCCGTCGGGTGACCCGGCTGGGAACGTGGAGTGGCTAACCCCCGCCGCCTCCGCCTCCGCCCCCGTTCCCGCCCCCGCCGCCGTTCCCCGCCACGATCGCAAGGGTGCCGAACATCACATCGGGGTGAGCCTCGCAGAGGAAGTAGAGGTCGCCTTCCTCCTGGGGGTCGACCGGCAGGGGGTCCGTGTAGGTGCCGGGTTTCAGGTCCGTGGCAGCGATGTCCTCCCCATCTGCGTCCGGACGGATGGCGAAGTTGTGGGTCACGCCCTCGTCTTCGTTATTGAAGGTGATCGTGAATTCCTCCTCCGCCGGGGCGACGAGGCAGGTGGGCTCGAAAGCGGTCGTGGGTGCTGTCACCTCCAGCACCGGTTCCCCATCGTCGCCGCAATCCGGTGCCGGTCCCGCAGGAGCCGGGCTCGGCAGCGGGGTCGGGGCGGCGATCAGCAGTTCTGAGATCTCCCCGTACGTGCCGAGCCGGAGGTCGCCCTCGTCCGCGTCGTACCAGGCGACCCAGACCGATGAGCCGTCCTCGGTGATGGCCAGACTCGGGTTCACCCCGCTGCTCGTATCGGGGAGCTCGACCTCCTCGATCGCGCCGTCGGCCTGTGATGCCAGATGGATGCCCTCGCCGTCCTGCCAGGCGACCCAGACCGTCCCTTGCTGGTCGACCGCGACCCCCGTGCTGGGCGCCGTCGGCACGTCGGCGGACTGCTCTCCTTCGCCCGTCGCGAGCGTGGCGACCTCCCCCGCCGACCACGACCCGGGTCGGCCGGTCGCGAGCGCCACCCCCGTCTCCGTGTAATAGGCGATCGCGGCCGTGTCGCCCGTCGTGGAAACCGACGCGCCGCCCGTGGCGTCGGTGGCCACCACCTCGGTCGTCCAGGCTCCTCCTTGCCGCAGTGCCGCGACCACCTCGCCGGAGAGTGGGTCGGCGGTCACCAGGAGCGGTTCGCCCCCGAGGAGGGCGAGTTGCGTTGCCGGCGGGCATCCCTCGCCGCACCGGGAGAGGGTGGCCACCGTGGTGACCCTCCAATTCTCGCCGACCCGCTCGGCCACCCGCACCTCCGGCTGGGCCCCGGCGGTCGTGTAGGCGACGATCGGTGCGCCGGCGCCGTCGACCACGACGGAGGGCGCGCCCGCCTCGGGGGTCTCCTCCACGGCACCGATCTCGAACGGCGTGGGGCCGAACCCGTACCAGACGCCTTGGTCCGTGGTCCAGACGGCGTGGACGTCGCTGCCCGCGATCGCGACGTCGGTGCCCGCGGCCCGCTCCTTCGTCAGGCTCGCCAGCGAGGGTTCGGCGGCGGGCTCGAACGGAACGGGGACACCGGTCGGGGTGTCCCTCGGTTGGGCGATCGCGCCTCGGTTCCAGATCTGGTCGGGGTTGAGGCTCACCAGCAACACCGCGCCGGCGTCGTCACCGTCCTCGGTCGTGAGGAACGGCGAGCCGACGGGGCGCGCGATCGGGATCTCCCCCTCTTCCAGCTGCGCCGGGAACCCGTAGTAGGAGATGGTGGGGAGTCCTTCCGAGTCGAGAGCCACCGACGGCGCCAGCCCGACGTCGTCGATCGAATCGGGGACCATCGGGATGAACTGCCGTCCCTCCGGGGCCTGCACCTCCGACGGGGGGATGCTTCCGCATGCCGTTGCGAGGACGACCAGGGCCAGGGCCAGGGAGCGCGGAGACGGTCTCGACACGACGGGCCGCATCCTAGCAAGCATCCACAGCCGCTCTGTGACCCTCACGCGGAGGCGCCGACGCCGACCGGCAGGACCCCCAAGACCTCCTCGAGGAACCGGCCCGTGTGGGACTCCGCGTTGGCCGCGATGGTCTCCGGGGGCCCCTCGGCCACGATGCGGCCGCCCTGGTCGCCGCCTTCGGGACCGAGGTCGATCAGCCAGTCGGCGGTCTTCACGACATCGAGGTTGTGCTCGATCACGAGCACCGTGTTCCCTGTGGCGACCAATCGTTGGAGGACCTGCAACAGCTTCCTGATGTCCTCGAAGTGGAGGCCGGTCGTGGGTTCGTCGAGGATGTAGACGGTGTTGCCGGTGGCGCGCTTGTGGAGCTCGCTCGACAGCTTGATCCGCTGCGCCTCCCCGCCGGAGAGCGTGGGGGCGGGCTGCCCGAGCTTGATGTAGCCCAGTCCGACGTCGGACAGCGTCTGCATGTGTCGCTTGATCGGCGGGATGTTCTGGAAGAACTCGAGCGCCTCGTCGACGCTCATCTCGAGGACGTCGGAGACCGTGCGACCCTTGTACTTCACCTCGAGCGTCTCGCGGTTGTACCGGCGGCCCTTGCAGACCTCGCACGTCACGTAGACGTCCGGGAGGAAGTGCATCTCGATCTTGATCTGGCCGTCGCCGGCGCAGTTCTCGCACCGTCCCCCGCGAACGTTGAACGAGAAGCGCCCGGGCTGGTAGCCCCGGAGTCGGGCCTCCGGGACCTGAGCGAAGAGCTTGCGGACGTGATCCCAGACCCCCGTGTAGGTGGCCGGGTTCGACCGCGGCGTGCGTCCGATCGGCGACTGGTCGATGTCGATCACCTTGTCGACGTCTTCCCACCCGACCATCCGCCGGTGCTTGCCCGGCAACACCCGCGAGCGATACACCTTCTGCATCAGCGCGCGGAGCAGGACGTCCTGGACGAGGGTGGACTTGCCGCTCCCACTCACGCCTGTGACGCACACCATCACACCGAGCGGGATCTTCACCGTGATGTCCTTCAGGTTGTGCTGCCGCACGCCCTCGAGGCGGAGCCACCGCTTCGGTGTGCGTCGTGACGACGGCAGGGGGATCGACCGTCTCCCGGAGAGATAGGCACCGGTGAGCGACTCATCGGATCCGAGCAGTCCCTTCAGGTCGCCCGAGTACACGATCCGACCACCGTGCTCCCCCGCCAGCGGGCCGATGTCCACGATGTGGTCGGCCTCGATGATGGTGGCCTCGTCGTGCTCGACCACGATCAGCGTGTTCCCGAGGTCTCGGAGGCGGATCAGCGTGTCGAGCAAGCGGCGATTGTCCCGCTGGTGCAGACCGATCGAAGGCTCGTCCAGGATGTAGAGCACGCCGACCAGGCCCGAGCCGATCTGGGTCGCGAGGCGGATCCGCTGCGCCTCTCCTCCCGCCAGCGTGCCCGCCGGCCGGGAGAGGGTCAGGTAATCGAGACCCACGTCGACGAGGAAACCGAGCCGGGCGCGGATCTCCTTCAGGAGCCTCTCGGCGATCATCTCCTCGCGCTCCGAGAGCGCCATCGACTCGAGGAAGGACAGCGTCTTCCGGATCGACAGGTCGGTGAGCGCGGAGATATGGAGTCCGTCGACCGTGACCGCGAGCGTCTCCGGACGGAGCCGTGCACCCTTGCACGACCGGCAGGGGGTCTCGCGCATGAACTGCTCGAGCTTCTCGCGCGAGGCGTCCGAGTCCGTTTCCTTGTGTCGCCGTTCGATGTTGGGGAGCACGCCCTCGTAGCTGGTGTAGTACGAGCGCTGTCGCCCGTAGCGGTTCTTGTAGCGGACGTAGATCTCCTCGTCGGATCCGAACAGCACGACGTCTCGCGCCCGCTTGGGGAGCTTCTTCCACGGTGTGTCGAGCGAGAAGCCATGGGCCTCGCCGACCGCCTCGAGGACCCGGTACCAGTACTCGAGGGTGTTGCTCGCCCAGGGCGCCAGCGCCCCTTCGTTGATGGAGAGGGTGGGGTCGGGTACCACGAGATCGGCGTCCACCTCGAGCCGGGTGCCGAGCCCGTCACAGGTAGGACACGCCCCGTACGGCGAGTTGAACGAGAAGTTGCGAGGTGCCAGCTCGTCGAACGACAGCCCGCAGAACGTGCAGGCGAGCTTCTGCGAGAACGTCTGCAGCTCCTCGTGCCCTTCGTGGGTGGTCACCGCGATCGAGGCGATCCCCTCCGCCAGCTCGAGCGCGGTTTCGATGCTATCCGCGACACGCCGCCGGATCCCCTGCTTTGCGACGAGACGGTCGACGACGACCTCGATCGTGTGCTTGAAGTTCTTGGGGAGCCGGATCGACTCCGACAGCTCCCGGACCTCGCCGTCGATCCGCGCGCGAGGGAAGCCCTTGCGCGCGAGCTCCTGGAGGAGCTTCTCGTACTCGCCCTTGCGACCGCGGATCACCGGCGCGAGGACCTGGAAGCGAGTGCCTTCGGGCAGCTGGAGGACCTGATCCACGATCTGGTCGGGCGTCTGCCGGCCGATCGGACGGCCGCAGTTGTAGCAATGAGGATGTCCGATGCGCGCGAACAGCACGCGGAGGTAGTCGTAGACCTCGGTGATCGTGCCGACCGTGGACCGGGGGTTCCGCGATGTGGACTTCTGGTCGATCGAGATCGCCGGCGAGAGGCCCTCGATGAAGTCGACGTCCGGCTTCTCCATCTGGCCCAGGAACTGCCGGGCGTACGACGACAACGACTCCACGTAGCGACGCTGGCCTTCCGCGTAGATCGTGTCGAATGCCAGGGACGACTTCCCGGAGCCTGACAGCCCCGTGAACACGATCAACTGGTCACGCGGCAGGTCGAGCGTGACGTTCTTGAGGTTGTGCTCACGGGCGCCGTGGATGACGAGTCTCTCGGAGCCCACGGACCGAGTGTACCGGCGGGCCGCGACACGCTCTTTCGTGGTGGGTTCTGGCCCCCCGCCGGGCCGATCGGCGGCAGTGGCGACGACCCGCTTCCTCCCCGCCTATCCTTCGCCCATGGACAGGGACCTGCGTTCGTCGCCGCTGTACCAGGAGATCGAGGAGCACTTCCGGAAGGTCTACGAGCCCGGGTTCGGGAACGTCACCGAGGCGTCCGACCCTCGCCCCTCCCCCGACGGGCGGTCGGTCGCGTTCACCGGGTCCATCTGGGAGAAGCTCGAGGGAACGCCGAAGAGCCGCGTCTGCGTCGCGCCGGCTGACGGCGGCGGCGCCAGACCGGTGACCGCCGGGCCCGAGCACGACGCCGGGGCTCGGTGGTCGCCCGACGGCCGGCGGCTCTCCTTCCTCTCCGACCGAAGAGAGAAGGGACGGATGCAGCTCTACGCGCTCGACGCGGATGCGCTCCGGGAAGCCGAGGCCCTACCCGAGGTGGAGGGGACGATCGAGGAGCACGCCTGGTCTCCGGACGGCTCACGGATCCTCGTGCGGACGGCCGGCATGCACGCCGACGGGGCGGGAGCGGACGGCTCCGGTGCGCTCGCGAGCGAGAAGGATCTTCCCGACTGGGTCCCCGCCGTGGACTCCTGGGAGGACCGACAGGTTTGGCGCCGGCTCTGGGTGATCGAGGCGTCCTCCGGAGAGGTTCGAGCCCTCTCTCGGGAGGGCCTGAACGTCTGGGAGGCCGAATGGTGCGGTGACGGAGCCGTGGTCGCTGTGGCGTCGGAGGATCCCGGTGAGTCCGCCTGGTACATCGCGTCGGTCGTGCTGATCGATACCGCGACCGGCGACGATCGCGTGGTCGCCACGAGCAACATCCAGTTCGGGCTCCCGGTCGGCTCGCCCGACGGCTCGCGCGTGGCGGCGGTCGAGGCGCCCTGCAGTGACCGGCAGCTCGTGTCCGGCCGCGCCGTCGTGGTCGACGTGCCGAGCGGCGAACGTCGGACCATCGAGATGGAAGACGCCGACATCACGTGGCTGGGATGGCGCGCGGACGGCGCGCTGTCGTACGCCGCGCTGCGCCGGGGGGACACGGTGTTCGGAGACATCGATCCCGTCTTCGGCGACCGGACCGAAACCTGGTCGACGAGCGAGGCCGTGGGCGCCTGGGCTCCGTACGCGGCACCCCTCGGCGCCGACGGGTTCGCCTTCGTCCGGCAGGGTTTCGATCGGCCGATCGAGGTGGCGGTCGTGGAGGGCGGGGTGGACCGGACGGTCGCGTCGTTCCGACACCAGGGCCATGATCACGCCCGCGGCTTGGTCGGCCGAGTGGAACGGGTCACGTGGAACGCCCCCGACGGCCTCGAGATCGACGGCTTCCTGCTGACACCGCCGGGCGATGGACCGTTCCCGTTGATCCTCCACGTGCACGGCGGGCCGGTGTCGTCGTACATGGAGTCGTTCCCGCGTCCGTCCTTCGCCTGGCTGGTCTCCCGCGGCTACGCGATCCTTTTGCCGAACCCCCGGGGGTCGACGGGGCGCGGACGCGCGTTCCTCGAAGCGGTGATCGGCGACATGGGCGGTGCGGACGCCCGCGACGATCTCGCGGGCGTCGATGCGCTCGTCGAGCGTGGTATCGCCGATCCGGAACGGATCGGCGTCACCGGGGGGAGCTATGGGGGCTTCATGTCGTGCTGGCTCCCGGTGGTCGACCAGCGCTTCAAGGCGTCGGTCGCGGTCTCCCCCGTCACCGACTTCTACAGTCAGCACTGGAACAGCAATATCGGCACGTGGGATGCATGGTTCCTGGGCGGCGACCCGCAGGACGACGCGCCGCAGTACCGCGACCGCAGCCCGGTCTTCTTCGCGGATCGTGTCACCACGCCCACGCTGCTGACCGCGGGCACCGAGGACCGGTGCACGCCGCCGGGGCAGGCGATCGAGTTCTATCGCGCTCTCCTCGCGAACGGCGTGCCGGCCGAGGTCGCGATCTACCCGGGCGAGGGGCACGGGGTGCGGAAGCTCCCGGCGTACCTCGATCTCGTGGCTCGGACGACGGCCTGGTTCGAACGGTTCATGCCGGCGAGGGGCTAGTGGACCTCACCGCATGGCGGGACGAGTTCCCCGTGCTGGAGCGGAAGGCGTACCTGATCAGCGCCTCCCTGGGTCCCGTCTCCCGGCGGTCGAGGGCCTACCTCGAGGAGTACCTGGACGCGTGGGGCTCCAAAGGTGCGCCGGATCTCGTCTGGCTCGAGAACATCTTCCCGCGGATGGCGGGGCTCAAGCGCTCGTTCTCGGAGCTCGCGGGCTGCGATCCCGACGAGGTGGCGCTCACCACGAACATCTCGATCGCGCTGTCGACGATCGCGTCGTGCCTCGACCTGTCCGGCGAACGCCGGATCGTGATCCTGTCCGAGCTCGACTTCCCGACCGACGGCCAGGTGTGGATCGCGTGGGCGCGGAAGGCGGGCGCCGAGATCCGATGGCTGCGCAGTCCCGACGGCCTGACGATCCCGCTGGAGGAGTACGACCGGGCGATCGACGAGCGGACCGCGCTCGTCATGGTGAATCGGGTCCTCTACCGGTCCAGCGCGATCTTGGACGCGAAGGCCGTGTGCGCGATCGCCCGCGATCGGGGGGCTCTCTCGTTCGTCGACGACTACCACGGGCTCGGGATCGTCCCGCTCGACCTCCACGACCTCGGGTGCGACCTCTACACGGCCGGCGTTCTCAAGTGGATGCTCGGCGGGCCGGGGCTCGTGTTCCTCTACGCGCGGCGCGATCTGCTCCCCTCGCTCGAGCCCGCTATCACGGGGTGGTTCGGGCAGCGAGAGCCGTTCGCCTTCGATGTGGAGCACCTCGACTATCACCCCACGGCGCGCCGCCTGGAGCACGGCACGCCCCCGGCCCCCGTGTTCTTCATCGCGCAGGGCGGGATCGACATCATCTCGGAGGTGGGACCCGCCGCGATCCGCGCCCGGAACGGCGAGCTCTCCGACCACGTCATCGCCCGGGCGGACGAAGCGGGCCTCGAGGTGCGCACGCCGCGGGATCGCCACGCGCGAGGCGGCGTCGTGAACGTGAAGGTCGGGCCCGAGGCGGAGAAGATCTGCCACGAGCTCCTGGCGCGGGACGTCTGCACGGACTACCGCGGCGATGGCCTGCGGATCAGCCCGCACTTCTTCAACACCGAGGAGGACGTCGACCGCTGCTTCGACGAGCTCCGGCGGCTCGTCTGACAGTCAGCGAACGAGGACGTGGACCCGCTGGGGCATGTTGTTCATGAAGCCCCCGTAGTTCCAAGGCGGGTCCGTCGGCTGGACGTTCCCGGCCTCATCGGTCGCACGGACGACGAGTTCGTGCTCCCCCGGTGTCGCCTCCCAGTCGAACGACCACGCACGCCACGACGAGGAGGACTCGGGCCTCGGACTCAGCTCCGCCTCGCCCCACGTCTCGCCCCCGTCCCCGCTCACTTCGACCCGGACGATGTGTGCCCAGCCGGACCACGCCCGGCCGATCAGCTCGGTCGTGCCCGTGTCGACGAACCGCTGTCGCGCAGGGAAGTCGCTGAAGCCCGGCGGCAACATGAGCGCTCGGACTGCCTTCCTCGTGATGCGCTTGCCAGGGCCGTCCGGCTCCTGTCGGAGCTGATAGGCGGAGACCTGGAAGCCGTCGAACGGTTGGGCCACGGCCGTGATGCGCTGGAGCCATTTGACGCTGCACATCCCGTACCAGTCGGGAACGAGCAGCCGGACCGGGTAGCCGTGCTGCGGCGGGAGCGGCTGGCCGTTGACCTCGTACGCGAGCAGGACGTCGTCGCGCACGATGTCGGCCAACGGGAAACCCCATTGGTAGTCCTGCTCGACGTCTCCCTGTATCCCGTGGTCGGCGCCGGTGAAAACGATCTCGACGGCCTCGAGCTGTAGTCCGGCTTCCTCGAGGATCGGCGGGAGCGGCGTCCCGGTCCACTCGGCGTTCCCGATCGCCCCGTCGAGCCACGGCTGGCTCTCGGCACGCGGGGGCATCAGCGCCCGCCCATTGCCGGCGCACTCCATCGTCACGGGGCGTGTGACCGTCGGCCGTGAGCGGATGTCGTCCATCGAGAGCGTCAAGGGGCGATCGACGAGGCCGTCGACGTCCACGGTCCATGCCGTCTCGTCCGCCGCGGGGATGTCCCAGTGGATCACGAGGTAGTGCATCCCGATCGGCGTGACGTCGTAGCGCAGTCCCTCGAGTTGCATCCCGTGGTTCCGCGCAGCCTGGCCGAGCTCGTGCCGGGTGACGCCCTGCCACGTCGTCGTGTCGCTCTGGACCATCCCGATCACCCCCAGGCGTGTATCGTCCCACGCCTCGTCGAGCGGGTCAGCCCCCGGCGACGACCCGGCCGGCGCGGATCACGAGCGTGACCTCGTCGAACGCTCGCAGATCCTCGAGCGGGCTCTGGCGGAGGGCGATCAGGTCCGCGGGGGCGTCGGGTGCGAGCGGCGCCCGGATCATCGCCTCGAGGACCTCCTCCGGCTCCAAGCCCGACTCCACCATGAGGAGCGCCTCCCGCGTGTGGATCCCGGGCGGGATCGAGCCGTTCCCGAGATCCGTGCCGTAGACGATCGTTCCCCCCGCCACGTGGAAGCGACGGAGGTTGTCGAGGGCCGTGCGGATCTCGGGGGTGTCGCGGCCGAAGCTCGAGATGTCGAGCGTGGAGACGATCCGCATCTGCGCCGCGGCTGATCCGATCACCTGGTCCGACAACCGGGTCCACGGCGTGTGGGCGAGCTCGTCCACCCCCGCGCCGAGCGCGCGCTCGACCTGCCCCTTGCCCTGCGTGTGCGCGGTGACCAGGAGGTCGGCGGCATGGGCGGCGTCGCAGATCGCCGACAGCTCTCCGTCCGTGGGCGTGGGGCCGGCGTCCGCGTTCAGCGCCACCTTGATCGCGGCAGCCCCGAGCCGCGCGAGCTCTTCCACGGCCGCCGCGGCGTCGTCCGTGCCCTTGATCTCGCGCCCGGTCCCGGGCGGCGCCCAGGAGTCCTGGGTGGGGTACCCACCGGGGCCGGTCAGCATCGGCCCGGCAGCCTTGATCAACGGCCCGTCGAAGGACGGCATCTCGGACGCGTCGGCGAGCGAGAAGATCCGCTCGACCGGCCACGCGAGGTCGCGGACCGCGGTCACGCCGCCGGCGAGCACCGCCGCCGGGTCCGACAGCTCGATGTGCACATGGCGATCCGCCACCGCGGGCATCACGAAGCCGTCGACGACGATCTCCCGGTCGGCCGCGTCGACGCCGGTGGCCGCGCCTGCGTACGTGATCGTGCCTCCTTCACTGACGATCTGGACGTCTTCCAGGAACCCGCCCGGCCCCAGCCACCCGGCGGGGGCGCGAACGGAGAGGCGGTTCACGCCCCGACCCCGGCCGCGCGGAGGGCCTTGAGCTCCTTGCGGAGGTCGACCACCTCGTCGCGCAGCCGAGCGGCGTACTCGAAACGGAGGTCCTTCGCCGCCTGGTGCATCTCCTCTTCGAGCTCGAGCAGGAGGCGCTCGAGCTCCTCCTGCGGCATCTCCGGCCGGGCCACACGCTGTCGCCGCTCCTTCCGCGGCGAGGTGGCGCGCTTGGCCGGATCCTCGGAGATCGAGAGCAGGATGTCGTGCACGCGCCTCCGGATCGTCGTGGGATCGATGCCGTGCTCCGTGTTGTAGGCCTCCTGGATCATCCGTCGGCGCTGGGTCTCGCTGATCGCGGTCTTCATCGAGTCGGTGACGGCGTCCGCGTACATCAGGACCGTGCCGTCGACGTTGCGCGCCGCCCGTCCGATCGTCTGGATCAGCGAGGTGTCGGAGCGCAAGAACCCTTCCTTGTCGGCATCGAGGATCGCCACCAGGGACACCTCGGGCAGGTCGAGTCCCTCGCGGAGCAGGTTGATCCCCACGAGGACGTCGAACTCTCCCAGCCGGAGGTCGCGGATGATCTCGATCCGCTGGATCGTGTCGACCTCCGAGTGGAGGTAGCGCACGCGGATCCCCATCTCGATCAGGTAGTCCGTGAGGTCCTCCGCCATCTTCTTGGTGAGGGTCGTCACCAGCACCCGCTGCTCCGCCTCGGCTCGGCGGCGGATCTCCTCGATCAGGTCGTCGACCTGACCCTTGGTCGGCCGGATCTCGACCTCCGGGTCGATCAGGCCGGTGGGCCGGACGATCTGTTCCACGATCCGGTCCGACACCTTCAGCTCCCAGGGGCCCGGCGTTGCGGACATGTACACGATCTGGTGGACCCGCTCCTGGAACTCCTCGAAACGGAGCGGACGGTTGTCGATCGCGCTCGGCAACCGGAACCCGAAGTCCACGAGCGTGGACTTCCGCGAGATGTCGCCCTCGTACATGCCGTGGAGCTGTGGCACCGTCACGTGCGACTCGTCGATCACGACGAGGTAGTCGTCCGGGAAGTAGTCGAGGAGCGTGTACGGGGCGCTCCCGGCAGCCCGCCCGTCGATGTGCCGCGAGTAGTTCTCGATCCCCGAGCAGAAGCCGACCTCCCTGAGCATCTCGAGGTCGTACATGGTGCGCATCCGGAGCCGCTCCGCCTCGAGCAGCTTGCTCTGGGACTCGAGCTCGGCGAGACGCTCGTGCAGCTCCTCCTCGATCGTGACGAGGGCGCGCTCCATCCGCTCGTCGCTCGCGACGTAGTGCGATGCCGGGAACGTGGTGAGGTCGGTGACGGTGTCGGTCAGGAGCTCCCCGGTGAGTGGGTCGAACCGGCTGATCCGCTCGATCGTCTCGCCCCACCATTCGACCCGGTACCCGACCTGCTCGTAGCTCGGGAAGACCTCGAGGGTGTCGCCCTGTACGCGGAACGTGCCGCGGGCGCGGCTCACGTTGTTCCGCTGGTACTGGATGTCGACGAGGCGCTGCATCGCGAACTCCATGGGGAGGTCCGTGCCGCGGACCGTTCGCAGGAGCTGTCCTTCGTACTGCTCCGGCGACCCTAGGCCGTAGATGCAGGAGACGCTGGCCACGATCAGGACGTCGCGGCGGGAGAGCAGTGCGGCGGTGGCCGAATGCCGCAGGCGCTCGATCTCGTCGTTCACCGACGAGTCCTTCTCGATGTAGGTGTCCGTCTGCGGGACGTAGGCCTCGGGCTGGTAGTAGTCGTAGTAGCTCACGAAGTACTCGACCGCGTTCTCGGGGAAGACCTCGCGGAACTCATTCGCCAGCTGTGCCGCGAGCGACTTGTTGGGGGCGATCACGAGCGTGGGTCTCTGGACCCGTTCGACGAGGTGGGCGACGGTGAACGTCTTCCCCGTGCCCGTCGCCCCCAGCAGGGTGACGTGTTCCTGACCCGCCTGCACGCCGTCGACGAGCTGTTCGATCGCCTCCGGCTGGTCGCCGGACGGGCGGAACTCGGACGTGATCCTGAACGGCGGCATGGGCCGCCAGTGTAGGGCGGCTCGGGGACAACCCCGGACCTACATACGGCCCGCGGCGATGATCCGGTCGAGGAACCGGCGGGTGGCCTCCTCGCGGGGTTCGGAGAACATCTGCTGCGGCGGACCTTCCTCCAGGATGCGCCCCGCCTCCAGGAAGGCGACCCGGTGCGCGACGTCCCGAGCGAACCCCATCTCGTGGGTGGCGATCACCATCGTCATCCCCGCGGCCGCGAGCTCCCGTATCGCGTCGAGGACCTCCGCGACGAGCACGGGGTCGAGCGCGCTCGTGATCTCGTCGAGCAGCATCACGTCGGGGTCCATCGCGAGCGCGCGGGCGATCGCCACGCGCTGCTGCTGACCGCCGGACAATCGGTCGGGGTACTCCTCCGCCTTGCCGGCGAGCCCGAACCTGCCGAGGAGCTCGGTCGCTTTCGCTCGGGCCTCCGCCGCCGACCGGCCGAGCGACTTCTCCTGGGCGAGCGTGACGTTCCGCATCACCGTCATGTGCGGGAACAGGTTGAACGCCTGGAACACGATCCCGATCCGCCGGCGTACCGCGTTCTGGTCGACGCCGGCCGCGGTGACCTCATCGCCCTCGATCCAGATACGGCCGGCGTCGACCTGCTCGAGGAGGTCGATGCACCGCAACAGCGTTGACTTCCCGGAACCGCTCGCCCCGATCAGGCCCGATGACCTCGTGGTCCTCGACCACGAGATCGATGTCCCGCAGCACTTCGAGCTCCCCGAACGCCTTGCGCACACCCTGGATGCGAACGGCTTCGGTCATGTCGTTGCGCCCGCTTGCCGTCGACGACGATCCCGTTCGATCAACCAGTCGGTCAGCCGGGCGAGCGGGATCGTCATGAGGACGAACAGGAACGCCGCGACGACGAAGCTCGAGTAGTTGAAGCGGTACGCGGAGTAGATCTGCGCCGCTCGCGCCGCTTCGACGACACCGAGCACCGCCAGCAGCGCCGTGTCTTTCTGGAGGCTCACGAAGTCGTTCAGGAGCGGAGGGATCACCCTGCGGATCGCCTGCGGGAGCACGACGAAGCGAAGCGATTGCAGGCGGGAGAGGCCGAGCGATCTCGCCGCCGCGGTCTGGCTCGGGTGCACGGACTCGATCCCCGCTCGGTACACCTCCGCCACGTACGCCGAATAGGACAGGACCAGAGCCGCGGTCGCGTACACCACCTCCGATTGCGTCGAGAGACCGCGGATGCCGAGCGCTGGAAGGCCGAACCCGAAGAGGTAGATCACGAGGAGCAGCGGGCATCCCGCGGAACAGGTCCGTGTAGACGATCGCGATCAGGCGGAACGGGAAGAACACCGGCCCCGGAGGCTCCGGATCACGGCGATCACGAGGGCGAGGATCAGGATCAGGACCTCCGCGATCAAGGAAGACCCGGATGTTCAGCAGGAACGCCTGCCCGATCCCCGGGCAGGCCTTCCTCCGGCACGCCGAAGAACGACTCCTTCATCGCCTCGAGGTTGAAGAAGCTCTCGCGGACGGCATCGAAGCCGGGCGCCGCAACGAGGATGCGACGTGCACACGGCGAAGAACACGATCGTGCTGGCCGTGGAGATCAGGACGCCCCGGTTCCCGAGCAGGCGGGACCTCCGTCGTGCCCGGGCAGGGCCTCCGGCGGCTCGGTCACGGACAGCCCCGGGTGCCGCCTACTGGATGACTGGGACGGCCAGGTAGTCGGCCAGCCACTCGTCCTGGAGGTCCTCCAAGCGTGCCGTCGGCCGTCATCTCGGCGAGCGCGAGGTTCACGCACATCCACGAGCGGGACTCCCCTCCTCGAAGAGCAGGCCAAGGTACTCGCCCGCGTTCGGGAACTGGCCCACCAGCGCGCCGTTCGGCGTGTTGATCGTCGCCTCGAAGTAGGCGGTCGGGCAGATCGAGCACGAGCCCGTCGACCGTCCCGTTCCGAAGCGCGGCCTTCGCGTCGCTCGTCGAGTCGAACACCTTGGCGGCGTTCGTCGGCTGGATCACCGTGTTGATGAACGCGAGACTCGTGGTACCGATCTGCGCCCCGAAGATCGGCGTCCTTGATCTCCTCCATCGTCGTCGCGTTCTCGATCGGCGAGCCCTTCAACACCATCAGCGCCTGCGTGAGGTCGTAGTACCTGTCGCTGAAGTCGACGGCTTGGTCCCGTTCCTCGGTGACGGAGATGTTGTTGATGTCGAAGTCGAAGTCCTTCGGCCCGGGTGCGTAGGAACGGTTGAACGGGATGTTGACCCAGTTGACGTGTGAGTCGGCGAAGCCCATCCGCTCCGCCACCTCATAGGCCATCGCGCCTCGAACCCCTTCCCGGACTCCGGCTCCCGATTGAGGATCCACGGGGGAACATGAAGTCGAAGTCGGTACCCACGGTCAACGTCTCGGTCTTCGAAGAAGTCGGCGGCGTGAGACTCGGCACAGCTGCATTCGGCGGCCGCCTCCGGATCGGCCGCCGACCCGGTGGGGCTCTCGCCCGCGGTGGGGGGCGTCTCCTCGGCGCAGCGGCAGCGACAGCGACCATCGCCGCGAGCAGCAGGACCCACTTCCGCACGGATAGGCACCCCCTCGTTCCCGTGGAAGCGCGGAGCCTAGCACAGCCCCTTAGCGGCGCGGCTCCCAGCTGAAGAAGCGCGCGGCGAGGATCGAGACCGACGATCCCCCAGGCCGCGATGATCGCGATGTCCCACCAGTCGAACGGGAACGCGCGCACCGTGCCGAGCGCGGTTCGGGCCGTCACGTTCCCGAGGAACCCGGCTCGCATCGCGTCCGCGAAATGCTTCACCGGGAAGATGTCGGCGACCGTCTTCATCCACGTCGGCGCGCCGTCGTCGAGCGGGAAGAAGATGCCGGAGAGGAATAGCAGTGGCAGGACGACCGCGTTCACCACGGGCGGCGCGGCATCGGCGTTCGGGACGGCGGCCGGTGAGGGCCAGCGCGAGCGCCGCGAACGAGAGGGCGCCGACCAGGAAGGACGCGATGAACTCGAGGAGCGGGCCACCGGTCGGGATCGGCGAGTCGTAGACGACCTTCCCGAACAGGAGCGTGATCACCACGAGGATCGCACCGACGACCATCGCGTGGAGCACCCGGCTCGTGAGGTAAGCCCCGGCGGGGAGTGGGGTGCCGCGCAGGCGCTTGAGGATCCCCGCGTCACGGTTGAACGTCGTCTGGATCGCGATGTTCGTGAAGCACGCGCTGATCACGCCGAACGCTGCCATCGCTCCCACGTAGTACGTGGTCGTGGAGAGTTCGACGCCCTGGAACTGCAGCTCGTCGTCCCCCAACAGCGACGTGAAGATCACGAGGAACATCAGCGGGAACGCGAACGTGAAGAACGCGGAGGCGGGGTTCCGCCAGAACGCCTTGTTCGTGAACCGGAACTGGCGTGCGACCTGTGGAACGGCGCTCATCCTTCGCTCTCCTCCCCTCCGGTCAGCTCCAGGTACACGTCTTCGAGGCTCGGCTGGGTGACTTCCAGCCCGTCGAACGAGAACCCGCGCCCGAGGGCCCATGCCGTCAGGTCGTGGACGGTCTTCGTCGTGTCGTCCGTCCGCAGCTCGAGCGTGCCGTCGACGAGCGTCGTCGCGCCCGTCAGATCCGGCGGTGGCGCCTGGCCGTCCGGGACCCGGAACCGCACCCGCGCCTGCATCCGATCCCTGCCGCCCAGCGTCCCGGGGCTCCCCTCGGCCACGATCTCGCCCTTGCGGATCACGGCCGCGCGGCTCGCGAGGTATTGGGCCTCGTCCATGAAGTGCGTCGTGAGGAAGATCGTCTTGCCGATGTCCGCCAGGTTCTTCACGATCTCCCACGCGTGACGACGCGCGTTCGGATCGAAGCCCGTGGTTGGCTCGTCGAGGAAGAGCAGCTCGGGGTCCCCCGCGAGGGCGATCGCGACGTCGAGACGGCGCTGCTGGCCGCCAGAGAGCTTGCTCACCCGGGTGGTTCGCTTCTCGGCGAGGCCCACCATGTCGATCACCTCGTCGATGTCCCTCGGCGACGGGTAGTAGCCGGCATAGAGATCGACCGTCTCGCGAACGGTGAGATAGGGGTCAACGCCCGTGGATTGGAGAACGATGCCGACCCGCCCCTTGAGCTCTGCCCCCGCACGCGCCGGGTCGTGCCCCAGGACCGAGATCTCGCCGTCGGTCCGCTCCCGGTAGCCCTCGAGGATCTCGACCGTGGTCGTCTTGCCGGCGCCGTTGGGACCGAGGAGGGCGAAGACCTCGCCGTGATCGACGTGGAGGTCGATGCCGCGGACCGCCTCGACGTCGCCGTAGGACTTGCGGAGCCCGCGGATGTCGATCACGCGCTCTGCCATCACGCGATCACAGGGGCTTCCTGCTCGAGAACCCGGACCGTTCGGAGTGGTACCACCGGACTCGCTCTTCCCCGAGCCGCCAACAGAGGAACACCCGTTCCCCGTCGCGCTCGGCCGGGAAGTCTACGAGCCCCGTGTCAGGATCCCGCAGGAGGATGCCTCGGTCCGCGAGCCACAGGAGCTCCCGCTTGAGCGTCTCCTGCGCCCGGAACCAGTCGCTGCCCTCGGTCCCGCCTCCATCGATCTGGACGGCCGAGGTGATGCGTTCGCCGGTGTCGATGAGTCGCTGGCGAGCCTCCCGCAGCCTCGGGAGGCGGACGCGGAGCTCCTCCAGCTCGGCGTCGGCGTCGACGATCGAGAACAGCCGCTCGTCGGTCACGCCGTCGCTCCGAGGATCGCGGGGAGCTCCCGGAGATCCGTGATGCGCTCGCCCGCGTGATCGGGGAATCGGCCGCGGCGGTCGACGAGGACCGGGAACATCCCGAGCGCCGCAGGCGGGTCGACGTCGAACTCGGGGTTGTCGCCGACGTAGGCGGACTCCTCCGCCGACACGGACGCCCGGTCCAGCGCGAGCCGGAAGATCCGCTCGTCGGGCTTCTCCACGCCCTCGATCCCGGAGATCACACGGACAGGGAACAGCTCGAGGAGCTCGTGAACACCGAACCAGTCCTCGAGCCAGGCCTCGAAGTTCGACACCACGCCGAGGAGCACACCCGTCTCGCGGAGCGTCATCAGCGTCGGGAGCACGTCGTCGAACAGGACGTAGTTCTCCATCCGGGTGAACTCGCCGTGCAACGAGGTCGCGAGACCGTCACCGTCGGCGACGCCGAGCTCGTCGAGCATCCGCTCGTACACCGAGGTCCAGAAGGCGCGGGATCGCTCGGGCGACGTCGTCCACATCGAGCCGTCCCGCGCCGCCTCGGAGAACCGTGCGTAGACGTGTGCAGAAGCCCCTCGGACGTCGTCCACGGACCGCTCGTGACCCGCGCCGGCGAGCACGGTCACGAAGAGGTCGGCGAAGGAGGGATCGACGTGCACGAGGGTCTCACCGACGTCGAAGAAGACGGCGCGGAACCGCATGCCCCGAGGATAGGCGTTCGGATCCCTCGGCCGATCGCTCGGCTGTTCCCCGGGCTGATCCGCCGGGTTCACGCGCGGGCCCGGGCCTCGAGATCGCTCCAGAGCCGGTCGATCTGCGGCTCCAGCTCCGCGAGCGCCCCGTCGTTGTCCACCAGGACGTCCGCCACCTCCATCCGCTGCTCGTCCGTCGCCTGGGCGGCCATCCGAGCGCGCACGTCCTCGGGCGAGAGGTCGCGATCCGAGGCCACCCGTGAGACCCGGAGGTGGGGTGACGCCGTGACGACCACGACCACGTCGAAGGCGGGTGCGAGTCCCAGCTCCACCAGGAGCGGGCTGACGTAGACCACCACACGACCGCTGTCGCGGAGCTCCTCGACGCGCTCGCCGAACCGCTTCGCGACCTCGGGGTGGACGATCGCCTCGAGCGCTGCCCGCCGCTCGGGATCGGCGAAGATGATCGCGGCGAGCCGTACCCGGTCGAGGTCCCCATCTGGGCTTCAGGACGCCCGAACCGAAGGTGTCGACGACGCGATCGAACCCGCTCGTGCCTCGCGCCACGGCCTCGCGTGCGAGGTGGTCCGCATCGATCACGACGGCCCCACGCCGCTCGAGCAGGCGGGCCACCGTGGACTTGCCGGATCCGATCCCGCCCGTCAGGCCGACCAGGAGCACGATCCCGCCCCTACTCGGATCTCCCCTCGCGGCGCTTCAGATCCTCGAGGATCGCCTCGAGCGAGACCTCTTCGTCCGATGCGGGCTCCTCGGCGGCATCCTCCGCCGCGGGCGGTTGCTCGGCGACGTCGGCCGCGGCGTCCGGCTGCTCGTCGGGTGCTGCCTCGGCCGCCGGCTCCGGCGCGGCTTCCGGCTCCGCGAGTTGGCTCGACCGTCGCAGGCTCCACGGTGGGTGCCGCAGCGGCCGCCGGCTCGTCCGTCTCCGCCTCCGCGACGGCGTCGAGCACCGCCTGCGGGATCTGCACGGTCTGGACGAGGGGCTCGGCGGGAGCACGCTCGGGCTGCTCGGGCTCGACCTCGATCTCCGTGGTCTTGGCCGGAGCGGGGGTGACCTGCCGCATCGAGAGGCTCACGCGCCGGCGCGACACGTCCACGTCGACGACCTTCACCTGGACCTCGTCGCCGACGGACAGCACCGACTCCGGCGTGTCGACGTGCTCGTGGGAGAGCTCCGAGATGTGGACCAGTCCCTCGATCCCCTGGGCGACCCTGACGAACGCGCCGAACGGCACGAGCTTCGTCACCTGGCCGGCGATCACCTCGCCCGCCTTGTGCAGCCGCTCGAACTCTTTCCAGGGGTCCTCCTGCGTCGCCTTGAGGGAGAGCGAGACACGCTCGCGGTCGAGCTCCACGTCCAGGACCTGGACCTCGACCTCCTGGCCGACCGTGACGACCTCGCTCGGGTGGTCGACGTGCTTCCATGAGAGCTCGGACACGTGGACGAGCCCGTCCACCCCGCCGAGGTCCACGAAGGCTCCGAAGTTCACGATCGAGGAGACGGTCCCCTTGCGCCGCTCGCCCTTCTCCAGGTTCTCGAGGAACTTCTTGCGGCCCTCGGACTGCGACTCCTCGAGGAAGGCGCGCCGGGACAGCACGACGTTGTTGCGGTTGCGGTCGAGCTCGATGATCTTGCACTCGAGCTCGGTGCCGATGTACGGCTGGAGGTCGCGCACCCGCCGGAGGTCGACGAGCGAGGCGGGCAGGAAGCCGCGGAGGCCGATGTCGAGGATCAGGCCGCCCTTCACCACCTCGATCACCGGTCCCTTGATCGTCTGGCCCGACGCCATCGTCTCCTCGATCCGGCCCCAGGCGCGCTCGTACTGCGCGCGCTTCTTGGACAGGATCAGGCGGCCCTCCTTGTCCTCCTTCTGCAGGACGAGGGCCTCGATCCGATCCCCCACCTTGACGATCTCGTTCGGGTCGACGTCGTGGCGGATCGACAGCTCCTTGGACGGGATCACGCCCTCGGACTTGTAGCCGATGTCGAGGAGGATCTCGTCGCGATCGATCTTGACGACGACGCCCTCCATGATGTCGCCATCCTTGAAGTCGCGGAGCGACGCCTCCATCGCGCGGACGAGCTCCTCGGGCGTGTAGTCCTCGCCCTCGGGCTCGGGCGTGGCGACGAGGGGTGCCTCGTCAGTCGGTGTCGCGGGCGGGGCGCTGTCGCCGGTCGTCTCGATGTCGGTCTCGGTGGCCGCTCGCTCGTCGATGATCGGCTCAGAGGTCTCGACGGCTCCGTCGGGGACGCTCTCGGTGGTGGTCTCGGTCTCGCTCATGCGGTGGTTCTCCTTCTGACACGCGGGGCTCACCGCATCGCGGGTTGGGATTTGCGACGCGGCACGCGAGATCCGCGGGCCGGGTGGAAGGGTAGGTGAGCAGCGCAAACGACGTCAATGACGAGGCCGTGAGGACGTCAGTGGCCTTCGGGAGCCGCCTCCGACCAGTTCGGCCCGACGCCGATGTCCGCCCGGAGGTCGACGACGAGCTCCACGGCCCCCTCCATCCGGTCGCGGATCAGGTCCGCGGCCTCCTCCGCGCGGTCCTTCGCGACCTCGAAGACCAGCTCGTCGTGGACCGTGAGCAGCATGTGGCAGTCGAGCTCCGAGCGCTCCCGGAGCGCCCGGTCGACGCCGATCATCCCCACCTTGAACACGTCGGACGCGCTCCCCTGGATCGGCGCGTTCAGCGCCTGCCGTCTGCCGAGATCGCGCACCCGCGGGTTGGCCGCCTGGAGCTCGGGGATGTACCGGCGCCGTCCGAGGAGGGTCTCGGTGAACCCTTCCACCGTCGCCCGGTCGACCTGGTTCTGGAGGTAGTCCTTGATCGCGGGGAAGCCGTCGAAGTACGCGTCGATGAACTCCTGCGCCTCGTCCGCCGTGATCCCGAGCCGGGTGGCGAGGCCCCAGGCGTTCATGCCGTAGGCGAGGCCGTAGTTGACCGCCTTCGCGCGCCGGCGCATCTCCGCGTCGACGTGCTCGGGCGGGAGGTCGAACACCTTCGCCGCCGTCGCCGCGTGGATGTCGAGTCCCGAGTCGAAGGCCTCGCGCAGCCCGGCGTCCCCGGACAGGTGCGCGAGGATGCGGAGCTCGATCTGCGAGTAGTCGGCGACGAGCAGGACCTGGTCGTCGGCACCCGGGATGAACGCTCTGCGGATCTGCCGGCCGAGCTCCGAGCGGATCGGGATGTTCTGGAGATTGGGGTTCGAGGAGGAGAGCCTCCCCGTCGCGGCCACGGTCTGGTTGAACGACGTGTGGAGGCGGCCGTCCTTCGCGTCGACCAGCTTGGGGAGCGCCTCCAGGTAGGTGGAGTTGAGCTTGTCGAGCTCTCGCCACGACAGCAGCGCGTCGACGATCGGGTGCGCGTCGCGGAGCTTCTCCAGGACGCTGGCGTCGGTGGACAGCTCGCCCTTGGGCGTCTTCTTCCCCGGTTGGAGGCCCAGCTGGTCGTAGAGGATCGCCCGGAGCTGAGGCGGCGAGTTCAGGTTGAACTCCTGCCCGGCGTGCCGGAACACCTCCGCGTGCAGGGTGGCCATCCGGTCGCGGACCGACTCCCCCATGTCCTCGAGGTACGGCACGTCGAGTCGGACCCCGCGCGCCTCCATCCGCGCGAGCACCGACGCGAGCGGCAGCTCGACGTCCTCTAGCAGCGGCCGGAGCCCCTGGCGGTCGATCTGCTCCTCTAGGACCGGCGCGAGGAGGGACACCGCCGCGGCCTCCGACGCCACGTGCCGCCAGGGCTCTTCCGTGAAGAGCTGCATCTCCGTCTCGGTGGCTGCCTCCCCTTCCCCACCGAAGAGGTCGGTCCCCAGGTAGCGCTCGCAGAGGGTCGCCAGCGGGTAGTCGGCCGTCCCCGGTTCCAGGAGGTACCCCGCGAGCATCGTGTCGAACGCGACGCCCTCGAGCACCGCGCCGGCGCGGAGGGTGACGCGCTCGAGCGCCTTCGCGTCGTGGGTCCACTTCCGCGTCGAGGCATCGGCGAGACGGTCGGCGACCGGGCCGGGTCCGGGAAGGGCGGCATAGGCTGCCTGGGCTCCGCCAGCCGACACCGCCAGCCCGACCAGCACGTCGTCCTCCTCCTGGATCGCGACGCCCACCGGGCCGTCGGCGAGGATGCCGGCGAGGTCCTCCGGCTCGACGCGCCGGAGGTCGAGCTCCGCCACCTCGACCTTCGGCTTCACGTCCTTGGCCAGCTCCATCAGCCGGTCGAAGAGGCTCCGGAACTCGAGCGAGGTGAACAGACGGCGGACCTCTTCGACGTCCCACTCCCCCATCACCGCGTCATCGGGCGTGAAGTCGAGATCCACGTCCGTGACGATCCGAGCGAGGTTCTTGTTGAGGGCGAGCCGGTCCCCGGCGGCCTCGATGTTCTCCTTCAACTTCCCCTTCAGCTCATCGGTCCGGCCGAGGAGCTCCTCGACGGAGCCGAACTGCTGGACGAGCTTGGCCGCCGTCTTGTCTCCCACACCCGGGACGCCGGGGATGTTGTCGGACGTGTCCCCTTTGAGTGCCACGTACTCGAGGTACTTCGACGGCGGGATGCCGTATCGCTCCTCGACGGCCGCCTCGTCCATGAGGGCGATGTCGGAGATCCCTCGCCGGTTGAACAGGACCCGGAGGCCGGGACGGACGAGCTGGAAGAAGTCACGGTCGGCGGTGACGATCGTCGCCTCGATCCCTTTCTCGGCCGCCCGGATGGCGAGCGTGCCGATCGCGTCGTCGGCTTCGTGATCGGTGACCAGGAGCATCCGGATCCGAAGGGCCTCGACGACCTCCTGGATCAACCCGAGCTGGGGCCGGAAGTCCTCCGGCGTCTCCCGGCGTCCGGCCTTGTAGTCGGCGTCCATCGCCAGCCGGGCGGTCGGCTTCCCCACGTCGAAGGCCACGGCGATCAGATCGGGTCGCTCCTCAGCGAGGAGCTTGATGAGCATCGACGTGAAGCCGTACACGGCGTTCGTAACCTGGCCCGTGGTGGTGGCGAGCGTGCTCGGCAGTGCGAAGAACGCCCGGTACGCGAGCGAATGGCCGTCGAGGATGAAGAGCCGGCGGGGCTGATGTCGTCCATCGGATCCGAGGGGGGCGCCACGGGCTCATGCTAACCGGGGTCCCCGACGCGCCGGACGGGACCGCGACCGGGATCCGGAACCGAGACCGAGCAACGGCGCCGAGGGCGAGATGATTCGGTACCGAATCGGATTGACGTGAATCCGACCTCCTGACTAGGATTCGCGGCGCCGGCATCCACACGCGGGCCAGCCGCGCGAAACGACGGGAGGGGATCCATGGGAGCGTCCTTCGTCATCGCCCTCCGCGAGGGCATCGAGGCAGCGCTGATCGTCTCGATCGTGCTCGCGTACCTGAAGCAGGTCGGGGCGAGCGATCGTTCCCGCTTCGTGTGGTGGGGCGCCGGGCTCGCCATCGTCTTGTCCGCCGCGCTCGGCACGGCGATCTTCGTCGCCGGCGCGGAGTTCGAAGGCACCGCCGAGCAGGTCTTCGAAGGGTTGGTGACGCTCGCCGCGGTGGGTGTGCTGACGTGGATGATCTTCTGGATGCGACGTCAGGGTGCGCGCATCAAGTCCGATCTGCAGGAGAAGGTCGACACGGCGCTCGTCTCGGGCGGATTCGCGCTCGCGGGCCTCGCGTTCTTCGCCGTCCTCCGCGAGGGCATCGAGACCGCGCTCTTCCTGTTCGCCGCGACGAAGGGGACCGCGGTCGAAGGTACAGCGGTCGCGCCCGCGACCCAGGTCTTCGGGGCCGTTCTCGGGCTCGCGCTCGCCGTGGTCCTCGGAGTGCTGCTGTACCGCGGTGGCATCCGCATGAACCTTCGGTCGTTCTTCCGCGTGACCGGGTTGATCTTGATCGTCGTTGCCGCGGGACTGTTCGCCTACTCCCTGCACGAGCTGCAGGAGGCGGGATGGCTGCCCTTCCTCGAAGCCACCGCGTTCGATCTGTCCGCGAGCCTCCCGGACGATGCCGGGGTGGGTGCGATCCTTCGCGGTCTCGTCGGCTACAACGCGGACCCCACCTGGCTCGAGGTCGTCGGGTGGACCGCTTACCTCGTGGTGGTCGGTGGGTTGTTCCTACGGCGACCCGTCCAGTCGGGAACGAAGTCTCGACCCGAACACGAGACTTCCGTGACCAGTGCGAAGCACGCGGAGACCGACACGACCCGCTGAGTCGCCGCGGGAGCAGGTCGAGTCGTGTCACTCTCTTTGCGTGCCCGCGACCTGCGGCGATGAGAAACGACCCTTGCTCCGCAAAGGTTCTCGCCATACGCCGCTCGGGTTGACATCCCTCAACCTCCCGTTTACAGTCCGCGACGGTTCTCTACGGGACGCGAGCCCCGACCGGTTCCGACCGGCCGAGGTGGCGGTCCGAGGAGACCATCGCAACGGGCCGCGTCACCATGAAGTGGCGCTCGCGTATGGGGAAGGCGCGAGCGCCACGGAGCGGAGACGCGGCCCGTTGTCGTTCCGGCCTGTCTACAAGACGGCGTCGAGGAACCTTCGGGTCTCAGGTGAGCGGGTCTCCTCGAAGATCTGCTGAGGGGTCCCCTCCTCCAGGATCACGCCTTCGTGGAAGAACGCCATCCGGTTCGCCACCTCGCGAGCGAACCCCATCTCGTGGGTGACGACCATCATCGTCATGTGCATCTCCACGGCGAGGGCCTTCATGACCCCGAGCACTTCTCCGATCAGCTCGGGGTCCAGCGCCGACGTCGGCTCGTCGAACAGCATCACATCGGGTTCCATCGCCAGTGCGCGCGCGATCGCGACGCGTTGCTGCTGTCCTCCCGACAAGCGGATCGGATACTCCTCGGCTTTGTCGGACAGACCCACGCGGTCGAGGAACTCCATCGCGACCCGGCGGGCGGAAGCCTCCTGGAGGCCCTTGACCGTTGCAGGTCCCTCCATCACGTTCTGGACGGCGGTCATGTGCGGGAAGAGGTTGAACTGTTGGAAGACCATGCCGCAGCGCATCCGGAGCTGACGGATCTGCTCCCGTTTGCTGCGGATCCGGTGGCCGCCTTCGATGCGCAGCCCCGACAACTCGATCGTCCCTTCCGTGGGTTCCTCCAGGAAGTTGATGCACCGCAGCAGCGTCGACTTGCCGGAGCCGGAGCGCCCGAAGACCACGATGACCTCGCCCTTGTCGATCTCCATGTCGACGCCCTTCAGCACCTCCAGATACCCGAAGGACTTGTGGAGGTTCTCTACCCGCACGACAGCCTCGCGGTTCTGGGCGCTCACCGAGGGTCCGTTTCCGTGGGGGGCTCGGGCACCGTGGGAAGGCCGGCCCCGTGGACGTGGCCGCCGAGATCGATCGGCTCCTCTGGAGCGTCCATCACGTAGCCGGAGGCGGCCCCGTGCTCCCCGCCGCCGCCCGAGCCCGTGACGATCAGCTTGCGCCGCTCCCGGGCGCTGGGTCCGCCGGCGACGGTGCGGACGTATCCCCTGCTCACCCGGCGCTCCAGGCGGCTCTGGAAGGCCGTGAAGACGGCCGTGAGGGCCCAGTAGACGGCGGCGGCCGTCACGAGCGCCTCGGTCGGACGGACATCGGCGTTCCCGAGGAGCTGCGCGCGCCGGAAGAGCTCCATCGACTCGATGGCCTGTCCGAGGACGGAGACAACGCTGTGTCCTTCATCATCGCGATGAACTCGTTGCCGGTCGGCGGGATGATGACGCGGAACGCCTGCGGGAGGACGACCCTGCGCATCTTCTGCCGGTAGGTCATCCCCAGAGCATCGGCGGCCTCGGCCTGGCCGTGGCTCACCGACTGGATGCCGGCACGGAAGATCTCCGTCATGTACGCGCCGTAGTTGAGGCCGAGCACCACGACTCCCACCTGGAACGAGCTCCACGTGAAGAAGTCGTCGAAGCTCGTCGGGAGGAAGTTGGGGAACTTGTCGATGAGGTTCTGTGCGGTCCTCGGCATCGCCAGGTAGAAGAGGAACAACTGGACGATCAACGGGGTGCCGCGGAAGAACGAGGTGTAGAAGCCGCTCAACCCGTAGGCGACCGGGTTGCGGGAGAGGCGCCCGAGCGCGCCCGACCAGCGCGAGGAGGATCGCGAGGACGATCCCGAGGGCAGCCATCAGGAGCGTGAAGGTGAGCCCTCGAGCGATGAAGCCGATGTGTCTCGGCGATCCACCCGTTGTCGAAGGACGCCGACCAGAACAGGAAGCCGAGGACGACGAAGATCGCGGCCCAGACGAAGGCGACTTTCACGCGGAACGGCACGTTGGCGCTCGCCAGCGCGAGCCGGTCGCGGCGACGGTCATCCGGACCGGGCGGGGACCGGGTCACCCCGGTCCCCGCGTCGTCCGTCCTCACGGCAATGTCGGCGTCGGCGTCAGACCGTCGTGACGTCGATGCCGTCGTACCACTTCATCCGACAGTCGGCTGAGCGTCCCGTCGGCATGCATGTCCGCCACGATCTGATCGACCTCTTCCTGGAGGGTCGCCCCGTCGAGCTCGGACTCTTGTCGAAGGCGACCGCGAGCGGCTCCCCGAACACCGGATCGCCGACGACCTTGACGGGGTTCTCCTCTGCGAACGCCACGGCGGTGGGCTCCGACGTCATCACGGCGTCGAGCCGGGTACCGTCGCCCAGCGCCAGGTCCTGGAGCGCCGTCGTGTCGGTGTCGTAGCCGGTCCCCTTCGCGTCATCGATCACGAAGTCGAACTCGAACCCAGAGATGTTGAGGCTCTTGTCGACGAAGAACTCGTACGTGCACGACGCGCAGAACCCGATCTCCTTGCCGTCGAAGTCGGTCGCGACGTCCGAGACCGTCGAGTCCTCGTGCACGACAACCACCGCAGGGACGTACGCATACGGCTCCGTGAAGTTCAGAACCTCCTGACGCTCGTTCGTCGGCGTCATCGAGCCGACACTCATGTCCCACCGGTCGTTCCATCCACCGGCCGTCAGGACCTCCCAGTCGGGGGTCTCCCAGGCGACCTCGACGCCCAGGCGCTTCGCGATCTCCATGGCCACGTCGATGTCGAAGCCCTCGTACTCACCCGTCTGCGCGTTCAGCTCCGACTGGGGCGGGTACGCGGGGTCGGTCGAGACCCGGATCGTCGCCCTCGGAGCAGATCTGCGCGAGCAGGTCGCCGGCCTCGGTGTCGTAGGTGGCGCAGACGGTCTCGTCGACCGGGTCATCCCCGTTCCCGCCAGCCGGCGGGGCCGGGTCCTCGCCGCAGCTGGCAGCGATGAGCGCCAGGACCCCCACGAGCACCGCGATCCGTCGGAAACCAACCTTCATGTGCTCCCCCTTGGGTCGGTGAGCGGGCGCGCCTCGATCACGCGCCCTACGGCCGGACTCTAGGGCAGGACCGGTCGCCGGGCAACGCAGTCAGGCGGGTGCTCCGGCGGCATGTTCGACCGGCAGCCAGCGAGAGCCCACGGCACGCCACGCCCCCACCCTGAGGGTGTCCGGTGCCCTCGATCCGTCCGGCTCGAAGCGGTAGCTCCCCGCGAGACCGGGGATCTCGAGGTGGTTCCTCGAGCGCAGCGGCCAGCACCTCCCGCGGATCGTCGCTTCCCGCGCCGGTGACGAAGCCCAGCAGGAACCGACCGGCGTCGTACGCCTCCACCGCGTACGGACCGGGCGGGGCCCCACTCGCAGCCTGGAGATCGTGCACGAACCGCATGTGCTCCGGCTCCAGGGACAGGTTCACGCTCACACACGGGCAGGCGGTGACCACGTCACGGCCGGCGGTGGCGAGCGCCAGCCCGTCGTCCGTTCCGATCCTCGAGGCGCCGACCACGAGCGCCGGGTCCTCCGGCAACCGGGAGAGGACCGCCTCCGCGCCCGCGGTCCCGCCCGTCCACGCGAGGACCGGGCATCCCGCGTCCTCGATCCGGCCGGCCACCGGGGCGGCGATCGGCACGTCTCCTCCGGCGACCGTGCCGGCGATCGCGACGTCCGGGTCGCCCGCCGCTCGAGCGAGCTCCTCGGCCGTCGCGAGGAGGGCGCGACTGGTCGGATGTTCGTCGCCCGCGAGGCACAGCGTCGCGCCCTCCGGAGCCACATCGGCGCGTCGAAAGCAGGAGCACGGCCTCCGCGCGCCTGCCCCGCCGCGAGCGAGAGCCACACGCCGTCTCCATCGGACGGCGGACCCCACGCCCACGAGAGCGAGATGACCGGCAGGCCGTGTGCGGCCAACAGGTCGATCGCCCCGGCCGGGGGCGCGGTCCACGGCGCGATCGACGGCGACGACGACGGCGCTGTCCTCCGCGAGGGCTCCCAGCGTGCTCATCACCTCGGCGCGATCGAGGCCCAGGTTCACGGGTTCGATCTCGACCGCGCCGGCCTCGTGGGCCGCGAGCTCCAAGCCCGCCAGGGCCGACGCGCTCACGAGCTCGGCGTCCGGCGGCGACCCGTCGAACAGGTACGCGATCGTGGGCCGGGAGGCATCTTCTCTGGGCGGAAGTCCTTCCGTGCACGCCGGGACCGCGAGCGCGAGCAGCGCCACAGGCTCGCTCGGATCCTCTGGCCCGCTACCCTAGACCGGCCCGGCCGGGATGGCGGAACAGGCAGACGCGCGGGTCTCAAAAACCCGTGGGCTTCGGCCCGTGAGGGTTCGACCCCCTCTCCCGGCACCCAGACCTCCCCGCTCCGTCCCGAGTCTCTCCGCACCCGCATCGCCTGGGATTATCGACGCGGTCGCTCGCGTCGATCAGGTCGATGGGGCGTCGACGATCGCGCGGGCGACGACCAGGTCCTCGAACGCCATCCCCACGCTCTTGAAGACGGTCAGGTCGTCGGTCGAGCGGCGGACCTCCGCCCCCCGGACGGTTCCCGCGAGGTCGGCCACCACGTGTCCCGCTCCGATCGCCCCTTCGGCGATCGGGATCGCCAGCTCGCCCGCCTCGGCGAGCGCCACCTCCCGGGTCTCGACCACGACCCTCCCCCGCCGCACGGTCTCGGTGTCGAGCTCCCTGGCGTCGGGACGATGGGATCCGACCGCGTTCACGTGGACCCCGGGCGAGAGCAGCGACCCGTCGAACAGCGGTTCCGCCGGAGGTCGTGCACGTGCAGATCAGGTCCGCCTCGGCGACCGACTCCGGCTCCCCGAGTCGCGCCGCCAGCCCCCGCTCGACGCCGGCCTGGACGAGGGATCCCGCGCGGTCCGGCGGATCGCGAGACGACGACGAGCTCCGTCACCGAGCGCACGGCACACATCGCCTCGAGGTGCGCTCGAGCCTGCACGCCCGCCCCGAACACGACGAGCCGCGCCGCGTCCTCGCGTGCGAGGTGCCGGGTCGCCAGTCCCGAGACCGCCGCGGTCCGGAGCGCGGTGAGCGCCGTTCCGTCGAGGACCGCCTCCGGTGACTGCGTGACGGTGTCGAACAGCACGTAGCCGGCCTGGATGTACGGGAGCCCGCGCCCGGGGTTGGACGACGTGAGCGTGACCAGCTTCACGCCGACCCCCGCCTCGCCGAACGCCGGCATCACCAAGAGCGACCCGGCCGGCGTCTCCAGGCTGGTGCGGAGCGGGCCGGTCCCCGGATCGAGCGTGCGGAACGCCGTCTCGAGGGCGTCGATCGCGTCGACCATCGGGAGGCGGGCCCGGAGCTCCTCCGCGCCGATCAGCCGCAGGTCAGCGCTCACCCCTCAGCGCCCATCCCTCACAGCTCGCCGAGGTAGGCCTCGCGCATCAACGGGTTCTGCAGCAGGTTCTCGGCCGTGTCCGCCAGCACCACCTGTCCGGTCTGGATCACGTAGCCGCGATCGGCGATCGACAGAGCCATGTTCGCGTTCTGCTCCACGATGAAGACGGTCTTCCCGAGCTCGCGGATCTTCTTGATGATCTCGAAGACCTGCTCGACCAGGATCGGCGCGAGCCCCATCGAGGGCTCGTCCATCAGCAGGACCTTGGGGTCGGCCATCAGGGCGCGGCCCATCGCCACCATCTGCTGCTCCCCGCCCGAGAGCGTGCCCGCCTTCTGCTTCAGCCGCTCGCTGACCCGCGGGAACGTCTCGAACACCGTCTCGCGGGCCTCCTCGACCGCCGTCCTTGTCGCGACGCAGGTAGGACCCGAGCCGCAGGTTCTCCTCGACGGTCATGTCGGCGAACAGCCGGCGGTTCTCGGGGACCATCGAGATGCCCGCGCCGCACGACCTCGGTCGTCGGCAGGCCCGATACGACCTTCCCCTCGAAGACGCACCTCGCCCTCCGACGGCGTGACGTAGCCGAGGATCGTCTTCAGGGTGGTGGTCTTCCCGCTCGCGTTGCCGCCGAGCAGGCAGACCATCTCCCCCGCGTAGATGTCCATGTCGACGTTCCGCAGGACCGCGACCAGGCCGTAGTGGGTGCGACACGTTGCGGAGCTCCAGGATCGGCGCTCGGCTCGGTGGCCGGCGTCGTCGACCGCTCGGCCTCGTGCCTCATCCGGCCGCCTTCGTCCCGAGATAGGCCTCGATCACGCGTTCGTCGTTCGCGACCTCGTCGTAGGTGCCCTCGGCGATCTTCTGTCCGTAGTCGCAGGCGATCACGCGGTCCGACACGCCCTTCACCACCCGCATGTCGTGCTCGATCACGACGACCGTGAGCCCGAGCTCGTCGCGCATCCGCACGATGTGGTCGCGGAGCTCGAGCGTCTCGCGCGGGTTCATCCCCGCCGTCGGCTCGTCCAGGAGCAGGACCTGCGGGTCGGTCGCCATCGCGCGGGCCATCTCGAGCCGGCGGCGGTTCGCGTAGGAGAGCGAGAACGCGGGCTGGTCCTGGCGGTACCCGGACAAGCGCTTGCCGAAGAAGCTGAGCGCCTCCTCGCGCGCGCTCGCGGATCCGGCTCCTCCTCGGCGCGGATCGCCGGGGGTGCGGACGATCGAGCCGAACACGCCCCCCTTGCTCCGGCAGTGCTGGCCCGACCATCGCGTTCTCGAGGACCGTCATGTTCGGGAACAGCTGGACGTTCTGGAAGGTCCGCGCGATCCCGAGCTTCACGAGCTGGTGCGGGCGCAGGCCGACGACGCTCGAGTCCCCGGTACACGATGTCGCCCTCGTCGGGCGCGTAGAGGCCGGTGATCACGTTGAACAGCGTGCTCTTGCCCGCGCCGTTGGGTCCGATCACCGAGACGATCTCGCCCTCGTCGACGTCCAAGTCGAGGCCGCCGAGAGCGCGTAGAGACCGCCGAACTGCTTCTGGAGACCGCGGACCTCGAGCATCGCGTCCGAGCCGGCGGCCGACGGCTCGCTCACGGCGTCGACCCCCGTGACCGGGCCGACGTCGCCGGGCGTCTCGCCTTCGTCGACCGCTTTCGCCCATTCGTCCTGCGCGCCCTCCTCGTCCTGGAGCTCGCGGCTGCGGCGGACGTTCGGGATCAGCCCCTCGCGGCCGCAGGAGCATCACCGGCACGAGCGCCGCGCCGTAGGCGAGCAGGCGATACTCCTCGAACTCGCGCAGCAGCCCGGGCAGGCCGACGAGCACGAGCGCCCCCACGAGCACGCCGGGGAGGCTGCCCGATGCCGCCGAGGATCACGATGCCCAGCACCTGGATCGAGACGATGACCTGGAAGCTCGCCGGGCGTGAGCGACCCGATCTTCACGGCGAACAGCGCGCCGCCGAGCGAGCCGATCGCGCCGCCGATCGCGAACGCGAGCAGCTTGAACCTCGTCGTGCTGATCCCCATCGCGTCGGCGGTCTGCTCGTCCTCGCGCATCGCGGTCCAGGCCCGTCCGATCCGCGAGGAGGCGAGCCGCCACGACACGAACAGCGCGAAGAGGACGAACGCCAGCGCGAGGTAGTAGAAGTGCTGCGGGTCGCGGAAGCCGAAGCCCCCGATCGCCGCGTCCGTGATGCCGCGCATCCCGCTCGGACCGCCCACGAGCGGCACGAGCCACGGGCTCGCGATCAGGACGGTCACCATCTCGCCGAGGCCGAGCGTCACGAGGGCGAGGTAGTCGCCGCGCAGCCGGAGGACGGGGGCGCCGATCGAGCAGCCCCGCCGCCGCCGCGATCAGCATCACGATCGGGATCGCGACGTAGAAGTTCAGGTCGCCCGAGATCGCGGGCTCGGGCGGGATCCCGTAACGCGTTCAGGGTCGCCCCGGTGAGCAGCGCGAGCGAGTACGCGCCGAGGGCGAAGAAGAAGACGTAGCCGAGGTCGAGCAGGCCCGCGTAGCCGACGACGATGTTGAGCCCGATCCCGAGCAGCGCGAACACCATCACGGTGCCGAGCACCTCGGAGATCACCGACCCGAGCAGGACGGGGCAGCGACGAGGACGACGACGACGACGACGCCAGGATCAGCGCGGAGGGGGCTCATCGCCGGTCGTCGCTCCGCCGGGCGGCCCGGCGATGCGCCTCGGATCGCGTCGCCCTACCGCGTGTTCAGGACGGTCGACGCCGCGCGGCGGCCGCGGCGACCACGACCGCGCCGAGCCAGGTCAGACCGTCGTAGATCGGCTGTAGAGCCAGTCGCGCTCCAGATCGAGCTGGTCCAGCGCGATCGGGATGATCCGCTGGAGGAACCCGAACAGGAGCGTCACGATCACGGCCGAGCTGACGGGCTTGCGGATCGGTCGGCGGCGCACGCGCAGGAGACCGCCCCGCGGCGCCGGCCGCCGTCGAGACCACGACGAGGATCAGCGGCCCCCACGACCGCGGTCGATGCCCGAAGGTGACGAAGTCCATCAGCGCCGGCGAGACGTTGACGAAGACCGCCGGATGCGCTCGACGCCGAACAGGTCCGCGAGGACGACGGCCAGCCGCGAAGACGCCGCCGGCGAGCCGCTCCGGCGACCGCGGCCGCCGCAGCGCGCCTCCCCGACGACCGCCTCTCGCGCTGCGCCCCGGCCTCGACCCGCGGCGCGGCGGCCACCAGACCCCGGCGACGAAGGCCGGCAGGATCAGCATCAGCCCGCCGAAGGTCACCTCGTCGCCGACCAGGAACACGTCCGTGAAGCTCGCCGATCAGGCCCGACGAGCGCGAGGAAGATCGTCACGAAGCCGGCGAGCGCTCCCGTGCGGCGCGCGTCGCGCCGCCTCAGACCTTCTCCGCCTCGCCGGTGCCGAGCAGGCCGCCGGGTCGGAAGACGAGGACGAGGACCAGGACGAGGAACACGAACGCGTCACGCAGCGAGAACGACGCTCGGGATGCCGAACCCCGTGAGGAACAGCGGCGGACCGACCGCCTGGAGCAGGCCGAGCACGAACCCGCCGAGCGCGGCGCCGCCGATGCTGCCGATGCCGCCGAGCACGGCGGCCGTGAACGCCGCGATGCCCGGCCGGAACCCCATCGTGAACTGCACCTGTTCGAACGCGAGGGCGAACAGGACGCCGGCGATCCCCGCGAGCACCCCGCCGATCGCGAACGTGGTCACGACGATGCGATCGACGTTGATGCCCATCAGGCTCGCGATCTCCCGATCCTCGGCGACCGCCCGCATCGAGCGGCCCGTCCGCGTCGTCGCGACGAACCACTGGAGCACGACCATCGAGATCACGGCGACGACGAGGACGAGGAACTGGGTGCGCTGGAGGGTCACTCCCAGGACGGTGACGTGCCCGGCAGCACGTCGGGCTGCGGGTACCCGTAGGGCTGCGGGCCGAAGAACCCCCGGAACGCGTTCTGCGAGGAAGAGCGAGGCGCCGATCGCGGTGATCAGCGGGACGAGCCGGGGGGCGTTGCGGAGCGGCCGGTACGCCAGCCGCTCGAGGAGGACCGCCGTCCCGACGGACACCCGCGATCGCCACGACGAGCACGATCGCCAGCGCGAGGATGGGGTTGCTGTTGAGGAACCCGCTCTTCGCGTACGCGTCGGCGAAGAAGAACGAGACGAAGGCCCCCGCCATGAAGACCTCGCCGTGCGCGAAGTTGATCATGCGGAGGATGCCGTACACGAGGCTGTAGCCGAGCGCGATCATCGCGAAGATCGCGCCCTGGCCGAGCCCTGCACGATGAGGTCTTGCCAGCCGTCGGCGGAGAACCCGCCTTCGGCCGGATCCAGGGCGAGCGTGCGGGCCGCCCCGATCCCGACGACGCCGACCACGACGATCGCCCAGGATGACGAGGATGATGCGCCGCCACGGGCAGCCGCTCGAAAGCGCTCAGCTGCGCGTCGGCGATACGCGGTGGCGCCTCGGTTCCCGCCGGATCCCCCTCCCTCGAGGGAAGGGGCCGCGGGCGAGCCTTCCGGCTCGGCCCGCGGCCCCTCCGCCGTCTCCGTGCGATCGCTAGAGGACGTCGTCGAGCGACTTCATGTCGGTGTAGACGGCCGGAGCGTCCGTGCCGCCCTCGACGGGCCAGCCGGGAGCGTCGAAGATGCCGATCGTGACGTCCGTCGCGCAGTCACCCGTGTCGATGCAGGTGATCGTGCCCGTCACTCCCTCGTAGCCGTCCGTCGCGAACACCGCGTCACGCAGCGCTTGCCGTGGGATCGACAGCGATCCGTCGCCGTTGTCGATCGCGACCTCCTCGATCGCGGCGAACAGGACGTTCGCGGCGTCGAACGAGTGCGCGTGGAACACCGCGGCGGCTCGGTGCCGAACGCTTCCTCGTACGCAGGGATGAACTCATCGGCGTAGAACTCGTCCGTCTGGAACACCGACAGGTCCGGCGAGGATGCCCAGACGCCATCCGCGGCGTTCCCGCGTTCTTCAGGCGTGTCGCTCGACAGGCAGCCGTCGGCCACGATCAGCTCGGCGTCGGGCATGATGTCCTGCGCCTGCCTGATGATCAGCGTGCACGCTGCCACGAAGATCGGGAAGTACAGGACCTCGGGGTCGCCCTCGGCCAGCGACGTGAGGACCGGCTTGAAGTCGGTGTCCTCCGAGTTGACCTGCTCGATGCCGGTGATGCGTGCCGCCGCCGGCCTCGAAGTTCGCCTCGAACGCGGCGACGAGTCCCTGGGTGTAGGGGCTCTCGTCCGCGATCGTCGCCGCCGTGGTGGCGCCGAGGTCTTCGCCGAGCGCGAACTCGGCCACGATCGCGCCCTGGATCCGGTCGTTGTGCGCGGTGCGCGCGTAGAACGGGTTGTGCAGCTCCGGATCCGGTCAGCGCGGGGTTGGTGTTCGACGCGGAGAAGAGCAGGATGCCCTTGTCGCTGAGGATCGTGTCCGCAACGCCGAGCGCGGCGCTCGAGCAGCTGGTCCCGACCACGGCGACGATCGACGTGTCCGCGGCGAGCGCGGTGCCCGCCGCCTGGCCGCCTTCGGCCGAGCAGAGCTCGTCCTCGTGCGTGAGCTCGACGGGTGGTCCAGGAGCGTGGCCGAACGTCTGGTCGAACGTCCCGTCGAGGTAGTCGAGCGGCGAGCTCGACGCGTTGACTGGTCCTGACCGAGCGTGGCGTCCGCCGCCGTGATCACCGCGCAGCGCCCGAGCGTTGATCGGCTCGTCCGCGGCTACCTCGACGCATCCGAACTCGACGGTGGCGCAGTCGACCTCGCCGGCGCCGGTCCCTCCGTCGCCGCCGCCGCTGTCGTCGGCACATGCCGTCGCGACGATGGCGAGCACTGCCACCAGGGCGAGCGCTTGAACCATATGCGGTGCTTCATGGAGCCCCCCTTCTCCTCCGGTCTCCCGAGATTGGATGTGGCTATCACATCGCGGCCACGGTGGCCAATCGCCGCCGAGCCGTGCCCGCAAGGGCATACGTCCACACCGGGAGGCGGAGATGCCTCAGGACGGGGATCGCCTCGCGGAACGCGGTCGCCAGCGCGATCGCCCCTTCGACGTCCCCACCCACGAGCCTCGTCATGAGCGCGCTGCCCACGATCACGCCGTCGGCGAACGCACAGACCTCGGCGGCCTGCGCGGGGGTGCCGATCCCGACGCCCACGAGCAGCGGGAGGTCCGTGAGGGGGCGGAGCGCCGCGACGACCGCGGCCGCGGTCTCCTCCAGCGCGGTCGCGGGCGCCGGTCACGCCGTAGGTGGCCACGCAGTAGACGAAGCCGCGTGACCGCCTCGGCGATCTCCGCCAGGCGCTCCGTCACGGGTCCCGGGCGCGGCCAGGAGCACGGCGTCGACGCCGCGGGCGGCGGCTCGCCGCCACGAGCTCGCTCGGCCTCGTCGACGGGCAGGTCCGGCACGATCACGCCGGCCACCCCGGCGGCGCGCGGCCTCGGCGAGGAACGCGCGATCCCGTGGCGGAGCACCGGGTTCACGTACGTCATGACCGCGACCGGCACCTCGAGCGCCGCTTCGCGGATCGTGGCGAGCACGTCGCCGGGCCGGGCGCCCGCGCGCGAGCGCCTCCGCCGACGCCTCCTGGATCACGCCGCCGTCCATCACGGGGTCGGAGATGCGGGATGCCGACCTCGATCGCGTCGGCGCCCGGCGGCCGCGAGCCCGCGCAGGAGGCCGGCGTCGACGCCCGGGTAGCCGCCGGTCACGTACGGGACGAACGCGTGTCCGCCCGCCGTCGCGCGCGGCCCGCAGCGCGGCCTCGAGCCGGCCCATCAGGCCGATCCCGAGGCGCGGCGCGGACCGTGTCGAGGTCCTTGTCGCCGCGCCCCGAGAGGCACACGAGGACCGCGCGCCCGCGGGCAGCGGCCGATGCAGCAGCCAGCCGATCACGTGGGCCGGCTCGAGCGCGGGGATGATGCCCTCGCGTCCGCGCGAGCGCCTGGAACCCGGCGAGCGCGTCGTCGTCGGTGGCGCTGACGTACTCGCGAGGCCCGCGTCCCGCAGGTACGCGTGTTCGGGGCCGACGCCCGGGTAATCCAGGCCGGCCGAGATCGAGTGGGTGCGACGACCTGGCCGTCGTCGTCCTGCAGGAGGTAGCTCAGCGCGCCGTGCAGCACGCCGGGCTGCCCGAGCGTGAGCGACGAGCAGTGCTCGCCCAGGTCGCTCCCGCGGCCGCCCGCCTCGACGCCGATCAGCTCCACCCCGGGGCGCCGACGAACGCCGTGAACATGCCGATCGCGTTGGTGCCGCCGCCGACGCAGGCGAGCACCACGTCGGGGTCGGCGCCCGTCCGGTCGCGCGTACTGAGCGCGGGCCTCGTCGCCGATCACCCGCTGGAGATCGCGGACGAGCGCCGGGAACGGGTGGGGCCCGACGACCGAGCCGATGATGTAGTGCGTGGTCCGGACGCTCGCCGCCCAGTCGCGGAGCGCCTCGTTCACCGCCTCCTTCAGCGTCGTCGAGCCGGCGGTGACCGGCACGACCTCGGCGCCGAGCAGCTGCATCCGCGCGACGTTCGGCGCCTGGCGCCGCGTGTCCTCCTCCCCCATGTAGACGACGCAGGGCAGACCGAGCAGGGCGCACGCGGTCGCGGTCGCCACGCCGTGCTTGCCGGCGCCGGTCTCGGCGATGATCCGCTCCTTCCCGAGGCGCTTCGCGAGCAGCGCCTGTCCGAGGGCGTTGTTGATCTTGTGCGCGCCGGTGTGCGCGAGGTCCTCGCGCTTCAGCCAGATGTCGTAGCCGAGCTCGTGCGGACAGCCGGTCCGCTCGCGTGATCGGCGTCGGCCGGCCGACGAAGTCTCGCGCCAGCGTCGAGAGCTCCCCGCGGAAGCCGGGTCCTCGCGCAGCCGCGACCAGGCGTCGGCGAGCTCATCGAGCGCGGGGATCAGCACCTCGGGCACGTAGCGACCGCCGTAGGCGCCGAACCGGCCGCGGGCGTCGGGGAGCGTGGTGGCGATCGTCACGTGCGCTGTTCCCTCCAGAGCAGCTTCCGCACGGCGCGGGCGGGATCGTCCGCGCGCATCAGGGTCTCGCCCACCAGGATGGCAGACGCGCCGGCGGCGAGCGCGGCGTCCACGTCGCCCGCGGGTCGAGACGCCGCTCTCGGGCACGACCAGGCGATCCGCCGGCAGGCCGCGTCCAGACGCGCGAGCGCGCCCGCGACATCGACGTCGAGCGACTCGAGGTCGCGGGCGTTCACGCCGATCACCCGCGCGTCGGTCGCGAGCGCGCGCCGGAGCTCCTCGTCCGAGTGCGTCTCGACGAGGGCCCCCAGGCCGAGATCCGCCGGCCGCCGCGAGGAGCGCGTGGAGCTCGGCGTCCGTGAGCACGGCCACGATCAGCAGCACGGCGTCGGCTCCCGATGCGCGCGCCTCGATGACCTGCGCCGGATGCACCACGAAGTCCTTGCGCAGCACCGGCATCGCCACGGCCGCCCGGACCGCCTGCAGGTCGGCGAGCGATCCGTGGAAGTGGCGCGGCTCGGTGAGGACGGACACGGCCGCCGCGCCGCCCGCCTCGTAGGCGCGGGCCAGCCGCTCGGGATCGCGCCTTCGCGATCGCGCCGGCCGACGGCGACGCGCGCTTCACCTCGGCGATCAGCGCGGGCGGCGGTGCTCCCCGCAGCGCGCCCTCGAAGTCCCTCGTGGGGGGCATGGCCGCGGCGCGGGCCATCAGCGCCGCGTCGTCGAGCGGATGCTCGCGGAGGTCCCGTCGCAGCCGGTCGACGAGGTCGGTGAGGAAGCCCATCGGGGCGGCGAGTCTAGACGTGGTCCCCGCTCAGGCGAGGCGCCGAGCGAGCTTCGGCGAGGTCCAGCGTGCCCTCGAGGGCGGCGCGCCCGACGACGGCGCCCACCGCGCCGGCCGCCCGGAGGGCGCGGAGGTCGTCGACGGTGTGGATCCCTCCCGCGGCGATCACCGGGAGGCCGGCGCGGACCACCCGCTTGACGGCTCCGACGTCGGGCCCGATCGAGCGCCGACCCTGGCCACCGCCGTCACCAGGAACGCCCGGCGCCGGGCGGCCAGAGCCACCCGAGCGTCTCCATCAGCGGAAGGTCGACGGGGTCGCGCCCCCGCGAGCGGATCCTGCCGCCGTCCCGACCTCGATCCGACGATGAGCCGCGGCCGCCGTGCCTCCGAGACTCGAGTGCGCCCGCCTCGTCCGCGAGCGCCGCCGACCCGAGCACGACGCGCGCGGCGCCCGCGGCGAGGAGGACCTCGACCTCGTCGGCCGTCGTACACCTCCGCCCGCCTGGACCTGGACCCGGAGCGAGACGATCGCCGCACGACGTCGAGGTTGCGCGCCACGCCGTCGAACGCCAGGTCCAGGTCGACGACGTGGACCGATCGCGCCCGCCGCCACGCGACCGCGGCCGCGACCGGGTCGCCGGCGAACGCGACGGCGCGCGTCGACCGGTCGGCGTCATGGGCGAGCACACCACCGAGACGTCGATCGCGGGGATCACCTCGAACACGCGAGCACGATAGAAGGGTTCCGGAGGGCGATGGGGTGCGCTCGCCGCCGGGCCGGTCAGGTGAATCGTTCCACGCGGGCGGCGCCGGAGCCCAGAGCCGGCCAGCTCCCCCATCAGCGCGGACGGGTCCACGAGGAACGCGCCCATGTCCAGCGGCGGACGCCATCGATCGAGTGGAACCGGACCCGGACGGGGGCCGAGCCGGGGCGGGATCGCAGGAGCTCAGCCATCTTGGACAACACCGCGTCGGTGCACGCGGCCGCCGTGAGGTC
>CAVPCM010000012.1:0-54392 GCA_963702405.1 uncultured Actinomycetota bacterium
CGACCGACCACCGTCGAAGATCCCCCGCCCACGATCCCGGCGGAGCCGTGAGCTCGAGCTCGTTCCCTTTCCGGACGAGGTGGCGAGAGGTCACGAGGCGCTCCTCATCCCAGCGAGCGCCGCACGCCGTCGACGATCCGATCGACCGACGGGATCGCGGCGTCCTCCAGGACGTCGGCGGACGGCAGCGGCAGGTGCGGGGTCGTGACCCGGACGATCGGACCGTCCAGGGCAAAGAACTTCTCGTCGGCCACGATCGACGCGATCTCTGCTCCCCAGCCGCACAGCCGCGGGTTCTCCTCGACCGTGACGAGGTGACCGGTCCGCTCCACCGAGTCCGCGATCGCGCGGACGTCCAGCGGGACCAGGGAGCGGACGTCGAGCACGTCGGCGTCGATGCCGTCGTCGGCGAGCCGCCCCGCGGCCTCGAGCGCCTTGGGGACCATCGCACCGAGCGCGCAGATCGTGACGTCCCCACCGTCTCGGACGGTGCGCGCGACGCCCAGCTCGTCGACGATCTCGCCGTCCGGCACGTCGCCCTTCGACGCGTACAGCACTTTCGGTTCCACCACGACGACCGGGTCGGGGTCGCGCACCGCGGCGGCGAAGAGCCCGATCATGTCGAGCGGCGTCGACGGGACGACGACCTTCAGCCCGGGGATCGCCATCATCCACGTCTCGACGCTCTGCGAGTGCTGGGCGCCGAAGCGTGCGCCGCCACCGTTCGCCGTGCGGATCACGATCGGCAGCGCAACCTGCCCGTTCGTCATGTACCGGGCCTTCGCGATCTGGTTCGCCACCATGTCCCAGCACACGGCGAAGAAGTCGCTGAACATCAGCTCGGCGATCGGGCGGAGGCCGTTCATCGCCGCCCCCATCGCGGCGCCGATGATCGCCTGCTCGCTGATCGGCGTGTCGCGGACCCGCTCGGGCCCGAAGCGATCGAAGAGTCCCTCCGTCGTCTTGAAGACGCCGCCGGCGGCCGCGACGTCCTCCCCGATGAAGAAGACCGACGGATCGCGCTCCATCTCCTGGGCGATCCCCCGGGCGACGGCCTCGCGGTAGGTCAGTTCCGCCACGCGGAGCCTCCGTCGGCCCAGAGCTCGGTCTCGAGCGTGTCCGGATCGGGGAACGGCGCCTCACGCGCCTCCTCGGTGGCACGGTCGACGGCTGCGAGCGCGTCGCGGTCGATGTCGTCCAGCGTCCCCTCGTCGGCTCCCGCCGCGAGCAACCGCTCGCGGTAGGACGGGATCGGGTCGCGACGCATCCACTCCGCGACCTCCTCGTCGGGCCGGTACTTCCCCGGGTCGGCGCGCGAGTGCCCACCGTGGCGGTACGTCACGGCCTCGACGAGCGACGGGCCGTCGCCGGAGCGGGCCCGGGCGACGGTGCGCACCGCCGTGGCATGGACGACGTCGGCGTCGTTCCCGTCGATCAGGATCGGCTCCAGGCCGTAGGCCGATGCGCGATCCGCGGCCGGGTGCTCCACGGCGGTGACGTCGCCGATCGCCGTGTACTCCATGTAGAGGTTGTTCTCGCAGACGAAGACGACGGGGAGCTCCCAGACCGCGGCCAGGTTGAGCGCCTCGTGGAACGTGCCGATGTTCGTCGTCCCGTCACCGAAGAAGCACACGGCCACCTGGCCCGTCCCGCGAGCCTTCGCCGCCCACGCGGCGCCTGCGGCGATCGGCATGTGCGCTCCGACGATCGCGTAGGAGCCCATCGCGCCGTGCGAGACGTCCGTGAGGTGCATCGAACCGCCCTTGCCGCCGCAGATGCCCGTCGCGCGCCCGAGGAGCTCCGCCATCAGCGCCGCCATCGGCGCTCCGCGGAGCAACGTGTGGACGTGCCCGCGGTACGTGCAGAACACGAGGTCATCCGGCTCGAGCGCCGCCGCGAAGCCGGCGGCGACCGCTTCCTGGCCGATCCCGAGGTGCGAGGTCCCCTTCACCAACCCCTGGAGGAACAGGTCCTGCGCTCGCTCCTCGAAGAGGCGGCCCTCCTGCATCATCCGGTAGATCGAGAGCCTGGTCTCGAGGTCCGCGACCTCCGAGACGTCCTTCCACTCGGCCTCTCGCGTGTTCTCCATGAACAGTCCTCGCCTCAGTACTCGTTCGCGACCATGAGCTCGTCGCACGGGAACAACGTGATCACGCGGCAGCCGTCGGCGGTGACGATGACCTCCTCCTCGATGCGCGCGGCCGATCGGCCGTCCGTGGCGGGGCAGTACGTCTCGAGCGCGAAGAGCATCCCCTCCTTGATCTCGAGCGGATCCACGAACGAGTTCAGCCTCGTGATGATCGGCCGCTCGTGCAGGCTCACGCCGACGCCGTGGCCGAACTGCAACCCGAACGCGTCCATCTCGTCTGAGAACCCGAACTCCTCGGCCTTCGGCCACACCGCCGCGATCTGGTCGGTGGAGACGCCGGGCTTCACGAGGTCGATCGCGGCATCCATCCACTCGCGCGAGCGGGCGAACGCGTCGCGCTGCGCCTGCGTCGCCCGGCCGACGACGAACGTGCGGTAGTAGCACGTTCGGTAGCCGTTGAAGACGTGGATGATGTCGAAGTACGCCTGATCGCCGGGCCGGATCAGCCGGTCGGAGAAGACGTGCGGGTGCGGGCTGCACCGTTCGCCCGCGATCGAGTTGATCGCCTCGACGAACTCCGAGCCCATCTCGAAGAGCCGCGCGTGCGCCAGGGCGACGATGTCGCTCTCGCGGACCCCCGGCTTCAACGCCTCGAAGATGTCCTGGTACACGCCGTCGACCATCGCGCACGCCTGGGTCAGAAGCATCAGCTCGTCGGGGCTCTTGATCTCGCGCGCGTCGGCCATCACCTGCTGGCCGTCGCGGACCTCGATCCCGGCGCTCGCGAGCTCGAGGAAGATCGACGTCTCCGCGACGTCGACGCCGAGCGGCATGTCGCCCACGCCTTCCTCGGACATGATCGACTTGATCTCCTGCACGGCACGCGCCTGCAAGCCCACGCGCGGATGGATCGCGCCCTGGAGCCCCGTGTTCCCGCCGACCGAGTTCGACTCGTCGTACAGGTGGGGGAGCTGGAGCCGATGCGCCTTGGCCGCCGAGCCGAAGTCGAAGATCCGGGGCCTCCCGGTGCGCGTGAGGAGGGCGTAGCGCTCGCCCTTGTTGAACGCCCAGTAGCCGATCTGGGTCCCGGTGACGTAGCGGATGTTGCTCGTCTCGAACAGCAGCAGGGCGCCGAGCTCGGAGGCCTCCAGCGCCTCCTTGGCGCGGGCGAGCCGATAGGTCCGGAGACGCTCGAAGTCGACGCGGACCTCCCAGTCGACCCCAGCGATGCCGGGCGCGGGGGTCGTCGCGACCGGGAATCCGTCCGTCGTCGGCATGTTCCTCATCTCCTCGGATGCTCGGAGCGGCCCGGCCGTCGTAGAGCCTCACTTGGCGTCGCGGGCTGCATGATAGGTGAACTCAATCTTGGCTGGACATCGAGGTCGAGCGCGAAGCGCCGAAGCGTGCCCACACTGTCCAGTGACGCTTGACTCCGTCTCCCCCGCGCCCGCCTCCTCATCAGATCCCCGGGAGCTTGAAGCCCGACTTCTCGATCACGTGGTCCCGCGACTCAGCGGCCATCCGTCGCACCGCCGGCCAGTCGACGTGCAGGAGCTCGCCGTGTCGTTTCATCACGCGGCCGGCGATCACGACGGTGTCCACGTTGCCGGTGTCCATGCCGGCGACGACCGCGGTCGCCGGGTCGTTCAACGGCGTCACGTTCATCCGGTCCGTGCGCAGGAGGACGATGTCCGCTTTCTTGCCGGGGGTGAGGGACCCGACCTTCGCCTCGAGGCCGTTCGCGCGGGCCCCCTCGATCGTGGCGCAGGCGAGGACGTCGGAAGGGGAGAGCGCCGGTTTGTCCGCGGCGGCGGCGAGCGTCCGTTGCAGCCCGAGCACGGAGCGCATCTGGTTGAACATGTCGGCCGGGACGTTCGTCTCGACGTCGACGCTCAAGCTCGGGCGGAGCCCCCGGTCGAGGAACTTCTGGATCGGAGGCATCCCGTGGCCCATCATCATCTCGACCGGCGAGGCCAGGGACACCGTGCCGCCGGTGTCCACGATCATCTGGATCTCGGTGTCGTTCAGGGTGGTGCAGTGGATGTACGTCGTGTCCGGGCCGAGCAGCCCCGCCTCGCCCATCTCCTGGACCTTGGCGTCCTGCCCGTAGCTCCCGACGCCGACGTGGGTCGTGATCCTGGCGTCGGTCTCGCGGGCGAGCTTCCAGTGATCCCGGGACACCTCGAAGTCGGTGAACTCAGGCCCCGGCGCCGCGAGGGCGAGCGTCAGCATCTGGTCCTTCGTCGCGAAATGCTCCGTCGCCGCGCGCACGAACCAGCTGGGTTGGCGCTCCTCCCACTTCCCCCACCAGGGGAACCCGTACGCGAAGACGGCGCGCAGTCCCGAGTCCTTCAGCGCCTGGATCACCGCGTCGGTGTGCGCGGGCGAGCCCTGGATGTGCGACCAGTCGAGCAGGGTCGTGACGCCGGCGTCGATCGCCCCCAGCGCCGAGATCAGGTCGCCGATGTAGGCGTCCTCCGGCCGGAAGGCGGGCGCCAGCTTGTGGAGGACGAACGAGATGTAGCTGGACCGTCCCTCCAGGGGGACGTCGGTCCCGATGTTCCGGAGGAGCCCCTCCCAGATGTGCCGGTGCGAATCGACGAACCCGGGGATCACGATCATGCCCGACGCGTCGATCGTCTCGACCTCACCGTTGGTCAGGTTGGGGCCGACGGCGAGGATCTTGTCTCCCTCGATCAGCACGTCGCCCCGGGTGAGATCGCCGAGCGCGGGATCCAGACTGAGGACGGTCCCGCCCGTGATCAGGGTCTTCCCGGACGGCGCGACGCCGAAGTCGTTCCCGGCGGGGTAGAACGCGGGAAGGCTGGCGGCCTTCGGCGGACGGCTGCCGACGATCACACGTCTGGCCCGCTTGTAGTTCCTCTTCACCAGCTCTTTGATGTCCCCGAGCTGGAAGAGGACGATCCCGATCAGGACCAGGATGCCGATGATCATCGGCCCGTCGTTCGGTGACAGGCCGAGGTAGGGCAAGACGGTGAGGATGAGCGCCAGGAGGATCGCCGCCACCGTCCCGCCGAAGAACGTGGTCCTGCCCCCTGCCAGGGACGCGCCCCCAAGGACGGCAGCGGTGATGCTGTTGAGCGCGAACGCGGAGCCGACCTGTGGGTTGCCGATCGGGGATCGGGCCATGACGAAGAACGAGGCCACCGCGGCAAGCACCGCTGAGAAGAGGAGGGCGCGGACCCGGATCCAGTTGGTCCTGACCCCCCCACGTTTCGCCGACCGCTCGTCGAACCCAACCGCCCGCAGCGCGAGTCCCGACCCGGACGCATGGAGCCACACATCGGCCAGGATCGCCCCGGCGACGACGACGATGAACGCCACCGGGATCGGTCCGATCTTCGTCGTGAGCGCCGTTGCCAGGTCGGGGCTGATCACCCCCTGGGCGGTGGGTCGCAACGTCAGCGAGATCCCGTCCAGGATGCTGAGCGTGGCCAGGGTGGCGATGATCGACGGCACCTTGAGTCCTCGGATCAGGCCCGCGTTGACGAGACCGAGAGCGACGCCGCAGAGCAGGATGACCCCGACGCCGATCGCGATCTGGGAGGCGGAGGCATCGGCGCCGATCAGGAAGGAGGCGACGACCACCCCGAGGCTGATCATCCCGCCGACGGACAGATCGAGGTACCCGACGAGGAGCGCATGGTTCTGCGCCGCGGCCGCGACGATCAGGGGCAGCGCAAGGATCAGGATCTGGGAGACGGTGGTCTCGTTGATGAAGCCGGGGAACCGCGAGTTCGTGTACCCCAACACGATCGCGATCAGCAGGATCTGCAGCGCCACCGGCATCCACAGGCGGAACCGGACGATCTTGCGCCACTTGTTCTTGTCGCGAGCGTCGCGGATGACCTTCCGGACGGCCCGCCGTACCGCTTCGGTCCGCTCGCTCATGGCCCCCCGTTCGCCGAGGGTGCCTTCGGCATCGCGACCCCGAGGGGCGACCGCCCCGCCTTGGACAGCCCGGGTCCTCGCACCATCGCCTCGACGATGCGCAGCTCGTCGAGCTCGTCGCCCGGGATCTCCTCGATGATCTGGCCCCGGGACATCACGAGCACCCGATCGCACAGCCCGGCGAGCTCGATGGGGTCGCTCGACTTCACGAGCATCGCCGTCCCGCTGTTGGTGCGGGTGCGCAGGGCCTTGTAGACGTCGAACCGGGAGCCGACGTCGACGCCCTGTGTCGGCTCGTAGGCGAGGATCACCGACGGCTCCTTGAGGAAGCTTCGGGACACCGAGACCTTCTGCTGGTTGCCCCCGGAGAGGAAGCCGACCGGTTGCTCGAGGGACGGCGTCCGGATCTCCAGCCGTTCGACCAGGTCGGTGGCGGCGCGGCGCTCCGCCCGCTTCCTCAGGAGGCCAAGGAAGGAGAACCGGCGCAAGGATTGGATGGTCATGTTCACCTTGGCGCCGAGCAGCGGCATCAGCGCTTCGTGGGTGCGATCACCGGGCAGCAGCATGATCCCGGCCTCCACGGCCTCGTGGGTCGAGATCAGCGACAGCTCCGTGCCGTCGCAGACGACCAGGCCGGCCTTGGGCGGCTGGCGTCCCGCGAGACAGTCGAAGAGCTGCGGCTGACCGTTGCCTTCGGCGCCGGCGATCCCCACGATCTCGCCGGACTCGAGCGTGAAGCTGACCGGCCCGAACGCCTGCCCTTGCAGGCCGTCCACCACGAGCACCTCGCGATGCTCATCCACCTCGGGGGCGGGTGGCGGGAAGGCGGCGTCGAAGGGGCGGCCGACGATGAGCTCGACGAGCTCCGCCTCGGTCGTGGACTTCGCGTCGAACGTGCCCTGGTTCCGCCCGTCGCGAAGGACCGTGATGCGATCGGCGACCTCGAGCACCTCCGGCAGGCGATGACTCACGTACACCAGACCGACGCCGCGATCCCGGCAGGCGACGACGGTCCGGTGCAAGGCCGCCACCTCGTCCGGTCCCAGCGCCGTCGTGGGCTCGTCGAGCAGCAGCACCTTCGGGTCGGTGACGAGCGCCTTGGCAACCTCGAAGAGCTGGCGGTCGGCCAGGCTGAGGAACCCCGCCGGAGCGTCCGGGAACAGCTCGAGGTCGAGGTCGAACTCGGCCAGGAGCTTCCTCGCCCACCTCTTCCTCCGCCCGTATCGCGGTCGCTTGGCTTCGGGTGCCGCCAGGAACAGGTTGTTCTTCACGGGTTCGGCCAGGATCAGCGACGTGTCCTGGTAGGCCATCGCAAGGCCCAGCTCCCTTGACTGTGCCGGAGAGTCCCGGCGGAGGGGTTCGCCCCCGATCTGGACAGAGCCCAGATCGGGGTCGACGAACCCACTGGCGATCCCGAGGAGGGTCGATTTCCCGGAGCCGTTCTCGCCGACGACGGCGTGGACCTCGCCGGCACGGCAGTCGAAGCTGACGTCGGTCAGCGCTCGAACCGCCCCGAACTGCCGTGAGACACCGCGCAGCTCGAGGACCCGGTCGCCGGGGCCCGACCCTCCTCCTGGACCTCCTTCCGTCATCAGCTCGCGAACATCAGCTGCAGAACCTCGTCCGGCACCAGCGACGTCCCGGACACAGCCGGAGCGACACGGTCGGGATCGCAGTCGGCTGCCGATACCTCTCGCATCACGTGTGGCACGACCACTTCAGCCGGGATCTCGGCACCCGCGTTCGACAGCATCCCCGCGGTGACCCCGATCCGTGACTGGAAGTTGCCACCCGCCGAGTAGAAGATGTGATACGTGGGCTCGTTGCGGTCTGCCCAGTCGCAGAACAGGTCCTGCTCGTCGGTGCGCAACGCGACCGTGAGGTTCTTCACCGGGATGCCCAGATCCGCATACGTCTGCAGCCCGATGTTCATCCCGTCGGCGTACTCGTACGCCCAGCCCTTGATCTCGGGGTTGGTCGTCAGCAACCCCTGAAACACGCCGGGGATCGCCGGAGGGGACCAGAAGGTGTCTCCGGTCGTCGTGTTCTCGTTGGCAGGCGGATTGACCAGATCGAGCCCGTCCGCGAACTCCGTGACCGCGCATTGCTGCCAGCCGAGGGACAGGGCGTTGTTCGGTGTCCCGCCGAGGAGCGCCACCTCGCCGTCACCGACACCCGTGTTCAGGACGTCGGCGAAGCTCGTCCCGAGGGCACACAGGTCCTCTCCGACCACCGTCAGATAATCGTCACCGGGGATCAGGGCGCCTTCCTGACCGGGAAGACCGACGTAGCCTGCGGAGAACGGGATGTAGTGGATGCCCGCCGCCTCGGCCTCGAGGACTTCCTCTCTGAGCCCGACCCCGATGTCGGGGTAGCCGACGATGAAGTCGACCCCTCGGTTGATCAGGAACCGGATGTCGTTCTCGGCGATCGTGGGATCGAAGGTCGGTCCGCCGAAGTTGGCTTCGGTGGAGACGATGGTTCCGATCTCCTCGTAGGTGAGCGCCTGGAGGATCGCCTCCATGTGGCTCACCGCACGCCAAACGTTGACGGTGTCACCGCCGCCGTCGGCGTAGCCCATGATGACGTCGCCACCGGTGCCCGTGTCGCACTCCTGCGCGTTCCAGCACTCCATCGCCTTGTCGATCGTGGCTTGATCGAGTTCCTGCTCGGCACGCGCGATGGAGGCCAGGATGATGTTCCAGCTCTCCTCATCCGACGGGTCCACCGGGCCGAGGGCCTTCTCGACCAATGCCGGATCGGCATCGAGGGACTCCCCGAACTCCTCCAGGCCGCCGGTTCCTGTGCCGTCGGTCGGGGCGGGCGTGTCACTCGGGGTCTCGTCACCTCCACTGCATGCTGCTGCGACCAAAGCCAATACGGCGATGACGCCGATGATCTTGATGCGTTGCATGTTCCTCCTCCCACTCGGTCGATACTTCTGGCCACTCAGTCGATCCCACTGGTGTGCACGGAACGATGGAGCCGTCACATACCCTCCTCCTTCCAGGCACGTCCCTCGGCGGAGCCGGGGAGCGTGGGCGTCTGCGAGCGATCCGATGGTCTCCGCTCTCGGATCAGTTGCTCGACGCCCCGAACGATCCGATCACCCGATACCAACATGCCTCCGATGATCACGAGACCGAACACGACGAACTGCAGGGCGGTCGGCAGCCCCATCGTCCGCAACATCTGGTTCAGACCCGTCAGGAAGAAGGCGGCGGCGAACGTGGACAACGGGCTGGCCAACCCTCCGGTCAGCGAGGCGCCGCCGATCACCACCGCCGCGATCGGGCCCAAGAGATACTGCGAACCGATGGAGACGCCCGGGGTGCGGATGAGCCCCGCGAGCGCGACGCCGGCGATGGCATAGAAGACGCCCGCGACCACGTACACGAGGATCTGGTGCACGTTCACCCGGACACCGACGACGTGGGAGGCCACGGGGTTGGCGCCCACCGCCTGGAACCGGCGACCGACCGCCGTGAACCGAAGGCCGACGACCAGGACGAGGGTGAGCGCGACGCCGATCCAGAAGACGGGGCTGACACCGAGGAAGCGGGTCGACGTCCAGTCGGACAATCCGATCGGCACCGGGCTCTGGACCGGGAACGTGGTTCCGTAGCGATTGACCACGCCGACCACGATCAGACCCACCGCCAGGGTGACGATGAGTGGGTTCAGCTTGAGCCCACCGATCAGGATGCCGTTGAGGAGTCCGACCACCGCGGCGGCGGCGATCGCGGTGGCGATGGCGACGGTGATCTGCTCGTTCGACCCTTCGCCGACGCCGACCATGATCACCGCGGCCAGGCTCATCGTCCCCGGGACGCTGAGGTCGATCCCTCCGGTCATGATCACCAACATCTGTCCGAGGGCGGTGATCCCGAGCACGGCCCCGTAGGGCGCGATGGCGCGAAGGCTCACCACACTCGTGGTTGCCGGGGCCCAGATGGACGCCACGACGACGAGAAGGAGCAGTGCGATGTACACCGGCATGTAGCGGGAGCCAACGACGAACGACGTGAGCGCTGCCGAAGGGGCCTTCGTCGTCGTTCTCACCTTTCACCCCCCGGTGCAGCTACCGCGGCGAGACCGGCGGCCGTCGCCACGCGGTGCTGGGCCGCCTCCGCCAGGTCGCGGGCCTGCTCCACGTTCGCTTCCAGGGCGCCACCGCGCATCAGGGGTCTGCCGGCCACGAAGACCCGGTCGACATTCGAGGTGTCCATGCCCCAGACCACCGCGCCGATCGGGTCGTTGATCGGGAAGATGTTGGGGCGGTCGGTCCGGAGCAGGATGATGTCGGCCTGCATCCCCGGCTCGAGGGATCCGGTCTCCCGACCCACCCCTGCGACCCGAGCGCCGTCGACCGTGGCGAAGCGGATGACGTCGCGCGTGCTCATCAGCCGCGGGAGGCCTGCCTTCCCGGCCAGCTTGCGGTCGAAGACGGTGGCGTGCTGCAAGGAGATCGTCGCCCGCATCTGGGCGAACATGTCGCCCGGCGCCACCCGTTCGTCATCGATCCCCAACCCCGGCCGGATGCCGTGGTCGATCAGCTGTTGGATCGGAGGGGATCCGGGTCCAGTCGCCATCTCGCTCGAGGGCGACAGGGACACCGAAGCTCGCGACGACTCGATGGCGTCGAGGTCCGCGTCATCGAGCTCCGAGCGATGCACGAGCGTGACGTCATCAGCGAGCAGCTTCCGCTGAGCGAGGGCGGTGATCACGCCAGGTCCCGAGCGCTGGAAGCTTCCGTGGACATGGATCCGCAAGCCCAGCTCCCGAGCCAGTGCCCACTCCTCGACCACCCCGCCGAGATCGATTCCCTCGGGCTGAACCGCCCCGAACGCGACCGTGGTCAACGCTCCGGCCGCGTGGGTGAGGCGGCCCACGTGCTGCCTCGTCGCGGACGCGGCGTCGCGCTCCCGGGCGCTGTCGGGGACGTGGACGAACACGGATCGCAGCCCGGCGTCGGCGTGCGCCTGGAGCGCGGCGCCCGCGAGGCCGTCGTCGGATCGGATGTTGGACCAGTCGACGACGGTCGTGATCCCCGCCTCTGCCGCACCCAGCAAGCCGATCAAGGTGGCGGCGTAGACGTCCTCGGACAGGAAGTGATCACCGAGACCCGTGGTGGGCTCCAGGGCCGATCCGTCGGACGCTTGATCGCCGAGGTTCCGGAAGAGGGAGGTCCACGCGTGCCGGTGGGTATCGACGAAGCCCGGCATCACGATCGTATCGGTCGCGTCGATCTGCTCGGCGTCGCGAGCGCGGAGCCCGACCCCGACCTCGGCCACGACGGTGTCCTCGATCAGGACGTCTCCCAGCCGGAGGTTCGGCGACCTGGCACCCAGGGTGAGGACGCATCCACCCTTGAGCAGGATCCTGGTCATCCGCCCCCCACGCCGATCCGGTCCTCGCGAGCCGGGCTCCCGGCCACTCCGTTCCGGCGCCGTCCGATCACTCTCACTTCTCGAAAGGCCGTCGCCGTTCAGGGACACTACATACCTCGCCTGCTCCTGGCTAGGCAATACCGGAGCCGGACGGTTCGATCCGACGGGGTAGTCCTCAGTCACGCTAAGCGCTACGCTGCGACCGATCGAACGGGTCGAGGTGCTGGGTGGCCGGAGAGCTCGAAGACATCGGGACGAGGCTCCGCGAGGAGCGCGATCGTGTGCACATCAGTCAGCGCGAGCTGGCGCGCCGCATCGGTCTATCGGCCAGCATGATCTCGCAGATCGAGTCGGGCCAGTCCAAGCCCTCGGTGAGCACGCTCTACGCGATCGTGACGGAGCTCGGCGTCTCGGTCGACGACATCTTCAGCGGCGGCAACGGCTCCGCGACGGGGGCCGGCGACGACGGAGCGGCGCCCGGCGAGTCGGGTCACGGCGCGATGGTCAAGCTCGAGGACCGACACGTGATCGACCTCGACTCCGGCGTGCGGTGGGAGCGGCTCACGAGCCACGAGCACGAAGACGTGGACTTCCTGCACGTCGTCTACGACGTGGGGGGTTCCTCGGCCTCGGACGAGAAGATGATGCGTCACCCCGGGCGGGAGTACGGCGTCGTGCTCGAAGGGCAGCTCGGGGTCCGACTCCGCTTCGAGGAGTACGCGCTCGGTCCCGGTGACTCGATCGCGTTCGACTCGACGCAGCCACATCGGCTGTGGAACCTCGGAGACGTGCCCGTCATCGGGATCTGGTTCGTCGTCGGCCGCGACGGCTGAGGTGATCTCGAGCCAGGCCGGTTCACTCGCCCCACACCGTCACGGCCGGAACGGCCACGGGTCGAGCGGGAGCGGCGGGATCGGATCCTGCGAGAAGTCGAAGTCCATGGCGAGGTCACCGAGGATCCCGACCTCCTCCCTGACGGTGGGCCGGGAGTCCGGCCAGCCGCTCGTCTGTGGATCGAGCCGTTCTCCGGAGAGGAATCGGTCCTCGATCAGCTTCAGGAACGCGTCGTAGCTGAGCGTCTGGTGGGAGATGTGGCTCTCCTTCGCCCACGGGCTGATCAGCAGGCTCGGGACCCGGAGGCCCCAGCCGTTCTCGTCGACCACGGGTGGCTCCACGTGGTCGTAGAAGCCACCCCAGTCGTCCCAGGTGAGGAAGATCGCGGTCCTGAGCCATTGCTCGCGGGGCCCGTTCATCACCGAGTTGATCAGACGCGCGATGTACGCCTGCCCCAGCTCGATCGAGTCCGGCGGATGCTCGCCACGATCGACGACAGGCATCACCCACGACACCGGCGGGAGGTTGCCGGAGCGCGCGTCCCGCATGAACTCCTCGTTCGAGCGGACGTGGTCGAGCTGGCCCGTCGCCACCGTGGCCTGGAAGCCCGGCAGCGGGTTCTGCACCGCGGCGGTCATCGTGCCCTTCAGCTCGAGACACGGAGGAGCCACGCACGTGCCCTCACCCACGTAGTAGCGCCAGTCGATGCCCGCGCGGTACAGCAGCCACGTGACCGGCGCCCAGATGTACGGGCGAGGGGCGCCCAACCGAGGGTTCCACTGCCTCGAGTCCGGATCCGTCGGGATCCTTCCGGGGGTGCGCTGCTCCGAGGAGCAGCTCATCGGGTCGTCGAGGTCCGTGCAGGAAGCCGACCACGCGGAGACCAGGAACAGGTGCGCCGGTAGGGTCCATGAATCGGTCGGCGCGAACATCCGGTCGTGCAGGGTGAAGGTCCGCGCGTACTCCCAGTAGATAGGGAGTTCCTTCCCCGTGTGGTAACCCATCACGTCGGGCTGCCCCTGCGGCCCGGGCGTCGCCTTGAGGCACGGAGGGTAGTCGGCATTGTTGGGTTTCATGCATCCGTTGCCGATCTCCCGCAGCGCCTTGACGAATCCGTCCATCTTCCCGCCGGCGATCGAGATGTGCGCCCCCATCTCGCCGTGCGGGCCGGCCTGATCGAAGAAGTTGGTGTCGTGGAAGGGCCGGTGGCACACGCCCGATGCGGGATCCGGCTGGCACACGTCGATCCGACCGTTCGCGTCACGCGGGAACCCGTCGGCACCCGGGAACGTGCCGAAGTAGTGGTCGAAGGAGCGATTCTCCAGCACGATGAAAACGAGGTGGTCGAGGTTGAAGATCCCGAGTTCGGGGTCGAACGGCCGCGACCGATCCGGCGGCGGCTGCAGCGTCGGTGGATCCAGGAGCGACGACACGTCGATCTGACCGTCCGCGGGCACCGCGTCGGGGTCTGGGTCGTCACTGAGGTCCGGCGCACCCAGGACCCCGTCGGCCGCGATCGGCTCGGGCGGTGCCGCGTGCGTCGGCTGGGGCGACACCGGCTCTCCGTCCGGGGACGGGCGAGGTGACTGCGCCTGCACGCACGCGGCGGCGAGCAGGACGGCGACGGCGAAGGCCGCCACGTCGCGCAGGACGCGCTGCAAGGTGGGCACGGCCACGCATCCTATCGATGGGTGCTGGTGGCCCTTCCCAGCTGGTCCGATCCCTACGGCGTGAGGTATGGCCGATCGGGTCGAGGGACCTCCTCGATCGAGCCCGCCACCACGATGACCTCGCGACCGATCGGATAGATCTGCCCCCTGACGTCGATCCAGTCGTCCGGTGCGAACAGCCCCGGCGTGACGTTCACGACACGCACCTGCACCACGCTGGCGTCGGCCGTGCAGCAGGTCACGACGTAGCGGGACAGCATCAGCTCGTCGGCCTCGGCGCTCGTGTCACGCGCGACGAACCCCACGAAGTCGACCTCGGACCCGGCGCGGGTCGCGAGCAGGCGCGAGCCCTCGTCGGACGTCTGGCCGGCGGCGACGGTCAGCATCGTGATCTCGCTCGTCTCGTCGAACCGGCCGTAGATCGTCGACAGTGCGGAGCCGGAGAAATGTGCCTTCTTCGGTGCCGAGAAGCTGCCGAGTGTCGACGGGGGGAGCGTGACCAGCAGGACGACGGGCGCGACCAGGAGCGTCATGGTCACCGCCTCCCGGATCCGGACGGGCTCCGGCCTCGAGGAACGCCCCGCGATGACAAGCCCGAGCGCCACGGCGCCCAGCCCGCCCGCGGCCATCGGGACCACCCAGGAGGTCCTCGTGGACAGGAAGAGGTCGACCCGGTCCGTGACGATCAGGAACCAGAAGAGTCCCGACCACGCGGCCAGCACCGAGGCCACAGCGATCCGACGCTGGCTGAAGGACCGACGGCTCATGCGGTCAGCACACCGATCCAGATCGAGCCGAGGAGCGTGGTCACCGCGGCCACCGCCACGATCGTCTGCACGACCACCCGCCGGAAGCTCCCCGCGTAGAGCGCACCGAGCTTGAGATCGACCATCGGCCCGAAAACAAGGAAGGCGAGCTGCGCGGACGGGCCGAACTGTGTGAACGACGCGGCGATGAAGGCGTCGGATTCCGAGCAGAGCGATAGCAGCGAGGCGATCGCCATCATCATCACGATGTCGACCACCGGCGTTCCCCCGATGCGCTCGAGGATCCCTTGCGGGAGGAACGTCTGGACGATCGCGGCAACCGAGGCGCCGAGCAGCAGGTAGCCGCCCATGAAGAGGAAGTCGTCGGCGAGGTGGACGAAGAACCTTCGCCATCGCGGCTCGGGCCTCCCGAACTCGAGGTTCTCGCCTCGATCCTGATCATCGACCGGCCGCAGGACCTGCTCCTTCCCCAGCGTCCCCAACGCCCACCCGACGGCCATCGCGACGAGCAATCCGAGTCCGGTGCGACCGAGCACCATGGTCCAGAGGGTGTCCCGGCCTCGGAACGCGTAGAAGGTCGACGCGATCACGACCGGGTTCACCACCGGCGCCGCCAGCATGAACGTGAAGGCCAACGCCGGGTCGAGGCCCCGATGGACGAGCCGTCGGGCGACCGGCACGGATCCGCACTCACAGATCGGGAGGAGGACGCCCGCCAGGCCGGCAGCAGGGAGCCGAAGCGGCCGGGGCAACCTGGAGATCCGCTCGAAGGCTGAGATCGGAACGAAGACCTCGATGAGCGCAGCGGCGGCAGCCCCGACGAGCACGAACGGAACCGCCTGGATCACGAGCGACCCGAAGACGACAAGCGCGGCCCGGAGCCAATCCACCCGTGCGGGCCCGAACAGCCGTATCGACACCCCGAGCAGGACCAAGCCGACGATCAGCAGCGCCGCGAGCCGGAGCGAGATCGGCCGTCGACCGCTGGACGTCGCGACGAGCTCCGACATCAGCAGTACCTCCCGAAGGGGACGGCGAAGCCTTGGAAGGCGTCGACGAAGATCGGCGATCCGCCCGGCCCGCGAGCCGCCAGGGCGGCGTCCTGGGCGATCTGGCCGGTCACGCCGGCCGCGGTCATCGCTCGCTGATCGAGGTAGAGGCCGCCGGGCACGACGGCCTGGATCAGTGGCTCGTCCGTGTCGATCCCGGCCTCGACGATGCGCTCGAGGTCCGACGCCTCGACCTGCCCGGATCCGGGAGCGTTCCCGGCGCCGGTGGCGGTCATCACGACCAGGACCCGCCCGGCTGTTGCGGACCGTGCGGCTCGCACGGTGCGCCGCAGCTCCGCGTCGAGCGAGGCCACGCTCCCCTCCATCACCACCGCGAGGACGTCCGGTACCTCGTCCCGCCCGTAGCCGTCCACGAGCAGTCGGGTGACAGCGCGCAGGCGAGCTCGACCGTCGGCCGCCGTCACCCGATCGTCGCGATCGCGCTCGTCGTACCAGCCGCTCCCGACGATCCCGCGATCGGCGGGATCCGAGCCGACGATCCCGATCAGGGGACGCTGTGCGAACGCGCGATCCAGGTCGTCGGGAAGCGTCGCGATGATGCTGGTCGGAGCGCCGGCGGCCCAGGCCGCGACCACCTCGCCGTTATCGTCCCTGAACCAGCCGCCCGCGATGCCGTGCTCGGCGGGGAGGCCTCCGACTCCGATCGTCGTCAACCCCGCCGAGGGGTCCAGTGGGAGCGATCCGACCTCTCCGTCGAGCGTCCCGGCTCCCGACGAAACCAGTCCTCGCAGGAAGGGCCAGGCATCGGGAGCGCTCTCCAGGTCGGCCGTTCCGACCCCTTTCCAGGCGATCTCCAGGACGAGCCGAGGGACGTCGGGTCCGGCGATGTCCGGGATGGCCCGCCCGGAACGCACCCCGGGGAAAGGTCGCTCGAACCGGAGGATCTCCGCGATCGTCGGAGCGAGCTGGCGCAGCTCCGCTCCGGCGGGGACGCTCGAGGCTCGGCGTACCCCGTCACCCCAGAACACGATGGGGGTCCTCGTGTCCGTCGGCGGCGACGTGGACGGCCAGCTCCCGACAGAGGTCGGTGAACCGAACGCCGGCACCGAGCCGACGATCTCGGTGCCACCGGTGACGGCGAGGACGTCCGGCGACCTCCCCTCGCGATACCCCGCCGCGATCTTCGTCCGGAGATCCTCCGGGAGGGAGCAGAACGGCGTGCGCACCGGCCCGGACCGTGCGCACGACTCACCGGGGCAGGTCGCCTGGAGCACGATGCTCGGCGCGGCCACGATCGCTGCCACCACCAGCAGGATCGTGGCCCGCCGGGTCATCGCATGCTCGGCTCAGCCCTCACCGGGCGGGAGGCACGGCAGACGATCGAGCAGCTCCGACGGGTACGCCGCGAGGAACGCCGGTTCCGCCCGGTGTTCCTCCGGGACCGGCCAGATCTCTCCGCCCACATCGCCCTTCGTGAGTCCCATGAGGTACTCGGCGACATCGGCCAGCGTGTGTCCTTCTTCCGCCAGCTCGCGCTCGTTGATGAAGACCTCCGTCGGCTGCGTGTACTCGAGCACCGAGACGTCGTCCCCGTCGCGATCGAACTCCTCCGCGATCTGCCTCCCGACGTCGGTCGGTGAGATCACGTCCGCGCCGCTCACGTCCGGGTCGGGTGTGTGGCCGTGGTCGGCCGTGAGTGCCATGACCCATCGACCCTCGCCGACCTCGCGGTTCAGCAACTCGATCAGCCCGGGGAGGGCGGCGTCCTCGGCCCGGACCGAGTCCTCCATCTCGACGCTGTTCATCGAATAGACGTGGCCGATCTCGTCGATCAGCTTGTGGTTGATGAAGAACAGGTCGGTCACGTCGTCGTCCCCGAATCCTTCTCTCGAGATCAGCTCCTCGATGAGCCGATCCTGGAACGGGATCCGGGCCGGTGTCTGCAACCCGAAATGCACAGCCTCGCTCTCGATCTCCACGTCGCGCCACTTGCCGTCGAACCGTCCGTCCGCGCGGTCGACGTCGTCGACGTAGGTGGACAGCGGCGGCAGGTCGTTCGCGTATCCGGGCAGGTGGTAGAAGGGTGCCACGGTCGAGGGGAGGTTCCAGCGGATGCCTTCGGCGCCGAGCGTGGCGGCGCCCTCCCGCTCCCGGAGCACCACCAGGTCGCGGTCGCCGCCGCCCCAGAGCGAGCCGTGACCGACCATCCCGAGCTGGATCGCGACCGTCGCCGACACGCCGATCAGCGGGCGGTTCCCGAGGGCACGGTCGTAGAGATCCGCGAGCGTGGGCCGCATCAGATAGCGGGGGCCGGCCTCCCACGGGGTCACGATCCGATCGCCGATCCGGAAGTGATGCGCGATCACCCCGTGGGTCGCGGAGAACGCGCCGGTCCCGATGGTGGCGTGGATCTGCGCGGTGCTCGGCGGCGACGACCCGACCTCCGCTCGCGTGTACCACACGCCCTCGTCGATCAACGCTCGGAGGTTGGGCCACGCGTCGGGGTGCTCCGCCAGCACGTTGTTCCCGGCCCCGTCCCACACGAGCACCACGAGCAGGGCCGGCGGCTCCGGACGGTCCTCTCGGGGGACGAGCGCGTCGAGCAGCGGCTCGCCGTCGGGGGCGTCGAAGTCGAACCCCAGCAGCTCCGCCTGGGTGGGGGCCAGGTCGGCCAGCGTGACCCGCCGGTTCGATCGGTCCGGTCGCGGGCACGTAGCCGGGGCCGTACCAGAGCAACGGCACCTGGCCGACGTAGTCCCACGGCCCCGAGTGGGGCAGGCCCCCGTGACCGACGAAGTCGGGTTCCCGCGTGAGGAGCTGGATCTCACCGGCACGATCGTCTCGATGGCCGTGGAGCGTGCGCTCCAGCAGCACCGGCGGGATCGCGCAGACGGTGTCGATCAAGCGCTGCTCCTGGGCGTCCTCCTGCGAGAGGGCCGTCGTGTCCTGGACGACGAGCGCGGTGAGCGCGAGCACCACGGCGATCGTGAGCCCCGCCCGACTCACGCCTGGTCCTGCGCCGGGAAGAACGCGCCGAGATCGGCGTCGCCTTCGAGCAGGGCGATCAGGCCGATGTTCTTCGCTCTGGGAGCCCCGGCGATCGTGACCTCGAACTCACGCGTCTGTCCGTCGGGGACGGGAGTGGTGTCGATCACCTCGGCGTCGACACGAGAGCCGTCGCGCGCGTCCAGCAGATACACCCCGGGAGCATCGAAGGGGAAGCCGGTCCCGTTGGCGACGGAAAGCGTCCCCGATCCGCCGCTGAGCTCGAACGTGGCTTCGATCCCCTTGGCTCGGTAGACGTACGCACCCGGTGCGACCTCCAGTGTCGGAGACGGGGAGACGCTGGCCGTACCGTTCGAGCTCGTGCACGCTGCGCCGCCCGAGGTCAGCAGGGCGAGCAACAGCCCAGCCGTGACCGCGCGGAGCGTTCGCATCCAGCCGGATGCTACCAACGGGTCTAGTCGCGACTCAGTGCGTGGCGATAGGCGGGCGGTGCGTGGAGCCAACACACGTCGGATGGGTTGTACGTGGACAAGACCGTCTCGCATCCGATGTGCACACACATCCGTCCTCGCGGCGGCCGATCGGCTGCCTTCTTGCCTCGTTCGGGGGGACCGAAGACACGGTCCTTGCGGTTGATTCCTTCCACGCGGCCTGCCTCTCGTCGCGGTTCGCGGGATCCGCAGGGCGGGCACGTGGGTCAGGGCATGCCACCAGAGGCGCTCGATGCCGGATCTCCCCGATCGCTCGGGGTCTCCAGCATAGCAGTGAGCCCCCTCGCGCCGGATAATCGCCAGATGACCGAACGCGACCGTTGTCCCCTCGAGGGGTGCCCATGATCGATGCACCTCCGGTCGCCGCGGCCGCGTTCGCCCCGCTGGGTCTCTTCGAGCATCGCACCGTCCGCGCCGTGGTGGGGCGACCGGCCGAGCTCGCCGCGATCGAGGACGCGATCGGCGTCGCCGAAGGCGGACGCTTGAGCGCGCTGACCGTCGAGGGCGAGCCCGGGATCGGGAAGACGCGTCTCCTCCTGGCGGCGCGGGAGAGCGCCCAGGCTCGCGGGTTCCTCACGCTCGCGGTGGGAGCGGACGAGGAGCTCCGCGGCCCCTTCCTCCTCGCTCGCTCGATCGTCGGCGCGCCCGAGGTGATCGAAGCGATGAGCGGCTCCTCGTCGGAGCGGGCGATCCTCGCGGCGAGCTCGGCGCTCGGCGGGCGTGACGACCCCGCGTTCGCAGGCATGTCCGCCGACCAGCGGCTGCTCCGCTCGTTCGACCTCGCGACCATGGCCGTTCGTGCCCTCACGGCCGAACAGCCGCTCGCGCTCTTGATCGACGACATGCAGTGGGCGGACGAGGACAGCCTGCGTCTCCTGCGATACGTCATCAGGACCGAGGGGGCGAGCCCGATCTTCATGATGTTCTCGATCCGGCCGGAGGAGCTCGCCTCGCTCACGGAGGCGGTGACGCTGATCGCCGACATGGAACGGATGCGCGTGATCCGGAGGCTGAAGCTCGCGCGGTTCTCCGTGGTGGAGACCTCGGAGTTCCTCCAGCAGGTTCTCGGAGGACAGGTCGACCCCACGACCGCCTCCACGATCCATGGCCAAGCAGAAGGGGTCCCGTTCATCGTCGAGGAGATCGCCCGCGCCTACCGCGAGGCCGGGATGCTGCAGCAGACGGACGAGAGGTGGACGCTCGGGCGCAACGCCGAACGGCTGGCGCCCTCGGCGGTCCGCACGCTGATCCAGCGACGGGCGGCGCATCTCCCCCTGGAGTCGAAGACCGCACTCGCGGAAGCGGCGTTGATGGGGAGGAACTTCAGCCTGAAGGATCTGCGGGAGGTTCGTCTGCGTATCGGTGAGGGCGGGCCCGATGGCGACCTGGTCGAGCTCGGCGATCTGATGGCGCCCGCGGTGGCGTCGGGTTTGCTCGTCGAGCAGCCGGAGGAATCGGCGGCCGACTACACGTTCCCCCATGAGCAGGTCCGCGAGTTCGCGGCCGACACGCTCGCGCCGGCTCGCCGACGCGAGGTCCACGGTGCGATCGTCCAGCTGCTGCTGACCGGTGAGCCGGCGCCCGAGACGCTGCCGCTCCTCGCCCATCACGCGCGGGCGGCTGGCGACGCACAGGTCTGCGTACGTTTCTCCATCGAGGCCGCGGCGGCCGCGCTTGCCGCGCACGCGCCGGACGAGGTCCTGCGCGTGGTGGAGATCGCGCTGCCGCAGGCGGCCACGCCGCAGGAGCGCCTCGACTTGCTGTCGGCGCGCGATGACGCCCTCGCGATGCTGCGCCGGCCGGGTGACCGGCTGGAAGGGCTCTCCGAGCTTGCCGCGCTCGCGGAAGCGCTCGGCGATCCGCGCCTGGACCTGGACGTCACGCTCCGGCGCGCGGCGGCGTTGCGGCTGTCGCAGCAGGAGGAGCGGGCCGCGGAGCTCGCCTCCCGGGTGCGGACCCAGGCGGTCGAGCGGGGCGACCTGTCCGCGGAGCTCGCCGCGTGCGTGGAGCTCGGGCAGGCGCTCGTCCATGCCGGGATCGGTGAGGGGTTCGCGCCCTCCGCCGCCGAGGTGGACCTCGACGCGGCCGAGGAGGCGTACGGCCGCGCCGAGGTGCTCGCCCAGGAGCTGGGGGAGACGGCGACCCTCGCCGCCGTGATCCGGGAGCTCGCCGTGATCGAGAACGGTCGGGTCCGCGCCTGGTTCGTCGAGCGGATCCGGACGGGCGAGGTGGCCGCGGTGATGGAGCGGGTGGCCGGCGGCGAGCTCCTGGAGGACGTGCTCGCCGAGCTGCCGATCGCGCCGCTCGCGCACTCGGCCCGCGAGCGCCTGCACCGAGCGCTCGCGCTGTTCGAGGAGCTCGGCGACCGCCAGGGGATCATGGCCTCGATCATCGCGATGGCGTACGTGAGCTGGGCGCCGGACATCCACATCGGCGCCGACTCGGCCCGCCACATCGAAGAGATCCGGCGGCTGGCTACCCAGCGGTCCTCGTTCACCAGCGAGAGCCAGCGCGCGTTCGCGGAGCTCCAGATGCTCTACGGCGTTCACGTCTTCGCCCGAGCGAAGGGGATCCCGGACCTCGCGCTCTCCCGCGGCGCGGAGGCCCACGAGCAGGCACGGGCGATCGGCGACCGTCAGTTGGAGTTCCTCGCGGCCGGCGGGACCGCGCTCACGCACCTCGAGATGGGGGAGGTCGACGCCGCGGACGAGTGGCTGGAGCGCGCGACGCAGACCGCGGCTGAAAGCCCCACCCCGCAGCGGGCGCGGCAGCTCGAGATCTGGCGCGGCCTGCTCTGCGCGGCGCGGGGCGAGGGGAACAGGATGCGCGGCCACCTGGAGCAGGCGGTGCGGCTGGCGATCGAGCAGGGCCGACCGGCGGACCGATGCGAGGCCCAATCGATCCTGGCTCTCGCGGCCGCGTCCGTGGGCCGCGCGCAGGGTGACGAGGAGCTGCTCGCGCTCGCGGAACGCACGGCGGCCGACGCGAAAGCGCTGCTCCCGCTCTTGCCGGGTCACGCTCCCTGGGGGGCGAGGGCCGACGCGGCTCTCGCGACGGTCGCGCTCGCGCGCGAGCAGCCGGAGGTCGCCGTCGAGTCGGCCCGATCGGCGGCTGCCGCCTTGGAAGAGGCGATGCACGACGACCTGAACCTCGACGTTCTCCTGCCCGTCGCCGAGGCGATCGCGTCGGCGGGCACGGACGAGGAGCGCGCCGGGGTCCTCGGCTACCTCGGGCTGCAGGCGGCCGTGATCGCGAACCGGATCGTGGACGAGGACGTGCGGGCGCGCTGGTTCCGAGGGCCGGTCGGCAGCGCGCTGGCCACGCTCGCGGTGGAGCCGGGCACCTCGCTCACCCGCCACGAACACGCCGATCCGGTCGCGACGGTCGACGACGATGACGTGGAGCTCCTGAAGCTCGTCGTCGAGGGGCTCTCGAACGATGAGATCGCGGCTCGCCTCGGCGTCGAGACGAACGAAGTGACCAGGCGACTCGCCGCGACGTACGCGAGGATCGGCGCATCGTCCCGAGCCGACGCGACGGCCTTCGCGTTCCAGTCGAGGATCCTGTGAGGGCCGACTAGATGCTCCGGGCACGCGTCGATCGGCCCCGCTGCATCGGTGCCGGCAACTGCATCACGATCGCCCCGACGGCCTTCGACTGGCACCGGGGCGACTTCTCGAAGGCCGGCGTCGCGGACGCGGCCAGCGTCGACGAGGAGAAGCTCCGTGAGGCCGCGCTCGCCTGTCCCACCCTCGCGATCGTCCTCGAGGAGGTCGCGGAGCTGCTCCCGTGGCAGCTCCGCGGCCGCGCGCCGACCCAGCGTGTCCAGCGCACCTTCATGTTCACCGACATCGTCGGGTCGACGAGCCTCCTCGAGGCGATGGGGGACGAGGCGTGGCAGTCGCTCCTGTCCTGGCACGACAAGACGCTCCGCGCGATGTTCGGCGCGAACCGCGGCGAGGAGGTGACCGCGACCGGAGACGGATTCTTCGTGGCGTTCGAGTCTCCCGACGATGCGCTCGCATGCGCGGCCGCGATCCAACGGGGGCTCGCCGAACATCGCAGCAGCGCCGGGTTCGCGCCGCAGGTGCGGATCGGCGTGCACGCGTCCGACGCGACGATGGTCGGACGGAACTTCACCGGCAAGGGAGTGCACGAAGCCTCCCGGATCGGCGGCCTCGCCGAGGGAGGTCAGATCGTCGCCAGCGCCGAGACGGCCGCCGGCGGGCAGTTCCCGACGAAGGACTCCCGGACGGTGACCGTGAAGGGCATCTCCGATCCGATCGAGGTCGTCACCGTCGACTGGCGGTGAGGCCCGGGGTCGGACGGCGGCCCTATCCTGAGCCGCATGTCGCAGCCCACCCCCCTTCGCGACCGGATCGGGGTCCTGAAGCCCCTGCGGGTGCGTGACTTCCGACTGATGTGGACGGGCCTCGCCGTGTCGATGATCGGCGACGGGATCTACATCATCGCGCTCGCGCTGCTCGTCCTCGACGATCTCGGGCGGTCGAACTCGACGCTCGCGCTGGTCCAGGGAGCGGTGCTGCTCCCGCAGGTCACCCTGATCATCGGCGCGGGTGTGTTGGCGGATCGCGTGGACCGTCGCCTCTTGATGATCGCGGCCGACGCGATCCGATTCGTGGCGATCGGGGCGATCGGCGTCCTCGCCATGCTCGACATCCTGACCGTCCCGCTGCTGATCGCGCTCGCGATCCTCTACGGCATGGGGATGGCGCTGTTCGGTCCGGCGTTCTCGTCGATCGTGCCGTCGATCGTCCCGGAGGATCTGCTCGTCCAGGCGAACTCGCTGGGTCTGTTCATGCGCCCGATCGCGATGTTCTTCATCGGGCCGCTCCTCGGCGGGGTCCTCGTGGATGCGTTCGACGGCGCGGCGCTCGCGTTCCTCGCCGACGCGATGACGTTCGTGGTGAGCGCGGTCGCGATCCTCCTGATGCGCGCGCGTCACCAGCCACGCGACCCCGCCGATACCTCCTCGCCGCTGGACGATCTCCGCGAAGGGGTTCGTTACGTGCGCACGCAGCGATGGCTCTGGTTGGCGATGGTCGCCGCCACCGTCAGCCTGCTGTGCACGTGGGGCCCGTGGGAGAACCTCTTGCCCGTCGTGGTGACGCGAGATCTCGGAGGGTCCGCCAGCGACCTCGGCATCGTGTTCGGCGCGGGCGGGCTGGCGTCGGTGATCGCCGCCGTCGTCATGGCGCAACGCGGCTCGCTCCCCGGCCGGCCCGTCACACTGCTCTACCTCTCCTGGGCGCTCGGGATGTTCGCGGTGGCCGGGTTCGGCCTCGTGACGCAGCTCTGGCAGGCGATGCTGGTGGCGTTCATCGGAGAGGGGTCGATCACGGTCCTGGTGGTGGTGTGGGTGACGCTCGTCCAGCGGCTGGTGCCGCCGCACCTCCTCGGCCGGGTGTTCTCGCTCGACTGGATGATCTCCGTCGGGGGCGCTCCGCTCTCGTTCGCGATCGTCGGCCCGCTGTCGGACGCGATCGGGCACGATGCGACCCTGATCTGGGCGGGGGTGGTGGGAGGGGCCGTCACCCTGGCCTTCATGTACATCCGGGGGGCCCGCGGACCCGAGCGGGACGGTTCGCTCGAAGCGTCGGAGCCTTCGATCACACCGGCGTAAACTCCGCCCGTGGAGTACACGCACGTCGGCCGGCTCGGGCTCGTGGTCTCTCGTCTCTGCCTCGGCACGATGAACTTCGGGCCCCACACGCCGGAGGATGAGTCGCATCGCATCATGGACGCGGCGATCGCCGAGGGCATCAACTTCTTCGACACCGCCAACGTGTACGGGCGGCATCTCGGAGTGGGCTCGACCGAGCGGATCATCGGCGATTGGTTCGCGAAGGGCGGCGGCCGGCGGGAGAAGGTCGTGCTGGCCACCAAGGTCTACGGGCAGATGGCCGACTGGCCGAACGAGTCACGGCTGTCGAAGCTCGCGATCCGTCGGGCATGCGAGGGCTCGCTGCGGCGTCTGCAGACCGACTACCTCGACATCTATCAGATGCACCACATCGACCGGAACGCGTGGTGGAACGAGATCTGGGAGGCGATGGATCAGCTCAAGAGCGAGGGCAAGATCCTCTACGTCGGGTCGTCGAACTTCGCGGGGTGGCACATCGCCCGAGGGAACGAGATCGCCAGCAAGTGGCACACGGTCGGACTCGCCACCGAGCAATCGCTGTACAACCTGACGGAGCGAACGATCGAGCTCGAGGTGATCCCCGCGCTCCAGGAGTACGGGATGGGCCTGATCGCGTGGAGCCCGCTCGCAGGCGGACTGCTCGCGGGCGCGCTCAAGAAGGTCGACGAGGGCCGTCGCTCCTCCGAGTACCTCCAGGACGAGATCGAGAAGGACCGCGATCGGCTCGAGCGATGGGAGAAGGTCTGCGCCGACCTCGGCGAGCGCCCGTCGGACGTCGCGCTCGCCTGGCTCCTGCATCAGCCGGCCGTGACCGCGCCCATCATCGGCCCGAGGACCGAGGAGCAGCTCGAAAGCTCGTTCCGCGCGTTGGAGGTCCAGCTGGACGGTGACGTCCTGAAGGTGCTCGACGAGATCTTCCCCGGTCCCGGCGGTCCGGCTCCCGAGGCCTACGCCTGGTAGCTAGGCGCCGAGCGCGTCCTCGATCTCCCGAGCCGCCTCGATCACCGCGGGCGCGTAGCGCTTCGCGCGGAGCGATCCCAGACGTGCGGCCGGCCCGGAGACGGAGACCACGGCGACGAGGGCTGCGTCCGGCCCGACGATCGGCGCGCTGACCGACGCGACGCCGGGCGCCCGCTCGGCGACGCTCTCGGCCCATCCGCGCCGGCGGGTCGTCACGAGCCTGCGTTCCAGCCGATCGGGATCGTCGGCGGTCTCGACGAGGCGGGCGCGATCGGGCGGCGCCGGCCCAGGCGAGGAAGACCGTCCCCGCCGAGCCCTTCGTGAGCGGGAGCGAGGCGCCGATGTCCACGATCGTGCGGAGCTCGCTCTCGGACTCGGAGGCGTCGATGCAGACCCGTCGGTCGCCGTCTCGGACGTACAGCTGGGCGCTCTCGCCGGTGGAGCGCGCGAGGCGTTCGAGCGACGGGTGCGCGAGCTCTCGCAGGGGGAGATCCCGCGACGCGCTGGCGGCGAGGGCGAGCAGGCGGGGCCCGAGGGCGTAGCCGAGACCGCCGATCTGGAGCAGGAAGCCGTGGTCCTCGAGACCTTGGATCAGGCGGTGGGCGGTGGAACGGGTGAGGCCGGTCGCGTCGACGATGTCGGTGAACGACCGGGCGCCGTCCTCGACCGCGCGGAGGATCGCGACAGACCGGTCGAGCACGCCGACGCCGCTGGTGGGGGGGTGCCGGCGGAGGTCCTCGGCCTGGCCGAGACGTCCGGCTCGCACGAGTTCGCCGTCGCGGACGTCGCGTTGGAACCGGGCACGGTCCGGTTCCTGGTGGTCGTCTGGCCCTGCTATCATCCTGTTCCACTATACGGGACTGAGTTCCACTATGTGGAACAGCAGCTGAGGGACCATGTTCTGGTCGCAGGAGGTCGACGGAACGGTGGCGCAGACGCTCGCGGAGCCGAAGACCCGGGGCGAGCCGAAGACCCTGGCCGAGAAGGTCTGGGAGCGCCACGTCGTGCATCGGGCGGCGGGTGAGCCGGATCTGCTCTACGTCGATCTGCATCTCGTCCATGAGGTGACGAGCCCGCAGGCGTTCGAGGCCCTCCGGCTCGCCGGGCGCCCCGTCCGCCGGCCGGATCTCACCGTCGCGACGATGGACCACAACGTCCCCACGACCGACGGACCGGTGACCGATCGGACGAGCGCTCGGCAGATGGAGGCCCTCGCGACGAACGCGAAGGAGTTCGACATCACGCTCTACCCATGGGGATCGGCGGGGCAGGGGATCGTGCACGTGATCGGACCGGAGATGGGCTACACGCAGCCGGGTCTCACGATCGTCTGCGGCGACTCGCACACGTCGACGCACGGCGCGTTCGGCGCGCTGGCGTTCGGCATCGGCACGAGCGAGGTCGAGCACGTGCTCGCCACGCAGACGATCCCGCAGACGCCCGCCAGGACGATGGCGATCACCGTCGACGGTGACCTGCCGGCGGGGTGCGGCGCCAAGGACGTGATCCTCGGGATCATCAACCGGATCGGGACCGGAGGCGGCGTCGGCCACGTGATCGAGTACCGGGGCTCCGCGATCCGCGCGCTGTCGATGGAAGGTCGCATGACGATCTGCAACATGTCGATCGAGGCCGGCGCCCGCGCGGGGATGGTCGCTCCCGACGACACGACGTTCGCCTACCTGGAGGGCAAGCCGCACGCGCCGTCGGGCGCCGACTGGGAGCGGGCTCTCGACGACTGGCGCTCACTCCCCACCGACGCCGGCGCGACGTTCGACGCGGAGGTCACGATCGACGCCACCGCCCTCCGCCCACACGTCTCGTGGGGGACGAACCCGGCCCAGTCGGTCACGATCGACGACGCCGTTCCCGAGCCCGACTCCTTCGAGGACGAAGCGAAGCGCGACGCCGCCCGGCGCGCTCTGGCGTACATGGCGCTCGAGCCGGGGACGAGGATCCGCGACATCCGGCCGGACACCGTCTTCATCGGCTCCTGCACGAACTCACGGATCGAGGATCTCCGCCTGGCCGCCGGGGTCGTCGAGGGACGCAGCGTGGCCCAGGGACTCCGTGCGCTGGTCGTGCCCGGCTCGGTCGCCGTGAAGCTACAGGCGGAGCGCGAGGGCCTCGACCGGATCTTCGTCGACGCCGGGTTCGACTGGCGCGGCGCGGGGTGCTCGATGTGCCTGGGGATGAATCCCGACATCCTGCAGCCGGGCGAGCGGAGCGCCTCCACGTCGAACCGGAACTTCGAGGGAAGACAGGGCAAGGGTGGGCGGACGCACCTGGTCTCGCCGGCCGTCGCGGCCGCCACCGCGATCGCGGGCCACTTCACGACACCGGAGGACCTCTAGATGGAGCCGGTCACCCGCATCGAGGGCACGGCCGTCCCGCTCGATCGTTCCGACGTGGACACCGACCAGATCGTGCCGGCGCAGTTCCTGAAGCGGATCGAGCGCACGGGCTTCGGCCCGTTCCTCTTCCACGAGTGGCGGAAGGATCCGTCGTTCGTCCTGAACGACGAGCGCTACGCCGGCGCCTCGATCCTGATCGCTGGGGCCAACTTCGGGGGCGGCTCGAGCCGCGAGCACGCGCCGTGGGCGCTTGAGGACTTCGGGTTCCGCGCCGTGATCGCGCCGAGCTTCGCCGACATCTTCCGGAACAACTGCTGCAAGATCGGGTTGCTCCCGGTCGAGCTGCCGCAGGAGTCGGTGCGGGCATTGATGGACGCCGTCCTGGACGACCCGGCCACACGGATCGTCGTGGACCTGGAGACCCTCGCGGTCACGGCGCCCTCGGTCCAGGAGTCCTTCGCGTTCGACGACTTCCGGCGATGGTGCCTACTCGAGGGCTTCGACGACATCGACCTGACGATGCGTCACGCCGACGAGATCGCGGCGTTCGAAGCGGCCCGACCGTCGTGGCTGCCCACCGCCTGAGTCAGTCGCTCGAACGGATCCGCCGGCGCGCCGCCTCCGCCGTCTCGGTGGTGAGCGCGGCCAGCGCTTCGGTCCGATGCGCTACGACGTGCTCGGGGTGGGTGAGCCGCGCGGCCTTCACCGGCAAGGCGGTCAGATCCCTCGCGAAGCGGGCGTGCATCTCCTCCATCGTGGGTGCGGGGGCGAGGCGGCGCCCGGCCCGCATCACCGGCTCCAGCAACGGCTCGTGGTTCGGGCCGGGCGCCGCCTCGTCGCGGAGGCCGATCACGTCCTCCGACGGTCCCCGCCACACCTGCTTGCGCCCGGGCGCCGTCGCCTTGGCGGGCGACAGCTTCAGCACCGGTCGCCCGTCGAACTCCACGAGCTTGTAGACCGCGTCCACGTACGGAGCGTCGGCGGAGACGCCGAGCTGCGTCCCGATCCCGAACGCGTCGACGGGCGCCCCGGCGCGCACCAGCTCGGCGACCTCGTGCTCGTCGAGACCGCCGCTCGCGAAGATCCGCGCGGCCTCCAGTCCGGCGCGATCGAGGATCCGTCGCGATTCGCGCGAGAGCCGATCCAGGTCGCCGGAGTCCAGACGCACGCCCACCTCGCCGGGAGGGTCCATCTCGCGGATCACGTCGATCGCGTTCTTCACGCCCCCGATCGTGTCGTAGGTGTCCACCAGGAACGTGGTGCGGTGCGGGTGATCCTCCGCGAACGCGCGGAACGCCTCGCGTTCGTCGTCGAACGCGGTGATGAACGAGTGCGCCATCGTCCCCGTCACCCGGAGTCCCAGCTCGCGCCCCGCCTCGACGTTGGACGTGGCGTCGAACCCCACGATCGCGCTCCCACGCGCCGCCGCCCGGGCCGCCTCCACGCCGTGCGCCCGCCGGAACGCGAAGTCGACGAGCGCCCGGCCCTCGGCGGCGATCACGTATCGCGCCGCCTTCGAGGTGAGCGTGGTGTGGAGGGTCACCTGGTTCAGCAGCACCGCCTCCACGAGCTGTGCCTGCGCGATCGGGGCCGTGACCTCCACGATCGGCTCCTTCGCGTGGACGATGCGTCCCTCGGGGATCGCCCACACGTCCCCTTCGAAGCGCACCGTCCGGAAGTCCTCGATCGCCCGGTCGTCGAAGCCGATCTCCTGCAGGTACGCGAGCTCCTCTTCCTCGAAGACGAACGACTCGAGGAACCGGAGACAGTCCTCCAGGCCCGCCGAGACCAGGAAGCCGCGCTGCTTCGGCATGTCGCGCACGTAGAGGCTGAACGTGGCGAGCCCGTCCATCCCACGGCGCAGGTAGCTCGCCGCCATGTTGAGCTCGTAGAGGTCCGTGCTGAGCCCGCCGGGCATGCGACGTAGGCTACAGGCGATGTCGCACCGCTCCCGCCGTCGGTTCGAGTCGCTCGTGGCCGACGCCCTCGACGAGCTGCCCGGCTGGGTGCAGGAGGCGATGGACAACGTCGCCGTGGTCGTCGAGGACCACCCGCCCGACGACGATCCCGACCTCCTCGGCCTCTACGAAGGGATCGCGCAGACGGAACGCGAGTTCTACGTGGGAGCGCTGCCCGATCGGATCACGTTGTTCCGCGCCACGATCGAGGCCGAGGCGGGCGAGGACGACGAGGAGCTCCGCGCCCAGGTCGCCGAGACCGTGGTGCACGAGATCGCGCACCACTTCGGCATCTCGGACGAGCGGCTCGAGGCCCTGGGGTGGGACTGACCGCGGAGCCGGACGACGAGCGCGTGATGCGGCTCGCGCTGGCGGAGGCACGGACGTGTCTCGAGCACGGCGACGTGCCGATCGGCGCCGCGGTCACCCGAGGCGATGACGTGCTCGCCGCGGTGGGGAACCGACGCGAGCTCGACGGGGACCCGACCGCGCACGCGGAGATCCTGGCCCTGCGCGCCGCTTCCGCGGCCCTCGGCTCGTGGCGACTCGAAGGGTGCACGCTCACGGTGACCCTCGAACCCTGCGCGATGTGTGCCGGCGCCGCCGTTCTCGCGCGGCTCGACCGGGTGGTGTTCGGAGCGGCCGATCCGAAGGCGGGATTCGCCGGATCGCTCGGGAACCTCCTCGACGATCCGCGGTTGAACCACGCGGTCGCGTCCACCGGAGGCGTGCTCGCCGACGAGTGCGGCGATCTGCTCCGGTCGTTCTTCCTGGAGCGGCGCTAGCGCTCCAGCCGTTCACGGATCGCGTCGTCGATCCTGAGAGCGACCTCCGCCATCTCACGCCGCATCGCTGCGAACGATGCCGGGCTCATCACGGCCAGGGTGGTCGGTGCCGTGGTGACGACCGAGGCGGTCCGACGCCCGTGCTCGATCAGCGCGATCTCTCCGAAGAAGTCGCCGGGGCCCAACGTCGCGAGACGCTTCCCGTCGTGCAGCACCTCGACCTCTCCATCGACGATCACGAAGAACTCGTGCGGCAGCCGGCCCTCGTCGAGGAGATGCTTGCCCGGCGGCAGATCGACGGTGTCGGCCCAGCGGGCCACCTTCTCGCGCTCCTTGGGGGAGAGACCGGCGAACAGGGGCACACGTTCCAGGCTCTTCGCATCCACGTTCGTGGATCCTCGCACGATCGTCCGTCCGCCGTCACGCTCGCGCCCAGCCCCGGCTCGCCCGCTAGACTCGTCGACGGAGGCGTGCCGGAGTGGACGAACGGGACCGCCTCGAAAGCGGTTAGGGGCCTAATCCGCCTCTCGCGTGTTCGAATCACGCCGCCTCCGCCATCCGGGCGGGCCTCTCACGGGCCCGCCCCTCGATACCCTGAAGAGATGCCCCGTATCCGCTTCCTGCTCGCGGTGGTCGCGATCGGATCGATCGCGCTCACGCCGACGCCCGCGGTCGCGGGCATCCCGCCGGGGCGTCTCGCGATCGGCGACTCGGTGATGCTCGGGGCGAAGGACGAGCTCGTCGCCCGGGGATCCCGGGTGAACGCCACCGTCTCGCGTCAGTTCCGCGACGCGGTGCCGCTCGTGGAGCAGCTGAAGGCGGCGGGGAGGCTTCGTCGGAAGGTGATCGTCCATCTGGGCAACAACGGGATCCTGATCCAGGCGGCCGACTGCAACCGCATCTCCGAACTCGCAGGCCCGAACCGCACGCTCTACCTCGTCACGTTGAAGATCCCGCGGTGGTACCGCGCGACCCAGAACGAGCGGCTGGCCGCGTGTGCCCAGCGCCGCGCGAACACCGTGCTCGTCAACTGGTTCTTCTTCAGCCGCGACCACCCGTTCTGGTTCGCGGCGGACGGCTTCCACCTCACGCCGACCGGCCAGGCGAGGTACGCGGCGTTCGTCGCGACGAAGACGGCCTGATCGGTGGGCGATATCGCCTCGGTAGACTCGTCTCGGTGGTCTGCCCGAGCGGCCGAAGGGACACGCCTGGAAAGCGTGTAGGGGGGATGACTCCCTCGAGGGTTCGAATCCCTCGGCCACCGCTCTCGCGTCAGGCCGGTTCGCGCCAGCCGGGACACGGCTCGCCTCCGAGCGGTCCTGCGGCGGCGTCGAGTCCCTCGAGCGACGTCCGGACGCCGTCGAAGTCCTCGTAGGCGAGGAACGGGATCGACGCACGTCGGCAGTGTTCGGCGAGCTCGTCCTTCGCGAACGTGACGTCGGCGTACCGAGCGCCGAACCGGTCGCTCACGCCGTCGCCCACGAAGGCCACCGCTCCGTACGCCTCACGCCCTCGCTCGACGGCCTGCTTCTTGCACGTGCCGCAGCCCACGCAGACCGGATGGGCCGCACCGAACGCGAGCGTGCCTCGATCCCACGTGTTCGTGACCACCGGGAGGTGCCCGAGCCCGGCCGCCGCGAGCATCGGGCGAACGTGGAGTCCGAACCCGTCCGACACGACCGTGATCGGCACGCCCTGGTTCTCGGCCCACGCGACGAACGGCGCGAACGTGGGGTCGAGCGGGCAGTGCGCCAGCGCGAATGCGATCAGCTCGTCATCGCCCGCGCGGAGGGTCGCGGCCTCCGCGATCAGCACGTCCCGGAGGCCGATACTCCCGGCCTCGAAGGCCTCGTCGATCCCCGCGAGCTCTCCGCTCCGCGAAACGTCGGTCCCGAAGCGAGCGAGCAGATCGACCCCCACGTCGTGGAGACACGCGGTCCCGTCGAAGTCGACGATCACGCAGCGGATCGGCAGCATCCGCGCAGGCTAGCGGCGTGGGAGCATGCCCGGATGGAGCTCACCGATCGGATCGCGGCCGCGGGCTTGGAGGGCGAGCGGGTGCGCGCCGAGGTCGTGGAAGGAGGAGAGACCCTGGAGGTCGACGGCCTCCTTGTCTCCCTCTCGAACCTCCCGGCGTCGGAGCTGAACGGGACCCGGGTGATCCGGGAGCCGGACGACGCGCCGACGGCGCTGGAGGCCGCACGCGCCGTGTTCCGGGGGCGAGGACATCCCTTCTTCGGGATCGAGGTCGAGGTCGGCCGGCATCCGGCGGTCGAGGAGGCGATCCGGGCGGCCGGGCTCAAGCGCGTGGACGGGTGGCCCACGATGGCGGCACCGATCGGCGGGCTTGCATCGGAACCCGTCCTTCCGGGCATCGAGATCCGCGAGGCGCGTGAGCACCACGATCTCGAGGCGGTCCGAGCCGTCGAGGTCGCCACGTTCGGAACGCCCCGGGACATCGCGGAGCGCTTCGTCGGCCCTCGGATGCTCGAGGACGATCGCGTGCGGATGTTCACGGCGTGGATCGACGGGGAGCCGGTCGGCGAGGCATCGGCCTACCTCCTGCACGACACGGTGGGGATCTTCGGCGTCGGTGTCGTCGAGGCCGCCCGGCGGCGCGGGATCGGTGCCGCCCTCACGCTCCGCGCGAGCCGCGCGTTCGAGGATCGTGCGGACCTCGCGTGGCTCCAGCCGTCCGAGATGGCTCGGCGGATGTACGCGGCCCTCGGGTTCCGGCCGGTCTCCGACTGGGAGGTCTGGATCGCGCGGTAGGGCTAGGCGGCGCCGTCGACGATGCGCCGGTCTCCGACCGGCGCATCGAGCGGGACCACGACCTTCTTGAGGAGCGCGATGTCGATGCACGCCACGTCGCCGGCACTCGTGTCGTGTCCTTCGAACAGCGTGATCGTGATCGCGCCGGGGCCCTCGTCGACGTCCACGTGATCGAGGACGTAGCAGGGCTCGACGCCGCTCCAGAAGAAGACCGTGACGCTCGTTCCGTCATCGTTCACGAAGACGTGGTCGAAGATGTGTGATCGCACGTCCGCCATCCCGGGAGTCGGCTCGACGAGCTTGGCACCCTGATCGGGGTCCGTGACCACCGGCCGCTCGTCGCCGGGACACGGGGTGGAGCTCACCGCGGCGTCCGGACCGGTGCCGATGACCTTCTCGCCGCACTCGTCGGGGTCGACGACGACCGGATCGTCGATCGTGTCGTCGCAGTCCGTGTCCGTCGCCGCACCGCTCGCCCCGTCCGGTGCGACGCAGATCCCTGCCACGTCGTCGAAGCCGCCGCCGGATCCCGGTTCGGATCCGTCGAGCGGGGTTCCAGGGGAACCGGCGCTGACACCCTGGGAGCCCAAGATGCCGGCGACCACGAGCGTGGCGATCGCGAGGAGCAGGGAGAGCCGGGAACGGGTCGACATCGTCATCAGATCCTCCGTGGGGCGGGAGCGGGCGGGAGGCCTGCTCGTCCGGCTGAACGGGGGTTGGACGTCGGACCCCCGTGCGTGGTTCCCCTCACGGATGCATGATGCGCAGGGCCAGACGATCGCAGCCAGACGATCGCAGCCGAATGATCGCGAAGAGGAGGTGTCCGTGTGAGCACGATCCACCGGGTCGCTCCCGAGCAGCGGGTCGAGGGCCAACCGACGCCGGGGATGACCAGGGAGCAGGCGGTCCAGACCGAAGGGATGTGGGCCGGCTTCGTCCGGACCGATCCCGGCATGGTCTCGGGCTGGCACCACCACGGGAGCTACGAGAGCTCGATCTACGTCCTCAGCGGGTCACTCCGGATGGAGTTCGGCGCTGGCGGGGCGGAATCCTTCGACGCCGGCCCCGGGGACTTCGTCTTCGTCGGGAAGCAGGTCGTGCACCGAGAGAGCAATCCCTCGACCGGATCCGCCGCGATCGTGGTGGTCCGTGCGGGGGAGGGCGAACCGGTCGTCAACGTCGACGGCCCCGAGTAGGTCGACCCGCCACGTCGGAGGCCCCTCGTATACTCGCCGCGTGTGACCGTGCTAGGCGGGGAGCTAGCGGTGCCCTGTACCCGCGATCCGCTTCAGCGGGGCTGAATCCCCGCCCGAGGCCCGGGGGGTCCGGAGCGCCCCGGCACGGAGCGTCGAAGGTCGGGTCCCACGCGACGCCGGAACGCGAACCGGGTCAGGTCCGGAAGGAAGCAGCCCTAAGCGTGAACCGGCGGGTGCCGTGGGTGAGCCCGGCTGGAGCTCCGTCGTCGGGTAGCGGCCGAGTCTCACGGTGTCGACGGTGGGTGCACGGTCACACCTTCGTGTGACGAGGGCTAGGGAGCGGGGGGAGATGGCGGAGGACAGGCAGCACCAGGCGCTGTACCGGCGGTACCGGCCGCAGACCCCCGGAGAGGTCCTCGGCCAGGACCACGTGGTCCGCGCGCTGACCGGCGCCATCCGGGACGGCCGCCTCCATCACGCGTTCCTGTTCTGCGGTCCCCGCGGGACCGGCAAGACGTCCACGGCGAGGATCCTCGCGAAGATGGTGAACTGCGCCACCGGACCCACGGCCGAGCCCTGCGGCGGGTGCGACCAGTGCATCGCCATCCGGGAGGGCACGCATCTCGACGTGGTGGAGATCGACGCCGCGTCGCACGGGGGGGTCGAGGACGCGCGCGAGCTCCGGGAGAAGGCGCCCACGGCGCCGGTCCAGGGCCGCGAGAAGGTCTACATCATCGACGAGGCCCAGCGGCTCTCGCGTGAAGCGTTCGACGCGCTGCTGAAGGTGTTCGAGGAGCCGCCCGCCGGCGTTCGGTTCGTCCTCGCCACCACCGAGCCGCACAAGATGCCCGCCACGATCGTCGGGCGCTGTCAGCGGTTCGACTTCCGCCGGCACACGATGGAGGGACTCTCGGAGCTCCTCCTGAAGGTGGCCGCGTCGGAAGGTGTCACGCTCGACGATTCCGCGGCCCACGCGATCGCGCGGCACGCCGAGGGCTCCGCGCGGGACGCGCTCTCGCTGCTCGACCAAGCCGGCGTGCTCGGCGGTCAGAAGGTCGACGACGCCGCGATCCAGGCGCTGCTCGGCGCACCGCGGAGCGAGGTGCAGGTCGAGCTCGCCGATGCGGTGGCCGTCGGCGACGCGCGGACCACGTTCGAGGTCGTGAACCGGCTCGTCCAGGACGGGCAGGACCTCCGCAACGTCACCAACGAGACGCTCGCCCACTTCCGCGACCTCTTGCTCGTGAAGACGGCCCCGGGACAGGAGGACCTCCTCGACATCCCCGCCGACGGGTACGAAGGCCTCCGCATCCAGGCGGAGAAGTTCACGGCGTCCGAGCTCGCTCGGGTCATCGAGCTGTTGCTCGCGGCGCAGAACGACATGCGATGGACGACGTCGCCACGCCTCTCGCTCGAGCTGGCGTTGGTGCGGGCGACGATCCCCGAGACCGATCCGTCGCCCGCGGGCACGCTGTCGAGGTTGGAGCGGCTGGAACGCCTCGCCAACCTCGAGCCCGGCTCGACCGTCCCCTCCGCGGACGCGGCGCCGGCGCCCGGCAGCGCCCGCCCGGCCGGGGGAGGCGTCCGAGCCGGCCGCCGTCGCAGCTCCGGAGCCCGAGAAGGAGGCTCCGGCGGCCGTCGAGGAGCCTGCTGTGGGCATCCCCGCGCCCGAGGCGCCCACGCCGGCCGCGGAGAGCGACGCTCCGCACGCCGCCAGCGCGGCGAGCGTCGACGTCGCGATGCTCCGCCGCTCGTGGACGTCAGTGCTCGACCACCTGAGCCAGAACCAGCAGCCGGTGCTGCGCGCGCTCCTCGAGAGCGCCACCCCTGCCGCCTTCGACGGCGAGAGCCTCGAGCTGGCGTTCCCCCCGTCCTTCCGCAACAACCTCCGGCAGGTCGCGGCGCGCGCGGACAAGCTCCAGGCGGCCCTCGGCGATCTCTTCGGCATCCGTCCCCGCATCGAACTGGTCACGCGGGAAGCCCACGCCGGCGGGACCGAGCCCGCCGCCGCGGCCTTCGTCGAGGAGGTCGAGGAGCCCAGCGAGGAAGAAGCCCTGAAGCGGCTCAAGGACGTCCTCGGGGCCACCCCGTCCGACGAACCCGAGCCGGAGGGCTGATCGCGTGTACGAGGGTCCGATCCAGGAGCTGATCGACGAGCTCGCCCGCCTGCCGGGCGTGGGGCCGAAGTCCGCCCAGCGGCTCGCGTTCTGGCTCGTGAAGTCGACGCCGGAGGACGCGAAGCGCCTCGCCGCGGCCATCGTGCAGGCCAAGGACCGGATCGCGTTCTGCCGGGAGTGCGGCAACGTGGCGGAAGGCGACCTCTGCCGGATCTGCCGCGACGAATCGCGGGACCGCACGTTGCTCTGCGTGGTCGAGGAGCCGAAGGACGCCGCCACGATCGAGAAGGCGGCGCTGCACAAGGGGCGGTTCCACATCCTCGGCGGGGCGATCAGCCCGCTCGACGGCATCGGGCCCGACGATCTGCGCGTGCAGGAGCTGCTGGACCGCGTCGAGCGCGATCACGTCACCGAGGTGATCCTCGCGACGAACCCGAACCTCGAGGGGAACGCCACCGCGATGTACGTGGCGGCGCTGCTGAAGCCGGCCGGCATCCGCGTCACCCGGCTCGCGAGCGGTCTCCCGGTGGGCGGCGACCTCGAGTACGCGGACGAGGTGACGCTCTCGCAGGCCCTCGAAGGTCGGCGAGAGATCTAGCGGCCGTCAGCCGGCCACGCGTCTTCGAGGACCGCGTAGAGCGCCGTGTCGCGGAACTTCCCGTCAAGGTAGGTGTCCTCTCGCCGGATCCCTTCCAGGCGGAACCCGAGCCGCTCGGCGACGGCACAGCTCCGGGTGTTCTTCGGGTCGGCGGTGAGCCATACGCGATGCATCGCGAGGTCTCGGATCGCGACCTCCGTGAGGGCACGCGACGCGTTCGTCACGAGCCCTCGCCCTTCGTGCTCCTCGTCGATCCAGTAGCCGATCATCGCGCTCCGATGTTCCGGGTCGGTGTGGAGTCCGATCGCGCCGACGAAGGAGTCATCGACATAGATCCCGTAGGCGAACTCACGGCCTTGGGTCGAGATCGTCAGATCGATGAAGGCGCGCGTGTCCTCCGGGCCGAGCGTTCTGTCGACCCATCCGAGCCACGGTCGCAGGCGTTCGCGGTTCCGATCGACCGTCTCGAAGACGACGAGCGCATCCTCGGGCACGAGGAGGCGGATGGAGGCACCCTCGCCGAGGTCGATGCGTTCAGGTGATCTCGGAGTCTCGGTGATGCGTGTCGTCCATGATGCCCATGATGCCGCGCCTCGTCCACAGACGCAGCGAACTCGACCAGGTCAGCTGATGGCTCGGCGTCGACGAACGAACCACACGGCCATCCACACGGCCACGGCGAGCGCGGTGATCGGGATCAGATAGCCGAGGCCGACGATCACGGCGCCCACGATCCGCAGGAACCCCTGCACGCCCAGGTCGAAGGACGAACCCAGGTCGGGGTTGTCCACGTCAGGCTCCCCCGTGACCGCGGGAGCGTTCCGCTCCTGGATCGAGACGCGGAGGGTCGACTCGGCCACCTGGTCCTTCAGGAATCGAAGCTGACCCTGGATCTGCTCGATCCGGAGCGTGACGTCGTCGAGCTGGCTCGACATCCGGAGGATCTCGTCGGTCGTGTCGGCCTGCTGGAACAGGTCGAACAGCAGCTCCCGCCGCGTCTGGAGGATGCGGAGCCGCGCCTGGAAGTCGATGAACTCCGCGGTGACGTCGTCGCCGCGAACCTCCTCGAACCGGACCCGCGTGGCGAGGCCACGGATGTCGTTCCTCGCCTGATCGAACTGTCGCTCGGGGATCCGAAGGACGAACGTTCCCGAGCGCTCGTTGCTCGTCGAGGACGAGAGCACGAAGCCACCGTGACGCTCAGCGATGAACGTGAGCTCGCCGACCGAATCGCCGAACGCGCCATCGTCCACGACGATCCCGATCCTGCCCGTCCCGGACGATCTTCGAGAGGTCCTGCTGCTGTGCCGCCGTCGGCCGAATCGCGCTCGCCGAAAGACTCCTGGTTCTCGTCGAAGCCGAGGGCCCCTTCCGAGTCGTCCGCGGGGATCGGGGAGGCTCGGCTGTGCGGGCTCGGGTGCCGCGCCCAGCCCGCTGCCGTCCTCAGCCGCATCGTCGGACCCGTCCCGGCCGACCGCACGCTGACGCCTGGCCGCCGGCCTCGTCGCTGGAGGCCAACATCCGCCCCCGTTACCGGCGAGGAACCCGATCGATCCTGCGACCACGAGGAAGGCGGCGGCGACCCCGGCGACCTTCATCCACGAACGACCCGTGTTCCGCCGGATGGAACCCTGCAGCGTGGTCCGCTGGAGACGGATCCTCTCGCGCGACGCCACGTCCTCCAGGTCGCCCTCGAGGCTCTTCAGGATCTCGATCTCGGTGTTCATGTCTCCTTCTCCGTCATCGGCTCCGTCGCCGGTTGCAGCCCGCGTTCCTGGAGCACGACCCCGAGCCGTCGCAGACCGCGGCTCACGCGCTGCCGAGCGTTGTCCTCGGTGCACGACAGGCGCCGCGCGACCTCCGGGTACGACAGCTGTTCGATCACGCGGTAACGCAGGGCGTCGCGGTGGTCGTCGCGGAGCGACTCCAACGCCTCGGCGATCGCGCCGCGGATCGGCGCGAAGTCGATGAGGTCCTCGATCCGCTCGTAGTCGGCCGGCGGGAGATCTCGCTCCGGCATCCCCAGACGACGACGCGCGGCGCGATCCACCCTGCCCGCCCGGAAGAACCGGCCGAGCTGGTGCCTCGCGACCCCGTAGATCCATGCCACGCCGTTCGCCCCCGTGTCTCGGTAGGTCGTCCTCGATGCGAATGCCTGTGCGAACGTCTCGGCGGTCAGCTCGGCCGCCGTCTCCGGATCGAGCGTGCGCCGGGCGAAGTAGCGAAGGAGGTCCTCCGCGTGCCGCCGGTACAGCTCGGTGAACACGCCCGGCTCGGTGGCCGACGCAATGAGGAGCTCGCTGTCGCTGCGCTGATCCGCCAACGCTCTTCCGATATCTGGCTCCGATATCCGTTCTCCAGGGAGCCGTCGCCGGCTCCTGTGACGTTCCGCTCGTACCATGCCTCGGATCTCGAGGCTGTGACAGGGGGTAGACGGCGTTGGCAGAGGACTCGTTCCCACGGCAGAAGGCACGGACCCGAGGGTTCACGCTCGGGGCGCCTCGGAGCTTCCGCATGGCCGAGGACGGGTCGCGGGTGTCGTTCATCCGATCGAAGGCCGGGGACGATCCCGAAGGCTGCCTCTGGGTGTTCGACGTGGAGACCGGGGAGGAGCGGCTGATCTTCGATCCCTCGGCGGTCGACGGGAGGCAGGAGCTCACCCAGGACGAGCGGGACCGGCGCGAGCGGATGCGCGAGCAGATGACGGGGGTCACGACCTACGACGCCGACGGCGGGCTGACCTTCGCGACGTTCGTGCTCGGAGGCCGGGTGCACGTCGCGGACCTCGTCGCCGGTGGGGCGCTCCCGTTGGAGCACGCCGCCGAGGGAGCGTTCGACGTCAGGCCCGATCCCACCGGTCGCCGCGTGGCCTACGTCGTGGACGGCGCGCTCCACGTGCAGGACCTTCCCGCGCGGGGAAGGCCCAGCGGGTCGAGCCGGGTCCTCGCGCACGACGAGGACCCGGACGTCCATTGGGGGATCGCGGAGTTCGCCGCATCGGAGGAGCTGGATCGCCACCGGGGGTTCTGGTGGTCGCCCGACGGAGAACGGATCGCGGCGGCGCGCGTGGACGAACGGAGGGTGCGCGTGTGGCACATCGCGTCACCGGTGGATCCGGATGCGCCGCCCCGAGCCGTTCGGTACCCGCAGGCCGGGACCGACAACGCGGACGTGTCGCTCTCGATCCTCGAGCTCGACGGTTCGCGCGTGGACGTCGACTGGGACCGCGACGCCTTCCCGTACCTCGTCGAGGTGACGTGGAACGATCGATGCCCGCTCACCCTGCTGGTCCTGTCCCGCGATCAGAAGCGCTGGCTCGTGCTCGACGTCGACCCCGACTCCGGGAAGACGCAGACGCTCCTCGAGCACACCGCGGAGCACTGGCAGACGATCGTCACCGGTGTGCCCGACCGCCTGTCGGACGGACGGCTCGTGTTCGTGGAGGAGAGCGAGGACACCCATCGGATCACGCTGGACGGTGAGCCCGTCACGCCGGTGGGTCTCCAGGTCGTGTCGGTCCTCGACGTCGGCGACGACATCCTCTTCGCGGCGCAGGACGATCCCACCGAGCTGCACGTCTGGCGGGTCACGGGCGACGGGGCCGGGAGTCCGGAACGTCTCACCACCGAGCCGGGCGTCCACACCGCCGCCCGCGCCGGCGACGTCATGGTGCTCGTCTCCGACCTCGCCGATCGGCGGATGCGTCGGGCCGTCGTGCTCCGCTCAGGCGCCGAGCTCGCGGAGATCCGCTCCCACGTCGAGTCGCCCGTGATCGATGCTCACCCCACGTTCGGCGTCCTCGGCGACCGGGAGATCCGCGTGGCCGTGTTCACGCCGGGAGGGGCGGAGCCTCCATCCCCTCTCCCGGTGATCGCTGGATCCGTACGGGGGGCCGCACTTCGCGAAGGTCCTCAACGCCTACCGGGCGACGCTCGAGCCTCAGTGGCTCGCGGATCAGGGCTTCGCCGTCCTCGTGGCCGATGGGCGGGGAACGCCCGGGCGCGGCGTCGCATGGGAGCACGCCGTCTATCGGGACTTCGCCGGGCCGGTGCTCGATGACCAGGTGGACGCACTCCACGCCGCGGCGGAGCGCTTCGGTTTCCTGGATCTCGACCGCGTGGGGATCCGCGGCTGGTCGTTCGGCGGCTACCTGGCGGCGATGGCGGTGCTCCGTCGCCCCGACGTGTTCCACGCCGCCGTGGCCGGAGCGCCGGTCACGGACCAGGCGCTGTACGACACCGCCTACACCGAGCGGTACCTGGGACATCCTCAGGAGGAGCCGGATACCTATAGAAGGAATTCGCTGATCGAGGACGCGCCGAACCTGACGCGGCCGCTGCTCCTGATCCACGGCCTGGCCGACGACAACGTCTTCGTCGCCAACACGCTGCGGATGTCCCGCGCGCTCACCGAGGCAGGGCGGCCCCATTCGGTCGTGCCGCTCTCCGGCATCACGCACATGACCACCGAGGAGTCCGTCGCGGAGAACCTGCTCCTGCTGCAGGTGCGGTTCCTGCGCGAGGCGCTCGGGCTCGTGGACGAGGTCGACGCGGTCCGTCCAGCCTGACCGGTCGCCCTCAGACGCACTGCTACGCTCGCCCCATGCCCATCGTCGTGCAGAAATACGGCGGGACCTCGGTCGACGGCGTCGATCGGCTCCGCGTCGTTGCCGACCGGGTGGTGGAGGCGCGCGACGCCGGCAACGACGTGATCGTGGTCGTGTCGGCGATGGGCCAGACCACCGACGACCTCGCGCGCATGGCCAAGGACATCGCGCCGGAGCCGGACCCCCGTGAGATGGACATGCTCCTCACGGCGGGCGAGCGGATCGCGATGGCGCTCCTGGGCATCGCGATCAACGCCCGAGGGTGCCGCGCCGCCAGCTACACGGGCTCGCAGGCCGGGATCATCACCGACACCGCACACGGTCAGGCCAAGATCATCGAGATCCGGCCCAAGCGGATCCTCGAGGCCCTCGAGGCCGGCAACGTCGTGATCATCGCCGGGTTCCAGGGGCTCTCGTCCGCCTACGAGATCACCACCCTGGGACGGGGCGGCTCGGACCTCACCGCCGTCGCGATGGCGGCGGCCGTGGGAGCCGAGGTCTGCGAGATCTACACGGACGTGGGCGGGGTGATGACCGCGGATCCACGGATCGTGCCCGAGGCCCGGCTGATCGAGCGGATCGGCTACGACGACATGCTCGAGCTCGCGGCGGCGGGGGCGAAGGTGCTCCAATCGCGCTCCGTGGAGCTCGCGCGGAGGAGCGGCCTCCGGCTGCACGTGCGGTCCTCCTTCGACGACGAGGCACCCGGCACCTGGGTGCAGGAGGTCGACGACGACATGGAAGACGTCCTGATCTCGGGGGTGGCCCTCGAGACCGACGAGGCGAAGGTGACGTTCGACGGGATCCCCGACACGCCGGGCGTCGCCGCCGCGCTGTTCAAGGCGGTCGCGAGCGTCGGCGTGAGCGTCGACATGATCGTGCAGAACGTCTCGCACGAAGGGGCCACCGACCTGTCGTTCACCGCGCCGATCGCCGACGTCTCGAGCCTCGAATCCACGATCGGCGGCATCGCGCAGCAGGTGCAGGCACGGAACTGGTCGGTCGACGACGGCGTCGCGAAGATCTCGCTCGTCGGGGCCGGGATGAAGAGTCAGCCCGGCGTCGCGGCGGACATGTTCGATGCGCTCGCGACGGAAGGGATCAACATCGAGATGATCTCCACCTCTCCGATCCGCATCTCGTGCGTCGTGCGGAAGGCGGACGCGGAGCGCGCGCTCCGGGTGGTGCACGCGCGCTTCGGCCTCGACGTGCCGGCGCTAGGGTGAGCGTATGGGTCTTGAAGGTCGCCGTCGTCGGCGCCACCGGTGCCGTGGGCACCGAGATGTTGCGCATCCTCGAGGCTCGCGCGTTCCCCGTGGACGAGCTCGTCCCGCTCGCCTCGGCGAGGTCCGCGGGCCGGACCATCCCGTTCGGCGGTGGTGAGGTCGCGATCCGGGAGCTGTCGCTCGAGGCGCTTCGCGGCGCGGATCTCTCGCTCTCCGCTGCCGGCGCGTCGATCGCACGGGGGTTCGTGCGCGAGGCGGCCGCGGCGGGAACCGTGTGCATCGACAAGTCATCCGCGTTCCGCATGGAACCGGACGTACCGCTCGTCGTGCCCGAGGTGAACCCGGAGGCGCTCGAGGGATCGCCGAGGATCATCGCCGTTCCCAACTGCACGACGATCGTGGCGATGATGGCGCTCGCCCCGCTCCATCGCGCCGCCGGTCTCCGCTCGTTGGTCCTGTCGTCGTACCAAGCCGTCTCGGGCGCGGGGCGTGACGGGACGCGCGAGCTCGCCGAGCAGGTCGAGAAGCTCCACGACCAGGTGGAGGAGCTCGGCCGGCCGGACCTCGATGCCCTTCCCGTCGGCGACGTCTTCGGCAAGACGATGGCCTTCAACGTCCTCCCGAAGATCGACTCGTTCGCCGAGGACGGCTCCACCGGGGAAGAGATCAAGACCGTGAACGAGTCGAGGAAGATCCTCGGCATCCCCGACCTCGACGTGGCGGCGACCTGCGTCCGTGTCCCGGTTCCGGTCGGCCACTCGGTGTCTCTGCTCGCCCGATTCTCACGAGCGATCACGCCGGAGGAAGCCCGTTCGCTCCTCGACCGAGGCACCCGGGGTCGAGCTCCGGGACGACCCGGCGAACGGCGTCTATCCGTCGCCCCTCGAGGCCGCCGGCCGTGACGAGGTGCTGGTGGGTCGCATCCGCCAGGCACCCGATCACGACGACGCGCTGCTCCTGTTCGCGTGCGGGGACAACCTCCGCAAGGGCGCCGCGCTTAACGGGATCCAGATCGCGGAGCACCTGTTCTCCGTGTAGCTCTCAACGACCCTTCTCATCCCGAGATCGCGTACTGCGCGGCGAGCTTCTGGGGCAGCCTTCTGTCATCGGCGGTAGCCGCCGGCACGCTCACCGACTGGATCGGACTCCGAGGCTCCTTGATCGATCCGCGCCCAGACCGATCGAAATCGTCCCAGCGCCCACCAGAACACTCCCAGCAAGAGGGCGGAGAGGAGACCGGCCAGCGCGAGTCCACCCTTGCCCGCTGACTGCACCATCTGCACCTGCCAGAAGTCCAGATAGCGCTCCGGCCTGAGATGTTCGGAGAGGCGAGCCTGGGTGGACCGGAACGCCGGTCCTATGAGCTCGTACTGTCGAAGAACCGTCGGCCCGTGGGGCGAAGTGATGGCCGCCAATTGGCCCCTCGTAGAGACCAGCACTCCGGGCAGATTCACCATGAAGCCCAGGACGAGTACGCCGATCATCACGTTCCGACGACCACGCCCCCCATCGCTCATCCAGGGTGCGAGTGATGCGAGAGCAGGTATCAGCCCTGGAATCAGCAACCGTGGCCCCCAGACGTACCCCCCATCCCAAGCTGGCCACGCAGCGGCGATCGCGAACGTCAGGACGAGGTTCCAGGTCAGCAGCCAGAATCCGGCCCGCGAGCGTGACCACAATGTCGCGAGTCCCAGGGCGAGGAGCAGCGCGACGGGCGCGAACAGGAACACGCTCTTCGCCGGCAAGAACAACAGGTTGATCGCGGCTTCCAGCCACGCGCCCCCGAAGTTCAATCCCCCTTGCAAGGGATTGAACTGCAGAAGATCACCGAATCGGGCGAAGTTGTACCAGGCCTCGATGGCGACCCCGCTCGCTGCCAGGGCCCCTGTTTGAAGGAGGGCCCGAACGCCCTGGTCTCGCCATACGAACCAGAGAACGATCGGGATGAGAGCGATCGTTTGAGGCCGTGTGATCACGGCGCCCGCCAGCGCCAGCCCTGCCCCGACCGGCTTTCTCGCCAAGGTCTGTTGGATGCTCAGTACGACGAACAGAGTGGCCAGGGGTTCGCTGTAGAAGTCCTTCGAGTACGGGAAGAAGTACGTCGCCACCACCGCTCCCACGGCAACGACGAGCGCGGCCCCACGGTCACTCCCCAGCCTCCGACACAGGGCAAACATGGCCACGACGACGAGGGCGGCGACGATCGGGATCGTGGATGCGACGGCGGCTGTGGTCATCAGTTCCGGATTCGATGTCAGGAACGCAATTGGGCGAGCCGCGGCGTAGGGAACGGTACTGATCACAGCGAGTCCGAATCCGTGGATGTCATAGAGGCGGCCGTCAGCACCGCGGTAGCCGAATGGGCCCTGGATGGTGAGGTCGTGCTCTTCGACGATCGACTTGGCAACCTCGTACACCGCCGGCCCGTCCGCGCCGGTGATGGTGCCTGACGACAGGAGAAGGAGCGCTGCCGCCATCACCACACCCAGCCACACCATCAGGCGCCCCTCCTGGCGCCGAGGGGATTGGGACGGCGGCGCGGCCGTTGGGGCAGGAGTCATGCCGCGCTGGCTGGAGACCGGCGACTGCTTGCCAGAAGATCGATACCGCGATCACCGGGGAAAGCAGCATGACCCAGCTGAAAACTGTTTGGAGCTGAGGGGCGGTAACCAGCCACACACGGGCCAGACAGAGCACCGACTCGTCGAGCACGAGACGCTTTGAGCACATCCGCCACCCATCCAAGATATGTTGATGCGCGAAGCCTGAAAAGGAATCGGCTCTCGCGGCTCTTTCGCACGACATTGTTCGTTTGCGGCTATGCGCCGGAAGTGCAATGCTCAAGACTCGAAGGCCAGGAGAGTCACCGGGGGATGCCAGTAGGAGTTACTAAGGTTGCGCGGTTGACAGCAGGCGGAACCACAGCGAGCTCCATGGATTGGGAGTAAGCACATGCGGCGTTGGAGGGGACGCGGTAACTGGCTCAGGCTTGTATTGGCCTTGGCAGCTGTCTTGACGCTGGGATCCATCGCGCCTGCGGCGTTCGCGGAGGAGGTTCGCCCGTCCCTCAACGGGACGATAGATGCTTCTGTCCAGACATCCGATCAAACCGAGCCGACGCCTGAGCCGACGCCTGAGCCAACGCCCGACCCGACGCCGAGCCAACGCCCGAGCCGACGCCGGAGCCAACGCCCGAGCCGACGCCGAGCCAACCCCCACCCGACGCCGAGCCAACTCCCGACCCGACGCCTGAGCTAACCTCCGACCCCGCATCCGAGGCCCCGGCCCCGACGACCGAGGTCCCCGCCGTGACGGCATCCACAGGGCTCATTGGTCCTGGGGAGGCTTCCGGTTCCGATGGTCTGCCTCTGAAGCTGCAGGACGAGGGCTGGGAGGGTCCATCAGCGGAAAGAGCCAGATCGTTTCAGGCGGCGTGCTCGTGGATGCGGAGACTCAAGGGGACGCGGCGGCCAGACAGGCCGAAGAAGCGTCCACCTGCCCTGGATCCGATCCATCCGCGTGCGAATCCACCTTTCACGCCATCGGAGGCCCGTTGGTCCAGTCGCTGACTTCGATCGTCGGCGCACTCGCCTTGACTGGTTTGGAGGCGCTTTCCCTTGCTCAGATCTGCGTCATCCTGGCGGTCTCCGGAACACTCGCGATCCGTGCCGGGAGGCGTCGGTCGAACATCGATCCGCCCGCCGAGGATGGGTGAGCGGGATGGGGACTGTTTGAGGTGCGTCGTCCCGCGAAGCGACGGAAGTCATCGTGAGGCCCGAGGGATGGCTGGCTCACATCGTCGACCGTCAGGCCGAGTTCTCTGATCGATTCTGGGGGCGGTGGGACCGGTTCACCGAGGGGATTTCGCGCGGACGAGGCAGCTTGGCCTATCGCTTCCGGGACTGGTGGTACCCATCCACCGACGCGATCTTGTGCGGACGAGACAGGTTGGCCGATCGCTTCTGGGAGCGGTGGTACCAGTTCACCGATCCGATCCTGCGAGGGCGAGACAGTTTGGCTGGTCGCTTCTGGGAGCGGTGGTACCGGTTCACCGACGGGATCCCGCGAGGGCGAGACAGGTTGGCCGACCGATCCGACGGACGAACCGGCCACGGCGTCCTGACGGGAACCCAGACCCTGTTGACAGCAGCCTTCTCGGTCATGCTCGTCGTGGCCGTCGTCACCCTGATCCGAGCCGCGGGAGAGACTCCACGTGCCTCAATGAAGGGCGTCTCCACTGGCCCTATCGAGGCTGCCCCTCCTGCCATCGACGCGCCAGCGGGACACGAAGTATCGGAATCCGGGGATGGGCGTTCAGGGCTCGAGGTCTACGTGAACGCTCAAGCCGGGTACAGGTTCTCCTACCCGGACAGCTGGCAACTCTCGCGATCCGAAGAGACAGCTCGCCTCGTTAGTTCCGATGGCGGCGTCGTGATGGTGTTCGGCGTTGCACCGCCGGGTCCGCTCGAGGAGGCCTCGGTTCGAGTTGTGGAGAGTCTTACCGACACCTACCGGAACGCGAAGCTCGTTACCGGCGGGATCGAACGGACGCCAGGGGGAGTCCGATTCCTGATGGTTGGAGGGAAAGCGACCCACGCGACCGGCGCGCCCGTCGGGTTCCTCGCCGTCACCATCCAGGGCCCAGACGAGAACCAAGCGATCACGGTTCGCTTCTCTGCGCACTCGGATCCGCTTGAGGCATTGCCCGCGATCCGGAAGATCATCGCGTCCTACAAGACCTTCGTGGCGTAAGGGTTCGCGGCGGTGTCTTGTGGAGATGTCGAACGTCTGTGACAGCCTTAGAGCTTGCAGATCGTCATGACCGCTTCAGCGGTGGTTGCCAACGCCCAGACTTCCTACGGGTCTCCGACTCCGCTTCTTCCAGAGCAAGAGGAATGCGAGAGAACCTGACGCGAGGACGAGCAGGTTGCGTGTGGCGAGGAGCAGCATGCCTCTCGCATCCATCGCGAGGAGGTGACCGTACGCGAACGGGAAGAGCCACTGCGTGAGCACAGCGATCGGAACGAGCAAGAGCACCGGCATGCGGATAGACGTGTTCGATGAGCACAACGCCGCAGCTCCTGACGCGAGCAGCCAGAGGACGAACTGTGGCGAAAAGACGGTGCTCAAGGCGACACTCATCGCGAGGGTGGCGTACATGAGATCGGCCAACCCCGCCGTTCCCCTCGGAGAAGGACTCGACCGGCGAACCAAGCTGATAGCCCGACCGTGAGGACGACCGAGACGAGAGCAGCGATCTTCACGCCCGACGAGCCAGGACCAAGAACGTTGAAGGACCGGCGCCGAAGTGCAGGGAGACGTTCGATCCCAGCTTCGAGGAAACCAGGAGCAGCAAGCCCCAGGTGCTTTCGATATGCACGTCCCTTCCTGCGTGGTACTGAGAACATTGCGGACCAAACCCCTGGGAGACAGAACGAAGGGAAGAAGCGCCAAGGCCGGGACCACCACGGCACCGACGACGAACCGACGACGTTCTGGAGAGCAGATGAAGGATATCGGCAGGAGGAGGATCGGATACAGCTTCGCCACCACCCCCAGCCCGAGCCAAGCTCCGGCGCCGGCCCACGCGCCTCGCGAAGCTCGCTCCACAGCCCAGAGCGTCGCCACGGCGGGGACGAGGTCGAGCCGCAAGTAGACGAGTGGTCCGATCAAGGGGATAGCGACCACCCAAATCCACGGCCCGAGCGAGGATCCATGGCGATCCGCGATCAGGACGAGGCCGATCAGCCCGAGCGCATCCATCAAGAGCATGAGACCGATCAAGGATGTTCGGTAGGACGAGAGGTCTCCGGTCGTTTCAGGCGCCAGGATGAAAGGAAGCAGTCCGGGCGGGTACTGGACCGGTACGTCGGTATACGGCCTCCCCCCATCTACGATGTCTTCGGCCCAGAACTCGTACAGCTCGACGTCGCTGGTCATGTCGTTCCCGTACTGAAGAGGATGGTGGGCCAGCCATGCACCCGCGGCCCGCGTGAGGACGAACGCGACCAACAACGCAACCATCGGACCGGTTCGGTGGAGCGCGCCATGCGAACGAGGCGTGTCAGATCTGGGTGAATGCCCGAGGCGGCCGGCGCTTTCCGTCACGTCTACGAGACCCTGCCTTGGGCACCCTGGATCAGTACAGCCCGAGGGTTCCCCGCCGACGCTCTCTCGTCAGCGCCATTCGGAAGGCGAGAGACCCGAGCGTGATGGTGAGGACCGCAAGGGGAAGGAGAGGGGGTACGACGTTCCATACCAAGGACCAGTCGGATGCCCGAGCAGTGCCTCACGGGCGCCGTTGAGGACCTGGGTCATCGGGTTGTTCTCGGCGATCGCCTGGAGCCATGGCGGGAAGTACTCGACGGGGAAGTAGGCACCCGAGGTCAGGGTGAGGATCGCTGCCCATATCTGCAACGAGGCCTGACCGCGGCGGAACGTCAGGATGACCGCCGCGCTGATGAGTCCGAGACCCCAGATGAACGGGATGAAGGGGATGAACATCACCACCGTGGGGAGGATCCGGCCGGAGAGACGTCACTCCAAGCACCACGCTCATCAGCAGGAGGAACACAGCCGTTCGCAACGGAACATACAGGAGGTCGTAGACGACCCACCCGAGCTGGATCGTCGAGGACGCCGTGGGCGTCATCAACAGGGCCTCCAGTGTGCCTTGGTTCTGTTCCGTGCTCACCGCACTTGTCACCCGACTGATGCTGATGGATATGAAGGCGGTCAGTGCGATGCCGACCGTCACGTACTGGATGTACGTGGTGGGTCGACCTCCGTACTCCGGAAGACGGTCGGTCGGAATGATGCGGCTGAGGAAGAAGAACACCATCACCTGGACGAGCATGTTGATCCAGTCGGAGAAGAAGGCCGTTCGATAGCTCCACAGGATCAGCAGATCTCGGCGGAAGAAGGCGGGTACCTTGACGAGGTCTTCACTCAGGGCTCTCAACCGGCCGCTCGATGCGGGTGTCAGGCTCATCGGTCGGTCTCCGCCGGCCTTCTTCGTGAGATTCAGGAACGCGGTCTCGATCCCCGAGCGATCTTCACGGCAGGCGAGGACGCGGATGCCGGCGGTGGTGAGGGCCGAGATCGCATCGCCGAGGACCGCTCCGTCCTGGAGATCGAGCAGACAGTTCTTGCCGCCCTGAGGGTCTTCAACGAGCGACACGGTGGCCATCGGGAAGAGAACATCGTTCGCAGCGGTCACGACATCCGGGCCGACCGAGGTCTCGCCATCGAGATGAAGGACGTACCGTCGGACCTCCGGCATCGCCATCAATTCGGGGAACGTTCCCGAGGAATCGGACGGTCCCTCGATCGAGGACGGTGACCTGATCGGCGAATCCACGGATCTCGTCGAGCCGCTGCGTGGCCCACACCACGGCTGTCCCACGCGAGGCAGCCTCCTCGATCAGGTCCTGGACGCGGCGTGCGCCCTCCGGGTCCAGGTCGTGGGTCGCTTCGTCGACGAAGAGGACCACCGGGTCACTCAACAAGCCACGAGCGACCGAAAGGCGCTTCTGCATCCCATGGGAGTAGAGGCCGCCCGGATCGTGCAGCTTCCTCCAAACCGACGGCGCTCCAGACACTCCCACGCCCTGGCGAAGGCTCTCGCTTCCTAGCCCGTAGAGCCTGCCGAAGAAGACGAGATTCTCGAGACCCCGAGATCCGCAGGTAGAAGGAACGATCCCCCGACGGGACGAATCCGAACAGTCCGTAGCCGCGGATCCCAGCTCTTCCGAGGGGACCCCCGGAGCCTGATCGTGCCCTCACTCGGCTCGACGAGACCAGTGAACGACCGAAGGAGCGTGGTCTTCCCTGCCGTTGGGGCCGAGGAGCGCATGGATCTCGCCCTCGCGAACCTGCAGGGAGACGCCATCCAGCGCGCGGGTCGCGCCGAAGTGACGCACGACATCCTGGGCTTGCACCGCGACAGGACGATCCTGCGCGGAATCCTTTCCGGAAGATCTGATGAGGACGTCCGCCACGCTCGCTCCATGCAGGTCAACTGATTCTCAGCGGGCAACACCATAACGAACGCCGCCGTCCTGAAGTGTCGGGACCTACTCCCCACCTGCCGCCAAGCCTCAGTCAACGGCCGGCACGTAGATGAAGTACCCACCAGACTCTTCCGCGAGCTGGTAGTTCTCCCTGATCGCTGATAGATCGTGCGACCGAGGTGCACCTCCGAATACCAACCCCGGAAGTCGAGGCTGTAGCTGAGCGACGATCCGGTCGAATTCTCTCCGCTCGATCCGGATGACAGGTCGCGGATAATCCGGGATGGCGATGCTCCAAGCGGAGCAGCGCCCAGGCGTCCAGGATACCGGTGGAAATCGATCGGACGCGAGAGCGACGTACGGGTCCCCGTGAGGATGCTGTCTCCGGGGCGGATCCATCCGGAAGCCGGGAAGGGTGGATGCGGTCGTTGGGGCTTGGTCTGTTCCTGATTGTGTTGATCGCTCCGATCACCTGCGGCTTGAGAGTCACGCCAACGAACGCCAGCATCCCCCAAACCAGGGCGCTTCCAACCAGCGCGGCGATCATGGCTCGAGTCGTCGCGCTCCCCTTCCGCGCCGCCACGAGCGGCCCGACAGCCATGGCGGACAGCACGGTCACGTCGATGAAATGATTCGACAAGGCGCCCTCATCGAGCAGGACGACAAGGAGGGTCAACACCGAGAAACCAAGGGCGATGGGGTACAGGCCCCATCTCCCGCGTATCGACAGAACCGCTCCGACCAAGGCGAACGGTACGAGTACGAGATACGCGGTCCGGCCTCCGACGCCATGCCGATGGCGCGCAATGGACACCGACGATCCTGCCCGGCCCCGACACACCGGCGAGAGACAGTTCAGTACAAGCTGGCGAACATCCGACCGCCGCTCGCGACCTGGAGGGCCGTGAGCGAGAGTGCAAGGAACAACAGGAACGACCCGATGAACCATGCCAGATCATCACGGCGACGCACGAACAGCCACACGGCGATCGCGAAGAGGGCCCAAACGGCACTCAGCTTGCTCAGGATGGCGAGAACACATAACGCGCCGGAGATCATCACCGACCTTCTCTCAGGCTTCTCGGCGACGAATTCGATTGCTCCCAGCTGCCACACGACAGGCAGGGCGTCCCCCTGGATACTCAACAGCGTCCTGGAAGCCGGCCAAGGTGGCGACCGTCGCCGCCGTGAGGGCCACGGCCATCTCGTTCCGACATCCCCATCTTCTTCAGCAGGACGAAGATCGAGCCGAACATGATCGCCGACGTCAGGTAGCTCGCGATCTTCCCGGAAAGTAGGTACTCGCCGCGTGAGACGAGCGATCCCGGCGTGGAGCAGGACGGGCAACGGCATGAACCGGGTACCGCCGAAGTTCATGCCGTCGTACAGGGGCGGGAAGAGGGTTCCGTCGTTCGCGTACCGGGCAAGGGCCATCCGAGTCCCTTGCACCCAGCCGACCTCAAACCGGTCGTTGGCGTGCGCCGCCATGCTCACGAAGGAGACGAGTACGACAGCGGATGTGAACCACAGTGCGACCTTCAAGATCCGCGCCGCAACCGGGGGGATCGCGAAGTCGGATCGTTCGTCGATCGCCGGAACGGTGGGATGATCGGGTCCGCGTCACGATCGCCTACGATGCGAGCCGGGCCGGCTCGACGGCCTGACGATACGAAGGGTGCGGAGGAGTCCTCTCCATCCTCGGACCCCGCGACAGAGCATCCGACGAGCGCACGATTTTCGGCGGGAATGCCGTTTCCTTGTCTCCCTCGATGCGATGACTCTGCGGCGGCGTGAGGCCAGCGCCTGAATCGAGCTCGGTGGCGGGCCTTCCGGGTCGAGGGCATCACACCGGGCCCTGTGCTGCACTCGGCCGAGTCCTGGAATCCTCCGGCGAAGAACGCGACGAATGCAACCGGCGCGAACCACACGACGTACGAGGGGAGCCAAGTACCGAGTGAGAGCTCGAAGGCGAGAAGGGCGGCGGCGGCGAGCGCAGCGACCTGGACCGGCGTTCGACGACGCGGGACGAATGCGAGCGCCACGGCGAACGCGATGACTGCGGGACGCAGATGTCAAGGGCCTCAACCACTCGACGCTCGGATACTGACCCCAGATGGTTGTGCCGGCCTGACGCTCGATCTGCCAGCCGATCATCCTCTGGTAGACCTCCTGCAGGCCGCCGTCCGAACGAACGGCGCGAAGGCGACCGCGATCGCTGTCGTCAAGGCCGCCGTGTAGACGAGTCGCGCGGCGCGACCAGTCGCCAGCGCCCCTCAGGAAAAGCGGCGCGACCACCGCCGGCGCGAACTTCGCAGCGGTTCCAAGGCCAACGGCGAGCCCGCGGAGCGAGGGGACGCGATGGCAAGCATCGCGGCGACGAGGAACAGCGCGACCATCGCGTCGTTGTACGCCCAGGCCGTCACGAAGAAGGTGTACGGGAAGGAAGCCCAGGCGTACGCGAGAACGAAGCCTAGGCGGGTTCCCTCTTCGCCTTCGCGCAGGTTGCGGCCGAGCAGAAACAGGCCGATGCCTGTGAGGAGAAGAAGACGCTGGCCGCCGCCCGAGCGGCGTAGTTCGGAGCGGACAGCGCGCGCGCGAATGGCACGTAGAGCACGTAGGTCACTGGCCCATAGGTATCTGGATGCAGCTCGGGGTACTTGTACCCTCGGCTCCGTACAGATCTTGTCCGGCGAGGATTCGCTCCGCGCCCAGCACGCTCGAGAAGCCGACGTCAATCCCGGTCGGCGATCGTCGAAGAGGGGGGATCCGATGTGCACGACGGTCAGGAGGACCGCCGCACAACCTAGCGACCACGCCGGGACGATGGGGAGGAGGGCTTCCTCACGCCTCCGCGGCCGGAATCCGAGCAGCGATGCACGGCCGAGCAGGTAGAGGAGACCGATGTTGGCGAGGACGACGGCGACCTCGAGCTTCCCGTCCCCTGTCCCTTGTAAAATCCATATAGCGGAGGAAG